>NZ_MVIF01000082.1 GCF_002086675.1 Mycobacterium persicum
TGCGCCAGCCCGCCCCAGGCCGTCGCGGCCGCCAACAGCGGTTCCGCGCCCGCCCCGGTGAATATGAGAGCCGAATTGATCTCCGGTGGCAGTACCGAAAAGTTCATCGCCCAGCCTCCTCATCCAGCAGCCGCCAACGACAGCCCACGACCGCCCGGCAGCCGGCGAGCCCGGTGACGAAGAAGTCGTCCAACTACCCTGACCAACGGAAACATGCAGGTCAACGGCATGGCGACAAGTTGAAATGGGTCGGTGGGGGCCCCGGCCGGGGGCCGTCTCAGCACGAGAACGGGACCTGCACCAATGGTGAGAAAAGGTGTTACCTTTGTCTCAACCTTAGAAAATTTGCCCATGCTCTCGATGCTCTCGATGCTCTCGACGTTCTCGACGAAAGGACGCGATACCACGTGCCCGTCGACGATTGGCTCCTCGGAGCGGACCGCCGCGAAGCCGCCGCCGAGCGGATCTACGAGGCCGCAACCGACCTCATCGCCCGCGACGGACTCAATGCGCTGGATATCGACAAGCTGGCCACCCGCGTTCATTGTTCCCGAGCGACCATCTACCGCTACGTCGGTGGAAAAACCGAGATCCGTAACGCCGTCGTCCGGCGCACCGCGCACCGCATTGTGGACTCGGTGCGCACGGCCGTCGAGCCGCTGAGCGGGGTGGAACGCCTCGTCACCGCAATCATGTTGACCATCAAGCAAATCCGCTCGGACCCGCTGTGCCAGCTCATGGTCGGTTCGATTCGCGGCGGCACTCGTCAGGTGGCCTGGCTCGCCGAGTCGCCGCTTACCGCCCAGTTTGCTACCGACCTTGCCGGCCTCGCCGGCGGTGATCAGCAAGCCGCCAAATGGGTGGTACGCGTCGTGCTGTCGTTGGTCTATTGGCCGGGCGAAGACGAGGAGGCCGAGCACCTGCTAGTGCAGAACTTCGTTGCCCCGGCATTTGCCCAACACAACTGAGGATCGCCTATTCGTCACCGAAGTCTTGGTGGAGTTCGGCCAGGAATCCCGCGAGATGATTCATCTCCTGTGCACAGTGCACCAGTAGGTTGCGAGCGGTGGCTGCCGGGTTGCCGAGCACCCGTGCCGCGATGGGCCGCACCGCCTTCGACGCCACACCCGGGGCCTTGCGAACTTCGATGTGCGGGCCGCCCATCCAGAACCGCGAACGCATCTCCGAGCCGCCCGGCGTCGACCGAATCTGGTGGACGAACCATCCGACGTCCACCGGAGCGTCACCCGAGCCCAGCCGGGCACAGATCGCCACCGCATCGTCGGAATCTGGCGGCAGGCCCAGGGCCGAGGGTGCGACGAATTGGATTGCGGCATTGAGCATTGCCGAACCGATGTACTCGCTGATCATCGACCAGCGGCCGAGGTAGCGCTGACTGCCTTGACGGCCCGCGTCGTCACCATCCTTCCAGGCGGCCGACAGGTGCGCTCGCGGATGCCACAGCTTGTACCGCCGGGCGTCGCACCCATGCCAGCCGAACCACCAGACCCACATCGCCGGGGTGACTCCGGGCATATCGGTGCGGACCGAGACCTGGAAGCTGCCGTCCTCGAGAATTCCGTAACCGTTCTCGGTCTGGTGATAGCCCTCGTCGGCAACGGTTGCGGCGTCCTCGAATGCCAACAACGCCATTCCGCCTTGCGGGCCATGCTGTAGCGCCTCGACGACATGCGTTGGCAGGGCCGCCATTTCGGGTTTGAAGAACTTGGCGAACGGCGTTTTGGCGTCGTCGTTGCGATAGCCCAGGTAGAGATCGCCGGTCATCAGATTCGTCCCATCCAACTGTTGAACAGGCCGTCGGGATCGTAGGTCGACCGTACCTGGTCCAGTCGCGCCATGGCCGCATCGGTGGCAAACCGAGCCGGCCGCTGGCCGAGGTTTTCGTCCGCGAGCTGAATGCCGGTGGCCAGGTGCGACATCGCCGCCATGTTGGACCGCGCCCAGTCGTCGTACCTGTCGTCGTCGGCCGGGTCCTTCCAGGAGCCGTAGAGCGCCAGGTAGATCTCGTCTTCAATGCTGTAGGCCATGTCCTGGCGGGCCGGGGACGGCCCCCAGTTCAGCCACAGGAAGTGCGACGGGTGCGGTGGCAGCGTGTCGAGGATGGTGCGGATGCCCGGTAACAGTTCGTCGGCCGACGCCGAGGTCCACATGTTGTCCGCGGTGTACCGGTGGTCGCCCAGGTAGTGGGTCATCACCACGTCGTACCAGGTGGGCAAATCCGTTGGCATATAGGGGTTTTTCACCAGCGCCCGATCGATGACCGGGCAGCTGTCGAATACCGCGAGGGCGGCTTTGGCTTCTTCTTCGGAATCGGCGAACGCCGGCGAGGCCATCACGATGGCCGGGATGTCGAGACCCATCTCGGGGACGCTGCGGGTGGCCAGGATCTGCATCTCGACGCGGCGATCCACGTCGGCGCTGACGTTGCGGGCCCAGGTGTAGATCTCGTCGGCCACGTCGAACGGGTACACATACACGCTGGTGCCGCAGACGGCCGGGCGGGGATAGAGCTTGAGGTAAAACGACGTGACGACCCCGAAAAAGCCCGGGCCGGCGCCGCGGGCGGCCCAGTACAGATCGGGGTGATTGTCTGCGTCGCAATGGATCTGCTCGCCGTCGGCGGTGATGACGTCGAGTCCGATGACACTTTCGCAGGCGGGGCCGAAAATCCGGCTGTTCCAGCCGTACCCGCCTTGCAGCAGGTAGCCGCCGAGACAGACGCCTTTACAGTGGCCGCCGGGGAAAAACAGGTTCTGGGCCTGCAATTCGGCCATGAGCAGGCTGCCGCCCTTGCCCGGGCCGGCGACGGCCGTCATGTTTTCGCCATCGATCCGCGCGTGGTCGAGACGGCTGACGTCAAGGAGAACGGCGCCGTCGCGCAGATGGCTGGCCGCGAAGCTATGCCCGCCCGAGACGATGCTGACCTTGTGGCCGTTGGCCCTGGCGTAGCGCAGGCCCGCGATGATGTCGTCGGCATCGACAGCCTGCACAATCACCTCGGGATAACGTTCGGGCACTCGTTGATGCCACACCGAGCCACGGCGTGCGGCCTCGTAACCGTCATCGCCGCGGAAAAAGTGTCGCCCGCCAGGAAGTGCGCTCACCAGATCTCCTCTGATCCACATTTCGGTTCTTTAAAGTTCACGATGCGGACCACTATAGTGGAATTGTGCCGCGAACGGAACGAAATGCCCGGACGAATCGCGACGAGGGTATCCAGGTGTTGCGCCGAGCGGCAGCCGCATTGGACGAAATCGCCGCCGATCCGGGCCAGTTGCGTCTGGTCGACCTCAGCGAGCGCTTACAGCTGGCCAAGTCGACCACTCGCCGCCTGCTGGTCGGTCTCGTCGAAGTCGGCTTGGCCAGCGTCGACGACCGTGGCCACTTTTCCCTCGGTGAACGCCTGCTGGGCTTCGGCAACGCCACCGGAGCCCATATCGCGGCAGTATTCCGCCCGACCATCGAGCGAGTGGCAACCGCCACCGGCGGCGAGACCGTCGACCTGTCAATTCTGCGCGGCCAGAAGATGTGGTTCATCGACCAAATCGAGTCGTCACACCGGCTCCGCGCCGTCTCGGCAATCGGCGTCCGATTCCCGCTGAACGGGACCGCCAACGGAAAGGCGGCGCTCGCCGCACTTGACGAGACCGCCGCAGCGGCCGCCCTCGCCAGCTTCACCCCCGAAGTCGCCGCGGCACTCCGTCGTGAAATCGCTGAAATCCGAAGCACCGGAATTGCTTTCGATCGCGACGAGCACACCCCGGGGATTTCGGCGGCCGCCATCGCCGGACGAGCGTTGGGCGACAACGTGATCGCGATCTCGGTGCCCACGCCGACTGAGCGCTTCGTGGAAAAAGAAGACCGCATCGTTTCAGCTTTGCGCAGTGCGGCCGACTCGCCCGCCTGGACACGCTGAGCAACGCCGAGCGCAATGCGACGTTGACGGCCCAACGGAATAGCAGCTTGTTTTTCTCGAAGCTGAGACAGCGACGGCGGTCAATGCCGCCGGCCCCGCAGGTCTGAGCCTCGCGGTGAGACAACCCGACGGGGCATCGGGCAATGCCCGTTTCAATTGTCGTTCAATTGTCGCCGCGTCGTTGACGCCCGGTGTGTCCACCGACCACTCTGGTGAAGGTCCCTGCTGAGCCATGCCGCGGATGAATTCTCGGTCGATCGGCCCGAGTGCATACCACGTAGAAAGGACGCGCAATGACACCCGTGTGCAGTGTTCGCCGTGCCGCCGGGGCCGTCGCCCAGAGCGGGCGATGGATCACCGGATGAGTTCCGCCGGACTCCGGACATGCTCCATCGATGCCAGCACCTTCTTCGGTGCCGAATGCCTGCAAGATCCCTACCCTCTGTACGAGCGCATGCATGCCGCCGGAACGGTCCATCGCATCGCTGACTCCTCGTTCTATGCCGTATGCGGTTGGGATGCCGTGCACGACGCCGTCAGCCGCCCCGAGGACTTCTCTTCGAACCTGACGGCCGCGATGACCTACACGACCGACGGCACCGTCAAGCCGTTCGAGATGGACGCGCTCGGCGGGCCGACCCATGTGCTGGCCACCGCCGACGATCCTGCCCACGCACTGCATCGCAAGCTGTTGGTGCGCCACTTGGCGGCCAAGCGAATCCGCGCCATCGAGCAGTTTACCGCCCAGACCGCAAGCAGGCTCTGGGTCGACGGGCTGCGCGACGGCCGGATCGAATGGATGGGTGCGATGGCCAACCGGCTGCCGATGATGGTCGTGGCCCAACTCATCGGCGTGCCCGACGCGGACACGACCCAGCTGGTGAAGTGGGGCTACGCGGCCACGCAACTGCTCGAGGGGTTGGTCAGTCACGAGCAACTCGCCGCCGCGGGCATCGCCGTGATGGAGCTCAGCGGCTACATCTCCGAGCAATTCAGCCGGGCGGCGGCCGGTCCGCAGGCCAATTTGCTGGGGGAGCTTGCCGCCGCCTGCGCATCAGGCGAAATCGACACGCTCACCGCCCAAGTCATGATGGTCACCCTGTTCGCCGCCGGGGGAGAGTCGACCGCCTCGCTGCTGGGCAGTGCGACCTGGATACTGGCAACCCGTCCGGACATCCAGCGGCAGGTGCGCGACAACCCGGACCGGCTCGGAGCCTTTATCGAGGAGACGCTGCGCTACGAGGCGCCTTTTCGGGGTCACTACCGGCACGTGCGACACGACACCAGCCTCGCCGGGATGGACCTGCCGGCTGATTCGCACCTGCTGCTGTTGTGGGGCGCGGCCAACCGCGACCCGGCTCAGTTCGAAACGCCAGGTGAATTCCGCCTTGACCGCGGACGAGGCAAGGGCCACATCAGTTTCGGGAAGGGCGCGCACTTCTGCGTCGGCGCAGCGCTGGCACGCCTGGAGGCCCAGATCGTTGTGCGCCAGCTGCTCGAACGAACGTCGGTGATCGAGGCCGCCGATGTCGGGCAGTGGTTGCCGAGCATCCTGGTGCGCCGCCTCGAGCGTCTCGAATTGACCGTGCGGTAACTCGTCAGGCTGCCGTCCTGCCGATGGCGCCGTCATTCTAGGAAAGCGGTTGGTAACCTGGCTATTTCAGAAGCTCTTCTTAGTCGAAACCCATCGGCGAATGGCCTCCGCCGGTCACGATGAAAGCCTCAACCGCCGTGGCCTGCTCGAAGCCTTCCACCTCCACCCGCCACTCGTAGAGTCCCGGTTCCAACGGAATTCCCGGCGGGATGTTGAGGGCAAGCGGCATCCGGACCGAAGTGCCATGAATCGCCCCGGGCATCCGGCCTGCCTCGGCGGCGGCTTCGAACAGCATGGGCTGCGGGCCTTGTGGCCCGGTCACTACCACCGGATCTCCATCGGTGGTCAGCAGTTGGCACGTCAACTTGTGCTGTTGGTTGGTCTCATCCCAGTCGATGTCCAGAAAAAGCACCAAAGCGAAAGGAGGAGTGGGTGTTTGGCATTGCCGCCAGCCCAGCCCGAGGGCGTGGACCTTACCCGACTGGGGGTCGGCCTGCGCTGCGTCCGCCAGTAAAAGGCTGACCTTCATGAGGCCGCCGGCATTGCGATCGGCAATCGGGATGTCACCGTGAGAACGCGTCCTGTGCTGCCGTCAAGAGACCCACGAGATCCTGTCCTTGTCCGTCGTTATGCCGGGGCTGGTGGGCACCGTCAGGATGGCGCCTGCAGAGATACCATCGCTGACAGAATCCTATGCGACCTGACCCGGCATGCTGCCGACCAGCGTGTGTCGCACCATGTTACTTACCGGGGTTACTTACCGGGGGGCAGCTGACGCGGACCATCGGGGGAACTCAGCTCGGCCGGTCGCTCCCGCCCGACCAGCCCACGCCGGTTCGCACGTCCGGTCGATCCCATCGGCAACCCGGCCAGATCTTCCGGAGATTGCTCCAACGGCTGGTATCGCTCGCTGCGGCTCAGCCCCTCGTAGTTTCCGTCGTAGCTGCCGGTATCGGCCTCGCCACGTGACGATTCGATCCGGTTCACGCCGGCTGGGGCCTCCGCGACGGGGGATTGAGGCGCCGGCTCACGTCTGCTGTTGGAGCTGTTGGAGCTGTCGGAGCTGTCGGAACTTTCGGAGTTGACGGTGACCTTGCGGGTGCGCTTGAACGAAAACGCGATTTCTTCGACCTCTTCGAACACCTGCCGTGCGGTGCGCAGCGGCTGAGCGGTGTTGTCGATCACCCGCGCCACGAACGGGGGCATCAACGGCCGAATCCATCGCGCCGCCGCCTTGGTGGCGTCCGGAATCGACGGAATCAGCGGGCCGCCGCGCTCGGTCTCATCGGCTGCCACCGTGCCGCTCGAGTCGACCTGCGCCGGAAGCTGTTCCGGTGTTTGAGCGAGGCGATCCGCTGTTCCAGCCGGCAATTGGGCGACGGCGCGGCTGGCGGCCTCTGCTTCGGCCGCGATAGGCAGATACATGTCTTCCTCTACTTCCTCGACTGGCTCGACTGCTTCAAAAGGACGCTGCGACGACGCCCGCACCGGAAGCTCCAGCGCTTCGATGACACGACGGCGTTGCTGTTCGCGGTCGATTTCGGCCTGTGCCTCGATCGCCAGGCGGGTCTGGGTCAGTTGATGCTCGGCCCACATAATTTCGGCAGCGCGGCGAACTTCGGCGCGTTTGATCGCGATGGCGGTCTCGGCCTCGAGTTCGGCGCGGTCCCGCTCGGCGCGCGCGGCCGCGTGGCGGTCATGTGTCGTCTCACCACGCCATAGCCGCAGGATCAGCGGCAGCAGATACACCAGCGCGAAGAACGCGATCAGCAGCGCCCGCAGCACCAACGCGCCTGCGCTGGCGAGGGTTACCCCGTTCATCGCTTCCCAGCGAGTGCCCAGCCCGCGGCCCGCGTCGGCGACCACCGCGTGGCGAGCCGTGTTGAGGGCCTCCTGGTCCTCCCGCACCCTGGCGTCGAGTTCGGGTGCCTGACGGTCGCGGGCCGCCAACGCATTGTCCAATTCGCGCTGCGCATCGGCGAGAAGCTCGTTGGCCGTTCGCGTTTCGGGTCCTTGACCGGGAACGCCCGTGATCCTGGTCTGCGGGCAACCCGGTGTGGGGTGGTATTCGCAGCGCGCCACCACCAGAGCCGTGTCCAGATGCCCCCGGGCCTGTTCGACCCCGTTGTCGAGCGCGGCCCGCGCGGCACGGGACTGTTGCAGCGACGCCGACGCCTGTGCGACAGCGGGCACCGAGTCCGCGTTGCGCAGGGCCCGTTCGTCGAGGCGCTGGTCGACGGCGCCAGAAAACGCAACCAGCGCGGCGAGCTCGCCGACCACGACACCGACGGCGAGCGCGACCCCGACGCGTCCCGCGATGCCGGAACGGCCCCGGCCTGGTCCGCCAGCGGTACCGCGGACCACCGCGCCGACCAGCAGGGCGAACACGAGGGTGACGGCAACGACGGCCCAGGTGGGCGAGCCCGTCGATTCGCTCACCGCCAAGCTCGCCACCAGCCAGGCCAGCCCGGATCCGAAGGCCACCACGGCGCCGGCAACGGCGTGGGTTGACCGCTCGTGACGCTCACCGAGTTCACCCCAGTGTCCGCCGCCGAGCCAGGTCAGCAGTCCCTCGATCCGGGTTGCGACCGAGCGCTGATCAGGATTTTCGTGGGCGCACATGAGACTCCAAACACCTCCAGGTACTTCCAGCGTGGCAGGCCGCCGCCCGACTTATCGAATCGAAGCGGCCGCTTGTGGCGTTGTTCACAACGCGCAGCAGATGTCGCAGATCACACTGCGGCGGTGGGGGACTGGACCGCTGGTCCATCCGACGTCGAATGACGTCAAATTTTCGCGCGACGCGAACCGATCAGCGACCGTTACGGCAGTTGACGTGAGACGGTGTAAGCCTATGCAACATCACGATTACCTCACCTACGAAGACTTCGGCCGCAGATTCTTCGAGGTTGCCGTCACACCGGAGCGGGTGGCGGCATCATTCGCCGAAATTGCCGGCAGCGAATTCGACATGGAACCGATCGCCCAAGGCCCCGGAGGGATCGCCAAGGTCAGCGCGCATGTCAAGATCAACGAGCCGCGTGTGACCCGAAAGCTCGGTGACCTCATCACGTTTGTGATCCACATCCCGCTGTCGATCGACCTGCTACTGGACCTCCGGCTCGACAAGCAACGGTTCAAGGTGGCCGGAGATATCGCGCTGCGCGCCACCGCACGTGCTGCCGAGCCGCTGCTGCTGATCGTCGACGTCGCCAAACCGCGTCCCTCCGATATCACCGTCAACGTGTCGTCCAAATCGATTCGCGGGGAGGTGCTGCGCATTCTGGCCGGCGTTGACGGCGAGATCCGACGGTTCATCGCCCAGTACGTCGCTGAGGAGATCGATTCACCGCAATCGCAGGCCGCCCAGGTCATCGATGTGGCCGCTCAGTTGGATACCGCCTGGAAAGGAATTTAGCCGCAAGCCGGCGAGGGTAACGGTTGGCTTGCGACTGCTTCTGCGGCAATGGGATTGGGCCGGCGATCGGCCGGATTCGTCGGCGCGGACGGCGGCCCGGCGGATTGTCGGGGTTTATCGGAGTCTATCGGCGTTTATCGGCCCGCGGCGCCTGGGTATGTAACCCCGAACGCATGGCCCGGCTACGGCCGGTCTGGAGCCCGGGGGCCGCCGAACCAGGGAGCGGGTTAACACATGGCGCACGTAGAGGTGTCAACGTCATCCAACGTCGATCCGGAGTCTGCCTGGAAAATTGCCTCCGACCTGCACCGATTCGACGAATGGATGACAATTTTTGGAGGGTGGCGCGGGGAGGTGCCGTCGACGATCGACGAGGGCGTCCGCGTCTCGTCACTGATCAAGGTGAAGGGTTTCCGCAACGTCGTTCACTGGACCGTCACCGAGTATGACGAGCCGACCTCGATTCAACTGCATGGCTGCGGTCGGGGCGGAATCCGGATCGCTGTCACGGTGACCGTGGCCGCCAACCATCCCGGGTCGGATTTCCATCTGACGGCTGACCTGAAAGGCGGTCTGCTCGGCGGGCCGGTTGGGCGTCTCGTCGCCAGAGTTCTGCGCCGCGAGATTCAGAACTCGGTGGACAACCTCGCGGCTTTGCAGTAGCCGGTACTGCTACCGCTCCGGCCGCTCCGGCTGGCCGAACGGGCGCTGCCGTTCGGCTTCGCGAATTCGCCTGCGCTCCATGGCAAGCCAAGCCAGACCGGCGCCGAACGAGAGCAGTCCGCCGATGGCGGCCGCGAGGCCAAGTCCTACCTGTCCGAGTGCGAAATTGGCAAGGGACACCACGAAAGCCAGTACGGCACCGACGACGACAACCAGACCGGGCGCATGCTGGGCATCGTTGACGCGTTCCGCCGAGTCGCGGGCATATGGACGTCGGTGGATGGCATGGCGCGAGATGCTCCCCATGAACGCCTCCTGCACTGTGCGGTCTCCGGGCCGGCAAACCGACGGGATCGGTCAGCAACTTCGGAATTACCCGAAATGCCGCATGGCCAAACGACATCGCTTGCCGTGGGGTGCAAGCGCATGTACGCGGAGCCAGCGGCGCTCACGCCGGCGGAGGTTGGTCGCGCGGCAGCAATCGGCGTACCGGCCGGCTTTCAATGGCGTTGATCGTCAAGGCGCGACTGCTGATTCGCCAGCCCGATTCGGTGAGCTGGTACTCGTCGTCGTACCGCAGATGCCAGACCACGTCGACCAGGTCATTGCCGCGCCGGCTCCAATGGTGCGCGATGCAGGTGATACGCCCTCGCGCGACACCCGGCCCTGATGCCTGCTCATAGACCTCCCCGACGATCGCGTGTTCGGTGCGCATGGTTTGGGCGACGGCCGCTATGGCGGTGGCGATGGCCGTTTGGCCCCGGTGCGAATGGACCGGTGTCAGTGTGGCGGGCGGGTCGGGTGTCGTCAGCTCGGCTGCCGCAGTGAAAAGGCGGGCCGCAGCGTCGAATTCGCGGTCATCGACGCGGGCCGCATACCGGTGCACCAGATCGCTGAGCGCCAGCAGATCGGCCGGCGCAAGACACTCAGGAGGGGGCATCAGGCCTCAAGAGACCTCAAGAAGCCAATCCCAGACGCTGAGCGCACCCCGACACGATGTCTTTGGCCTGCTCGATATCGGTGGTCGACGGCATGCCCAGCACGATCCGGTGGGCGCCCTCATCGACCAGGCGGGCCGCGCGTTCGCTGTCGATCTTGGTCACCAGGTGGCCCAACGAGACCTCCAGAGACGCCGGATCACGGCCGGCCGAGGACGCCTCCGCACGCATCGCCGCGATCAGTGCGGCGAGCTGCGGCCCGGCCACGCCGAGCGGCTGGAAGCCATCGCCGAAGCGCCCGGCCCGGCGCGCGGCCGCCCTGCTGTGGCCGCCGATGTGAATCGGAAGCCTCCCAACCGGTTTGGGGTAGCACATGACGTTGTCGAAGCTGAAGAATTCGCCGTGGTGAGAAGCGCCGTGCGGTTGGTCGGCCCACAGTGTCCGCAGCACCGCCAACTGTTCGTCGGCCCTGCGGCCCCGGCTGTCGAACCGCGTCCCGCAGGCCTCGAGCTCTTCTTTGAGCCATCCCACTCCCACGCACAGCCGCAGCCTGCCGCCGGAGAGGGCATCGATCGTCGCAGCGCGTTTGGCCAGCACCACGGGGTGGTGGTTGGGCAGCACCAAGACTCCGGTGGCCAAACCGAGCCGCGTTGTCCGACCGGCCAGAAACGCGAGCAGATCGAGCGGATCGGGAATCGGGCAGCCCGCGGCCAGCCCTACCCGTCCAGAACGGTCATACGGGTACACGCTGTCGTACCTGGTGACCAGGACGGTGTGCTCGGCGACGATGATCGATTCGAAGTTGCAGGCCTCGAGGTGCAGCGCGAAGGCGGTCATCCAGTCCGGATCCGCGGTGACGCCGTCGGCAACCGGGGCGACCACCGCCACCGAGGGCGTGGCCGTCATCGGCGCGCCCGGCGAGGATCGGTGGCATCAGCCGCGGGGAGCACCTGGGCTTTCGCCGCACGACGGCCGTTGACGCACCTCAGGGATGTCACGACATCCGACGCTAACAGGACGATGCTCAGGTGACCGCGGGAGACGTCACGGCTCGCATCACGTCGGCCAAGGTCGCTGCCCTGTTGTCCGTGAAGATGTCCTCGAGCAGCAGCTGCTTGCCGTCGGGACCGGTCAGTGGAACCCGCCAGTTGGGGTACTCGTCGGTGGTGCCTGGCTGGTTTTGCGTCCGCCGGTCGCCGACTGCGTCGGTCAATGCCACTCCCAGCAGGCGTGACGGTGTTCGACCGAGGTATCGATAGAGGGCCAACAGGGTCTGCTGCGGGTCGGGTTCGGCCCCGTCCGCCAGCAGGTCGACCTGTCGCAATTCCGCGATCCAGGCGTCCTGATCGGCCCGATGTGCCTCGAGTTCGGCTTCCGCCGGCCGGGTCAGCAAACCGAGAGACTCGCGCAGCCGCACGTGGTCGCCGGCCAGATACCCCGCCGTCGGCGGCAGGTCGTGAGTGGTGACCGACGACAAGCAGTACTCGCGCCAGCGCTCGGCCGGAAGCGGACCGCCATTTCCGTCCCGATCCAGCTCGAACCAGAGAATGGAGGTGCCCAGCAGGCCGCGCAAGAATAGATAGTCACGCACCCACGGTTCGACGGTGCCGAGATCCTCCCCGACGACCACGGCTTCGGCCCGATGCGCTTCCAGCGCCACGATGCCGATCATCGCCTCGTGGTCGTATCGCACATACGTGCCATGAGTCGGCGCCGCGCCCGCTGGGATCCACCACAGCCGGAACAGCCCGATGATGTGGTCGATCCGGACTCCGCCCGCGTGCCGCAGCACAGCCCGGATGAGAGCGCGAAACGGTCGATACTCCTGCTCATCGAGCCGGTCGGGTCGCCACGGCGGCTGAGACCAGTCCTGGCCGAGCTGATTGAACTCATCCGGTGGCGCGCCGGCGGTCACGCCCGACGCCAGCACGTCCTGCAGGGCCCATGCGTCGGCCCCGTCGGGGTGGACGCCGACCGCGAGGTCATGCATGATGCCCAACGACATTCCGGCCCGGGTGGCCTCGGACTGCGCCGCGGCAAGCTGTTCGTCGAGCTGCCATTGCAGCCACCGGTGGAAATCGACCGCGTCGGCGTGTTTGTCCACGAAACCGGCAACACCGGGGGCATCGGGATGCCGCAACGACTTCGGCCATCGATGCCAGTCACCGCCGTATTTTTCGGCGAGTGCGCACCAGGTGGCGAAGTCGTCCAGGGCGCGGCCCTCCCGGGCCCGGAACGCGGCGTAAGCCAGCTCACGCCCTGCCGATCGAGGCACTCGGTGGATCAGCTCGAGAGCCTTGCGCTTGGCCCGCCACGCGCTGTCCCGGTCGATGGTGTCGCGCCGGTCCGCCCGGTGCTGCGCGTCGGTGCGCAGCTGCCGGACTCGGCTGCGTTTGGCCAGCTCGCCGAACTCCGCAATAGCCTCCACACGCAGGTAGAGCGGGTTGAAGTAGCGCCGCGAGGTCGGCAGGTACGGCGACGGCTCCATGGGTGTTGTCGGTGCCGCCGCGTGCAGCGGGTTGACCAGGACATAGTCGGCGCCGTGCCGGTAGGCCGACCACAGCGCCAGGTCCGCCAGGTCGGTGAGATCGCCGATACCCCACGACCGTCGGGACCGCACGCTGTAGAGCTGGGTGGCCAGGCCCCAGGCTCGACGGTTGCCGAGCCTTTCCGGTAGCCCGACCCAGTCCGGCGTGACGATGAGCGCGGTGCTGGTCTCGTCGTCCCCGGAGCGCAGTTGCACGCGGTGATACCCGAGCGGTAGGTCGGTGGGCAACACGAAGCTCGCTTCGCCGATCCAGCGTCCGTCCAGGACGAACGGCGGGGTGAAGTTGTCGATCTGCTGCACCCCGCCGCGTACCGTGCCGTCCTCGAGGCGCAACCACACGTCGGCGGGGGCGCCGTGAGTCACGTGCACCCAGAACCGCGTCGGCGCGCCGGCGCGAGCGACGATGGTGGCCGGCAGCGGACGGGCCCAGTACGACCGGAGTTGCTCGGCCAGTGCGGTGTTGCGCTCCTCCTCGGTGCGGGCGGCAATGCCGAACGCGGCCAGCACGGCCACCAGCGTTTCCGCGGAGACGCGCACGTCGTGGCCGGTCCAGTCCTGGTATTCGGTGGCGATGCCGAGTGCACGGGCAAGTTCGACCAGCGACGGCGCGAGCTCAGTCATGGCGCCCATCTTGCGTGCAACATCGCTGCGCGCGGACGGCGGGGCGGTCTGGCTTGTCCGGTTCGCCGTGGGCCCACCGCACCGCGCGTTTACTTCCCAGCTCAGAGACGTTAAACCGGCCGCAACATTTCCGCGCGCCGAGACGGCGATCGGTCGCTACGATGCAATGAAGACATGACGAATCCTTGGGGGATCTAGTGCGGTAAGGGCCGTATGGCGCCGTCCTTTCGGGTGCCCTACGGTTATCGATGTCGTCAGCATTTCTCCACATATTTCGGCCAATATCCAGGCGTTCTGAACAGACCGGAAGGTGATCTAGCGTGGCTGAAGAGAGCCGCGGGCAGCGGGGGTCGGGGTACGGCCTCGGATTGTCCACGCGGACCCAGGTGACGGGTTATCAGTTCCTGGCGCGCCGAACCGCGATGGCATTGACCCGCTGGCGGGTGCGCATGGAGATCGAACCCGGCCGGCGGCAGACGCTGGCGGTGGTGGCATCGGTGTCTGCGGCCCTGGTGATCTGCCTGGGCGCGTTGCTGTGGTCGTTCATCAGTCCGTCGGGCCAGCTGAACGAGTCGCCGATCATCGCCGACCGGGATTCGGGCGCGCTCTTCGTCCGGGTAGGGGACCGGTTGTATCCCGCGCTGAACTTGGCGTCGGCACGGCTGATCACCGGGCGGCCGGACAACCCGCATTTGGTGAAGGGAAGCCAGATCGCCAACCAACCGCACGGGCCGCTGGTGGGCATCCCGGGTGCGCCGAACCAGTTCTACCCGAAGAGTCCGCCGTCGTCGTCGTGGCTGGTGTGTGACACCGTGTCCACTTCGTCGAGCCTCGGGTCGTCGCAAGGGGTCTCCGTCACCGTCATTGACGGCACTCCCGATCTCAGCAGCCACCGGCGGGTGTTGAAGGGTTCCGACGCCGTGGTGCTCAGCTATGGCGGAGACGCGTGGGTGATCCGCGAGGGGCGCCGGTCCCGCATCGACGCCACGAACCGGTCGGTGCTGCTGCCGCTGGGGTTGACGCCGGAACAGGTCAGTCAGGCCCGACCGATGAGCCATGCGCTCTATGACGCGCTGCCGGTGGGGCCCGAGCTGCTGGTGCCCGAAGTGCCCAACGCGGGTGCGCCGGCGACTTTCCCCGGCGCTCCCGGTCCGGTGGGCACGGTGCTCGTCACGCCGCAAATCAGTGGGCCGCAACAGTATTCGCTGGTCTTGGCCGACGGTGTGCAGACCCTGCCGCCCTTGGTGGCGCAGATCATGCAGAATGCCGGGCGGCCGGGAAACACCAAGCCGGTGACAGTGGAACCCTCGGCGTTGGCCAAGATGCCCGTCGTCAACAGGATTGATCTGTCCGCCTACCCGGATGAACCGCTCAATGTGCTGGACATCCGGGAAAATCCGTCGACGTGCTGGTGGTGGGAACGGACCAGGGGTGAGAACCGGGCCCGCGTCAAGGTGATCTCCGGGCCTACCATCCCGGTCGCGACCCACGACATGCACAAGGTGGTTGACCTGGTGAAGGCCGACATGAGCGGCCGTGAAGCCGACCACGTCTATTTCGGACCCGACTACGCCAACTTCGTCGCCGTCACCGGCAACAACCCGGCCGCTCAGACCACCGAATCGCTGTGGTGGCTCACCGACGCGGGCGCGCGGTTCGGGGTGGAGGACAGCAAGGAAGCCCGCGAGGCGTTGGGTCTGAGCCTGGCCCCGAGCATGGCCCCGTGGGTGGCGCTGCGGCTGCTGCCGCAGGGCCCCACGCTGTCTAGAGCCGATGCGCTGGTCGAACACGACACCCTACCCATGGACATGACCCCCGCAGAATTGGTGGTGCCCAAGTGAAACGTGGTTTTGCCCGGCCGACGGCGGAAAAGCCGCCGGTGATCAAGCCGGAGAACATCGTCCTGCCGACGCCGCTGAGCATTCCGCCGCCGGAGGGCAAGCCCTGGTGGCTGATCGTGGTGGGCGTCGTCGTGATCGGATTGCTGGGCGGCATGGTCGCGATGACGTTCGCCAGCGGTTCACGCGTGTTCGGCGGCGCCGGCGCCATCTTCCCGATCTTCATGGTCGGCGGGATGATGATGATGATGTTCGGCGGCCGGTTCGGCGGCCAGCAGCAGATGAGCCGTCCCAAACTGGACGCGATGCGTGCTCAGTTCATGTTGATGCTGGACATGCTGCGCGAGACGGCCCAGGAGTCGGCCGACAGCATGGACTCCAACTACCGGTGGTTCCACCCGGCGCCCACCACACTGGCGGCAGCGGTGGGATCACCCCGGATGTGGGAGCGCAAACCCGACGGTAAGGATCTCAACTTCGGCGTGGTGCGCGTCGGCGTGGGAATGACGCGGCCTGAGGTGACCTGGGGTGAGCCGCAGAACATGCCGACCGATATCGAGCTCGAGCCGGTGACCGGTAAGGCACTTCAGGAGTTCGGACGCTATCAAAGCGTCGTCTACAACCTGCCGAAGATGGTCTCGCTGCTGGTCGAGCCGTGGTATGCGCTCGTCGGGACCCGTGAGCAGGTGCTGGGGTTGATGCGGGCGATCATCTGCCAGCTGACGTTCTCCCACGGGCCGGACCATGTTCAGTTGATCGTGGTCAGTTCCGATCTGGACGAGTGGGACTGGGTGAAGTGGCTTCCGCACTTCGGTGACTCACGCCGTCACGATGCGGCCGGCAATGCGCGGATGGTCTACAGCTCGGTTCGTGAGTTCGCCGCCGAGCAAGCCGAATTGTTCGCCGGCCGCGGGTCGTTCACGCCCCGGCACGCCAGCTCGTCGGCGCAGACGCCGACACCGCACACCGTGATCATCGCCGACGTCGACGACCCACAGTGGGAGTACGTCATCAGCGCCGAAGGCGTGGACGGGGTGACGTTTTTCGACCTGACCGGCTCTTCGATGTGGACCGAGGTCCCGGAGCGCAAGCTGGAATTCGACGAGAAAGGTGTGATCGAGGCGCTGCCGCGCGACCGCGACACCTGGATGGTGATCGACGACAAGGCCTGGTTCTTCGCGCTGAGCGATCAGATGAGCATCGCGGAGGCCGAAGAGTTCTCCCAGAAGTTGGCGCAGTGGCGGCTCGCCGAGGCCTACGAGGAGATCGGTCAGCGGGTGGCCCACATCGGTGCCCGAGACATCTTGTCCTACTACGGAATTGACGACCCGGGCAGCATCGACTTCGACTCGCTGTGGGGCAACCGCACCGATACGATGGGCCGGTCGCGATTGCGGGCGCCGTTCGGTAACCGCTCCGACAACGGCGAACTGCTGTTCTTGGACATGAAGTCGCTGGACGAAGGTGGTGACGGCCCGCACGGCGTCATGTCCGGGACGACGGGTTCGGGTAAGTCGACGCTGGTGCGAACCGTGATCGAGTCGCTGATGCTGAGCCATCCGCCCGAGGAACTGCAGTTCGTGTTGGCCGACCTCAAGGGTGGTTCGGCGGTCAAGCCGTTCGCCGGTGTGCCGCACGTGTCGCGCATCATCACCGACCTCGAAGAAGACCAGGCGTTGATGGAACGCTTCCTGGATGCGTTGTGGGGCGAGATCGCCCGCCGTAAGGCGGTATGCGACAGCGCCGGTGTCGACGACGCCAAGGAGTACAACTCGGTACGCCTCCGGATGCGGGCCCGCGGTCAGGATATGCCGCCGCTACCGATGCTCGTGGTGGTCATCGACGAGTTCTACGAATGGTTCCGGATCATGCCGACCGCGGTCGACGTGCTCGACTCGATCGGTCGGCAGGGTCGCGCGTATTGGATCCATTTGATGATGGCCTCGCAGACCATCGAAAGCCGGGCCGAAAAGCTCATGGAGAACATGGGTTATCGCCTGGTGCTGAAGGCGCGTACCGCCGGGGCCGCCCAGGCCGCCGGCGTGCCGAATGCGGTAAACCTGCCGGCACAGGCCGGTCTGGGTTATTTCCGCCGGAGCCTCGAGGACATCACCCGCTTCCAGGCCGAGTTCCTCTGGCGCGACTACTACGCCCCTGGCGGCACCATTGACGGTGACGAAGCGCCGGTTCTAGTGCACAACATCGACTACATCCGGCCGCAGCTATTCACCAACTCGTTCACGCCGCTGGAGGTGAGCGTGGGCGGGCCGCAAATCGAGGCGGTCGTCGCACACGCCAACGGCGAGGTGATCGAGGGCGAGGGCGCCGAGGCCGAGGAGGAAGAGGAAGGCGTGCGGACCCCCAAGGTCGGCACGGTGATCATCGATCAGCTGCGCAAGATCAAGTTCGAGCCCTACCGGTTGTGGCAGCCGCCCCTGACCGTTCCGGTAGCCATCGATGAGCTGGTCAACCGGTTCCTCGGCCACCCGTGGCAGAAGGACTACGGTTCGGCCCGGAATCTGGTGTTCCCGATCGGGATCATCGACCGGCCCTTCAAGCACGATCAGCCACCATGGACGGTCGACACCTCAGGCCCCGGTGCCAACGTCTTGATCCTGGGCGCGGGCGGTTCGGGCAAGACCACCGCTCTGCAGACGCTGATCTGCTCGGCGGCGCTGACCCATACCCCGGAGCAAGTTCAGTTCTACTGCTTGGCGTACAGCAGCACCGCGCTGACAACGGTGGCGCGCTTCCCGCATGTGGGCGAGGTCGCCGGTCCCACCGACCCCTATGGTGTGCGCCGGACCGTGGCCGAATTGCTGGCGTTGGTGCGCGAGCGCAAACGGAGCTTCCTCGAACACGGCATCGCGTCGATGGAGATGTTCCGCCGGCGCAAGTTCGGCGGAGAAGCCGGGCCGGTGCCCAACGACGGGTTCGGCGATGTGTACCTGGTGATCGACAACTACCGGGCACTGGCCGAAGAAAATGAGGTGCTGATCGAGCAGGTCAACCTGATCATCAATCAGGGCCCGTCGTTCGGGGTGCACGTGGTGGTCACCGCGGATCGCGAGTCGGAGCTGCGCCCGCCGGTGCGCAGCGGTTTCGGCTCGCGGGTCGAACTGCGATTGGCCGCGGTGGAGGACGCCAAGCTGGTGCGTTCCCGCTTCGCCAAGGACGTTCCCGTCAAGCCCGGCCGCGGCATGGTCGCGGTCAACTACGTCCGATTGGACAGCGACCCGCAGGCGGGTCTGCACACCCTGGTGGCGCGGCCGGCGCTGGGCAGCACGCCCGACAACGTCTTCGAGTGCGACAGCGTGGTCGCGGCGGTGAGCCGGTTGACCACCGCCCAAGCCCCGCCGGTGCGCCGCCTGCCGGCGCGGTTCGGCGTGGAACAGGTGCGCGAGCTGGCCGCCCGTGACACCCGTCAAGGCGTGGGTGCCGGCGGAATCGCTTGGGCGATATCGGAATTGGATCTGCAGCCGGTCTACCTCAACTTCGCCGAGAACTCGCACCTGATGGTGACCGGTCGACGCGAATGCGGGCGCACGACGACGCTGGCGACGATCATGTCCGAAATCGGCCGACTCTACGCGCCGGGCGCCAGCAGCGCGCCGCCGCCACCGCCCGGACGTCCCTCCGCGCAGGTTTGGCTGGTCGACCCGCGCCGTCAGCTGCTGACCGCGTTGGGCTCGGACTATGTGGAGAAGTTCGCCTACAACCTCGACGGCGTTGTCGCGATGATGGGTGAGCTGTCGGCGAATCTGGCGGGCCGTGAGCCGCCGCCCGGTTTGTCGGCCGAGGAGCTGTTGTCGCGGTCGTGGTGGAGCGGGCCGGAGATCTTCCTCATCGTTGACGACATCCAGCAGCTGCCGCCGGGTTTCGATTCGCCGTTGCACAAGGTTGTTCCGTTCGTCAACCGGGCTGCCGACGTCGGATTGCACGTGATCGTCACCCGTACCTTCGGCGGCTGGTCTTCGGCAGGCAGCGACCCGATGCTGCGCGCGCTGCATCAGGCCAATGCGCCACTGCTGGTGATGGACGCCGATCCCGACGAGGGCTTCATCCGCGGCAAGATGAAGGGCGGTCCGCTGCCCCGTGGCCGCGGCCTGCTGATGGCCGAGGACACCGGGGTGTTCGTTCAGGTCGCCGCCACCGAGTGGCGAAGGTAAGACCGTTCAGCGCCGTGTTGGGGCGGGCCGAGGTTCGCTGAGGTCAGCCCCAACGCAGCGGTAACGTCTTGAGCGCGAAGGATTTTGACGGAAACCGGATCTCGGGCGTGTATCCGGGCGCCAGGCCGAAATCGGGAATCCTCTTCAGCCATTCGCCGACCACCAGGGTCAGCTCCAAACGCGCCAGGTGAGAACCCAGGCAGCGGTGCGGCCCGCCACCAAATCCCCAGTGGCGGTGCACTTTTCCATCCATGACCAACTCGTCGGTGGACACCGCGTCGGTGCCGTCGCGATTTACCGCGGCCATGCACAGTCGCACCGGGGAACCCGCGGGTAGTGTCATACCCCCGACCTCGATGACCCGGGTGGTGATTCGAGGTGCCACCGGGGCCGATGGCTCTAGCCGGACGATCTCCTCGATGAATACCCGGATCTGCTTGGGATTGTCGCGGAGCATGGCGCGCAGCTCCGGCCGCCGCGCGAGTTCCAGCAGGGAAAACCCCACCGCCGCGGTCACGGTGTCCAGCCCGGCGAGGATCAGCAGGTGACTCAGCCCCAGCACCTCGATCTCGCTCAGTGGGTCATCGCCGATGAGCACCTGTGACAAGACGTCCGGGCCTGGGTTCTGTTTGCGTTCGGTGATCGCTTGTGCGAGATATTCAAACAGTTCACGCGTGACGGCCGCATCGGCCTCGGTCGGGTACGGCCGGTCCGACATGGCAATAACGGCGTCCTTCCAGGCAATCAGGCGATCACGGTCAGCCACCGGCAGACCGTAGAGCACCAAAAACAGCTGAAACGGGAACAGATTCGCGAAATCGGCCATCGCCTCACACTCACCCCGGGGGGCCAGGGCATCGATCATGGCGATAGTGTGGGTCAGCAGCGCCGGCCGCACCTTCGCCAAGGCGGCCGGGCTGAAATACGGCTGCAGGATCCTGCGGTACCGGGTGTGCTCCGGCGGATCGAAGGCGAGCGGTACCACCGGTAAGGGATTTCCCGGCGGTTGCAGCGCTTCGCGCGACGAGAAGGCCTTGGTGTTGCGAAGTGCCGCGAGCACATCTTCGCGGCGGGTCAGGTAATACCAGCCGTTCATGAACACCACTGGCCCCGCGTCGCGCAACGTCTTCCATCCGAGGCCTCGGTCGGTGGCCATCGGCAACGTCGAATACTCAAGCCGCGGTAGGTAAAACGCACCGGCATGGCTGCCTTCGGTCGTGCTCATGCGCTCCAGTCTCTCGTCATCGTTCTCGTCTACCGCGGTGGCCGACGCAGCCAAAGCCGTGCTGACACCAGAAATATCGCACGCGCGGCAAATTCTCACCAATCCGACGAATGGGCACACCTACAACCGCCGCACCCGGTGGCAGTCTCGCAGCCCGTCTCGGCCCGCTAATCTACCTATCGAGTTGCTTTGGCCCGTCCCGCGCGGACGCCTGACCGAGAAAGGAAACCCGTGAAGGTTCGTCTCGAACGGTCGAGATGTGTGGGCCACGCCCAGTGCTACGCAGTCGATCCGGAGTTGTTCCCGATCGACGAGTCGGGCTATTCGATCCTCGAGGAGCACCAGGTGCGGCCCGAGGATGCGCAGCTGACCCGTGACGGTGTGGCCGCGTGCCCGGAGATGGCACTCATTCTCGACGAGGACTGACGCACTACACGCCGCCGTTGGTGCGTTTGCGCAGGTGGCGTGCCGCCGGCCAAGCTGTGAACTTAACGGCAGCTTAACAATAGTTTGCGGGGAATGAATTGTTGGCGTCACCGGTGCCCGTCGCCGGATCGGCAATCTAATGTGTTCTCTATGAACCGGTTCCGCAACGATTTAGGTGTCAATTGACGTTGGTATCCTGAAAGGTTTTCTCAAGGCTGAGAGCAAGTCGTTGGTGACCATACATCCTGAAGTGGCCGTCGCGGTGGCCGCCGCAGATTCCAGTATCGGCCTCAACGGTGAAAGCCCGCAGCCGCGCTGGCCGGCTCCAAGAGCAAGCGAGCGGGATACCTCGCAGCAGTCCGTTGCATCGCAAGTCGGATCCGGTCAGATCCTCGGGGACCCGAACCCGTTGTCTGGCAACCGGTTTGTGGCCGCACTGGGGGATTCATCGCGCACCTGCCGCGATCGCATCGAGACTGCGATCGTGGTGGCTAAGGGGGGTTGAGTTGGACTTCGGGGCATTACCGCCGGAAATCAATTCGGGCCGTATGTATGCCGGCCCGGGATCGGGATCCATGATGGCTGCCGCCGCAGCCTGGGATGATCTGGCCGCGGAGTTAGCCGCGGCTGCGTCCGGATTCGAATCGGTGATAGCCGAACTGACCAGTTCGCCATGGGTTGGTCCGGCGTCGCTGTCGATGGTGGCGGCAGCCAGGCCCTATATCGCATGGCTGAGTGCTGCCGCTGCGCTAGCGGAGCAAGCAGGTATGCAGGCCAGGGCTGCCGCCGCGGCCTATGAGACGGCGTTTGTGATGACCGTGCCGCCGCCGGTGATTGCGGCCAACCGCGTCTTACTGACGACCCTGATCGCGACCAATTTTTTCGGGCAGAACACACCGGCGATTGCCGCTACCGAAGCGCAATACGCCGAGATGTGGGCCCAGGACGCCGCCGCCATGTACGGCTATGCCGGCGCATCGGCGACTGCTTCGGAATTGACTCCATTCGCAGATCCCGGAACCACCACCGATCCAGCGGGGTTGGCCGCTCAATCAGCGGCGGTGGCCAAGGCTGCGGCCACGCCTGCAGGCACCTCTGCGCCGGCGTTGTCGTCGGCGGATCCGGGTTTGGTGTCGACTGCGGCGGTACCTCAACTGCTGCAGCAGCTTTCGACGTCCGCGTTAGCCGGCTCGGTGAATCCCAACGATTGGTGGATTGTGCAGACGCTGGGCTCGATCAATAACGCGCAAAGAGTTTCAGTGGTTCGCACCCTGGGCTTGTCGTACTTCGCCATGGGCATTCCGCAGTTCATTGCCTCGATCGGGCAGCAGTTGACGTTCGGCAGCGGAACAACCGCGGGTTCCGGCGGCGCCTGGTACGCGACACCACAATTCGCCGGCCTGGGTACCGGGGCCGGTCGTGCTGCCGCGTCGGCAAGTCTAGCCAGCGCAAACAAGGTTGGTTCACTGTCGGTACCGCCGACTTGGGTCGGTTCCTCTGCGGAAGCAGAGCATGCCGCAGCGGGATTGGTCAGCGCCAACGTCAGCACCAACTCCCAGGGAGGAGTACAGGGTTTACTCCGTGGAATACCGCTGGGGTCGGGTGCCGCTCGGCGCGGCGGCGGCATTGGACACCGGTATGGCTTCCGCTACAGCGTCCTTACCCGCCCGCCGTCGGCCGGGTAGAGCGATGAAGCACCCGTGGTCCACCACAGTGAGTGACATGCGGCCCGACGCTGCTCGAGCGCCCGAATCGAGCCATGCCGTTAGTAGCCACGCTCCCAGACCCTATGAGCCTAAAGGTAATTGAGGAGGAGATCAGATGTCGTTGGTGACAACACAGCCAGACGCGCGGGCAGTAGCCGCTAGCACATTGGAGGGGATCGGCTCGGCGTTGAGCTCCCGGAACGCGGCTGTGGCGGCTCAGACCACCGGCGTCGTTGCGGCAGCCGTGAAGAGGTGTCGGTGCGGTTCGCGGCGCATGCCCAGATGTATCCGGTCCTGAGCTCCCAGGTTGCCGCGATGCACGAAATGTTTGCCAGCCCGTTAACGACGAGCTCGGGGTCCTATCCGGCCACCGAGGCGGCCAATGCGGCCGCGGCCGGTTAGAAAGGAATAAGGTGATGGATTTTGGTGCGTTGCCGCCGGAGGTCAATTCGGGGCGGATGTATTCGGGTCC
Organism: Mycobacterium persicum; assembly: GCF_002086675.1. Lineage (GTDB taxonomy): Bacteria > Actinomycetota > Actinomycetes > Mycobacteriales > Mycobacteriaceae > Mycobacterium > Mycobacterium persicum. The sequence goes on from NZ_MVIF01000082.1 coordinate 23,556, forward strand.
GGGGTCGGCGCCGATGGCGGCTGCGGCGACGGCCTGGAATAGCTTGGCGGTCGAGTTGAGTTCGGCGGCTACGGGTTATGAGACGGTGATCACTCAGCTCAGTAGTGAGGAGTGGATGGGGCCGGCGTCGGCGGCGATGGCCGAGGCGGTAGCGCCGTACGTGGCGTGGACGAGTGCCGCGGCGGCTCGGGCCGAGCAGGCCGCTGCCCAGGCCAGGGCGGCCGCGGCCGCGTTCGAGACCGCGTTTGCCGCGGTCGTGCCCCCACCGCTGATTGCGGCCAATCGCGCACAATTAGCCCAGGCCATTGCGACCAATGTCTTCGGGCAGAACACGTCGGTGATTGCGGCGCTGGAAGCTCAATACGGCGAGATGTGGGCCCAAGATGCCGCGGCGATGTACAGCTACGCAGGCAACTCGGCCCATGCTGCGGCGGTGACTCCGTTCGCGTCACCCCCGCAGATCACCAGTCCTACCGCCCAGGCTGGCCAGGCCACGGCCGTCGCCGCAGCCACCGGCACCTCGGGCGGTTCGGCCCAGCAAACGCTGAATCAATTTCTTTCCGCGATACCTACCACATTGGGAGGTCTGGCAGCACCAATTACCGGACCCATCGGGACCGAGGTCAGCTTCCTGCAATCGGCGCAAGGCCCGCTGACAGGGTTGTGGCAGGTGTTGTTCGGGACAAGCACATTCCCTAACTCGATTTCGGGGTTCCTAACTGCCTATACGCCCTACGCGGGCTTCTTCTATAACACCGAGGGGTTGCCGTACTTCAGCATCGGTATGGCCAACAACTTCGTCCAGTCGGCCAAGACCTTGGGATTGATCGGCGGGTCAGCTCCGGCGGCGGCTGCCGGCGCTGCCGCCAAAGGTTTACCGGGGTTGGGCGGCTTGCTCGGTGGCGGGGGACCGGTGTCGGCGGGTTTGGGCAACGCGGCCTCGGTGGGCAAGTTGTCGGTGCCGCCGGTGTGGAGTGGACAGCTGCCGGGCGCGATGCATCCCGGAGGTGCGCCGCTGCCGGTGAGTACCATCACCGCCGCGCCCGAGGCTGGGGCGGGCAACCTGCTCGGTGGCATGCCGCTGGCCGGCGCCGGCGCCGGTGCTGCGGCGGGCGCCGGACCCCGCTACGGCTTCCGGCCCACCGTCATGGCCCGCCCGCCTTTCGCCGGCTGACAGCCAGGCTGCGCCGTGTTTCGCCGACGTCGCATCACCTACCCGGACTGCGCCAGCATGCCGGGGTCAGCAGATCTTGACGGGCGTCGACACGTAACTTTGCAAGGGTTTGGGCGGGAGTTTGCTGAGCGGACGACAAACAGCCCTTCCCGCTGTTACTGTGTCGTTACCACAGGTGAATTTGCCGTGCCAACACGTGAACACTTGCTAAATGGTGGCGTTGAAAGCAAACTGGCGCCGCGCGGTCATCTACTCTCTTGCAGTAGAGCGGTGCCGGGGACAACCGAGGGAGGAAAACAGCATGTCATTTGTGACCACACAGCCGGAAGCTCTGGCCGCGGCGGCGTCAAGCCTGCAGGGTATTGGCACCACGATGAGCGCCCAGAACGCCGCTGCGGCGGCCCCGACGACGGGGGTCGTGCCAGCGGCCGCCGACGAGGTATCGGCGTTGACCGCGGCTCAATTCGCCGCGCACGCGCAGATGTACCAAGCGGTCAGCGCCCAAGCCGCCGCTATTCACGAGATGTTCGTCAACACCTTGGCGACCAGTTCCGGTTCGTATGCGGCCACCGAGGCCGCCAACGCCGCCGCTGCGGGCTGACCCCCACGCTGGCAGTTGTGGACCGGGGGCGGGGTGCGGCTACGGACGTGAGTTCTACGGTGAGCTCTCGCCGGGGGGCCATTGTGCGAGCGTGCCACGCTGCCGAGGCTGTCCTCCGGGACGGCGCATTCATCGATTTCGATGTTGCGGTTGGGGCCCGATGTCGGTGTCGGCGTACCCCGACGCCCGGTGGGCGTCGGTTGGGGAGGGGGGATCATCCATAGTTCTCCGGTCGGCGGTTGCGTGAACGCGTAGCCGGCCGGTCATCGCACCCGCAAACAACAAACAGACGACAAATGATCTAGGCAAGATCTAGGCAAGATCTAGGCAATAAGGAGAAATTCAGGTGACTTCACGTTTTATGACCGACCCGCACGAGATGCGGGCGATGGCGGGCCGTTTCGAGACGCACGCCCAGACGGTTGAGGACGAGGCCCGCCGGATGTGGGCGTCCTCGCAGAACATCTCCGGCGCGGGCTGGAGCGGTCTGGCCGAGGCCACCTCGCTGGACACCAT
>NZ_MVIF01000083.1 GCF_002086675.1 Mycobacterium persicum
ATGGTGGACCGGATAGTTGGGTATCTGGTTCCGATCCTCGGCGCCGAGCAAAGCCCGGCGCCGCGAGGTATAGCCACGGCCATTAAAAAACGCATTAATGTTCCGATCCTCGGCGCCGAGCAAAGCCCGGCGCCGCGGCGACCCATCGGTCTAGGTCGCGCTGCTCAATGAGGTTCCGATCCTCGGCGCCGAGCAAAGCCCGGCGCCGCCGGGATAACCTCGTCGCTGGCCGATGCTATTCACCGCGTTCCGATCCTCGGCGCCGAGCAAAGCCCGGCGCCGCAGCGGTCGATCAGATCATCGAGGCGGGTTTGCCAGGCGTTCCGATCCTCGGCGCCGAGCAAAGCCCGGCGCCGCTTGACCTGTCGCGCACGCATGCCCGGTGCGGGCATCGTTCCGATCCTCGGCGCCGAGCAAAGCCCGGCGCCGCCACCGCAGTATCGGCACGAGAGATTCGCCTGGTCTCCGTTCCGATCCTCGGCGCCGAGCAAAGCCCGGCGCCGCCGCGTTTCTCGCCGCCCAGAACGGAGCCGCAAAATGAAAGTTCCGATCCTCGGCGCCGAGCAAAGCCCGGCGCCGCATTCGAGGCCGACCACATCGCGGAAAAACGATATGTTCCGATCCTCGGCGCCGAGCAAAGCCCGGCGCCGCTGTCTACTCTAACCCACCGGCCAAGCGCCATCTAAAGTTCCGATCCTCGGCGCCGAGCAAAGCCCGGCGCCGCCGCAACGCACACACGGGGAGGACTGGCCGGGGGGCCGGTTCCGATCCTCGGCGCCGAGCAAAGCCCGGCGCCGCCTCGGCTACATTCCAGCCGTCGCGTGTCTCACCGCTGTTCCGATCCTCGGCGCCGAGCAAAGCCCGGCGCCGCCGGGGCTGGCCCCTGCACCACGAGGACCCCGGCCTGCGGTTCCGATCCTCGGCGCCGAGCAAAGCCCGGCGCCGCTTCGGAAGCGACGGCGAGATTGACGAGGAGTCAACGTTCCGATCCTCGGCGCCGAGCAAAGCCCGGCGCCGCCCTTCGCGAACAGCTATTTTTCGGCGACCGCGACAATCATCAACTTATCAACAAACCGTTCTGCGCTTTGGGAGCCCGAATCCTCGGGCGGATCTACTACGGGTCGCACGTCTAACCCGGGTCCGCCCCTTCACAAAATGACTGGGTGCCGCCAGTCGACCTCTGGCCCACGGCCAAGGGTCACCACGTAGCGACGGTACGGCTCACGCAGTCTATAGACGGCTACCCGATCGGATTTCGGGTCGATAACCTTCTCAACGTCATTTATCAGCAGGCGGACTTCGCGCATTTCCAGCTGACATTCGAAAACTGACTTTTGGACACGCTGACCGTACCCCTCGCAAACCTTCGCTATCCCGCGAAGACGACGCTCCCCGTCAGGTGACGCCGTGCTGATGTCATAGGCCACTAGTATCTCCATCTCACCGCCCTGTCGTTCTATATGGGAAATAATGCGTCAGATCGCCGCGAAGGTGCCGTGCCAGAAGAAGCGCCTGAAGTCCCGGCACTTTCCGCCGTTCAACGTCCTGGTCGACCACGCGATGCGGAATTGCCGTCCGTAGATGAGAGTCGAAGGCAGCAAGAAATGTTGTACGACTGTCGTCCCTCAGCCGCCATGCACCAGTGGGATCAACGCTGAAGGACTTCGTGCTCAACTGCCGGCGGTTGATGAGGGTCCGAACCAAACGATCAACGAACGGGGCCCGCAGTTCCTCCATCAGGTCGAGCGCAAGCGATGGCCGTCCGGGCCGGACTGGGTGAAGGTAACCAACCTGTGGGTCGAGCCCTACATGCTCAGCTGCGGCCACACACTGAGTCCGAAGCAATGCATAACCAAAGGACAAGAGCGCGTTGACAGGGTCCAGTGGCGGGTGCCGTACTCTACCCGGGAACGTGAAGCCTTCGGGTGAAAGGAGACTGGACCATTCCGCGAAGTATCGTTTAGCTCCGATGCCCTCAATCCCTCGAAGCGAATCGAGATCGCCTGCAAATCTTGCCCTTTCGGCAAATATAGCGAGTTCGTCACCAGCCTCACGAAGCGCCTTGCTATGCGATGACCGATCCTTTGCCGCGTCAAGCAACACAACACGGGAGTTGAGCAGTTTAGCCGCAACGATGGTCCGCGCGATGTCGACGGATCGGTCGGTATCCACTGCAGCACGCCACTGCTCCATTCGCAGTAGGACATTTCCATGAGTGGGCGCACATAATCCGAACCGGAATCGACCACCGCTCGTCAACCACGAAACGTCAATTCCGTCTTCAGCACACCTGGCCATCACCGCTGTAGACAACGTGATATTTCCGAAGCAGACAATTGACTCGATGCTGCGCACTGGTGCCCGCACCGTCGGCTGGTCGGGCCGACGTACCTCGAACGAGTCGTGGTCGAGCGCGACAAACGTCCCCACCGTGGTGAGATAGAGACTGCGGCGCTTGTCGGCGATCAGGGCCACCAGGTCGCTCCGTGAAGACCACGCTGACGGTGTGAATCGCCAACCAACCTCGGCATGCACCACGCATTCAGCGAACATGCCGGGCACCGAGCATCATTCGCCGGTCGAGGAAGCGACTTCTGTTCGCAACGTGCGTCGCGGATCTCAGCCGCCGCGCGGTGTACGGCGGTTCTCAGCTCCTCGCTGGAGGTATCGACATCGCAAAATGTGTTGGTCGCGGCCAGGTAGATCCGTCCATACATTATTGGTATCGCGAGCATCTCCTCCAAGCAGATCGCCTGTCCCACAAGCTGTATCGCCGCCGCGTGATGTGACCGCCTTCCCGACTTGTGCTCGATCGGAATAGCTCGCTTGCCCTCCACTACGATGCGGTCACAACGGCCACGCAAATGGTGAACATGTGACGCAACCGCCACGGCCCAGTAAACCTGGACGCCGTGGCGGCTCTCATGGCCAACGGTGTCGACACGTTGATGCTCAAGATGGCCACGGGTCGTGTCATCGTTGTCGGTGAAGTGCTGCTCGTGATGGATAATGGCCCACTGACGCGGACAGTAGACCCAATGCTCGATTTCAGATAGCAGCACCCAGTCGCCGTCAATCACCGATCAGTGTATGGGTGACGCCAAGTGAATCGAGACCGTCCACGTCCACATCGACTTTGTAGTCGCTGAACTGACGTGCGGGGCCTTCCACCTTGCGTGTGATTGATATACGACCGAACAGCCGGTCGGGATGGCATCGCCCGTAGCGGTCTTCATGGCTGAAGATGTGGATTCCCCGGCAACCCGTCATACCCCGCGACGACGACCGATCGAGTGACCACATGCGCTGCAGCGCATCCCAGAAGACTTCGAGGTCTTCCTCGCCGAAACCCGTCTTGTCAGCAAGCGAGGGAGTTACGAACCCTTGTACGCGGAAAAGCGCGTACGGCACGATGTGTTTCGAGCCCATCTCACGATCCTTGCCGCCCTTCTCGCCGGTAGCAAGCTTCTCCAAATCCGATTCCTTTGTCACCGCGACCCGGGTAATCGTCAATTCAGATGGCTGAACGGGTTCGACGCTTCTGCTGATACCGGTAATCTGAATCGGGCCGCGAAGCTGACCCGCAGGATGGTCGCCTGTCGACATTACAGCGCCGAAGGCGCGGACATCGTAATAGCGCCGGGCAAGTTCAGCACCAACTTTCTGTTGTTCGGCCGCAGGGCGCTTGTTATTCGGCTTCATGCCAAGAGCTTCCGATGCGACGCGGTGCCGCTGATTGAGGGCAACTGCCTCGCCGACATAGATTTCGAAGCCCTCGCGGCCTACATAAGCATCCCCAATGAATGATCGGACTTTGCGCTTTACCGCCACATCGCTGACCCAGGCGTAGCCGGTTTCGGGATCACTGCGCGGCGCATTCCCATTGTCCGGGTCTCCGTTTGGGTTGCCGCCGGTGACGTCATATAGCATCAGGAAATCGTGTCGCCTCCCGATATCGAGATGAGCGGGCTTTGTCATATCACTCCTCCTTAGCGGTTGTTTCATCGGTATCTGCCTGCGCGCGATGGAAGCGCGCTTGTCGTTCGTCCCAATAGCCGAGCGCGAAGTCGGCTTGTTCCTCCAGCCTGAGTGTGACAGGCCAGCCCCCCGCCTCGATCAGCAATGCGACCAGGTCCGCTAACCGGCGGGAGATTGCGATCTGGGCGCCCTTGCCGCGGTCCGATCGACCGGCCTTCGCCAGATGGAGATTGGCGGTTTTGAAGAGACCTGCGAAGACTCTTTTCGGCGTCGTCGAGGCGCTGGCATAGTAGCGGTCGACGATCGTGCGGTTAATGTCGTAGCCGAGTGCGGCGTGCTGCGCAGCTTCGAGCTGTGCAAGCATTCGGCCGCAAAGCACCGCAGCCGTGTTGGGTTCGCCCATTCGATCCTCCTTCAGGTTCACGTAGAGATTCAGACATGCGAGGCGGCCGCCGACCGCAGTCCAGTCGATGTTGTCGCCGTTGCGAGGGGCTGGTACGGCCCTGCAACGGTCAATTAGCGCCGCCAACACGGAGCGCGGCAGTGGCGTCCCGGCCACTGCTGCGCGGACGAGCGCTTCAACAACCCGGTCCTTACGCGCCTTTCGCGCACTACCTTCGCCGGGCGGAACAGCAGCCTCGGCAAGATGCCAGATCGCGGGCCACCATGTGTGTCCGTCTCGCCCAGGTCGGGCGATGAGGTCAAGCCAGCGTTGTGTGCGCCTCTCGATCTCGGCGAGCGTGCTGACATGGTCAAAGCGGACAACAACACGACCCTCGGTCAACGACAGCCCAAGTAGGCGAAAACTATCCGATGGCGCGAGTCCAGGCCGGCCGGTCCAGGGTCTGCCGAGCAGAGCCGCGACATCGTCTTCATGCGGCGCGGCGATGATGTTGAACGGATCGAATGCCACGTCGGCGGCCAGCCACCATACGAATGTCAACTCGCCAATTCGCCTGTGGTGATGGTCATCCGCCAACAACCAGTTGAGTGCCTGGTGGCTGCGGATCGCCACGGGAACGGAGATCTGAGACCCACTGGACTGCTCGGCGTTGTAGCGCAATGCGGAACGAAAGTTTGCTGAAATCAGCTTTTGCGCCGTTCCACGCTTTACGAAGACATCCGGCGTTTTCCTCACCAAGGCTGAGTAGGTGTTCGAAACCTGGCATACGCCCTCGGTGCCGCCGCTGAGGTCGCCGCTCGTGATTTCCGCCCACCAATTACGGACCGTGGCCAACTCGTTCGGATCAACGCCGTTGACTCTGAAGCTGATAAGGGCGCTCGCTTCCTTTCTCTCGCCTCTGGAGTCGGCCTCAAATCTGAGACCCCGACTGAGAAACTCACCAATCGCGCGGTCGCGGTCAGAGACAAAACGAGCAATCGCATCAAACACGTACGCTACTGAGCTGTCTTGGTTCCGTAGCGCTTTCGCTGCTTCATCGAGCCGATCGATGAATGCGACACGAGCCTTCTGCGCGTTGCTCTTTGCCCTCTCGCTATCGTTCTTCGGCAGGCCAAGGACGTATTGGCCATTGTCGCATGCCAACAATGCGCGGATGCCACTCGTTCGGCCCAGCTCTGGAACAACTCGCACCGTTTCATCCGGACCGGTGTCGGTGATGCCCAAGCACCGCCCCGCGCTGTCAAGATCGACGATGAATCGAACTCGCTTGCGCTGATAGCCGATTGGAGGCAATCGATCCTCAGCTACAAGCCGACCGTAAAGATCATCAAGGCTTCGCAGGAGCATCATCGATCCTTCAGCCGCAGTGGAACCGGAATTTCATCAAGCACCCCATCGGTAACGGTCGCATTGAAGAACTCTGGCTTGGTTAGACTTCCGTCATCGCCGTGATAGCCCAAGTCGAGGCTCATCGGGCCGATTGGAATGGTCAGGCCCGAAAGTGGTCGCGTTATAGTCAGATCCGCAGGAGCAAACGATGCGGCGTACTCACGTAACCCGAGATATGGCGGCGAAAAGAAGGCACCACGCTCAACCCGTCGACGGAACTGGTCACGGTACTTGGCAACTGGGTCTGATGTGTGGGCCCGAAGGGATGGCCTCGCGAAGATGACATAGTCGACGTCTCTGAGGAAAAGGTTGTGCCGTTGTGTCCGGTCTTCCAGCACATCGATTCTGCCGTCGCGGCTTGCGCGCTTCTTCACCTCGTTGCGGGTCATCGAAACCCATTTCGGCTCGGCGAGCACCCAGATCCTGGTTACAATCCAGTCGAACTCTGGCTTCCAGAAAATCGATGAGAGCACACCTACCGCAGCGGGTGGTGTCATTACTGGGTAGGACACTCGTTCCGTGGCGTACTCGGGCCGCGTGAAGCAGGCAAACGGACCCCATACACGTACCGCGACTTCAAACGGATGACGGTTCACCAGATCAAAGCCTCCATTTCCTTATCGACCGAAAGCCCAAAGACACTGTCATACGGGCCATGCCAGACCAACACGCCAGCTTCGCGTTCTTCCACGAGCCCGGTTTCTTTGCAGCGGTTCAGCTCTCGGTCGCGAAGCGATACTGTGAACGGCTGGTGCTGCCTCAGAAAATGGCGCCGCGATGGTGGATCGTCCGGTAACATGATCGCCGTCGGATCGAAATCTCCATAGGGTACGAGCACAGGGGTAGTTTCCTGAGCGATCACGCGGTAGCTCTCGGCTACCTTTGTAAAATTCAGCGACTCGCGCTCGCGTTGAATTTCCAGTCTGTCCAGCTTGTCACGCGTGGCATGAATCAGCCGGTCGTAGTACGTTTCCAGCGTCTCGGGTGCGAATGGGTCGGCCCCCGAACGCAGAAGGTCGCGGGTGATTTGCGTGCCGATCTTGTATTCGTCAGGCGGAACATGGCCGTCGACCGGATCGATGAGAACCAGCTCGCCCCGGTCCGCGAGCCCATGCCGATTAACCCGCCCTGCGACCTGCACAACGGCAGGCAACGGCCCATACGCCCGGATGGCAACCGGGAAGTCGACATCGATGCCTGCTTCGACAACCTGCGTCGACACCAACGTGCACGGCCTACCTTCTCGAAGTCGCGCCAGGACCGCGTCGAGCACGTCGACCCGATGTTTCGGGCATAACCGACTCGAAAGGTGGGCCAGCCCAGCCCGCCCAACTAAGCGGCCACAGACCTCCCGGGCATCCGCGATGGTGTTAAGGACGACAAGACATTGCCCGCGGTGTCCGTCGCTCTCCGCGGCAACTCGTGACGCAAAGTCGTCCCATGAGAGCCGATCTGGGACAACGTGCGCGTCGGTGCGGTCGAAGACTTTGTTCCGATTTGCGACGTCGAGCAAGGCTCGGCGCTCGACTCCCTCGGCACTGCCAATCTTGTGGAACGGCGGCTGTGTTGCCGTTGTGAGGATAACCGAGCATCCGTACAACCTGACGAGTTCTCTGAGGACATCGAGCGTTGGGTCAAGCAATCGCCACGGCAACGACTGCACCTCGTCCAAGACGATGACGGATCGCGCCAAGCGATGCAGTTTCCGAGTCCGACTGGGATTGTTGCCGAACAGCGACTCCAACAACTGGACTGTCGTCGTCACGATGACGGTTGCGTCCCAATTCTCAGCCGCGAGGCGAGACCAGAGGCCGGTGCCGGATTGCGACTCACCCCGTGCGAACACTCCGGTGTGATGTTCAAGGACCACGGGCGCACCAGGCCCATCGTCAAGCAGTGTGCGGTAGACGTTTGCTACCTGCTCGGTCACCGAGACGAAGGGAACGGCGGTCACCACACGGCGAAGTCGGTTGACGTTCGCATGCCGCAGAGCGAACGCCAGCGCTGCAATCGTCTTGCCCGAACCCGTCGGTGCTGTGAGCTCGAACCATCCCGGGGGGGCAGAAGCCTTCGACGTCACCTCGCCGAACATCGCGGTTCGCGCCGGGGTCACCGGGTCGTGTTGACGTTCCGCCAGCGTGAGTTTGCGCCTGGCCTCGCAGCGATCGTCGAGAGCGCTGAGCCCGAGTGGCTGTGGGAATTCCCACCGGCCCCCCCGAAAGTGCTCCTCGGTGTCGAGCCTGTCGGCATCCACCAACGCAGAGAACACCATGCGAAGCCAGAACTCCATCCGCCGCATGCCAACCGCATCAGCCCGGGATCCGGGACGGAACTGCGGCGGTATTAGCGCCTGCGCCTCGGGACGTGTCAGGCCGAGCGTCTCGACGTGGTCGATCGCGGCTTGCTGGCCCACAGTCGGCTCATTACCCATTCTCGAGCCCACATCGGTCGCGTCCGGTATCCCACCGTGATGACCGACGATTACGGGCGCGAATGTTCCTAGTCCCCAAGTGGTGCAGAGGAATGCGCCCGCGTGCTTGTGATCGACCGTCGACAGTTTGTTCCCGGCATCGGCCGCAGCAAGGTACCGCTGCCACGCAGGATCAGCTTTGCCAAGATCGTGCAGCTCCCCCACCAATCGGCAGGCATCAGCCGAGCCGAATGCCTCGCCGAATGCGCCAGCCCGTCGCCCGGTTCCCACCAGATGGTCGGCCAACGAATGCCACAGGCCGCTGTCATTGCGCGAGTGTGCCGCGAGCACAGGTGGCGTGTGACCGTGCTCGGCTGGCCCGCCCATGGTTGGGATCGTTTGAGCCATGGCCGCAGCGTAAGGCAAGGGTGTGACAAGTCGTGCCGGATTCGCCTGGGCCGGGTTTCACCAGGTGACGGCGCGGAGAACGTTCGATCACACCGCTGGCGGCTCGATCCGCTCGATCGTGGTGCTCCGGTCGATAGACCGCTCGAAGGACGCGACCTTGCCGACACCGGTGCTCTCAGCGCGCGCGACGAGGTAGGCCTGCGCGACGTCGATGCGCTCGCTCTCGTAGACCTCGATCGCGCGCCGCAACAGGGCCGAGTCCACGCTGAGTATCGAGCCGTTGCCGACGAGCGACCGTATCGCCTGAGCAATCTGGTCACGCGGCGGTTCATAGAACGACTCCACCACGTCCACCGTTTCCGCGACCACCAGGTCGGTCAGGAGTAAGCCCGGTTTGGTCGCCAGGTAGGCAGTCGCGCGTGCCGCTATGCCTGGCGGGTCGCCAGTCAAGTGTCGGACCACGACGTTCGCGTCGACGAACGCGCTCAACGTCGACCCGCCGCCCGTTTCGTCCTGGTGCGGCGGATCACCGCATCCCAGGCAACATTGCGCTTTGCCGCGGGTACGCGGATCGTGCCGGCCAGGGCGAGAAAGTCCGGTGCGCGGGCAACCACCGCTCGACGGCCCTCAAGCCGGAAGACGACCTGATCGCCCGGCTTCAGGGCCGAGCGCATCACCCACCGCTTGGAGAACCGTCACCCGCCCTTTCGACGTCATCGTGGCCGCAGCGTCCATCGCGCTTACCTAACCAATAAAGGTAGGGATACCTCCCCGCGATACCCGCCCCCGAGCCACCCGTACCCTCATAACCTGTGGAGCTGCTCGTCGCTGCCAATCCCGACACCGGTTCCCGACTTCCGTACCTGATCCGGGTGCCGGTGGGAGCGGGCCTGGTCTTCGCCACGTCGGATGTGTGGCCGCGCACCAAGGCGCTGTATTGCCATCGGCTCGACATCGCCTGGCCCGACGACGCCGTCATCGTCGACCGGGTCGAGCTGCGCAGCTGCAGTCGCCGCGGCGCGGCCATCGACGTCGTCGCTGCCCGCTCGCGGGAGAACCGATCCCAACTGGTGCACACGATGGCTCGCGGCCGCGAGGTGGTGTTCTGGCAAAGCCCCAAGACCCGCAAACAGTCCCGCCCGGGCGTGCGCACCCCCGCGGCCCGCGCCGCCGGTATCGAAGAACTCGACATCATCGTCGATTCCCACGAACGCTATCCCTACACGTTTACCGACAAGCCCGCGCGGACGACACGCGAAGCCCTTGCCTGCGGCGACTACGGACTCAAGGTCGCCGGGCAGCTCGTCGCAGCGGTCGAGCGTAAAGCGCTGTCGGACTTCACCTCTGGCGTGCTCGATGGCACGCTGAAATATCAGCTCACCGAGCTGGCGGCGCTGCCCCGGGCCGCGGTGGTGATCGAGGAGCGGTATTCGGAGATCTTTGCGCTGAGCTATGCCCGCCCGGCCGCGGTCGCCGACGGACTCGCCGAGTTACAGATCAGCTTCCCGACGGTGCCGATGGTGTTCTGCCAAACCCGCAAGCTCGCCCAGGAATACACCTACCGCTATCTTGCCGCCGCTCTGGCCTGGTTCATCGACGACGCCGGCGCCGCAACGGTTTTCGAGCCGGCCCCGGCCAATCCCGAGCCGAGCAGTGCCGAACTGCGCGCGTGGGCGATAGCCGTGGGTCTGCCGGTGTCAGACCGTGGGCGGCTGCGCCCGGAGATTCTGCGGGCGTGGCGGCAGGCTCATGAAGGGTCAGTCGCCGCCACCAGCATCGGACTTCGCGGCTGATCCCGTGGTTCTCGGGCCCACCGCACCGTGCAAGAACTCGTCGAAAACAGCGTCGTGCTCGACGGCGAAGGCCTGCTCGAACGTCGCGCTGGGGCTGCTGGTCAGGTACCGCTTTGTGCATTCGAGCGCGGCCTGGGGCGCTTCGATGATGGTGCGTGCCATAGCCAAAGCGTCGTCCAGCACGCGGGCCGGTTCGCTGATGCGGTTGACGAGGCCGATGCGCAATGCCTCATGGGCATCGATGCGTCGTCCGGTGAGACACAGGTCGCGTGCGATGCCCATGCCAACGATCCACTGAAGCGGCGTAAACAACGGCGGTGCACCGAATTTGATCTCGGGATGTCCGAATACCGCACTGGCCGAAGCGATCCGAAAGTCACACAACACACAGAGGTCCATGCCGCCGGCCACCGCCGGCCCGTTGACGGCGGCCACCAGCGGCTTGGGGAAGTGCCACACCGCCAGGTGGTAACGACGCGAGCTGTCCCGGATGCGCGCCGCAAGGTCGGCTTTCGCGAACTCGTCGAGGTCGAAGCCAGCGCAAAAGGTCGATCCCGCGCCGGTGAGCACTACCGCACGGATCGCCGGATCCGTCGCCCAGCCATCGAGCTGTTCGGTGATCTCGTTGCGAAGCTCGATCGACAACGCGTTACGCCGCTCTGGACGGCTCAGGGTCAGCGTCGCGACGCCGTCGTCGGCTAGCTGGGTGACAATGTGCCGGGTCATCGCTCCTCCACAGGTATCTAAACTTGCATCATGCCACTTGGGAGTGACTACCAGGGTCAAGATTGCGCGCTCGCTCGGGCGCTCGCGATCCTCGGCGAGCGCTGGACGCTGCTGATCATCCGCGACGCCTTCCACGGATTGACCCGCTACGACGAGTTCCTGCGCAGTCTCGGGCTGGCAACCAACATCTTGAGTGCCCGGCTGCAGAAATTGGTGGAGCGCGGCGTGCTGGAGCGGACGGGGCCACGCGGTTCCTACCACCTGACCCAGAAGGGCCGCGACCTGTTTCCGGTGGTGTTGACGCTGATGGCCTGGGCTGACCGCTACGAGCAGGGACCCGCGGGGCCCGAGGTGGCGATCCTGCACACCGGCTGCGATCAGCCGGCCGGCGGCGGGCTGCGGTGCGAGCACTGCGGAGATCCCATCACCCTGCGCGATCTGCGGGTGGTGCCGGCGCCCGGCGCGGTCGGACCGGACGGCCGGCCGACCACCCTGACGCCGCCGCAACTGGCGGCGTGGGGGGCTCGTCCGGCACCAGATTGAATCCTGCGCCGCGGGTTGCCCTTTAGCTTGCACCATGCAAGTATTGGAGAACAACGACCACCGCCCGGAGAAGCTCATGTCGATCAGTCCACAGCTCGGCCGGGCGCACCGCGTCGACGTCCCGGCGGGCACGATCAACTACCGCGACCGCGGTAGCGGCTCACCGATGGTGTTCGTCCACGGCGTAGGCGTCAACGGCGACCTGTGGCGCCACGTGGCGCCACGGCTGGCAGCCAGCCACCGCTGCATCACCCCCGACCTGCCGTGGGGCTCCCATTCGATCCCGCTGAAACCCGATGCCGACCTGTCCTTGCCCGGCATGGCGCGAATCACCGCCGACTTCCTGGACGCCCTGGACCTCGACGACGTCACGATCGTCGCCAACGACACCGGTGGTGCCGTCGCACAAGCGCTGGTGAGCAGCCACCCCCAGCGAATCGCCCGCCTGATACTCACCTCGTGCGACGCGTTCGAGAAGTTCCCACCCACGCCACAGAAGTACCTGAAGCTGACGTCACGCTCGCGGCTGCTCACCTGGATCGTGGCATACACCGTGCGGTTCAAGCCAATTCAGCGACTTCCGACCGCGTACGGGTTTGTCACGTCACGGGCGATGCCCAGCGACATCATGCGCTCCTTCACCGGCCCGGTGCGCGCCAACCCCGGCGTCAGGCGTGATTTCCGGCGCATGCTCCGATCGGTCGACACGAGATACACCTTCGAAGCCGCGGCTCGACTCGCCGGCTTCGACAAACCCGCGCTGGTGTTGTGGGCCAGCGACGACGAGATCTTCCCGCGCCAGCATGGACAACGGCTGGCAAAGCTGTTGCCGCAGGGCCGATTTGACCTGATCGCCGACAGCCGCACCTTCATTCCCGAAGAGCAGCCCGACCGGCTGGTCGCCGCGATCGAAAACTTCCTCGCCGCACACCCGGTTGTCGCCGAACCGCGGTCGGGCTAGCGCCGACCCGCAGCGACCTGCGCGCCCGCCTACCGCCGGGTCTCACGCTTCCTCGGCGATGGCCCCCACGACGCCGTCGCCGTTCAAAGCCGACGCGTCCGGCGGCACCTCGAACGACGGCAGTGCGGCTTCGGCCGAGGCAAACGCGTTGCGCGCCGCCTCCATCCGCTTCAGCGCAGCGTCGGTGAACACCGACAACCCGAGTTCGTGGTTATAACCGTGAATTTCTTTGACGTCGAGCTGGGCCAGGAAGTAAACGATCTCCTTGGACACCACCTGCCCCGGCACCAGCACCGGGAATCCTGGCGGATAGGGCACCACGAACGTCGTCGACACCAGCGTCCGTCCTTCAGCAAGCCGCCGCCCGGCCATGCCGATCTGCACGTATTCCCGGTCGGACTCTTCGTAGCCGGCGTAGAAGGCGGCTCGGGTGTCGCCGTAGACACTGTTGTCGTCGGGGCGGAAGGCCACGTCGAACTCGCTGAAGTCGGGTAGGTGCGGCAGATCCTGGGTGACCTCCTCGACCCGGCGCTGGTGCAGCGCCCAGTCGGCGGCGCTGGCCGCCTTCTGGGTCCGGTCGAAGTCGATGGCTATCCGGCGCAGCACGTCGAGCAGATAGTGCACACTCGACCACGTCACGCCGATGGTGAAGATCAGCAGCACACTGTTGATCGACGTCTTGTTGATCTGAATACCGAACCGCTCCATCAGGATCTTCTCGCGGAAGTCGTACCCGTTCATCCCGGTCGCACCGATGAACAGGGTGACCCGCGTCGCGTCCAACACGAACTGATCAGACCGCCACGCCTCGTTCCATTCGGCCAGCGCCCCTTGCCGGACCTGGCGGTAGGAGCTGACCGAGGAGGCCCGGAATTCCTCCGGAACCAGGTCGGACTCGTCGAGGATGCGGAACCACTTGCTGATCAGCCGGTCTTTGCGGACCCGGTGCCGAAAGACCAGCGCCATGTCGTAGACCTGCCGGACCAACTGGAAACCCTCGATGTCCACCTGCCGGCGCGCCAGATCCAGCGAGGCCAGCAGCTGCTGGTTCGGCGACGTCGAGGTGTGGGTCAAGAACGCCTCACCGAACGCGTCCCGGGCCAGTGCGTTGAAGTCCTGATCGCGGACGTGGATCATCGACGCCTGCCGCAGCGCCGACAACGACTTGTGGGTGGAATGCGTCGCATACACCCTTACCCGCGCGCGAGCAGGGTCGGGCAGCAACCGGCGATCCAGCCACTGCGACCGGTCGACCCCTTCCATCGACGCCGACCATTGCCGGTATTCCTTGGCGTATTCCTCCGAGGCCAACATGTCCTCGAGGTGCTCGGCGGCCACCATCGCGGTCCGTTGCCGGGCCCACGGCACGGCGGTGGCAAACGCGTACCACGCCTCGTCCCAGAGGAAGCAGATGTCCGGCTTGATCGCCAGCACCTCCTCCATCACCCGCCGCGGGTTGTAGACGACACCGTCGAAGGTGCAGTTGGTCAGCAGCAGCATGCGCACCTTGTGCAGCTGCCCGGCCGCTTCCAGGTCCAGCAGCGCCTTCTTGATGGTGCGCAGCGACACCGCTCCGTAGATGGCGAACTGCGGCAACGGATAGGCGTCCAGGTACAGCGGGTACGCGCCGGCCAGCACCAGCCCGTAGTGATGCGACTTGTGGCAGTTTCGATCGATCAGCACGATGTCGCCGGGCCGGGTCAGCGATTGGACGACGATCTTGTTGGCCGTCGACGTTCCGTTGGTGACGAAGTAGGTGTGGTTGGCGTTCCAGGTGACCGCGGCCTTGTCCATCGCCTTCTTGATGTTGCCGTGCGGGTCCAGCAACGAGTCCAGGCCGCCTGAGGTGGTCGAGGTCTCGGCCATGAAGATGTTGCGGCCGTAGAACTCACCCATATCCTGCAGCGACTTGGAGTTGAAGATGCTGGCGCCGCGCGCGACGGGCAGCGCGTGGAATTGTCCGACGGGCGCGGCGGCGTAGGCGCGCAGCGCGTCGAAAAACGGTGTCGCGAACCGATTCCGGAGCCCGGCAAGCACCGTGCTGTGCAGGTCGGTGACGTCGTTGAGCCGGTAGAAGGTCCGGTCGTAGACGTCGGGCTCGTCGCCATCGCCCGCCGCGATGGACTCGTCGGTGAGCAGGTAGAGGTCGATGTGGGGCCGCAGCTCCCTGATCCATTCACCACATTCGATCCAGTCATGCGGGCGATCGGGAATCACTACCGCGCCCTCGGCGTCGTTAGGCCCCAGCAGCGTGTTCATCAGCGGTAACCGGTCCCGGGACCGCAGCGGCAGGTCGTGGCGGATGATCGCGGCCTGGATCTCGCCGTTGAGCGCAACCGCGGTGATGGCGTCCTCGACGCTGGGGGCCACCAGGATCTCGAACTGGACGTCGTCGGCGGGGTTGCGCAGCTCCCGCAGACACTCGACGAGGCTCTCCGGAGCCGTGGGGGGCGCGTCGTCGGCCAGCAACACCGTGTAGAACTGCTGCTGTTTGGCCTGGGCCACCAGTTCCTGATCGGCCAGCGGCGCCGAGATGTCGAACAACGCTGTCCGGTCGCCGTACTCACTGAGCAGGCGGACGGCCAGCGATACCTCTTCGGTGAGCCGCACGGTGGACTTGCTCTCGAGATGGGCGCGGAAGGTCGCCAAATTGTCCGCGCCCGGATACAGCCAGTACCGCTCGTAGGCGCCGATGCGGTCCATCAGCCGCTTGACCTTCGCCATGTCGTGGGTGATGTCCAACCCGGCGAGGTCCACCTCGGCCAGGTGGCGGCACGCGTCGTCGAGCAGGTTCCATGTGTCGATGCGTGCGTACGACGGGTTGGCCACTGCCGCCAACGCCGAGACGCGAAGTCGTCGCGGGCGGGAGCTGTCTCGGTACATGTCGTCACCTGTTCTTGTGGTGCGGTAGCGCCATTCGGTGCAACTTGTCATTATCGCGCGCGGGACGGACATAGTGGCCGGTACCAACACACCGGCAGTTCGACGGTGTCCGACTGCGGCAACGCATGCCGCGAGGTTACGCCGAAGACGCCGCCGGCGGGAGGGCATTGCCCGCCGTGGCGGCTCGCGAACCGGCTCCGGTGGCCGCGTCAATCCCCACGGCGCGAACAGTCCGCCGACGTCTCGTAACCACTTGAGCCGTCTACTGTTTGCTTCAGGTGGCCCCGGCCATGTGGACACCGTATGGTACAGCGCTCACGAGCGTGACCGTCAAGGTGGCGCCACCGGGCAGGGTGAAGCTGCGTTGCTCACCGGGGAGCGCACCGGTGACCGCGGCGCCCAGCGGGGAGCGGGGCGAGTAGACCTCCACGTCGTCGTGCTCGGCGCCGCGGGCGCCCAGCAGGAATGTTTCGGTGTCGCCGGTTGTCGCCGGTGTCGCCGGTGTCGCCGGTGTCGTGGTAGCGGACCGTCAAAACCATGCCTGGTTCGGCGATCCCGTCGTCGGGCGGGTCCTCGCCGACGTCGGCCCTGACCGACAGGTCGTGAATCTGGCGAATCCGGGTTTGCCACGCTCGGTGCACGTCAGGGGGACCGGCCCGCACCGGTACGCCCAGCCGGGGGCCGGCCAGTTGCGCAACTGTGCGCCGGTGGCGATCACGGCGGCCTCGGTCATCAACGGTGCGCGGCGGCGCCCGCGCACCGCAATACCGTTGGCTGCGTTGACAATTTCGGCTACTTCCAGCGTGCGCAGCGTCGCCCCGCGGTTCAGCACCGCGCGACCCAGAGCCGCCACGAAGCGGGCCGGGTCGATGAAACGCTGTCCGTTGACGCTGAGCCCGACCCGGACCGCCCGGGACGCCAACGGCACTTGCTCCCGCAGTGCCGCACCCGTCAATACGGTGATATCCGTTGTCTGGCCGGCTTTTCCGAGCTCCTGCAGGTCTTCCCGGAATCGTTGTGCCGCTGCGGTCGAGTCGAATACCGCGGTGTCAATCCGCTCGACGCCGGCCATCACACACCTCCATGAACTGAACTCCTGCTTGGTATTTCCCATGCTGGCGGAACGGGCGCCGCGGCGCTTGGCGTAGCCGGTCAATCCCCCGAGGAGCCATTGCGGTTCTGCGACAACACGCCTCAACGAAGCGCGGCCTTCGGACCGATACGGCGACAGCTCCTTGCCGACGGCTGCGGCCGGCCGGCGGGTGCGCGGTCGGCAACCACCCAGACGCCGGCCAGCAACACCGCTGTCACGGCGGCCATGCTCAGCCACGCCGACAATCCGGCCGCCACCGCATCGTCCAGCGCGGTCCTGACTGGCAGGCCGACGTGGTAACCGTTCTCATCTACCCAGATGTCAACGGAATCACCGGCTTTCACGCCCCGCGGCGCATCCACCGGACCTGCGTGCTCGACTCCCCCGGCAACCCAGCGGGCCGGCACGCTGACCGTCTGCGGATCGGCAAGCTCCTGATCGTCCGCCTTGTCGCTGGTGACCACCGCGGTGACCGACTGACGGGTTTGCGCCTGCTGGGCGTAGAAGCGGCTACGGGATTCGTGCTCTTCGGTGCCCACGGCCACCGCGATCGGCAGGCCGCCCAGCACCACCACCGCGACCCAAATCGCAAGCAGCACCTGGAATCCGCGGCCGGTAGGCATGCGACGGGCCCACGCCACAAGCGGGTGCGGCCGGCGCAGGATGTAGGTGTCCATCGAGGCGTCGGCGCCTGATGCACGGCCGGCGAGT
Source organism: Mycobacterium persicum (assembly GCF_002086675.1). GTDB lineage: Bacteria > Actinomycetota > Actinomycetes > Mycobacteriales > Mycobacteriaceae > Mycobacterium > Mycobacterium persicum. Next base: position 17,299 of record NZ_MVIF01000083.1, read on the forward strand.
CGGCGCCGGTCGGAACATGGGGTGGTCATCGGACATTCCTATCGACGGGTTTGTCGGAGGGTGACAACTCCAGGGTGGCGTCGACAGGCGCCGCACTGTTTGCCGAAGTTCGACAACCAGGCCGGCGCGCGTTGTCGGGTTGCTACAGGGGCTGGTCAGGATCGGTGGCCGCCAGCTCGATCGTCATGGCCAACCGCTTCTTGGCGTCGTCCAGCGACAACGTGGTGATCTCGGCCATCTTCCGCAGTCGGTAACGCACGGTGTTCTCGTGCACGCCCAGACGCTCACCGGCCCGTGCCGGGTCGCCCTGCTCCTCCAGCCAGGCCCGCAGCGTGGGCACGTACTCGGTGGCGTTAGCTCGGTCGTGGCGGCGCAGCTCGGCCACCGGCCCGCGGTCCGGCAACCGCCCGGACCTGGCCGCGGTGCGCAGCCGTTGCAGCAGGATGTCATCCCAGGAGTGGTCGTATGCCGGTGAGGCGGCGCTGTCCGGGGACAGCTGGTGCAGCGCCAGACACTCGTCGGCCTCCTGGCGCGCCGCGACGAGATCGGCCACCTCGGCCGGTCCGCTGATGCCGGCCCACACCCGCATCCCCTCGGGCAGGGCCGCCCGGACACCGCTGACCCAGCGCCGCGCGGTTGCCGGCTGATCGCCGGGCAGCACGGTATAGACGGTGTTGCCCGCCAACGCGCTGCGTCCCGGCCGAGACCAACCGAACCCCGTGGTGGCCCGCTCGAAAGCCAACAGCAGCGCGGCATCACGGTCGGCGCCGACGAACGCCCGCAACGCAACAACCCGCAGCGGACCGCGCGGCAATCCCAACCTGCTGGCGACAGTGGCGGCGTCAATGGTGCCCTCCAGCAGTTGAATCACCAGTTCGGATTCGACCTGGCGCTCCAAGTCGGCGCTGGCCCGCGACCGCAGCAGATGCAAGGCCACGGTATGCGCGCCGTCGGTCAATGCGGCGCGCTCGGCGCCGCTCAACGGAGCCGAACACGCCACCCATACCGACCCCAGGACTTCGCGTCCGGAGCGCACGGCCACCACCATGCGCCCGGTCAGGCCATGTTCGCTGTCTGCGGCAACGTAGAGCGGATCCCCGGACGTGGCCAGGTGAGCCAAAACTCCGTGCTGGTCCAGGAGCACGCGCAGCTGCTCCGGCGTCTGGCGCCCCAGGATGGTGGCGACCCGCGCGGGGTCGGCGCCTTGCTGCAGCCGCGAGTACGCCAGTACCCGCAACAGCCGATCTTCGATGGTCACCGCTCCACCGGTAGCCTCGGCCAGGCTGTCGGCCAGCGCGAACAGATCCGTGGGACCACGACCGGACGCTGTTTCGCGGCCCTCCAACACCAACCCGTAGACGACCGCGGCGACCTCGCTCCAGGACAGCGACTCGTCGAGCACCATGACCGCTCCCGCCTCGAGGTCACCCTCCAACGTCATGGGCCGTTCGCCGTCACGGGTCAACACCACCACAGCCCGGGCCGACGCCGCCCACTGAACCGCTTCCCCGACGGAGCTCGCGCCGATCGCCAGCAACACATCGCCGACTACCGGACGGGTCGCGGCTGCCTCGTGGATCACCACACTGCGCAATTCCGTCGACCTGGGCAATGACGACCACCGCAGCCGGACCCCGTAACCACCCAAGACGTTCACCAAGCGGTCCAACGTGATCACGAGCCGCCCCTAAATTCGGACTGTTCACTCAGCGTAATTCGGAATCGAGCGGATCCCGAAAATGGCCTGCACATAGGATTTCGGCCATGGCGGCCGACCAACAGGAACAGACATGCGACCAGACATTCGACGTAGTGGTACTCGGGGCGGGGCCGGTGGGCCAGAATGTCGCGGACCGCGCTCGGGCGGCCGGCCTGGACGTCGCAGTGGTCGAACGTGAGCTCGTCGGCGGCGAGTGTTCATATTGGGCCTGCGTGCCCAGCAAGTCGCTGCTGCGTCCGGTCCGCGCGGTCTCTGACGCGCGCCGGGTCGAGGGGGCGCGCGAGGCGGTCACCGGTTCGATCGACCCGGCCGGTGTCTTCGGCCGCCGCGACCGCTATGTGAACGACTGGGACGACACCAGCCAGATCGACTGGGTGGCCGGTATCGGAGCGACGCTGGTCCGTGGACATGGACGGTTGGACGGTCCGCGACGAGTTGTGGTCACCACCCCCAGCGGCAGGGAGGTGGCGCTGGCCGTCCGGCACGCGGTTGTCATCTGCACCGGAAGCCGGACGGCGATTCCCGACTTGCCCGGCCTGGTCGAAGCTCGACCCTGGACCAACCGCGAAGCCAACGACAGTAGCGATGTCCCGAACCGGCTCGCCGTTGTCGGGGCCGGCGGCGTGGGCGTCGAAATGGCAACGGCCTGGCAAGGATTGGGCTCAAAGGTGACCTTGCTGGCCAGAGGCTCGCGGCTGCTGCCGCGGATGGAGCCATTTGTGGGAGAGCTTGTCGGCCGCGGTCTGGCAGCGGCTGGTGTGGACGTGCGCACCGGTGTGACAGTCCGCGAACTCAGCCGGGCATACCCCTACTGCCCGCTGGCGCTCGCGTTGACCGACGGCACCGAGCTGGAGGTGGACGAAATACTGTTTGCCACCGGCCGAAAGCCCCTCACCGACCATATCGGCTTGGAAACAGTCGGATTAACCCCCGGCAGCTGGCTCGATGTCGACGACACCTGCTGCGTGCACGCCGTCGACGATGGTTGGCTCTACGCGGCCGGCGATGTCAATCACCGTGCGCTGCTGACCCATCAGGGCAAATACCAAGCGCGCATTGCCGGCGCGGCCATCGGCGCCCGTGCCGCGGGCACGCCGTTGGACACCGCGCCATGGGGCGTTCATGCGACCACCGCAGACCATCACGCCGTGCCGCAGGCCCTCTTTACCGACCCCGAAGTCGCCGCGGTCGGGCTCACGGAGGAACGGGCGGTGCAGGCCGGGCATCGAGTCAAGGCCATCGACGTCGAAATCGGGGACGTCGTCATGGGAGCCAAGCTGTATGCCGACGGGTACACGGGCCGGGCGCGGATGGTGGTCGACGTCGATCGCGGCCACCTGCTCGGTGTGACCATGGTCGGCCCGGGTGTCACCGAGCTACTGCACTCGGCCACCATCGCCGTCGCCGGCCAGGTGCCCATCGACCGGTTGTGGCACGCCGTACCATGCTTCCCGACCGTCAGCGAATTATGGCTGAGACTTCTTGAGGCCTACCGCGATTCGTTTTTCGTGGTCGTTTGAGAGCCGCGCCGACAAACCGGGGCGGGTCAGCGGTCCAGCTCGTCGTCGCTGTCGATGATCCGCCGGTTGCCCAACGTGCTGTCGACCCAGCGCAGCATCGGAAGCTGTGGGAATTGCGGAAATTCCCAGCGACGCGCGGGCAGGTCGGTGACGTCGCCCAGAGATCGCACCACGGCCTGGGTCAGGCCCATGATGGCCGCCATCACCGGCAGCAGCGGCTGCAGCGGCTTGGCCGCCGAGCGGACCGTGCTGATCCGGCGGGCCAGGATCAGGCGCTCGATGCTGTGATACAGCCAAGCGCCGACGCCCAGCGCATAGATCGACAGCGCCGAGGCGACAATGGCCCAGCCGTAGGCAGCGCAGATCACCGCGCCCAGCACCACCGCCGCGGCCATCCAGGCGGCGATCACGACGCGCAATTCGAGTCTGCTCATGAACACGATCCTTGGTTTTCCGGCAGGCGTTCCGCATCTCCAGGCACCGCCTGGCGGACCGCGTGAGCGGCCGCGCGGATCTGCGGCGTCACCAGCATGACTTGCCCCAGCACTCCGTTGACGAAGCCGGGCGACTCGTCGGTGGACAGTTCCTTGGCCAGCTCGACGGCCTCGTCGACGGCTACCGGTTCGGGGACGTCGTCGGCATGCAGCAATTCCCACACCGAGACCCGCAGGATGGCGCGATCCACCGCAGGCAGCCGATCCAGCGTCCAGCCCTGCAGATGCGCGGCGATCAGGTCGTCGATGTGGGCGGCATCCTCACTGACGCCGCGCGCCACCGCTGCCGTGTAGGGATGCAACGGCGCGACTTCCGGCTTGGCTGCCGCCAGTGCGGTGCGGGACTCGACCACCTCGAGCGGGCTCATGCCACGCGCCTCGGCCTCGAACAACAGGTCCACCGCGCGCTTGCGGGCCTGATGGCGTCCTTTCACCGGCTTTCCCGGTTTTGCGTCGGGCATGCTCAGGCGTTGACCCTGCCCAGGTAGCTGCCGTCGCGCGAATCGACCTTCAGCTTGTCACCGGTGTTGATGAACAGCGGCACCTGGATCTGGGCGCCGGTCTCCAGCGTGGCCGGCTTGGTGCCGGCGCTGGACCGGTCACCCTGCAGGCCCGGCTCGGTGTGGGTGACCTCGAGCTCGACGGTCACCGGCAGCTCAATGTACAGCGGTGCCCCGTTGTGGAAGGCCACCTGCACCGGCATGCCCTCCAGCAGAAACCGCGCGGCGTCGCCGACCAGCGACTCCGGCAGCGGGTGCTGCTCATAGTCCTGACTGTCCATGAACACGAAGTCCGCGCCGTCGCGGTACAGGTAGGTGGTGTCGCGGCGGTCCACGGTGGCGGTTTCCACCTTCACCCCGGCGTTGTAGGTCTTGTCGACGACCTTGCCCGACAGCACGTTCTTCAGCTTGGTGCGCACGAACGCCGGCCCCTTGCCCGGCTTGACGTGCTGAAACTCGACGATCTGCCACAGCTGCCCATCGATCGCCAGGACAAGTCCGTTCTTGAAGTCAGCGGTGGTCGCCACGGTCTGCTAAATCTCCTACAAAATGGCCAGTTCCTTGGGGAACCGGGTCAACAATTCCGGGGTCTGTCCGGCGGTTTCTGAGGCGCCTGGCGTCTTGGAGGGCACTACCAATGTGTCCTCGATGCGGACACCGCCGCGGCCGGGTAGATAGACGCCGGGCTCCACGGTCACCACGGAGCCCGCAAGTAGTGTACCGGCGGATGTCGCCCCGATGCCCGGCGCTTCGTGTATCTGCAGGCCAACGCCGTGTCCCAGACCGTGGCCGAAATTGTCGCCGTAACCCGCGTCGGTGATCAACTGGCGCGCGGCGGCGTCGACCTCACGCAGCTCGGCACCCGGGCGCAACGCCTCGCGACCGGCCCGCTGCGCCTGGGAGACCAGCTGGTAGAGCTCCAGCTGCCAGTCGGCCGCCTTGCCCAGCACGAAAGTGCGGGTCATGTCGGAGTGATAGCCGGCGACCAGCGCGCCGAAGTCGATCTTGACGAAATCACCCGTGGCCAGCACCGCGTCGGTGGGGCGGTGGTGCGGGATGGCCGAATTCGGTCCGGCCGCCACGATCGTCTCGAACGACACCGCGTCGGCGCCGTGATCGAACATCAGCGCTTCCAGGTCGCGGGCTACCTCCCGCTCGGTGCGTCCCGGGCGCAGACCGCCGCGCCGCACCAGGTCGGTCAGCGCGGCGTCGGCCGCTTCGCAGGCCAGCCGCAGCAATGCCAGCTCACCGGCATCCTTGACCTCCCGCAGCGTCTCCACCGTCCCGGAAGCCCGGACCAGCTCGGTATTGGTGTCCTGCAGACCGGCCGTCAGGGCATCCAAACCGTCCACCGTGACCACATGGCTCTCGAAACCCAGCCTGCCGACGCCGCATTCGGCCGCCCGGCAGCTCAGCTGACGGCCGAGCGCCCGCTCGATGACCACCTCGAGGTCGGGGGCCTGCTGGGCAGCCTGAGTCCGGTACCTGCCGTCGGTGGCCAACACCGCTTCGCGTTCGTCGGCGAACACCAGCAACGCGCCGTTGGAGCCGCTGAAACCGGATAGATATCGGACATTTATCAGGTCGGTGACCAGCAACGCATCCAGTCCGGCGGCAACGATTTTGGCTTTCAGGTTGTGTCGACGCTGGGAATGTGTCACGACCGTTGACGGTACAGCTACGCTGAACTCCCATGACTAACTGGATGCTGCGCGGACTGGTGTTCGCCGCCGCGATGGTCGTTCTACGTCTCTTTCAGGGGGCGCTGATCAACGCCTGGCAGACTCAGGCCGGATTGATCAGCATGGTGCTTCTCGCGTTGTACATCATCGCCGTCGTGGTGTGGGGGCTCGTCGACGGAAACGCCGACGCCAAAGCCAATCCGGACCCCGACCGCCGCCAAGACCTGGCCATGACCTGGCTGCTGGCCGGCCTGGCCGCCGGAGTGCTCAGCGGCGCGGTGACCTGGCTCATCGCCGTTTTCTACAACGGCGTCTACGCCGGCGGTCTGATCAACGAGCTGACGACGTTTGCGGCCTTCACCGCGCTCATCGTGTTCCTGTTCGCGATCACCGGGGTGGCCGTCGCCCGCTGGCGTATCGACCGCAACGCGCCCCCACCCCCCGCGCACGACGGATCCAGGGGTCGTGGCGATACCGACGTATTCTCCGCGGTGCGCGCCGACGAGACACCGACCGGAGAGATCCAGGCCCCAGGGGCGCAGGCGCAGGCCACCGCCCCCACCGCCGTTGCCACCGTCGAACGCGAAGCACCCACCGAGACGATCGCCACCGCAGAGCACGAGTCACCGACCGAGGTGATCCGGACCGGCGAGTCCGAGGCGCCCACCGAGACGATCCCCACCAGCGACTCTGAAGCACACACCGAGGCGATCCGTCTCGACGACGACCAGACCAACCCCGTTCACAAGCCCAAACCGGACTAGCGCTCGGCGGTGTTCGCCAGGTAGCGCAGGGCGAGCAGGTAGCCCTGGACACCGAGGCCGACGATCACACCGGTGGCGACCGGGCTGAGGAAGGAGTGCCGCCGGAACTCCTCGCGGGCATGGACATTGGAGATATGCACCTCGATCAGGGGTGCGCTCAATTCCGCGCAGGCGTCGCGTAATGCCACCGAGGTGTGCGTCAGGCCGCCGGCATTGAGAATCACCGGTTCCGCGGCGTCGGCGGCCCGATGGATCCATTCCAATAGTTGAGATTCGCTATCGCTTTGTCGCACAACGGCTTTGAGTCCGAGTTCGGCGGCTTCCCGTTCGATCAGAGCGGCCAGCTCAGCGTGGGTGGTGCTGCCGTAGACGGCGGGCTCGCGCTGGCCCAGCCGGCCCAGGTTCGGACCGTTGATCACGTTCACCGTCACACTCATGTGGCACAGACTCCCGCATAGGCGCTCACCAGCAGTCCCGGGTCCGGCGCCACCAACCGCCCCGGCCTGGCCAGTCCGTCCAGGACCACGAACCGAAGCACACCGGCCCGCGTTTTCTTGTCGCCGGACATGATCTCCAGCAACTGCGGCAGCGCGTCCGGGTCGTAGCTGACCGGCAGCCCCAGCGACGACAAGATCGTGCGATGGCGTTGCGCGGTGGCCTCATCCAGCCGTCCGGCAAGCCTGGCGAGCTCGGCCGCGAACACCAACCCGACCGACACCGCGGCGCCGTGCCGCCACCGGTAGCGCTCCCGCCGCTCGATCGCGTGGCCCAACGTGTGGCCGTAGTTGAGGATTTCGCGCAGCTCGGATTCCTTCTCGTCGACCGCGACGACCTCGGCCTTGACGAGGACCGCCCGGCGGATCAGCTCCGGCAGCACCTCGCCCTTCGGGTTCAGGGCAGCCTCCGGGTCGGCTTCGATGAGGTCCAGGATCACCGGGTCCGCGATGAACCCGGCCTTGACGACTTCGGCCATCCCGCAGGCGATTTCGTTGTGCGGTAAGGTCTGCAGCGTCGCCAGGTCGGCGAGCACGGCAAGCGGCTGGTGAAACGCCCCGACCAGGTTTTTGCCCGCATCGGTGTTGATGCCCGTCTTGCCGCCGACGGCCGCGTCCACCATGCCCAAAAGCGTGGTGGGCACGTGCACGATCGACACGCCACGCAACCAGGTGGCCGCCGCGAAGCCGGCGACGTCGGTGGCGGCTCCCCCGCCGAGGCTGACCAGAGCGTCTTTGCGGCCGAGTCCGATGCGGCCCAACACTTCCCAGATGAATCCGACGACCGGCAGGTCCTTGCCGGCCTCGGCGTCGGGTATTTCGATACGGTGTGCGTCGATGCCCTTGTCGGCCAGGCGGTTGCGGATGGCCTCGGCGGTGTCGGCCAGCACGGGTTGATGCAGGATGGCGACCCTGTGCCGGCCGGCCAGCAACTCGTCCACTTGCGTGAGAACGCCGGTGCCGATCACCACCGGGTAGGGCGGGTCGACGGCAACATGCACCGTCGCGGACGTGCCGGTTTCGGTCATGTTGCCGCCTGAGTAGGTGTCTGACTGGGCGTGTGCAGCCGCGAGACGATGTAGCGCACCACCGCCCCGGGGTTGCGGCGGTTGGTGTCCACCCGGATGGTGGCGACGCGGCGGTACAGCGGAACCCGTTTGGCCATCAGGGCCCGGTACCGCTCGGCCCGGTCGGGCCCGGCCAGCAGCGGCCGCACGGTGTTGCCGCCGGTGCGCCGCACCCCTTCGGCCGCGCTGATCTCCAAGTAGACGACGGTGTGG
>NZ_MVIF01000084.1 GCF_002086675.1 Mycobacterium persicum
ACCGTTGTTGCCTAAGCCTATTTTGCCCATCCCTGCTTTCAACACGCAGCCGTTCTAACCGATCCCTACTTTTCCTATCCCGATGTTTCCGCTGCCAATATTGCCGCTGCCGGTGTTGCCCGAGCCGAAATTGAAGTCGCCGATGTTCGCGTTGCCGAGATTGCCCTGGCCGACGTTGGCCAAGCCCACGTTGCGGAAGGGGACGACAATGTCCTGCGCGGCGGCCGCAGCCGCAGTGACGGTGGCAGCGGCAGCACCGTACGCGCCCGCCGTCGGACCCGCCAGGTTGGCCAGACCCCGCAGCGTCGAGGGAAACGGCGTCAACGTCGACACAGCCGCGGACGCCCCGGAGTAATAGTCGAACATCGCGGCCACGTCCCGGGCACACATCTGTTCGTAGTGAATTTCAGCGTCGGCGATCGCGGTGGCGTTTTGCCCGAACAGGTTCGACAACACCAGCGACACAAACTGGCTGCGGTTGGCCGAGATGAGGGCCGGATGCACCGTGGCCGCCAGCGCCGCCTCGAACGCGGCCGCTGCCAGCCGTACCTGGACGGCTGCCTGCTCGGCCTGGTTCGCCGCGGCGTTCAACCAACCCAGGTAGGGTGCGGCGGCATCGGCCATCGCCGCCGAGGACGGACCGAGCCAGAGAGAACCCGTGAGTCCGGTGGTCACCACGGAAAAAGAGGTGGCGGCCGAACCCAGCTCGGCGGCCAGCCCGTCCCAGGCCGCCGCCGCGGTCAGCATCGGCCCCAACCCGGCGCCCAGATGCATACGCGCCGATTTGACCTCCGGTGGCAAGACCGCGAAATTCATCAGCTCTCCTGCCTGGAACCGTTGGTCGCCGTCGCAGAGGCAGGTGATGCGGTCGCATCCCTCGGGTCCGTGAGTGTCCCAGCGTAACGATTATTCAGAAGTGCGACAGCGGACCGTCTTTGATTCGGACAAAAACTTCAAAAACGGTGTACCCGGGTCTTTTTGCATTTATAGCGCTCACACACGGATGGAAAATTGGGCGACCGCCGGTTCGTTGCGCCGCGCAACCCGATAGCCGCCGCGGCGCAACGCATCCGTCGGCGCCGCCATCGGCTCGAAGCAGACCACGTCCTCGCCTGGGGGCGCAAAGATCTGCGCCGCCGGATACCCGTGTTCGAAACGCACTTCGAGGCGGCGGCCGCCGCCGCGGACCGCGAAGACCGATCCCTCGGCGACCTGGTCGTAGCAGTCGTCAAAAGCCTCGTCACGCAGTTGCTGTGACATCGCCGGCCGCTCGGCCGTCTTGCCGGTGGGTAATCCCCGCTCGTCGAGATACAAATGCCGCAGCGGCGGTGTCTCGATTGTCCAGTCGCCGCGCGCGACATGCGGCACGTGCAGGTACGGGTGGAAACCAAAGCACAGCGGCACCGCCCGGTCCGTGGTCGCGGTGACCGTGGTGCGCACCGTCAACGTCCGGTCCGCCAGCCGCACCGCCATCGCAAGCACATGCGGATACGGGAAGCTGGCCAGCAACTTTGGCTCGGCGCCGAAATCCAGCTCGGCGGTCAGTTCGTTCGCCGATTCGGCCGTCACCCGCCAGCCCGGGTATGCGGCCAAGACGCCGTGGATGGGTAACCCGGCGGGATCGGTGCGGACTCCGTTTGCTCCCGGAGTCAGGGTTACCGTCGCGTCTTCGGCGGTATAGGTGTTGGCGCCCAGCCGATTCGCCCACGGATACAGAATCGGTATCCCCATCGTCTTTCCCGCGGTGATGTAGGCGTCCAGACCTCTTCGCTGACCGAGCAGTTGCACACCCGCGTCGGTTAGGGCGCTGCCGATCATCCCGGCTGCGGGCACGAATTGCGCCGCCACCGGGGAGGACGGGTCGCGCAGCGTGACGACGTGCACCCCGCCAGCCTAATCGGCCGGCCCGGCCTGCTCGGCGGCTTCTGCTGCCGGCGTTTCTGGTGTGGGTCGGCAACGCGGCCCGGCGCTGCCCTACCGCGACAGCGGGTCGTGCTGAATACGTTCCGGCGGAGCGCCTTTCGCGATGAGGGCGGCCTTGGTGGCGCGGACCATGTTCGGGCCGCCGCAGATCAGGATCTGCCGGTCGCCCCAACCGCCATACCTGGTGACCACGTCGGCCAACCGCCCGGTCTGACGCACATGCAGGCCGCGAGGCGGCGACACGTCGGGGTATTCCGCGGCCCACGACGGGTCGCGGGAGTACTCAGAGACCGGCGAGACGGAGAGCCACGGGTTGTGTGCGGCAATCTGCCACAGCATGGGCAGGTCATAGAGCTCACAGGAATAGCGAGCCCCAAAAAACAGGTGGACTCGCGGGTTCTCCGCAAACCGGCTGAGGTCCATGATCAGCGCCCGTAGCGGTGCCAGGCCGGTGCTGCCGGCGACCATGAGCACATCGCCGTCGTCGCGGGTCACGTGAAAGCCGCCGTGCGGGCTGGACAATCGCCACCGGTCACCGGGCCGGGTCTCGTTGACGATGGCGTTGCTCACCAGGCCGCCGGGCACCACGCGGACGTGAAACTCGATCCGGCCGTCGGGGTCGGCGGGAATGGCGGGGCTGAGGTATCGCCAGCGGCGGGGGCATTGCGGGACATGGACATTGACGTACTGGCCGGGGTGGTAGTCCAGCGGCTGGTCCAGACGCAGGCGGACGACCGCGAGGTCACGCGACACCCGGGCGTGTTCGACGACCGTTCCGTTCCACCACGCGGGCCCCTGCTCGGCGTCGGCGGCGCCGCTCATCACCCCGGTGATCAGGTTCAGCGACTGGTCGGCGGCCCGCTCGACGTTGTCAGTCCAGGAGCTGCCCAAATAGCCGCGCAGTGTCTGATACAGGGCGCGGCGCAAGGTGTCGTATTGGGTTGGGAGCACGCCGTGTTTGCGGTGGTCCCGGCCGAGTTGGGCCAGGAAGGCCACCGGTTCTTCGGCGTGCTGGTCGACGAGTTCGCCATACACCCAGTGCAGCGCGTGCGCGAAAGCTGCTCGTTGACTGTCCATTTCGGGAGGGAACAGGTCGCGCACCGAAACGTCGAGGGCAAACCAGGTGGTGTAGAACCGGCGGACGAGTTCGTTGGGGCCCTCGGAAGGGGCGAACGCGTCGCGCAGCACCCGCAATGCATCTCGGTCCTCGAGGCCCACGGACCCCGATTCTAGGCTCGCCGGGCGTGGTGCTCAGCGATCTCGAACATCCTCGAACATCGAAGCTGACTGCGGGCAACACCGCCCTGAGCCGGGGAAACCAGCGGCGAGCGCAACCCGCCACGCCTTACAGGGCGTGAATTCCCTTGTACAGCACCGCTAACCCGATCACCACCAAGATCGCTGCCACTACTGCGGTGTTGTGTTTTTCCATCCAATTCTTCAGTCGCTCCAGCGGAGCGTCGAGGCGCTCCCCGGCGACGGTATAGGCCAACACCGGAAGCGCGACCGACGAGCCGGCGACAGCCACGAAGAGCGTGGCCGATATCACCGTCCCGCTGTTACCCAGTGCATCGGTGCCGATTGCCAATCCGGCTGCCGCGCAGATGAATAACACCTTGGGATTGAGCACCGTCAGTGCCGCTGCGGTCAGCGCCGCCCGCGTTGGGGTGACCGAGGTGAGCGTTCGCATCCAGGCCGGTATGTGGTCGTGACCGCGGCGGGTTAGCCAGCGGATGACGCCGAACACGATCAGCGCTATGCCCAGGACGATCCGCAGCCAGGACGCCCATGCGGGGGGCGTCTCGCGCAGACCGCCCAGCAGGTTGGAGATGCTGATGGCAAGCGAGGTCAGCCCTGCCAGCCCCAGCAGCCAGCCGGCGAGATAGGCCAGACCGCTCTCCCGCGGATGTTGCGCGTGCAAGACGAGCACTCCCGGGATGATCGATAGCGGCGAAACCGTGATCACCAGGGCGAGCGGTACCACTTCAACCATTTACGAAGGCTCTCCGACCGTCACGCGAAGAACGGTAGCTGACGTCGTGGTGTTGCACCCGCCGTCGTTGCTACCGCCGGGTTCCCAGAATTCGGCGGTCTCTTGTTACCAAGCTGAGCTCAGTGGTATCAGACATATGGGCGGGGCGTTCGCCAACAACCTAACCTTGAGCGGAACAGACTCAACATTGACGGCGTTGCACAACCCGACAAGCATTTTTCACCGAACGTAAATCCCGAACGGAGTTGTCGTGGACTCTTTCAACCCGACCACCAAGACGCAGGCGGCGCTGACGTCGGCCCTGCAAGCGGCATCGGCTGCCGGCAATCCCGAGATCCGGCCTGCACACCTGCTGATGGCCCTGTTGACGCAGGCCGACGGCATCGCCGCGCCGCTGCTCGAGGCCGTCGGCGTGGAGCCCGCCGCGGTCCGCGCCGAAGCGCAGCGTCTGCTCGATCGATTGCCGCAGATCAGCGGCGCCAGTTCGCAGCCGCAGCTGTCGCGCGAGTCGCTGGCGGCGATCACCGCCGCCCAGCAGCTGGCCACCGAGCTGGATGACGAGTACGTCTCCACCGAGCACGTGATGGTCGGCTTGGCCACCGGTGATTCAGACGTCGCCAAGCTGCTCAACGGGCACGGTGCCTCGCCGCAAGCCTTACGAGAGGCGTTCGTCAAGGTGCGCGGCAGCGCGCGCGTTACCAGCCCCGAACCTGAGGCGACCTATCAGGCGCTGGAGAAGTACTCGACCGACCTGACCGCGCGGGCTCGTGAAGGCAAGCTCGACCCAGTCATCGGGCGGGACAACGAAATCCGCCGCGTCATTCAGGTGCTCTCCCGTCGCACCAAGAACAACCCGGTGCTGATCGGCGAGCCCGGCGTCGGCAAGACCGCGATCGTGGAGGGTCTGGCCCAACGCATCATCGACGGCGATGTACCGGAAAGTCTGCGCGACAAGACGATCATCGCGCTCGACATGGGCTCAATGGTCGCCGGCTCGAAGTACCGCGGCGAGTTCGAGGAACGGCTCAAGGCCGTCCTCGACGACATCAAGAACTCGGCCGGGCAGATCATCACGTTCATTGACGAGCTGCACACCATCGTGGGCGCCGGCGCGACCGGTGAGGGTGCGATGGACGCCGGCAACATGATCAAGCCGATGCTGGCGCGCGGCGAGCTGCGGCTGGTCGGTGCCACCACCCTGGACGAGTACCGCAAGTACATCGAGAAGGACGCCGCGCTGGAGCGCCGTTTCCAGCAGGTGTTCGTCGGCGAGCCATCGGTGGAGGACACCATCGGCATCCTGCGCGGGCTCAAAGACCGCTACGAGGTGCACCACGGCGTGCGGATCACCGACTCGGCGTTGGTGGCCGCGGCCACCCTGTCCGACCGGTACATCACCGCCCGCTTCCTGCCGGACAAGGCCATCGACCTGGTCGACGAGTCCGCTAGCCGGCTGCGGATGGAGATCGACTCCCGGCCCGTCGAGATCGACGAAGTCGAGCGGCTGGTGCGCCGACTGGAGATCGAGGAGATGGCGCTGGCCAAGGAGGAGGACGAGGCGTCCAAGGAGCGGCTGGAAAAGCTGCGCGCCGAGCTGGCCGACCAGAAAGAGAAGCTCGCCGAACTGACTACGAGATGGCAGAACGAGAAGAACGCCATCGAGATCGTCCGTGAGCTCAAGGAGCAGCTGGAAGCCCTGCGCGGGGAATCCGAGCGCGCCGAGCGCGACGGCGACCTGGCCAAGGCCGCCGAGCTGCGCTATGGGCGCATCCCGGAAATGGAGAAGAAACTCGACGCGGCGCTGCCCCAGGCGACGGCCCGCGAGCAAGTGATGCTCAAAGAAGAGGTCGGTCCCGACGACATCGCCGACGTGGTATCGGCCTGGACCGGGATCCCGGCCGGGCGGCTACTGGAAGGCGAGACCGCCAAGCTGCTGCGGATGGAAGACGAGCTGGGCAAGCGCGTCGTCGGGCAGAAGAAGGCGGTGCAAGCCGTTTCGGATGCGGTGCGCCGCAGCCGGGCCGGCGTGTCCGACCCCAACCGGCCGACCGGGGCGTTCATGTTCCTCGGACCGACCGGTGTCGGTAAGACCGAGCTCGCCAAGGCGCTGGCCGACTTCCTATTCGATGACGAGCGGGCGATGGTCCGCATCGACATGAGCGAGTACGGCGAAAAGCACACCGTGGCCCGCCTGATCGGCGCCCCGCCCGGGTACGTCGGCTACGAGGCCGGTGGTCAGCTGACCGAATCGGTGCGCCGCCGTCCCTACACCGTGGTGCTGTTCGACGAGGTCGAGAAGGCCCACCCGGACGTGTTCGACGTGCTGCTGCAGGTGCTCGACGAAGGCCGGCTCACCGACGGCCATGGCCGCACCGTCGACTTCCGCAACACCATCTTGATCCTGACGTCCAACCTGGGATCGGGCGGCAGCGAGGAGCAGGTGATGGCCGCGGTGCGCGCGACGTTCAAGCCGGAGTTCATCAACCGGCTGGACGACGTGCTGATCTTCGAGGGCCTCAACCCCGAGGAGTTGGTGCAGATCGTCGACATCCAGTTGGCGCAGCTGCAGAAACGGCTGGCGCAACGGCGGTTGCAGCTCGAGGTGTCGCTGCAAGCCAAGCAGTGGCTGGCGCATCGCGGATTCGACCCGGTGTACGGCGCGCGTCCGTTGCGGCGGCTGGTCCAGCAGGCCATCGGTGACCAGCTTGCCAAGATGCTGCTGGCCGGCGAGGTGCACGACGGCGACGTGGTGCCGGTCAATGTCAGCGCTGACGGCGACGCACTGATCCTGGGCTAAGACGGGGGCGGTTTCGGCGCGGCGCCCCGCTCGAAGTCTCGGGTCTGGGCGCCGGCGTCGATGACCGCCCGGAGCAGCCGGCGCGCCGCGCACCGGGAATGATTCCCACCGAAACCTCGGGATGGCCCAGCACGGTCGTGCCGAGCGCGGCAAAACGTATGTCGAAAGCCATCGCGAACTCGCAGCCACCACCACGGCAGATTCCCTCGATGACCGCGATGGTTGCCTTCGGCAGGGTTCGGATCCGCTCCGTCATCGCGTGGAAGAACGACAGTTCGTCGTGCAGTGCGGTGTCCGCAGTTTCGGGACGGCCATGCAAGTCGCCGAGCAGCGAGACGTCCGCATGCGCGATGAAGAACTCCGGATCGGCCGAGTCGACGATCAGCACCCGCACCCCGTCGTCGCCGGCGACTTCCCCAAGAGCCGGTCGATCTCAGTCAGCAGGGGCATGTCCAGCAAGTTGATCGGTGGATGACCGATCGTCGCCCGGCAGACACCGTTCGCCCTGGAGCTGCGGATGAGCCGGTAATCCCTCATACGTCTAAGCCTCCGAGATCTTCACGTACCCCTGCTGCACCAGCTGGGTCAGTCGGGCCATGGCATTCCTGTTGATCCTGGTCCCGGGGATGAGGTCGGCATTGCGCCAACCGTTGGCCCTGGCGGTGGCTCCGCACAACTCGACGTGCACGCCCTTGGCTATCAGGTCGGCCAGCACCGGCTTGTACGGATTGCCGGTGCTGACGTGCCGGTTGGCGTTGTAGGCCTGGTCGTCGAGTGTCACGTGTCCGGCATTCGTGTGGAACACGGCGACGACGTGCGAGCTGGCCTGCCAGGCGGTGGCGTCGGCCGCGACGATTCCGAGGTGGAACAGGACGGCCGGCATGTCGCCTTCGAAGGTGAGCGATGCCACGCTGAATACGACCTTCACCTCCTCGAGTTCGACCGGAACGTCGATATGCAGCGTCTCGTCTGCAGGGGACACAGATGACTCCCGTCTCGAAAGTGCGGATTCGATGTCGGCAATGATCCACCCGACAGTGAAATGCGTTTGCCGCCCCATGCGACCGGACATCCGACGCGCCTGGTATTGACTCCTGTGATTCGGTTGTGACCTGCTCGGATTCTTTATTCGGGCCCATCAGCAGATAGGCTGTCTCCCGTGGTCCCGCTTTGGTTCACGCTGTCCGCGCTGTGTTTCGTCGGTGCGGTGGTGTTGCTGTACGTCGACGTCGATCGACAACGCGGGCGCAGCCGACGTCGTAGGTCGTGGGCGCGATCGCACGGCTTCGACTACGAGCGCGAGTCGACCGAAATCCTGCATCGCTGGAAGCGCGGTGTGATGTCGACGGTCGGTGATGTCCCGGCCAAGAACGTCGTGCTGGGTCAGATCCGCGGCGAGGCCGTCTACATTTTCGATCTCGAGGAAGTCGCCACGGTGATCGCCCTGCACCGCAAGGTGGGCACCAACGTCGTGGTGGACCTGCGGCTCAAGGGACTCAAGGAACCACGGGAAAGCGACATCTGGTTGCTCGGCGCCATCGGGCCGCGGATGGTCTATTCCACCAATCTCGACGCGGCCCGGCGGGCCTGCGATCGGCGCATGGTCACCTTCGCGCACACCGCACCCGACTGCGCCGAGATCATGTGGAACGAGCAGAACTGGACGTTGGTCAGCATGCCGATCTCCAGCACCCGCACCCAGTGGGACGAGGGACTGCGCACCGTGCGCCAGTTCAACGACCTGTTGCGGGTGTTGCCGCCGCTGCCGCAGGACGAGACCTCTGCAGAGAGCGCAGAACCAGCGCGCAACGCAGCACCGGGGCGTCCGCTGGCATCCGCGCGTCAGGCAGAACTGCCACCCCGGCGCGCTCAGGTCGACCCGGCCGCCGGGCTGATACCCGATCCGGCGCGGCGGGTGGCCGAGCCGGTACGTCGTGAAGAAGGTCGTCCCGAAGGCGTTCGGCGTCCGCCGCCGGCCGGTCGTAACGGCCGGCAAGCCAGCAACTTCCAGCACTGATAGCAGGGCCCCGAGGGCCGGCGGCCGGTCAGTACACTGTCGCTCATGCCACGGCCCGTCGCGCTGATCACAGGTCCGACTTCCGGGATTGGCTCCGGCTATGCGCGACGCTACGCGCGTGACGGCTACGACCTGGTTCTCGTCGCCCGTGATGTCGACCGGTTGCAGCAATTGGCCGGCGAGTTGGAAGCGCAGGCCGGCGGTGTCGAGATCCTGCCCGCGGACCTGGCCGACGCGGCCGACAGAGCCAAGGTCGCCGAACGGCTCTCCCGGGGCGTCCGGGTGTTGGTCAACAATGCCGGTCTGGGCACCTCCGGGGAATTCTGGACGACCGATCCCGCCCTGCTGCAGGCGCAACTCGACGTCAACGTGACGGCGGTGATGCAACTGACCCGGGCCGCGTTACCGGCCATGCTCGAAGCCGGCGCCGGCGCCGTCATCAACATCGCCAGCGTCGCCGGTCTGCTATCCGGTCGCGGATCGACCTACTCGGCGTCCAAAGCCTGGGTGATCTCGTTCAGCGAGGGGTTGGCCAACGGGCTGCAGGGCACCGGCGTCAGTGTGCACGCCGTATGCCCGGGCTACGTGCACACCGAATTCCACGCCCGGGCCGGCATCGACATGGCCAACCTCCCGTCGTTCATGTGGCTCGAGGTCGACGACGTGGTCAGTCAGAGTCTGGCCGATGTCACCCGCGGCAAGGTGATCAGCGTCCCGGGCCTGCACTACAAGGCGATTGTCTCGGCCGGGCGGCTGATGCCGCGGGGCCTGGTCAGGGCGGCAGTAAAGCGTGTCGGCGGCGGCAGTGGCCGAAGCTGACCGCGGCGAGCTCGCCGAGCTGGTGCGCGGGTTGTCGGTGGTGCACGGGCGCGTCACGCTGTCGTCGGGCAAACAGGCCGACTACTACGTCGACCTGCGCCGCGCCACCCTGCATCACCGGGCGTCGGCATTGATCGGCAGGCTGATGCGCGAACTCACCGCCGACTGGGACTATGCGCTCGTCGGCGGCCTGACGCTCGGCGCCGACCCGGTGGCGACCGCCATCATGCACGCGCCCGGCCGCCCGATCGACGCGTTCGTCGTCCGCAAGTCGGCGAAAACCCATGGCCTGCAACGACTTATCGAGGGTTCCGAGGTGTCCGGCCAGCGGGTCCTGGTGGTCGAGGACACCAGCACCACCGGCAACTCGGCGCTGACCGCGGTGCACGCCGTCCAAGACGCCGGAGGCGAGGTGGTCGGCGTGGCCGTTGTGGTCGACCGCGACACCGGTGCCGCCGAGGCCATCGAGGCCGCAGGTCTGCCGTACCGCAGCGTGCTGGGGCTTGCCGATCTGGGGCTGGGCTAGGCCGGCGGCGGTGCGTGTTCTGGTTGCGCTGATCGTGGCGTTGTCCTGCGTGGCGGCCTTGATGGCGTGCTCCGATTCGAGACCCGATCGCATCTATGGCGCTCAGAGCGCCCGGCTGGGCGAATCGCTGCCGGTGCTGGGGTGGAACATGGCGGTGTCGAATCTGCGCTGGTCCGGTGACTACGTGCTGGTCGACGTCGATGCTTCGCCGAGCGACCCCCGTGCGCCGCACGCCAAACCCGAGGACATTCGCTACGGCCTCTACGGCGCCCTGGCCCATCCGCTGGAGTCGACCGGCCTCGGCAGCTGCGACGACGCGATGACCAAGGTGCGTGACATCGCCAAGCCGTTGTCGGCGCCGCCGGACCGGCTCACCGGCACGGTCTGTCTGGGCCCGCTGACCGACCGCAGCGCGGTGCGCGGTGTGTATATCTATTCGCCCCATGATCGGATCGCCAATACCGCGGCCGCTTACCCGGCCGCATTCCCGGTGGGCATGTTGCCGACCAATCAGAACGACACCGGCCTGGTGGTCAAGACCACCAGCCTGTCGGCCTGGCGCGCCGACGGTACGCCGGTGACCAAGACCCAGCTCGGGGACCCAGCGGCATTCACCGGCAACGGCTACATGCTGCTGGGGTTGGCCGCCGACGCGCTGGCGACCCGCTATCGCGACGACTCCGCAGCCCGCGGCGGGCCGATGATGCTGCTTGCCGCGCCGACGCTGCCCGGGCGCGGATTGAGCCCGGCGTGCGCGGCCTATGGGGCATCGGTGCTGATCCTGCCGGACGCGTCCCGCGACGCCGTACACGTCGACGCGTCGCTGTGCACCCAGGGTGAAATCAACCAGGCGCTGCTGTATGCGACGGTGGCGATCGTGGGCACTCACGCCGCGGTGTGGACGTCGCGATGAACGAAGCGGGGCCCACCGAATGGGCGGTGCCGGCCGGCGGCGTCGGTCCCTGGGTGGGTGATTTGCCCGACGACCTGCGGTATGACCCAGAGTTGTTGCGCGACGGTGATAGCCGCAATGTCGTCGACGCCTATCGGTATTGGACCCGGGAGGCGATCGTCGCCGACATCGATACTCGCCGTCATCCGCTGCATGTGGCGATCGAGAACTTCGGTCACGACGCCAACATCGGTTCGGTGGTACGCACCGCCAACGCGTTCGCGGTGGACACGGTGCACATCGTCGGTCGTCGGCGCTGGAACCGCCGTGGCGCCATGGTGACCGACCGCTATCAGCGGTTGCGCCACCACGACAGCACCGCCGAGTTGATGGAGTTCGCGACTGGCGCTGGGCTGACGGTAGTCGCCGTCGACAACGTCCCCGGGGCGGCGCGGCTGGAGGAGACGACGCTGCCGCGGGAGTGCTTGCTGGTGTTCGGTCAGGAAGGACCCGGCATCACCGACGCCGCCCGCGCCGGCGCGTCGATCACGGTGTCGATTGCTCAGTTCGGCTCGACCCGCAGCATCAACGCCGGCGTGGCCGCGGGGATCGCGATGCACGCGTGGATCAGGCAGCACGCCGACCTGTCGCGGGCTTGGTGAATCGAGTGTGCGGTGGTGGCGTCGAGTGTGCGGTGGTGGCGTCGAGCGTGCGGCTGGGGCGGCGCCGCAGCGAATCCTCAGCCTTGAGTACACAGTCAAAGCCGTGGATGCACACTCAAAGCCACACGCGCACAGTCGAAGCCAGACGCGCAACGGCCCGACGGCGCAACGGCTCGGATGCTGTTTAATCGCGCGGTTTGGCCGGCCTCATCTTGAACGAGATCTCGAGCTTGATCCGGAAGGTGATCTTGCCGCTCGAGTCCACCGACATGTCCTGCTCGATGACTCGGGCCACCCGGATGTCGTCGACGCTTTCCCGCGCCCGCTGCACCGCCTCCGCCGCGGCCTGCTCCCAGGAGGTAGGGCTGGTCCCGATGATGTCGATCACCTTGTACACGCTCATGGGGGTAAAGCGTATAGCTAACTCCACAAGGTGACGTGGACCTTCGGGCGGAACCGCGCCACACCGACCCCGCTGCCGCGGATCATCGCCTGGGTGCACCGCGGGGTGGTGATGAACCGGACCAGTTCGGACACCGCGGGCTGCCGGGCCGAGGGTGCCAACGTCGAGGCGCACCACTCGCCGGATCTATCCAGGCCCGGACCGGTCACGTGTACCAGCCGTCCGGCGGCCAGGTCCTTGGCGACCGCGAAGCCGATGGTCAGCGTGACACCACCGACTCGCCGGATCTCCTCGAGGGCGGCGGCGTCGCTTTGAAAGATTCGCTGGTGTGATTCTGGAATCGCCAAGTCCCGCAACATGGTTGCGATCTCTCCGTCCACGCCGCCCGCCGAGGGGCCGAGCATCCACTGCTGCTGGCGCAACCACGCTGGCGTCGGAATACCAACGGCCAGTGGGCTGTTAGGTGCCACGACGGTGATGATCTGATACTTCAGAAAGGGTCGCACAAACAGCGAGCCGTCGGCACCAAACGAACTTTCGCTGGCCGGGCCGATGGCGATGTCAACCGCGCGCGACAGAATCAGGTCGCGGAATCGGCTCGTCGGATGCACGCTCAACTCAACGGACAGGTCGTCGGCTCGAGACGAGAACAGCTCGATCAGGCCCGGTGCCGCGTGCTCGGCGAAGGTGCTGGACGCGGCGATGCGCAGCAGCCGGCGGCCGTGGGCGGCCTCGGTGACCTCGATCGCCGTTTGTTGCTGCAGCCCCAGAATTTCCACGGCCCGGCTGGCCAGCCGCAGCCCGCCGGGGGTGAACGCCAACCCGGCACCGGTCCTGGTGAACAGTTGGTCGTCGAGCTCCTTGCGCAACGCCGCGATGTGCATGGAGACCCCGGCATCGGAGAGGCCGAGCTCTGCGGCGGCCGCCCGCACCGAGCCCAGCCGCACCACCGCCGAATAGGCCCGAAGTTGAGCCGGAGTCATGGAAAGAGCCTACTTCTGGCTTAGTTTAAGGGGGTGCGTGACGTGCTTGCCGAGCTGCTGTCGATCTGGCGCGCCGGTGATACCGCGGGGTTGGCGACGGTGGTGCGGACGTTGCGGTCCGCGCCCCGGCCCCCGGGTGCGGCGATGGTGGTGGCGCCCGACGGTTCGGTGAGCGGGTCGGTGTCGGGTGGTTGCGTCGAAGGTGCCGTCTACGAACTCGCCACCGAGGTGGTACACGGCGGCGCACCCCGGCTAGAACGGTACGGTGTCAGCGACGATGACGCCTTCGCGGTGGGTCTGACCTGTGGCGGCATCATCGACGTCTTCGTCGAATCCGTCTCGCAGTCAACGTTTCCCGAACTCGGCGCGGTGGCCGGGGACATCGCCGCCCATCGGCCGGTCGCGATCGCGACCGTGATCACCCACCCGGACACCCGCGGGGTGGGCCGGCGCCTCGTCGTGCACCCCGACGCGATCGCCGGATCGCTCGGTTCCGGGCGTGCTGACGCTGCGGTCACCGACGACGCGCGCGGCCTGCTTGCGCTGGGGCGCAACGAAATTCTCGAGTACGGCCCCGACGGGCAACGCCGGGGCGAAGGCATGGAGGTCTTCGTGTCCAGCTTCGCGCCGCGTCCGCGGATGCTGGTCTTCGGAGCGATCGACTTCGCCGCTGCCCTGGCGCGCCAGGGATCGTTCCTGGGCTACCGGGTCACCGTCTGCGACGCTCGCGCCGTCTTTGCCACGTCGGTGCGCTTTCCGACGGCCGACGAGGTCGTCGTCGAGTGGCCGCACCGCTACCTGGCCGCTCAGGCCGAGGCGGGCGCCGTCGACGAGCGCACGGTGATCTGCGTGCTCACCCACGATCCGAAGTTCGACGTGCCGGTGCTCGAGGTGGCACTGCGGCTGCCCCGCGTCGGGTACGTCGGGGCGATGGGGTCGCGCCGGACGCACGACGACCGGTTGCGGCGGCTGCGGGCGGTCGGGCTGACCGACGCCGAACTGGGCCGGTTGTCCAGCCCGATCGGACTGGATCTCGGCGCCCGTACGCCCGAGGAGACGGCGGTGTCGATCGCCGCCGACATCATCGCCCGGCGGTGGGGCGGCCGCGGGCGCCCGTTGGCCGAGACCGACGGGCGGATCCACCATGACGCGCAGGTAGAAGGCGAGTTCAGCGATCACTTAAGTCGATATTGACGCTCGTTGAGCAACGGCTGACACTGGGCGCATGCAAGTACCTGGGCCCTTCGAATACGAGCGTGCGACCAGCGTCGACCACGCCATCGGATTACTGGATCGGTTGGGGGAGGGGGCGCGAGTGGTCGCCGGCGGCCACAGCCTGCTGCCGATGATGAAGCTGCGTATCGCCAACCCGGAATATCTGGTCGACATCAACGACCTGGTGCCCGAACTCGGATACGTGATCACCGATCCGACCCTGGTGCGCATCGGCGCCATGACCCGGCACCGCGAGATCCTGGAGTCGGACACGCTGGCGGCGGTGTGCCCGATCTTTCGCGATGCCGAACGCGTGATCGCCGACCCGGTGGTCCGCAACCGCGGTACCCTGGGCGGTTCGCTGTGTCAGGCCGATCCGGCCGAGGACCTGTCGACGGTGTGCATGGTGCTGGACGCCGTGTGCCTGGCGCGGGGGCCGTCGGGCGAGCGTGAGATAGCAATCGACGACTTCACGGTCGGGCCGTACGAGACCTCGGTGGCGCACAACGAGATCCTGGTCGAGGTACGTATCCCGGTGCGGCACAACACTTCCAGCGCCTATGCGAAAGTCGAACGGCGGGTTGGTGATTGGGCCGTTACCGCGGCCGGTGCGTCGATCACGCTCGACGGCGACACCATCGCCGCCGTCCGGGTGGGTCTCACCGCGGTGAATCCAAATAGGACAGCGCTCGCCGAGCTTGCCCAGGCACTGGTGGGCCGACCGGCCACCGAAGAAACCTTCGCCGAGGCGGGCCGGCGAGCAAGCCAGGCCTGCGAACCGGTGACCGATATTCGCGGCACCGCCGAGTACAAGCGGCACCTGGCTTCCGAATTAACCATCCGCACGCTGCGCACCGCGACCGAACGGGTGCGTAACATCCCCGAGCCGGAAGGGAACTAGCCATGCAGGTAACCATGACCGTCAACGGCGAACAGGTCACCGCCGAGGTCGAACCCCGGATGCTGCTGGTGCACTTCCTGCGGGATCAGTTGGGGCTCACCGGAACTCACTGGGGCTGCGACACCAGCAACTGCGGAACCTGTGTGGTCGACGTCGACGGCGTGCCGGTGAAGTCGTGCACGATGCTGGCCGTCATGGCATCCGGCCACAGTGTCAGGACCGTAGAAGGACTGGCCGTCGATGGCCAGCTCGACCCGGTGCAAGAAGGATTCATGCGCTGCCACGGATTGCAATGCGGCTTCTGCACACCAGGCATGATGATCACCGCCCGGGCGCTGTTGGACCGCGACCCCAATCCCGACGAGCAGACCATCCGGGAGGCCATCTCCGGGCAGATCTGCCGGTGCACCGGATACACGACAATCGTGCGGTCCATCCAATGGGCCGCTCAGCACAGTTCCGCGGAGGCCACGTCATGACCACCATCGAATCAAGGCCGCCCTCACCGGAAGACACCGCCGACAACGACCAAAAGCCGTGCGGCCACGGCCGGATGCTGCGCAAGGAAGATCCCCGTTTCATCCGGGGCCGCGGCACCTACGTCGACGACGTCACGCTGCCCGGCATGCTGCACCTGGCGATCCTGCGCTCACCGTACGCGCATGCCCGCATCGTGAGCATCGACACCACTGCGGCCCTGGCCCATCCGAAGGTCAAGGCGGTGGTGACCGGCGCCGACCTGGCGGAGAAGGGCCTGGCCTGGATGCCGACACTGGCCAACGACGTGCAGGCCGTACTGGCCACCGACAAGGTGCGCTTCCAGGGCCAAGAGGTGGCGTTCGTCGTTGCCGAAGACCGGTATTCGGCCCGCGATGCGCTGGAGCTCATCGACGTCGAGTACGACCCGCTCGATCCTGTCGTGGACGTCCGCAAGGCGCTCGACCCGGCCGCGCCGGTGATCCGCACCGACCTGGAAGGCAAGAAAGACAACCACATCTTCGACTGGGAGACCGGCGACGCGGCCGCCACCGATGCGGTGTTCGCCAAGGCGGATGTGGTGGTCAAGCAGGAGATGGTCTATCCGCGGGTACACCCCGCGCCGATGGAAACCTGTGGTGCGGTAGCTGATTTGGATCCGGTCAGCGGAAAGCTGACACTGTGGACCACCTCGCAGGCCCCGCACGCCCACCGCACGCTGTACGCATTGGTTGCCGGCCTGCCCGAACACAAGATCCGGGTCATCTCGCCCGACATCGGCGGCGGCTTCGGCAACAAGGTGCCGATCTACCCCGGCTATGTGTGCGCGATCGTCGGCTCGCTGGTGCTGGGCAAGCCGGTCAAGTGGATGGAGGACCGCAGCGAGAACCTGACCTCCACCAGCTTCGCGCGCGACTACATCATGGTCGGCGAGATCGCGGCCACCAAGGACGGCAAAATCCTGGCCCTGCGCAGCAACGTGCTGGCCGACCACGGTGCGTTCAACGGTCAGGCGGCGCCGACGAAGTACCCGGCCGGCTTCTTCGGGGTGTTCACCGGCAGCTACGACCTGGACGCCGCCTACTGCCACATGACGGCGGTCTACACCAACAAGGCGCCCGGCGGGGTGGCCTATGCGTGCTCCTTCCGGATCACCGAGGCGGTGTACTTCGTCGAGCGGCTAGTGGACTGTCTGGCCTTCGAGCTGAAGCTGGACCCGGCGCAGCTGCGGCTGCGAAACCTGTTGAAGCCCGAGCAATTCCCGTACACCACCAAGACGGGCTGGGTGTACGACTCGGGTGACTACGAGGCCACCATGCGCAAGGCCATGGACATGATCGGCTACGACGCGTTACGCGAGGAACAACGGCGCCGAAGGCAGCAAGGCGAGCTGATGGGCATCGGCATGTCGTTCTTCACCGAGGCGGTGGGCGCCGGGCCTCGCAAAGACATGGACATCCTCGGCCTCGGTATGGCCGACGGCTGCGAGCTGCGGGTGCATCCAACCGGCAAAGCCGTTGTGCGGCTTTCCGTTCAGTCGCAGGGCCAGGGTCACGAGACGACGTTCGCGCAGATCGTCGCCGAAGAGCTGGGCATCCCGCCCGACGATATCGAGGTGGTGCACGGCGACACCGACCAGACCCCATTCGGGCTGGGCACCTACGGCAGCCGCTCGACCCCGGTATCCGGCGGGGCTGCTGCTCTGGTGGCGCGTAAGGTGCGCGACAAGGCCAAGATCATCGCCGCCGGCATGCTGGAAGTCTCGGTGGCAGACCTGGAATGGGAGAAGGGCAAGTTCCACGTCAAAGGTGACCCGTCGGCGTCGGTGACCATCCAAGATATCGCGATGCGTGCCCACGGCGCCGGTGATCTGCCCGACGGCATCGAGGGCGGGCTGGACGCCGAGGTGTGCTACAACCCGTCGAATCTGACCTACCCCTACGGCGCGTATTTCTGTGTGGTGGACGTCGATCCGGGCACCGGCGTGGTCAAGGTGCGCCGCTTCCTGGCCGTGGATGACTGCGGCACCCGGATCAACCCGATGATCATCGAGGGCCAGGTGCACGGCGGTGTCGTCGACGGAATCGGGATGGCGCTGATGGAGATGATCGCCTTCGACGAGGACGGCAACTGCCTGGGCGGCTCGCTGATGGACTACCTGATCCCGACCGCACTCGAGGTGCCGCACCTGGAGACCGGCCACACGGTCACGCCGTCACCGCATCACCCGATCGGCGCCAAGGGCATCGGCGAGTCGGCTACCGTCGGATCCCCGCCGGCGGTGGTGAACGCGGTGGTGGATGCGTTGGCGCCGTACGGGGTTCGGCACGCCGACATGCCGTTGACACCGTCGCGGGTGTGGGAGGCCATGCAGGGCCGGGCGAGGCCACCGATCTAGACCATGATCACCATCAGCGAACGGGCTCAGCAACTACTGGCGGCACGAACACCGTTCGTGCACGCGACCGTGGTGCGGGCCCAGCCGCCCGCCTCCGCCTATCCGGGTGATGAGGCAATACTGTTGGCGGACGGCACAATTGAAGGCTTCGTCGGCGGCCAGTGCGCGCAGAACTCGGTCCGTAAGGCGGCGCTGGGCGCACTGCAGGCCGGAGAAAGCGTGCTGCTGCGGGTGCTTCCCGACGGCGACGTGCATTTCCCGGAAGCGCCCGGCGCCTGCGTAGTGGTCAACCCGTGCCTGTCCGGTGGGGCGCTGGAAATATTCTTGACCCCGCAGTTGCCGGCGCCGCTGATCCGGGTCTACGGTGCCACGCCGATCGCCGACGCGCTGATCCAGCTGTGTGGCGTGCTTGGCTACGACGCGCGACGCGACACCGAGCCGGTTGCCGCCACCGCAGTGCCGACTGGCCTAGTGATCGCCAGCCACGGCGGTCCGGAGGCCGAAATCATCCGTGCCGCACTGGATAACGGTGTCGGGTATATCGGCCTGGTGGCCAGCAAGGTCCGTGGCGCCTCGATCCTGAGCTCGCTGGACCTGTCCGAGGGCGAGCGGGCCCGCATCCACACCCCGGTCGGATTGCCGATCGGCGCCAAGACCCCGGCGGAGATCGCGGTGTCGATCGCCGCCGAGCTTATCGCCGCCCTGCGCACGGGCAATGTGCGTGTGCCCGCAACCAGCGCAACCGCGCCGGAGGCGGTCGACCCGGTATGCGGCATGACGGTGACCGTCGGACCCACGACCGAGCACCTGCAGCGAGAGGGCACCGACTACTGGTTCTGCGGTTCGGGATGCCGCACCGCCTTCGCAAACCGGCCGGTCGGATGACGGTCACTGGTGTCGTGCTGGCCGCCGGCAGTTCCCAACGGCTGGGCACCCCCAAACAGCTACTGCCGTACCGGGATACGACGCTGCTGGGGGCGACCATGGAGGTCGCTCGCCGTGCCGGATTCGATCAGCTGATCGTCACCTTGGGCGGTGCCGCCGAGAAGGTGCGTGACACGGTGCCGCTGGCCGGGGTCGACGTGGTGGTCGTCGACGACCACGGGGCCGGGTGTTCGGCGTCGCTGCGGGTGGCGTTGCAACGGGTGGATCCGCAGGCCGCCGGCATCGTGCTGATGCTGGGCGACCAGCCGGGCGTGGACCCCGCGACGCTGCGGCAGCTGGCGACACGAGGACCGGCGGCCGAAATCATGGTGTGCCGCTATGCCGACGGTATCGGACATCCATTCTGGCTGAGCCGCACCCTCTTCGGTGAGCTGGCGCAATTGCACGGCGACAAGGGGGTGTGGAAGCTGATGGAGTCGGGCCGGCACCAGGTGCGCGAGCTCACGGTCGACGGTCCGGTGCCGCTCGACGTGGACACCTGGGACGACTACCAGCGGCTGGTGACATCGTGATGTTCACCGACCCCGACGACGTCGTCCACCGGTTCGACGCGCACGACTACCTGCTCGACACCGGGACCGCCTCGGCGATCTATCTGGCGGTCACCCTCGGCAGACCGCTGCTGCTGGAGGGCGAGCCGGGCGTTGGCAAGACGACAGCCGCCAAAACCCTTGCCGTCGTGTTGGATACCACCCTGGTCCGGCTGCAGTGTTATGAGGGGCTGACCGCGAGCGAGGCGCTGTACGACTGGAACTACCAACGTCAGCTGCTCGCCATCCGGCTCGCCGAAGCGCAGGGCGCCGGTATTCAGGAGGCGGACCTCTACACCGAGGCCTACCTGGTGGACCGGCCCATCCTGCGCTGCGTCCGCCATCGCGGCCCGACCCCGCCGGTGCTGCTGATCGACGAAATCGACCGTGCCGACGACGAATTCGAGGCGCTGCTGCTGGAATTCCTCGGCGAATCCGCCGTCACCGTCCCGGAGTTGGGCACCTTCGTCGCCGAGCGGCCGCCGGTCGCGGTGCTCACCTCCAACCGCAGCCGCGACCTGCACGACGCCCTGCGACGACGCTGCCTGTACCACTGGATCGACTACCCGGAGCCAGCCCGCGCCGCCGCGATCGTCCGCCGGACGGTGCCCGGGGCCACCGCGCCGCTGATCCAGCACGCCACCCAATTCGTCTGCCGCACACGCGATCTCGACCTGGACAAGCCGCCGGGCGTGGCCGAGACCATCGACTGGGTCGCCGCCCTGGTGTCGCTCGGCGTCGCCGACCTGCAGGACGAATCGGTTGCGGTGGCGCTCGCCAGCCTGGGGGCGCTGGCCAAGACACCCGACGACCGTACGCTGATTCGCGACGCGTACACCGCTTTCACCGAGTGCAGCCGGACATGAGAGGACCCGCAGCATGAAGATCGCCAACGAGTTCAGCGTCAGCGCTCCGATCGAACAGGCCTGGGACGTGCTGTGCGACCTCGAGAAGGTGATCCCGCTGATGCCCGGGGCGCAACTGACCGGCCACGACGGCGACGACTACCTCGGCAAGGTCAAGGTCAAGGTGGGTCCGGTCACCAGCGAATTCAGCGGCCGAGTGCATTTCGTCGAGCAGGACCGCGACCAGCACCGCGCGGTGATCGACGCCAGAGGCAAGGAAGCCCGGGGCACCGGCAACGCCGCCGCCACCGTCACCGCCCGGCTGCACGAGGCCGGCGAGCGTACCCAGGTGATCGTCGACACCGACCTGAAGATCGTCGGCAAGCTGGCGCAGTTCGGCAGCGGAATGCTGCAGCAGGTTTCGGAGAAGTTGCTGAGCCAGTTCGTCGATTCGCTAGAAGCCGAACTCGCGGCGGCGGGTCCGGCAACCGCGACCGGTGCTGAGCTGCCGGCCGCGCCCGCGCGCTCGGCAGCCAGCGCCGCCGCCGAAACCGCCCCGATCGACCTGCTGGAGCTCGCCGGCGCCGACCGGCTGAAGAAATACGCTGCGGCGGCGCTGGCGGTGACGGCTGTGCTGGTGCTGCTCTGGGTGCTGCGCCGGCGACACTGATCTGATGAACACGCCCATCGGCACGCCGTTGTTGCGGGGCGTCGATCTGGCGGCGTTCGCGGCCGCGATGGTGGCGCGGCTGCGCAGCGCCGGGGTGCACGTATCCGCAAGCGGCCCGGCAAGTTTCGTGCAGGCGCTGCGACAGCTGGTGCCGCACACCGCGGCGACGCTGTACTGGGCCGCCCGGGTGACCCTGGTGAACCGGATGGAAGATCTGGTCGCTTTCGATGCGGTGTTTACCGCGGTTTTCGGCGCCATCGACGCCGCTGTCGTCGGACCGCGCGCGCCGTCGCTGCCGCTTGCCGCCCCCCGTGCCCCCGCGGCCGGGACCGTGCACCGCGCCGGCGGTGGCGCCGACACGCTGCCGTGGGCCACCCGGACCAGCCCCGACGGGACCGGCGCCCCCGGCCCCAGTGTCCACCTGCCCGAGTACCTGCCCAGCCGCATCGCTGCCCTGACCGACGAACCCTTCGACCGGTTCGATCCCGACGACCCCAGGCTCCTCGGGGAGTGGCTGGAGACCGCGGTGCGACGCTGGCCGCGTCGGCGCAGCCTGCGGTTGGAGTCCAGCCGGCACGGCAAGCGCATCGATCTGCGCGCGACCATCAACGCGTCGCGGTCGACCGGCTGGGAGGCGATGCTGCTGGCGCGAAGCAGGCCGCGCCGCCGACCCCGGCGGATTGTGCTGGTTTGCGACGTGAGCCGGTCGATGCAGCCCTACGCCGCGATCTATCTGCATCTGATGCGAGCCGCGGCGTTGCGCCAGGGGGGAATTCGGCCCGAGGTGTTCGCCTTCTCCACGTCGCTGACGCGGCTCACCGCGGTGTTGTCGCACCGCTCGGCCGAGGTCGCGCTGCAACGGGCCAACGCCAAGGTGACCGACCGCTACGGCGGCACGTTCATCGGCCGCAGCGTCGGCGCCCTGTTGGCCCCGCCCTACGGCAATGCGCTGCGCGGCGCGGTGGTCGTCATCGCCTCCGACGGCTGGGACAGCGATCCTCCCGACGTGCTGGACCACGCGCTGGCCCGGGTGCGTCGCCGCGCCGAGCTGCTGATCTGGCTCAACCCGCGCGCCGCGGCGGCGGAGTTTCGGCCGCTGACCGGTTCGATGGCGGTGGCGCTGCCCTATTGCGATCTTTTTCTGTCCGCGCACTCACTGGCCGGCCTGCGTCAGCTGTTCGCGCTCGCCGGCACTCGATAGGGTCGGCAGGCATGGACCAGCTCTGGGCCAACCGGGCCGCCACCTCCGAAGCCGCCGTCACCCAGCGGCACCTCAGACGGCTTTGGGCGATACCGGGGACGCAGCTGGGCGTGGTGGCCTGGCCGGCGGCCCGCAAAGACCGACTGTTCGGCACCTGGCACTACTGGTGGCAGGCCCATCTGCTGGATTGCCTGCTCGATGCGCAGCTGCGGGACCCACAGCCGCAGCGGCACACCAGCATCAACCGGCAGGTCCGCTCGCATCGGCTGCGCAACAACTTCTCCTGGACCAACAGCTATTACGACGACATGGCGTGGCTGGCGCTGGCCCTGGAACGTGCCGCCCGGATCGCCGGTGTCGAACGCAAACGTGCGCTGCCGAAGCTGGCCGACCAGTTCGTCAAGGCATGGGCACCCGAGGACGGCGGCGGCATCCCGTGGCGCAAGCAGGACCAGTTCTTCAACGCCCCCGCAAACGGCCCGGCCGGGATCTTCCTGGCCCGCTATGACGACTGGCTGCAGCGGGCCCAGCAGATGGCCGACTGGATCGACCGCACGCTGATCGACCCGAAGACGCAGCTGGTGTTCGACGGCATCAAAGCGGGATCGTTGGTCCGTGCCCAGTACACCTACTGCCAGGGCGTGGTACTCGGCCTGGAGACCGAATTGGCGGCCCGCACCGGCGACCAGCGTCACTTCGCCCGGGTGCAGCGGCTGGTCGCGGCCGTGGACGAGCACATGGCGCCGGCGGGCGTGCTCCGCGGCGCCGGCGGCGGCGACGGCGGCCTGTTCGCCGGTATCACCGCTCGCTACCTGGCGCTGGTGGCCACCACGTTGCCGGCCGACTCCGCCGACGACGTCGCGGCTCGCCGCACCGCGGCCAAGATAGTGCTGTCCTCGGCAAAATCAGCGTGGGACTACCGGCAGACGGTGGACGGGTTGCCGGTATTCGGGGCGTTCTGGGACCGTGACGCCGAATTGCCCACCGCGGGCGGACAGCAGGCGCAGTTCGTCGCGGGAGCGGTGAACAGCTCCGAGATTCCCGAGCGCGACCTGTCGGTACAGCTGTCGGGCTGGATGCTGATGGAGGCCGCCCACAGCGTCGCCGTCGTCGGCTCACTCGGGTAGCGCGGCCTCGTTTTTGTCCCGTCGCCGTGACCGGTAGGTACGCCATGCCGCCGTCATCACCGGCAGCAGCGAGATGAACAGAATGCCCAGGATGATCTTTTCCAAGTTGTGGTGCACGAACGGCACATTGCCCAGGAAATAGCCGGCCAGCGTCGCACCCGCACCCCAGGCGATGCCGCCAACGATGTCGAACGCGAGAAATACCGGATAGCGCATGTAAGACACGCCGGCGACCACCGGGACGAAGGTGCGCACGAACGGCGCGAAGCGGGCCAGGATGATCGTCCAGGGCCCGTATTTTTCGAAGAATGCATGCGACTCGGTCACATAGTGCTTCTTGAAGAACCGCGAATCTTCCTTCTTGAACAGTGCCGGCCCGATCCGGCGGCCGATGAAGTACGCGTTCTGATCGCCGAGCACCGCCACCAGGGCTACCGCCGGGGCGAGCACTCCGATGGTGACCGGCGGGTTGGCACTGGCGGCCAACAGTCCGCCGGTGAACAGCAGCGATTCCCCCGGAAGCAGCGGAAACAGCAGGCCGGTCTCGATGAAGACGATGATCAAGATCCCGGGCAGCACGGCAGATCCGAAAACGCCGTCGGCACCCAACCAGTACATCGGGTCGAGGATGTCCGGCAGGGCCGTCACGGCGGTGCTCACGATGTCCCAACATACCGGGCCGGACCCACCGGCCTGGACACAAACCGGTGAGTTGCAATACTGATGAGACCCAGCATTCTTCGAGGAGGAAGTTCATGCCCATAGCCACGCCCGAGGTCTACGCCGAGATGCTGGGACGTGCCAAGGAGAACGCGTACGCCTTCCCGGCCATCAACTGCACGTCGTCGGAGACCGTCAACGCCGCGCTCAAAGGCTTCGCCGACGCCGGCAGCGACGGCATCATCCAGTTCTCCACCGGGGGAGCGGAGTTCGGCTCCGGCCTCGGCGTCAAGGACATGGTGACCGGCGCGGTTGCGCTGGCCGAGTTCGCCCACGTCGTCGCGGCAAAATACCCGATCAATGTCGCGCTGCACACCGATCATTGCCCCAAGGACAAACTCGACAGCTACGTGCGGCCGCTGCTGGCTCTGTCGTCGGAGCGGGTGAGTAAGGGCGGCAATCCGCTGTTCGGATCGCACATGTGGGACGGCTCCGCGGTGCCGATCGACGAGAACCTGGTGATCGCCCAGGAGCTGCTCAAAGCGGCGGCGGCCGCCAAGATCATCCTCGAGATCGAGATCGGCGTGGTGGGCGGCGAAGAGGACGGCGTCGCCAACGAGATCAACGACAAGCTCTACACCACCCCGGACGACTTCGAGAAAACCATCGACGCGCTCGGCGCCGGTGAACACGGCAAGTACCTGCTGGCCGCGACGTTCGGCAACGTGCACGGCGTCTACAAGCCCGGCAATGTGAAGCTACGTCCCGACATCCTGGCCCAGGGACAGAAGGTGGCGGCGGCCAAGCTCGGGTTGTCTGAGGGCGCCAAGCCGTTCGATTTCGTCTTCCACGGCGGGTCCGGCTCGCTGAAGTCCGAGATCGAGGAAGCGCTGCGCTACGGCGTCGTGAAGATGAACGTCGACACCGACACCCAGTACGCGTTCACCCGCCCGATCGCCGGTCACATGTTCACCAACTACGACGGCGTGCTCAAGGTCGATGGCGAAGTGGGGGTCAAGAAGGTCTACGACCCGCGCAGCTACCTCAAGAAGGCCGAGGCTTCGATGACCGAGCGGGTGATCGAGGCCTGCAACGACCTGCACTGCGCCGGCAAGTCGCTCGGCTCGGGGTGAGTTCGACCCCGCGAGCAGTCATAGACTCGCACAAATCCGCTACGCGGCGTGCGATTCTGTGACTGCTCGCGCGGGAGATCGCACGCTAATTGCTCGGGGACTGGCAGATTTTCCACTGGTCGTCGCGGAACTGCAGGTCGAGGCTGCGCGTCGAGCGGACCTGCGGGTCGTAGGCCATGAACGTGGTGACATTGGCTTCCGCGTGCTGACCGTTGACGACCACCTGGTCGATACTGGCAATCACCGGATACTGCTTGGCGGCCGAGACCCGTCGATAGGTTTCGCTCCAGGAGCGTTCGTCGTAGTCCACGTAGCCGTCGCGGGTGGTGCCGCAGGTGATACTGCGCAGCGTGGTCAGGTCGCCGGTCTGGATTGCCACGTCGAAGCTCTGAATGGTCTGCCGCACCTGGTCTTCCTGCGACACCTTCGAATGCTTGCCGCGGGTGAACAGCACCGTGCCCAGGATGGCGATGGCCGCCACCGCTAACACGATCACGACAATCGCCAGCACCCAACCCCAATTGCGTTGTCTCAATGGCGGCTTGCCGCCGCGAGGCGGAATCGACTGTGGCATAGCGGCTTTCGGTGGTACACCAATCGGGGGCGGGGGACCGGGCGGTGTCGGGGGGG
>NZ_MVIF01000085.1 GCF_002086675.1 Mycobacterium persicum
AGCCCGCCGACACCGCCCGCGAAGGTGCTGGCGCCGCCGGCCCCGCCGGCACCGGCATTACCCGACAACCATCCACCGGTCCCACCGGCCCCGCCGGCACCGCCGTTACCGGTCGAGGAGCTCCCGCCGGTCCCACCGGCGCCGCCGGAACCCAGCAGCCCAGCAGCGCCGCCGGCACCGCCGTTCTGACCCGCCGCGCCCGACCCGCCGGCCCCGCCGTCACCGAGCAACCAGCCACCCGGCGCCCCGTTGGCGCCGGTGCCGGAGGCTCCGTTGGCACCGTTGCCGATCAACGGACGACCGGTCGTTGCCTGGACGGGCGCGTTGACGGCGTCGAGCAGGCTCTGCAGCGGCGAGGCATTGGCGGCCTCGGCGCCGGCATACGCGCCGGCACCGGCGCTCAACGCCCGCACGAACTGCTCATGAAACAACGCCGCCTGCGCACTGAGCCCCTGATACGCCTGGCCGTGCCCGGAGAACACCGCCGCGATCGCCGCTGACACCTCGTCGTGAGCCGCAGCCAGGATCCCCGTGGTGGAGGCCGTCGCTGCAGCATTGGCAACGCCCAGCGCCACACCTAGATCCGCAAGCTGTGCCGCCGTCGAGGCCACCACATCCGGCACCGCAATCACATACGGCATCCCACAACCCCTGACATCAATCCACCGCGCCACCAACATGCATGCGCAATTCGCCCGGATGAGTTCAGCAGAATTACACCACTTGGCAGGCGAAGAAGATCCTGTTTCTCAGATTCCCGGTGACGTGCGTAGAGCTTCGTAGCGCGGTCGCCGGTTGCGGCAGCTACCCGCTACTCCACCTCCATCTCGCGCAGTTCACGCTTGAGGATCTTGCCGGTGGGATTGCGCGGCAGCTCGTCGAGGAAGATCACCTCCCGCGGCACCTTGTAGCGGGCAAGGTGGTCGCGCACATAGTGCTTGATGGTGTCCTCGTCGACCTCGGCATCGGGCTTCTTCACCACGAATGCACGCAGTCGCGCGCCCCACTCCTTGTCCTCGACACCGATCGCGGTGGCCTCCACCACGTCGGGATGCCCGCTGATCAGATCCTCCACCTCGGCGGGGAACACGTTCTCACCGCCGGAAACGATCATCTCGTCGTCGCGGCCGCTGACGTAGAGCAGGTTGTGCTCGTCGAAATAGCCGACGTCACCCGAGGACATCAGGCCGTCGATGATCTGCTTGTGGCCGCCGCCGGTGTAGCCCTCGAACGGAAAGGCATTGCCGACGAAGATCCGCCCGACCTCGCCCTGGGGCAGCTCGTTGCCGTTCTCGTCGAGGATCTTGACCTTCACGCCCTTGACGACCGGTCCGACGGTCGCCGGATTGCGCTCCAGGTCCTTGGGTCCGGCGATGGTGGCGAACGCGATCTCGGTCGAGCCGTACATGTTGTAGATGACCGGCCCGAGGTCCTTGAGCGCGCGCGAGGCCAACTCGGCGCCCAGCTGCGACCCGGAAACGAAGACGATCTTCAGGCTGGACAGGTCGGGCTTGTTGTGCATCTTTTCGACCGCGTCGAGGATGCGCGACAGCATCACCGGCACCACCACCATGGCGGTCACCTTGTGCTTCTCGATGTCTTCCAGCACCAGCGGCGGCTTGAATTTACGTCGCAGCACCAGCGTCGACCCCAGGAACATCGCGATGGTGGCGTGCAGGTAACCCAGCGCGTGGAACATCGGCGCCGGCAGCGACGTCACCTCGTTGGCCTTGAAGGGGACGTGCGACAGGATGCCGCCGACGGGCGCCAGCGTCGGTGGGGTGCTGCGGTTGGCGCCCTTGGGGGTGCCGGTGGTTCCGCTGGTCAGGATGATGATCGACGCATGCTTGCCGGCCTTGGGGGCGGGCGCGGTGCTGCTGCGCGCGATCAGGTCGGCCAGGGTCTCGTCGGTGCTGCCCGACGGCTCGTCTTTATCGGGGTTGGTGCCCAGGGCGCGGAGCTTGCCCAGCGGCGGCTCGGCCTTGCTGACGGCCTTGGTGTACTCGTCGTCGTAGATGATCAGCTTGGCGCCTTCGCGCTCCGACACCTCTTTGATCTGCGGACCGGAGAACTCGCTGTTGAGCAAGATGATGCGGGCTCCCACCCGGGCGGCGCCGTAGTTGGCGATGAGGAACCAGCGGTGGTTACGCGCCAGGAGGGCCACCCCGTCGCCGGCCCGAACCCCCTTGGCGAGCAGGGCGTTGGCCACGGCGTGGGCGGCCTCGTCGAGCTGCTTGTAGGTGAACTCGCCTTCTTCGTCAATGCAGGCTGCCCGGTCCGGGTGGCGCCGGGCATTCAGCGACGGCAGCATGCCGAACTCGCCCCACTTCACGATTTCGTTTGCCATCGCGGCATAGTTCAGCGGCGACTCCAACCGGAACGCGCCCGATTCGACGATCTTGCGCACGTAGTGCAGTTCGGAGGTACCGCGGTCGACGTATTGCTGGATCTTTCCGAGCCCGGGCAAGTCACTGAGGTTAGGCATAACCTCACAATATGTGACGGGGGTCGCAAAGCGATCAGAAGGTATTCCGGAATTAGCATGGACTCTCATGACCGGTCCGGCATCACTGGACGTCGCCGGACACCGCGTTACCATCACCCATCCGGACCGAGTGGTGTTTCCCGGCCCGGACGGCCGATCCGGACACACCAAGCTCGACCTGGTGCGTTACTACCTCTCGGTGGCCGATGGCGCGCTGCGCGGGGTGGCCGGCCGGCCGATGATCCTCAAGCGCTTCGTCAAAGGCATCTCCGAAGAAGCGGTGTTCCAGAAGCGCGCACCCGCCAACCGTCCGGACTGGGTCGACGTCGCCGAACTGCGCTATGCGTCGGGCACCTCCGCCAAGGAAGCGGTCATCCACGACGCCGCGGGACTGGCGTGGGTGGTCAACCTGGGCTGCATCGACCTCAATCCGCATCCGGTGCTGACCGGTGACCTCGACCATCCCGACGAGCTGCGGATCGACCTGGACCCGATGCCGGGCATCGGCTGGCGACACATCATCGACGTCGCCCTGGTGGTGCGTGAGGTGCTCGAGGACTACGGCCTGACCGGCTGGCCCAAGACGTCCGGGTCGCGCGGCTTTCATGTGTACGCCCGGATCGCGCCGCGCTGGCCGTTCTCCAAGGTCCGGTTGGCTGCCCAGACCGTTGCGCGCGAAGTCGAACGGCGGGTGCCCGACGCCGCAACCAGCCGCTGGTGGAAGGAAGAACGCGAGGGCGTGTTCGTCGACTTCAACCAGAACGCCAAGGACCGTACGGTCGCGTCGGCTTACTCGGTGCGGGCCACTCCCGACGCCCGGGTATCGACCCCGCTGGGCTGGGATGAGGTGCCCGACTGCCATCCGGAGGACTTCACCCTGGGCACCGTTCCGGACCGGTTCGCCGAGCTGGGTGACCCGTGGGCGGGGATCGACGACGCCGTGGGCCAGCTGGACCGGCTGCTCATGCTGGCCGAGGAATTGGGGCCGCCGGAAAAGGCGCCCAAGGGCGCCGGCCCACGGGCCGGCGGCCGGCGCCGGTCCTCAAAGCCGCTCATCGAGGTCGCGCGCACCAAGACCCGGGACGAGGCGATGGCCGCGCTGGACACCTGGCGCCACCGCCATCCCGCCGCAGCCGACCTGCTGCAGCCCGCCGACGTGCTGGTCGACGGGATGCGCGGGCCCAGTTCCATCTGGTACCGGATCCGGATCAATCTGCAGCACGTGCCGGCCGACCAGCGGCCCGCGCAGGAGGAGCTGATCGCCGACTACAGCCCCTGGCCGGACTATCCGCCCAAGCCGAAACCCATGCCGGACAGCTGATCAGAGTCGACTCGCCCAGCTTCCGCTGCGCAGGTAGCGGTACCACGTCACGATCAGCAGGCCCAGGAAGAAGACCACGTAGCAGCGCAGCGCCGGTTCGATGCTGCCGAATTGCGCCTTGGACCACGCATAGGCCAACGGCACCAGAAACCCGCCAAGCGCACCGACGGCGGAGATGACGCCCAGCGCACCCGCGGCCTGGCGACGCATCTGGACCATCGTGTCGGGGTCACCGCCCGCGAGCTCGCCTTTGACCGTGAAGATCCGGGAGATCATCCGGTAGGTCGATCCGTTGCCGATACCGGTGGCCACGAACAAGAACATGAAGCTGAGGAAGAACAGCGGCAAGTCGACCGCCTGAACCGACCACAGCGCCGCCGCCGCCCCGATTGCGAGCATGACGAAGCTGCCGGCGGTGATCCGGGCGCCGCCGATCCGATCGGCGAGCCTGCCACCGAGCGGACGGATAACCGATCCGATGGCAGCACCCAGGAAAGCCCAGCCCAACGCGATGTCACCGCGGCCGAAGACGCTGGTCAGCAAGGTCGGAAAGGCGGCCGAGTAGCCGATGAAGGATCCGAAGGTACCGATGTACAACAGCGACAACACCCAGGTGTCGGTGTGCCGCAATGCCTGCCAAACGGGTTTCACGTCAGCTTTGGCCTCGGTGAGGTTGTTCATGAACAGGTAGGCACACACCGCGGCGGCCACGGCCAAGGGGACGAACAACAATCCGGCACGTGCCAGCGCCACCCCGCCACCGGCGACCACGACCGAGGGGATGACCTTCTGCACCACCGCAACCCCGATGTTGCCCCCGGCCGCGTTGAGACCCAGCGCCCAGCCCTTGTCGCGCTCCGGGAAGAAGAACGAGATGTTGGCCATCGAGGAGGCGAAATTGCCGCCCCCTACCCCAGCCGTCGCGGCGATCACGACCAGCAGCACGAACGGGATGCCGGGATGACTTACCGCCCAGGACAGCAGTAGACAGGGAATGACCAACAACGTGGCCGAGATGATCGTCCAGTTGCGGCCACCGAAGATCGGGACGGCAAATGTGTAGGGCAACCGCAGCAACGCACCGACCCCGCTGGGCACCGCGACCAGACATAGCGCCTGGCTGGGCGACAGCGCCCAGCCAGAGGGCGCAGGGTGGCCACCGACGGCCGTCATATGCACCACCACGATGCTCCACAGCATCCAGACGCTGAACCCGATGTGCTCGGCGAAGATGGAGAAAACGAGGTTACGCCGGGCGATCGGTCTGCCGGTGCGCTCCCAGAACTCGGGGTCTTCCGGGCGCCAGTCATCAATCCAGGGACCTTCGACATAGGGCGCGCGCGGTGGCGCCTGCTGGACTTCCGGGGCAATGGTCATGGCCCGACGCTAAAGGCGCGCTGTTACCGGCTCCGGCGCCCGCAGTTACGTGGGCGAAAAGCAAACATCACAACGGTCTTGCGATGCCTGTCAGAAAAATGCGGCGGCGGGGGGATGCACCGGCATTGCGGCGGTGAGCCCACTCGGGCACGCGATAGTCTCACGCGGTGCAACAGGGATGGAGTCGCCGCGGATTCCTGCAGGTCGCTGGAGCAACAGGGCTCGTCGCCGCGGGGATTTCGGGGTGTTCGTCACCCGAACCGAAACCGGGCACACCCGGCGGTGGGGCGGTGACCATCATTCACCTATTCGGCAAGACCGTCGTCAAAGAGCCGCCGAAGCGCGTGGTGAGTGCGGGCTTCACCGAACAGGACGACTTACTGGCCGTGGGTGTGGTGCCGATCGCGGTGACCAACTGGTTCGGCGACCAACCGTTCGCCGTATGGCCGTGGGCCCAACCCAAGCTCGGCGCGGCGCAGCCGGTGGTCTTGAACCTGGACAACGGAATTGCGGTCGATCAGATTGCCGGCCTGAAGCCCGACCTGATCGTGGCCATCAACGCCGGCGTCGACGCCGACACCTACCAGAAGCTGTCGGCGATCGCCCCGACCATCCCGCAGTCCGACGGCGACGCGTTCTTCGAGCCGTGGAAGGACCAGGCGACCACCATCGGCCAGGCGGTTTTCCAGGCCGACCAGATGAAGTCGCTAATCGACGACGTCGACCGCAAGTTCGCCGAGGTCGGCCAGAAGAATCCGCAATGGAAGGGCAAGAAGGCACTGCTGCTGCAGGGCAGGCTGCGGCAGGGCAACGTGATCGCCACCATGGCCGGCTGGCGCACCGACTTCCTCAACCAGATGGGTCTGGTGGTCTCCGACGCCATCAAGCCCTACGCCGCCGGCCACGTGGCGGTCATCCCCCCCGAGCACAGCAAAGAGGTGCTCGATTCCGCCGATGTGTTGATCTGGTCCACCGAAAGTCCGGAGGAGCAGCAGGCGTTGCTGGCCGACCCCGCGATAGCGGCTGCGGGGGCGACCGCCCAGAAGCGCCACCTCTTCACCACCAAAGACCTGGCCGGAGCCATCGCGTTCGCATCGCCGCTGAGTTATCCTCTGGTGGCCGATCAGCTGCCCCCGCAGATCGGCGCCATCCTGGGCTGAATTCCCGGTTGGCACTGCCGCTGACCGCATCCTCATGAGCGTTTGCTAAGGCACCTCTGGCAGTGCTCGAAGATCCCTCGCCCGAGCGCCGACAACGGGGCTACCGTCGAAAGATGAGTGTGACGAACCTGTCCATCGACCCCGCAACCGACGCGGTGGCGCGCACCGTTCTGGACTACGGCGACCAGGCGCTGATGGTGCAATGTGACAGTACCGCTGAGGTTTTGGCGTGGACCGACGCACTGCGCGCGGCCGCCCTGCCGGGAGTGGTCGACATTGTTCCGGCCTTGCGGACGGTGTTGGTCAAACTGGCCGCACCCCGATTCCAGGGGGTTACCCGCCAACGGCTGCGCCGTCTACCGGTCGGCTCTTTGGCAGCATCGCCGGATCACCGGGGTGACCACCCCGTCATCGACGTCGTCTACGACGGACCCGATCTCGCCGAAGTCGCCGACCACACCGGCCTGAGCGCCGCACAGATCATCAACGCCCACACCGCAACCCCGTGGCGGGTGGGATTCAACGGGTTCTCGCCCGGCTTCGCCTATCTCATCGGCGGCGACCCACGGCTGCGGGTGCCTCGCAAATCCGAACCGCGAACCGTGGTGCCCGCCGGATCAGTCGCTCTCGCAGGCGAATTCAGCGCGATATATCCTCGCCAGTCGCCAGGCGGATGGCAGATCATCGGCCACACCGAAGCCGTGCTGTGGGACGTCACCAGACCCAACCCCGCGCTGCTCATGCAGGGCATGTGGGTGCGGTTCCGGGCCGCGTAGCAAGGAGCAGCTGCCATGACAATCCTGGAAGTTCTGCGCACCGGCCCGCTTGCCATCGTCGAGGATCTCGGCCGGGCCGGCCTCGCCCATCTCGGTGTCGGCCGCTCCGGAGCCGCCGACCGCCGCTCCCATACCCTGGCCAACCGGCTGGTCGCCAACCCCGACGATCGGGCCACCGTCGAGGTCACGTTCGGCGGATTCTCGGCGCGGGTTCGCGGCGGCGACGTGGACATCGCCGTGACCGGGGCTGACAGCGATCCGACTGTCAACGGAATCATGTTCGGCACCAACAGCATTCACCACGTCCGTGATGGCGAGGTGATTTCGCTGGGCACGCCGCGCGCCGGGCTTCGGACGTATCTGGCGGTGCGCGGTGGCATCTGCGTCACCCCGGTGCTGGGCTCGCGGAGCTACGACGTCATGTCGGCGATCGGCCCCGCGCCGCTGCAAGCCGGTGACCTGCTGCCGGTCGGCGAGCACACCGCGGACTATCCCGCACTCGACCAGGCCCCGGTGGCCGCCTTCACCGGCGCCACGGTCGAACTGCTGGCGATACCGGGTCCGCGCGACGACTGGTTGGTCGATCCCGACGCCCTGGTCCACACCGACTGGGTGGTCTCCGACCACAGCGACCGGGTCGGGACGCGGCTGGTCGGGCGTCCGCTGCAGCACCGCGACCCGGACCGGCAGCTGCCCAGTGAGGGCACCACCCGCGGCGCGATCCAGGTGCCGCCCAATGGCTTACCGGTCATCCTGGGTCCCGATCACCCGCTTACCGGCGGCTACCCGGTGGTGGGCGTGGTGATCGACGAGGACATCGACAAGGTCGCCCAGCTGCGGCCGGGCCAGCATGTGCGGCTGCAATGGGCCAGACCCCGCACGCCGGTCCGTTAGCCGGCCCGTGCACGCCCAGGTCCACACCGCGCGCTTGGTGCACACCTCCGATCTGGACAGCGAGACACGCGAGCGCATCCACCAGATGGTGGCCGACGCCTTCGCCGGCGACTTCACCGAAACCGACTGGGAACACGCCCTGGGCGGGATGCATGCCCTGATCTGGCACCACGGCGCGATCATCGCGCACGCCGCCGTGGTGCAGCGACGGCTGATACACCAGGGCAACGCGTTACGCTGCGGTTACGTCGAAGGCGTTGCGGTACGCGAAGATTGGCGCGGCCGAGGGCTGGTGACCGCGCTGTTGGACGCCGGCGAACAGGTGATACGTGGCGCCTATCAACTCGGTGCGCTCAGCTCCTCGGCACGAGCCCGCAGGCTGTACGCGTCGCGGGGCTGGTTGCCTTGGCTCGGCCCCACGTCGGTGCTGGCGCCCGCCGGCCCGGTGCGCACCCCCGACGACGACGGCACCGTATTCGTGCTGCCGGTCGAGGTCACTCTGGACACCTCGGCGGGACTGATGTGCGATTGGCGCGCCGGCGACGTCTGGTAACCAGTGCGTAATTAACGCGCAATTTCGTTGTGCGCCAACGACGTCTGCTCGAATGTCCGGTGAACGTCGGTGACCCGCAGCACATTCGATCCGCAACTCACAGCGCCTGCCAGGAAGCTTCCAGACAACTGGAATTCAACTTTCAGGCGATATCGCCCTCACCAGGTTGACTCACTTACATACTCGATGTGAGCATCGAAAGGACTGCGACACATGCCTGGTGACCGCGGGCTGCCTGCATCCCGCCGAATGGCCGAAGCACGTTGCGGTGGGATAGCTCCACGGGGGATCTGAGTGCACGCCGTTAGGGGTGCTGCGCTCGTGACGTCTGTTCGGAACCGAAGACCGCGGACGAAAGGTAAAGACCGTATGGGCCGCAACCATCACATCCCGGACTGGAATCCGGAAGACATCGCGGCCTG
Source organism: Mycobacterium persicum (assembly GCF_002086675.1). GTDB lineage: Bacteria > Actinomycetota > Actinomycetes > Mycobacteriales > Mycobacteriaceae > Mycobacterium > Mycobacterium persicum. The sequence continues at coordinate 8,989 of NZ_MVIF01000085.1, forward strand.
GGAAGCCGGTAACAGCAAGATCGCGCGGCGCAATCTGCTGTGCACGATGGCCGGCGACCATGTGGCCTTCTCGATATGGTCGCTGTGGTCGGTGATGGTGTTGTTCATGCCGGCGTCGGTCTACGGGTTTTCCGCTGGTGACAAGCTGCTGCTCGGCGCGGTCGCCACGCTTGTCGGTGGCTGCGTGCGTATCCCGTACACCCTGGGTATCGCGAAGTTCGGCGGCCGCAACTGGACGACCTTCTCGGCATTCGTGCTGTTGATCCCGACCGCCGGCACCATCGTGCTGCTGGCCAACCCCGGACTACCGCTGTGGCCGTATGTGGTGTGCGCGGCGCTGACCGGGCTGGGCGGCGGCAACTACGCGGCCTCGTTGGCCAACGTCAATGCCTTCTACCCGCAACGGCTCAAGGGTGCGGCGCTGGCCGTCAACGCCGGTGTCGGAAACCTCGGGGTCGCGGTGATCCAACTAGTCGGCCTCTTGGTGCTGGCCACAGCGGGCCACGAGGCACCGTACTGGGTCTGTGCCACCTATCTGGTGCTGCTGGCGCTCGTGGGCATCGCGGCCGCGGTGTTCATGGACAATCTCGAGCACCGCATCGAGATCAACCACATGCGGTCGATCCTGTTCGACCGCGACACCTGGGTGATTTCACTGCTCTACGTCTGTACGTTCGGCTCCTGGATCGGGTTTTCGTTCGCCTTCGGCCAGGTCTTAGAGGTCAATTTCACGGCCAACGGCGAAACTGCTAAGCATGCGTCACTGCATGCCGCCCAAATCGCCTTCGTTGGACCATTATTGGGCTCCCTCGCCCGGATATACGGCGGACGCTTGGCCGATCGCCTCGGCGGCAGCCGCGTCACGCTCGGCGTGCTGGCCGGCATGATCATGGCCGCCGGGTTGCTGGTCGGCATCAGCACGTACACCGACCATGCCGCGGCGACACCCACCACCATGGTGGGATACGTCGCGGAAGTCGTCGGGATCATCGGATTCATGGCGCTGTTCATCCTTTCCGGTATGGGCAATGGGTCGGTGTTCAAACTGATTCCGTCGGTGTTCGAAGCACGCAGCAGATCGCTACTGGTCACCGACGCCGAACGCCGCCACTGGGCGCGTGCCATGTCAGGATCGCTCATCGGAATCTGTTCGGCAGTCGGCGCACTCGGCGGCGTGGGCATCAACCTGGCGCTGCGTGAGTCCTACCTCAGGAGTGGCACCGAGACGTCCGCGTACTGGGCGTTCCTGGCTTCCTATGGCGTTGCCGCCGTCCTGACCTGGATGATGTATGTACGCCGGCCGGTTTCGGAAGCAAAGGTCCACGGTACGAAGGCCCCGGCCGAACTCGCCCGGGTGTGAGCACCGCCTCAGCCAGGGGCAATGCCTAGGCAATTGCCTTGTAACGCCGCCGAAATTTCCGACGCTTAGACAGTTGATATGGCCCAGCGGAACTCTGAGCCACTGCGGGGCTACCGCATTGCAGTGACATCGGCTCGCCGCGCCGACGAGCTGTGCGCGTTGCTGCGCCGCCAGGGTGCCGAGGTCTGTAGTGCCCCGGCGATCTCGATGATCGCGCTGCCCGACGACGACGAGCTCCACCGCAATACCCTGGCGTTGATTGCCGATCCGCCGGACATACTGGTGGCGCACACCGGTATCGGCGTTCGGGGCTGGATAGCCGCCGCCGAGGGGTGGGGGTTGGCCGGCGGGCTGATCGAAGTGCTGTCTGCGGCCCGGGTCATATCTCGCGGGCCGAAGGCCACCGGGGAGTTACGCGCCGCCGGGTTACGCGAGGAGTGGTCCCCGGACTCGGAGTCGTCGCTGGAGGTTTTGGACTACCTGTTGCGTTCCGGCGTATCCGGGAAGCGGATCGCCGTCCAACTGCACGGCGCCACCGACGGCTGGGACCCATTCCCGGAGTTTGTCGGCGGGTTGCGTTCGGCTGGTGCCGAAGTGGTGCCGATCCGGGTATACCGCTGGAAGTCAACACCATTGGGCGGAGAATTCGACCAGTTGGTCGCCGGCATTGCCCGACGACAATTCGACGCCGTTAGTTTCACCTCGGCGCCAGCCGCGGCGGCGGTACTGGAACGCGGCCGTCAGTTGGGCATCGAGGAGCAGCTATTGGCCGCGCTGCGCAACGATGTGCACGCGATGTGCGTGGGCCCGGTCACGTCACGCCCCTTGACCCGAAAAGGCGTCCCGACGTCGGCTCCGAAGCGAATGCGGTTGGGAGCCTTGGCCCGGCATATCGCCGAGGAATTGCCACGGCTCGGATCGTGCACTCTAACCGCCGCAGGGCACGTCGTCGATATCCGCGGGACCTGCGTGCTGGTCGACGATTCCATCAAAACGCTGCCGGCCTCAGGGATGGCGATTCTGCGTGCGCTGGCCCGACGCCCCGGCGACGTCGTAGGGCGCGACGAACTGCTCGCCGTGTTACCCGGCAACGGCGATGACACCCACGCCGTCGACACCGCCGTGCTGCGGCTGCGAACGGCACTGGGAGACAAGAACATCATTGCAACGGTGGTCAAACGCGGCTACCGGCTGGCCATCGACACGCAGGACCACGTATGAGCCTGATCCTGACGGCACACGGCACCCGCAGACCGGCCGGCGTCGCTATGATCGGCGACCTTGCCGCGCGGGTAACCGCACTGGTCGACCAGACCGTGCACGTTGCGTTTGTCGACGTGCTGGGACCCACACCCAGCGAAGTGCTCTCCGGATTGTCCCTGGCAGCGGTATCGGCCCAACCGGCAATCGTGGTGCCCGCCTTCCTTTCTCGTGGATACCACGTCCGAACCGACCTGCCGGCTCATGTCACCGCCAGCGGCCATCCGGACGTCACCGTCACCCCGGCATTGGGGCCCAGCCGGGAGATCACCAGAATCCTGGCCCACCAGCTGGTGAAATCCGGTTGGCGTCCAGATGATTCGGTGATCTTGGCGGCGGCGGGAACATCGGACCACCGAGCGCTCGCCGATCTGCACACCGCTCGGACGTTCCTGTCGACGCTCACCGGGTCCCACGTGGAGCTGGCGTTCGCGGCCACCGGCGGTCCGGACGTGTGCACGGCAGTTGCCGACGCCCGCCGAAGCGGTGCGCGGCGCATCGTGGTGGTCTCTTATCTGCTGGCCGAAGGTTTGTTTCAAGAACGACTGCGCGACTGCGGCGCCGATCTGGTGACGCCGCCGCTGGGCGAGCATCCAGGATTGGCACGGTTGATCGCCGGACGATTCCGCGGCGCCATCCGGTGCCAATTGGGTAGTCGCCGAATGCTACGCATGCCGAATTAGGTGGCAGACAACTTCTTTGCCGGCAAGGCTGCGCCGGAATGGCACGCCGACGTCACGGACGCTTGATCTTTGATCACATCCGCGCAATCCTGGCACCATGGCCCATCACCAGGAGCCCTCACGCGGGCTCCTCGACCCGGTAGCCAAGATGCTGCGGCTGCCGTTCAGCACACCGGAATTCATCGACAAAATCGTCACCGGAAGCGTCAACCAGGTCGGCCGCCGTACGCTTTACATGCTGATCACCACCTGGGACGCCGCTGGCGGCGGTCCCTTTGCGGCCAGCGCCATCGCGTCCACGGGCCTGGCCAAGACCGCCGAAATCGTTCAGGCGATGTTTATCGGGCCGGTCTTCAACCCGCTGCTGAAGATGCTGGGGGTCGACAAGATCGCGGTCCGGGCCTCGTTATGCGCCTCGCAGCTGGTCGGCCTGGGCATCATGCGCTACGGGGTGCGTTCCGAACCGCTGCATTCCATGTCGGTGGAGGCCCTTGTCGACGCCATTGGCCCGACGATGCAGCGCTACCTCGTCGGAGATATCAGCCGCGGCTAGTGTCTTGCGCCAGGCCCGATAGGCCGGCGGTCGGCACTGTCAGGCGGCGATCCGCGCGACCTGGATGTGACCTTCGGGTGTGACCCGCGCCGGGTAAACCGGCACCGACACCCGTGGATCGTCAAGGCAGCTACCGTCGTCGAGCGCGAAAGCCTGCTTGAGAATGGGTGATTGGACCGCGACCCGGCCGCCGCGATCGCCGACGATCCCGCGAGACAGCACGGCCGCGCCGGAGAACGGGTCCACGTTGCCGACCGCGCGCACCGAGCCGTCGTCTAACCGGAACAGCGCCGCCTGGCTACCGTCGTCGAGCAGCACCCCGACACCACGGCCGGGAATGAGCTGGTCGTACGCACACGCGGTGGTCCAGACCTGAATGTCGTTGAGAAGTGTCATGATTCCCTCCCTGACTATGAGCGCATCCGCGGCATGCCAATGGGCACAGGGACTTTACGCCCGGCACGCTCGGTGAACGTCACGGTCGAGTCGACCGCGTCGGGGGCGTTGACGAAGGAGACGAACCGTGACAACTTGTCCGGATCCTCCAGCACGCCCTTCCATTCGCACTTGTAGTTGGCAACATGCCGCTCCATTGCGGCCTCGAATTCCTCGGCCAGGCCGAGCGAGTCTTCACAGACGACCTCGCGTACGTGGTCGAGGCCCAGCGATTCCACCCACGGCGCGGTGCGTTGCAGCCGGTCGGCCGTGCGGATGTAGTACATGAGGAACCGGTCGATGTAGCGGACCAGTGTCTGGGTGTCGAGGTCGCCGGCCAACAGCTGGGCATGCTTGGGAGTCATGCCGCCATTGCCGCCCACGTAGAGGTTCCAGCCTTTTTCGGTGGCGATGACACCCACGTCCTTGCCGCGGGCCTCGGCGCATTCCCGCGCACAGCCCGAAACACCCAGCTTGATCTTGTGCGGCGCGCGCAGGCCGCGGTAGCGCAATTCCAGATCGATGGCCAGCTGCACCGAATCCTGCTGCCCGTAGCGGCACCAATCGCTGCCCACGCAGCTCTTCACGGTGCGCAACGCCTTGCCATAGGCGTGACCGGACTCCATGCCGGCGTCGACGAGCCTTTTCCAGATCAGCGGCAGCTGATCCACCCGGGCGCCGAACATGTCGATCCGCTGACCGCCGGTGATCTTGGTGTACAGCCCGAATTCCTGGGCGATCTGGCCGATCAGAATCAGGTGCTCGGGCTTGATGTCACCACCGGGGACCCGCGGGACCACCGAGTAGCTGCCGTTCTTCTGAATGTTGGCCAGGAAGTGGTCATTGGAATCCTGCAGCGCGGCTTGCTCGCCGTCCAGGATGTGATCGGAACCGGTGGAGGCCAAGATCGAGGCGACAACGGGTTTGCAGATGTCGCAGCCCTTTCCGCGGCCGAAGCGCTCCAGCAGGCCGGAGAAGGTCCGGATCTCGGTGGCCGAAATGATCTCGAACAGCTCCGCCCGCGACTGGCTGAAGTGCTCGCACAGCGCCTTGGATTGCTCCACTCCCTCGGCTTCCAGCAGCTGCTTCAGCAACGGCACGCAGGACCCACACGAGGTGCCGGCCGCGGTGCATGCCTTGAGGGCGGGCACATCTGCGCAACCGTCGGCGATCGCGCACTTCAGGTCGCCCTTGGTGACGTTGTTGCAGGAGCAGATCTGCGCCGAATCCGGCAGCGCGCCAACCCCCAACGCACCAGCCCCGTCGCCGGATCCGGCCGGCGCGATCAGCGCCAGCGGGTCCCCGGGCAACTCGCTGCCGACCATGGGCCGCAGTACCCCGTACGACGAGGCGTCACCCACCAGCACACCGCCCAGCAGCGTCTTGGCGTCGTCGGAGAGCACCAGCTTGGCGTAGGTGCGCTTCACCGCGTCATTGATGACGACCTCGAGGCAGTTCTCGGTCGCGCCCATCGCATCGCCGAAGCTGGCGACATCGACGCCCAGCAGCTTGAGCTTCGTCGACAGATCCGCCTCCGGGAACTCGGCAGCACCGCCCAGCAGCCGGTCCGCCACCACCTCGGCGCTGGTGTATCCCGGTCCGACCAGGCCGTAGCAGCACCCCTCAATTGCCGCCACTTCCCCGACCGCATAGATATCGGGATCGCTTGTCCGGCAAGACAAGTCGGTGAGGACGCCGCCGCGTTGGGCGATCTCCAGGCCCGCCGCCCTCGCCAACTCGTCGCGCGGCCGGATGCCAGCGGCGAAGATCACCACGCCGGCATCGATGGTGTCACCGTCGCTGAGCCGCACCCGAACCGACGCTGAGCCATCTGAGTGTTCGACGGGCTCAACGGATTCGGTGCCCGTGCCAACGTGGACGGCGATCCCGAGGTCAGTGATCATGCGCGCGAGCAGGGCGCCGCCGGCCTCGTCGATCTGCTGGGCCATCAATCGGGGCATCATCTCGACGACGTGCGGCTGCAACCCGAACTGGCGCAGCGCATTGGCGGCTTCGAGTCCCAGCAGACCGCCGCCGATGACCACCCCGGCGTCGGCGTGAGCCGAGTTCAGTGTGTGTTGGGCGCCGGCGCGGATCGCGTCGAGGTCGTCGAGCGTGCGATAGACGTGGCATTGGGGCAGCTGGTGCCCGGGCACCGGGGGGACGAATGCGTAAGAGCCGGTGGCCAGCACCAGGGCGTCGTAGCTGTGCCGCTGTCCGTCCGCGGTGACGACCGACTTGGTCGCGCGGTCGATCTCGGTCACCCGGGTGTTGAGCAGCAATCGGACCCGGTCGTCACCGGCATAGTCGTTGCCTGGCAATGCGAGTTGGCCGCGGTCCCAGGTTTCGGTGTAGGACGTCAGTCCGACCCGGTCGTAGGCGGCGTCGGCCTCCTCGGCCAACACGGTGATCCGCCACGACCCGCTGGTGTCGCGGGCACGCAGTGCCTCCACCAGTCGGTGACCCACCATGCCGTGCCCCACCACAATCACGTGCCGCCGGCAGGGCGATTCCCCGTCGCGCGCGCGAGTAGTTCCGGCTGCAGCCATGCCATGAAGATTAAGGGCGGAAAATTGCCGCAAAATCGCCCAATGTGACAGCCCGATGACATGGCGCTCACAGCTGGGAACAGTCTGTGTGACTGCGTTCACTAACGGCGAAAGCCCAGGTGGAACTTTAGCGAAGTCGACTCATGTTCTACGAGGTAGCCAGCCCGGCACGACGCCGGACACAGCTAACTCACAAGGAAGCATAAGGAGATATCCATGAGCAATCTCGCATTGTGGTCACGTCCGGCCCGGGGCGCGTGGGACCCCGACCGGTTGTTGCGTGACTTCTTCGGTCCCGCGGCGGTGACGGACTGGTACAGGCCGGCGACCAGCGGGTTCAGCCCGGCTGCGGAGATCCTCAAAGACGGCGACGACGCCCTGGTCCGCCTGGAGCTGCCGGGTGTCGACGTCGACAACGACGTCAACGTCGAGGTCGACTCCAAGAACGGGGTGAGCCGCCTGGTCATCCACGGTGAACACCGAGACGAACGCGCGGAGAACACCGACGGCCGCGTCCTGAAGGAGATCCGTTACGGATCATTCCGGCGCTCGTTCCAGCTGCCGGCCCATGTCACCGGTGAGGCCATCACCGCGTCGTATGACGCCGGTGTCCTGACGGTGCGAGTCAGCGGCGCATACGCGGGAAATCAGGCCGGAAAACAGGTACAGCGCATCGCGATCACGAAGTAACCGGTTAGTCCGGCGACTTGATCCGGCGGGGTGGATGCTCCGCCGGATCAGCCGGTTGCGGGTCCGGTCCGCGCCGAAGGTCGACCGCTCCGGCGGGCCTGGCCGGCGCCGCGATGTCCTGTCCATCGCCGCGCAGTGCGGATACCATCGGGTGACGTATTGTGATCCGAAACACCATCGCCTTTCCGGAAGATACAGGGAGATACGTTGTCCGCCTCTGCTGAAATCGCCGAACTGCACGACCTCATCGGCGGTCTGCGGCGGTGCGTGACCTCGCTGAAGTCGCGGTATGGCGACGACCCGGCCATGCGCCGCATCGTCATCGACGCCGACCGGATCCTCACCGATGTCGAATTGCTCGACACCGATGTCTCCGAGTTGGACCTGGATCGCGCCGACGCCCGGTATTCCGGCGAGAAGATCGCCATCCCCGACACCGATTACGACCGCGATTTCTGGCGCGACGTCGACGACGAAGGTGTCGGCGGTCACAGTAGATACTGACAACCAAACCCCGCCGAAAAGAGGGCCCTCTATCTGTGTACCCTTCGACGAGATGCCACTCGAAGAGGATCACACCAGATGAGCGCACCCACGGCGAACCGTCCTGATACCGGCGTTTTCTCACCCACCCGGGCGCAAATCCCCGAACGGACCCTGCGCACCGACACCTGGTGGTGGGCACCGCTGGTCACCAACATCGGGTTCCTGGCGTTCATCGTCTATGCGACCACCCGGGCTTTTTGGGGCAGCGGCTACTGGGTCGAGAAATACCACTACCTGACGCCGTTCTACTCACCGTGCGTCAGCGCGTCCTGCGAGCCTGGCGCAAGTCACCTCGGTGTCTGGTTCGGACACTTCCCGTGGTGGATTCCGTTGGGAATGCTGGTATTACCGTTCCTGCTCGGTTTCCGGCTGACCTGCTACTACTACCGCAAGGCCTACTACCGCTCGGTGTGGCAGTCACCGACCGGTTGCGCGGTGCCTGAGCCGCGGGCCCATTACACCGGCGAAACCCGGCTTCCGCTGATCATCCAGAACAGCCACCGGTACTTCTTCTACATTGCCGTGGTGGTGTCGGTGATCAACACCTACGACGCTGTCATGGCCTTCCATTCACCATCCGGTTTCGGCTTCGGTTTGGGCAACGTCATTTTGGTGACCAACGTGCTGCTGCTGTGGGCCTACACGGTCTCCTGCCATTCATGCCGGCACGTAACCGGCGGCCGTCTCAAGCATTTCTCCAAACACCCAGTCCGGTATTGGATCTGGACGCAGGTCAGCAAGCTCAACACTCGGCACATGCTCTTCGCGTGGATCACGCTGGGGACGCTGTCGCTGACCGACTTCTACATCATGCTGGTGGCCACCGGAACCATCACTGACCTGAGATTTGTTGGCTGACAAGCTATTTCAGTAACACCCCAAAGATAAGGCTGAGCGAGGTTTCATGGTTGAGGTCGAACGGCACTCTTACGACGTGGTCGTGATCGGTGCCGGCGGCGCAGGGTTGCGGGCGGTCATCGAGGCACGCGAACGCGGCTTGAAGGTCGCGGTGGTGTGCAAGTCGCTGTTCGGCAAGGCCCACACGGTGATGGCCGAGGGCGGCTGCGCGGCCGCGATGGGCAATACCAACCCGAAAGACAACTGGAAGACCCATTTCGGCGACACCATGCGCGGCGGCAAGTTCTTGAACAACTGGCGCATGGCCGAACTGCATGCCAAGGAAGCCCCGGACCGCGTCTGGGAGCTGGAGACCTACGGCGCCCTGTTCGACCGCCTCGAAGACGGCAAGATCAGTCAGCGCAACTTCGGCGGCCACACCTACCCACGGCTGGCCCACGTCGGCGACCGCACCGGGCTGGAGTTGATCCGCACCATGCAGCAGAAGATCGTCTCGCTGCAGCAGGAGGACTACGCCGAACTCGGCGACTACGAGGCGCGGATCAGGGTATTCGCCGAATGCACGATCACCGAGTTGCTCAAAGACGGTCCGGAGAAAGAAGAACGGATCGCCGGAGCGTTCGGCTACTGGCGCGAAAGCGGCCGGTTCATCCTGTTCGAAGCCCCAGCGGTGGTGCTGGCCACCGGCGGGATCGGCAAGTCGTTCAAGGTGACGTCCAACTCCTGGGAGTACACCGGCGACGGGCATGCGCTGGCGCTGCGGGCCGGTGCGTCCCTGATCAACATGGAGTTCGTCCAGTTCCACCCGACGGGCATGGTGTGGCCGCCCAGCGTGAAGGGAATCCTGGTCACCGAGGGTGTCCGCGGCGACGGCGGGGTGTTAAAGAACAGCGAAAACTCTCGTTTCATGTTCGACTACATCCCGCCGGTGTTCAAAGGCCAGTATGCCGAGAGCGAGCAGGAAGCCGACCAGTGGCTCAAGGACAACGACTCGGCCCGCCGAACCCCTGACCTGCTGCCCCGCGATGAGGTCGCGCGGGCGATCAACTCCGAAGTCAAAGCCGGTCGGGGCACCCCGCACGGCGGCGTCTACCTGGACATCGCCTCCCGGCTGACGCCCGAGGAGATCAAGCGGCGGCTGCCGTCGATGTATCACCAGTTCATGGAGCTGGCCGGGGTGGACATCACCAAAGAGCCGATGGAGGTCGGGCCCACCTGTCACTACGTGATGGGTGGTGTCGAGGTCGACGCCGACACCGGCGCGGCCACGGTTGCCGGGCTGTTCGCCGCCGGCGAGTGCTCCGGCGGTATGCACGGCTCCAACCGACTGGGCGGAAACTCGCTTTCGGACCTGCTGGTTTTCGGCCGGCGGGCCGGCTTGGGCGCCGCCGACTACGTGCGGGCGCTGGGCAGCCGTCCGACGATTTCATCGGAGGCCCTCGACGCCGCCGCCAAGCAGGCGCTCAAGCCGTTCGAGGGGCCGACGGACGGTTCGGCGCCAGAGAACCCGTACGCACTGCAGATGGATCTGCAGCACGTGATGAACGACTTGGTCGGCATCATCCGCAAAGAAGACGAGATCACCAGGGCACTGACCCTGCTGGACGAGCTGTGGAAGCGGTACCAGAAGGTACAAGTGGAAGGGCATCGTCAATACAACCCGGCCTGGAATCTGGCCATCGATCTGCGCAATATGCTGCTGGTCAGCGAGTGCGTGGCCCGGGCCGCACTGGAACGCACCGAAAGCCGCGGCGGTCACACCCGTGACGATCATCCCGGCATGGACGCCAACTGGCGCAACACCTTGCTGGTCTGCCGCGCCGCGGGCGACGGGGACGGCGGCGACGGTCCGCATATCGCCATCACCCGGGAGTCACAGGTGCCGATGCGACCGGACTTGCTGGAACTCTTCGACATTTCCGAGCTGGAGAAGTACTACACCGACGAAGAGTTGGCCGACCATCCAGGACGGAGATCGTAATGGGTTACAACGCTAGCCTGCGAGTGTGGCGGGGCGACGACAGCGGCGGCGAACTCCGCGATTTCACCGTCGAGGTGAACGAGGGCGAGGTGGTGCTCGACGTCATCCACCGTCTGCAGCAGACCCAGACGCCCGACCTGGCGGTGCGCTGGAACTGCAAGGCAGGCAAGTGCGGATCGTGCTCGGCGGAGATCAACGGCAGGCCGCGGCTGATGTGTATGACCCGGATGTCGACGTTCGCCGAGGACGAGGTGGTCACCGTCACGCCGCTGCGCACCTTCCCGGTGATTCGCGATCTTGTCACCGACGTGTCGTTCAACTACGAAAAGGCCCGCGAGATACCGTCTTTCGCGCCGCCGAAGGATCTGCAGCCGGGCGAGTACCGGATGGCGCAGGCCGATGTTCAGCGCTCGCAGGAGTTCCGCAAGTGCATTGAGTGCTTCCTGTGCCAGAACGTCTGCCACGTCATCCGGGACCACGAGGAAAACAAGCAGGCATTTGCCGGGCCGCGGTTCTTGATGCGGATCGCCGAACTCGAGATGCATCCGCTGGACACCCGCGACCGGCGCAAGGAAGCCCAGGAAGCTCACGGGCTGGGATACTGCAACATCACCAAGTGCTGCACCGAGGTGTGCCCGGAAAACATCAAGATCACCGACAACGCGCTGATCCCGATGAAGGAGCGCGTGGTCGACCGCAAATACGACCCCGTCGTGTGGCTGGGTAACAAGCTATTCCGGCGCTAGCGACGCTCGCTGCCCCGATTACCCATCCGATTGACAGGCTCAGGTCATCTCGGTGACTGCTCAGCGGTTAGACCGACCGTTGAATCGGGTATCCGACTTACATCTGCTATCGGGGTCGACCGCGCCCGCATGGACCCGGTCGAGCTTTTAACCGCGGAAAGGCAGCGTTAGGAATCCATGCGAGAAATCACCAGTGTCAATGACATCCGAACCGCGATCCGTGAGTTATCGATCCGGGCCGAACTCGCGCACAAAGACGGCCGACACGATGATGCCGCCGAAATCGAGCAGCGCATCGAGGGCTACCGGGCGGAACTCGGCGGCCGTCCCTAACCGGTGACGAGGCGGCGGAAGGCGCTGCGGTGGAACACGATCGGCGCCACTTCGGCATCCACGGTGACCTGATTGACCCGCAGCACCACGATGGTGTGGTCGCCAGCCGGGATCAGCTGCTCGATTGCGCTTTCTAGCCACAGGCTGGTGCCTTTGATGAAAACTGCACCGCTGTCGTTGGAAACGGTCTCCAGACCGGCGAAGCGATCACCGGTCTTGGCGGCAAGGGTGCGTGCCGCCTCGTCATGCGTCTCGCCGAGCACGCTGATGCCCAGCATCGGAACGCCTTTGAGCTTGGGCCAGGTCGTCGAAATGTTCTGCACACAAAACGAGACCAGCGGCGGCTCCAACGAGACGGGCACGAAGGTGCTGGCCGCCAGGCCTTCCCGTACTCCGTCAACCTCGGCGGCGATTGCCACCACGCCAGACGGAAAATGGCCGAAGGCCTCACGCAGCGACGACGGTGTCAGCTTGCTCTGTGGATTCACCGGAACCTACTCGCCCCTTGAGCCGAGGACGGATTTCTCGCACCCGACCCTACCCGTCGCGCTGGCGTGACGCGCGCCACAACCGCCACGGTCACCATCATCGTTGCAGGTGGCGGCCACTGCGGGCAAGCGAATCGCCTCAATCCCAACCGGTTGGTTGGTTCGCACGTGAAATGTAGCTCACATCTACTTGCGTACAACTACGGCGCCGATATATTTTAGCGGTGTTACTGGTGGGTAACTTAGACCTAGTACCCAACCGCAAGTGGCATTCTCAACGAGGAGGACCGTAGTGAGCCACTACAAGAGCAACGTCCGCGACCAGGTTTTCACCCTGTTCGAGATGCTGGGCGTTGACCAGGCTTTGGGCAAGGGCGAGTTCAGTGACCTGGACGTCGACACTGCCAAGGAGATGCTGGTCGAGGTCAGCCGATTGGCCGAGGGACCGGTTGCCGCATCTTTCGTCGAGGGCGACCGCAACCCGCCGGTATTCGACCCGAAGACGCACTCGGTGTCGCTGCCGGAGGCGTTCAAGGATTCCGTCCGCGCGGTGATGGACGGCGGCTGGGACAAGGCCGGTATCGAGGAGGCCCTGGGCGGGATGCCTATGCCCAAGGCGCTGGTCTGGGCGCTGCACGAGCACTTTCTGGGCGCCAACCCGGCGGTGTGGATGTATGCCAGCGGCGGAGGCTTCTCCAACATCCTCTACCACCTCGGCACCGAGGAGCAGAAGAAGTGGGCCGTGCTGGCCGCCGAGCGCGGCTGGGGATCGACGATGGTGCTCACCGAGCCGGACGCGGGGTCGGACGTGGGTGCCGGACGCACCAAGGCCGTCCAGCAGGAGGACGGCTCCTGGCACATCGACGGCGTCAAGCGGTTCATCACCTCCGGCGACTCCGGTGACCTGTTCGAGAACATCTTCCACTTGGTGCTGGCTCGTCCCGAGGGCGCCGGTCCGGGCACCAAGGGGCTGTCACTGTTTTTCGTGCCGAAGTTCCTGTTCGACCCGGAAAGTGGCGAACTCGGTGACCGTAATGGCGTCTTCGTCACCAATGTCGAGCACAAGATGGGTCTCAAGGTGTCGGCGACCTGTGAACTGTCGCTGGGCCAACACGGTGTGCCCGCCAAGGGCTGGCTGGTCGGCGAGGTACACAACGGCATCGCGCAGATGTTCGAGGTCATCGAGCAGGCCCGGATGATGGTCGGCACCAAGGCCATCGCCACGCTGTCCACCGGCTACCTGAATGCGCTCGAATATGCCAAGTCACGCGTGCAGGGCGCCGACCTGACCCAGATGACCGACAAGACCGCGCCGCGGGTAACCATCACGCATCACCCCGACGTGCGCCGGTCCCTGATGACCCAAAAGGCCTACGCCGAGGGTCTTCGTGCGCTCTACCTCTATACCGCGACGTTCCAGGACGCGGCGGTCGCCGAGGTGGTGCACGGCGTCGACGCCAAACTGGCCGCCAAGGTCAACGACCTCATGCTGCCGATCGTCAAGGGCGTGGGTTCCGAGCAGGCCTACGCCAAGCTCACCGAGAGCCTGCAGACCCTCGGTGGCTCCGGCTTCCTGCAGGACTACCCGATCGAGCAGTACATCCGGGACGCCAAGATCGACTCCCTGTACGAGGGCACCACCGCCATCCAGGCGCAGGACTTCTTCTTCCGCAAGATCGTCCGGGACAAGGGTGTGGCGCTGGCCCACGTTTCGGGCCAGATCCAGGAGTTCGTCGACAGCGAGTCCGGTAACGGCCGGCTGAAGACCGAGCGGGCGCTGCTGGCCAAGGCGCTGGCCGACGTCCAGGCCATGGCGGCCGCGCTGACCGGCTACCTGATGGCCGCTCAGCAGGACGTCACCAGCCTCTACAAGGTCGGCCTCGGTTCAGTGCGGTTCCTGATGAGCGTCGGTGATCTGATCATCGGCTGGTTGCTGCAGCGTCAGGCCGCGGTGGCGGTGGCTGCTCTCGACGCGGGCGCCACCGGCGACGAGCGCGCCTACTACGAGGGCAAGGTCGCGGTCGCGTCGTTCTTCGCCAAGAACTTCCTGCCGCTGTTGACCAGCACTCGCGAGGTGATCGAGACGCTGGATAACGACATCATGGAACTCGACGAGGCTGCTTTCTAACTCACCCGTCCAACAGCCAGATCCCCCGTTTCTTCGTTGAAACGGGGGATCTGCGTCTGTGGGGGCATCCGGAAAAGACCGCCGCTGGATCCCCTCGCTCCAGCGGCGGCCCTTTTCGTACGCCCGTCGTATAGGACTGCCGACCGGCGGTCGACCAACGGATTGCCCCGCGCTGCGGCCGGGGTCGGGGGGTCAGACCACAACGCGGGGCTATCCGAGCTAACAATTACCCATCTGCTCCGGGTAATAAACCCGCCGCCAAATCTTTTCGTTTCACGGACCGTTGGGCTGCCTTGTGGAGGTCCTGTCAAGCCTGAAGGATCGCGGCTACGCCCTGGCCACCGGCCGCGCAGATCGAGATCAGCGCACGAAGGGGCTTACCCGAGCCGCCTTTGCCGGTGGCCTTCTTCTCACTCAGTTGCTTGGCGGCCTGAGCCAGGATCCGCCCGCCGGTCGCGGCGAAGGGGTGACCGGCAGCCAAGGACGAACCGTTGACGTTGAGCTTGGAGCGATCGATCGCGCCGAGCGCGGCGTCAAGGCCCAACTTCTGCTTGCAGTACTCCTCGGATTCCCACGCCTGCAGGTGTGCCAGTACCACCGAAGCAAACGCCTCATGGATCTCGTAGAAGTCGAAATCTTGCAGGCTCAACCCGTTTCGGGCCAGCAGCCTCGGCACGGCGTAGGTTGGCGCCATCAGCAGGCCGTCGCTGCCGTTGACATAGTCGACGGCCGCGGTCTCGGCGTCGACGAGGTAGGCCAGCGGCGACAGCGAATGGTCGGCGGCCCATTGCTCGCTGGACAACAACACGGCGGAGGCGCCATCGGTCAGCGGAGTTGAATTACCCGCCGTCATCGTCGCATCGCCGGCCTTCACCCCGAAAACCGGACGCAAGGTGGCCAATTTCTCGGCGCTGGAGTCGGGCCGCATATTGTTGTCGCGGTACAGCCCCAGAAAGGGCGTGACCAGGTCGTCGAAGAATCCGCGGGCGTAGGCGTTAGCCATATTGCGATGGCTTGCTGCGGCCAGCTCGTCCTGGTCGACGCGTTTGATGCCCATCTGCTTGGCGGTGATGGCCGCATGCTCTCCCATGGACAGCCCGGTACGCGGCTCGCTGTTGGCCGGGATCTCCACACCGAGGTTGGCCGGCAGGGTGCCCAGCAGCCTCAATCGCTGCACATTGGACTTGGACCGGCGCAGCTTCAGCAGGTTCCGGCGCAGGTCGTCACCCAGGCCGATCGGCGGGTCCGACGTGGTGTCCACGCCGCCGGCAGCAGCCACCTCGTAACGACCGGCCGCGATCCCGTCGGCGGCGACGACGGCAGCCTGCAGGCCGGTGCCGCAGGCCTGCTGCAGGTCGACGGCCGGTGTGTGCGGCGACAACTCCGAGCCCAGCACACATTCGCGCATCAGGTTGAAGTCGCGGCTGTGCTTGAGCACCGCGCCGCCTGCTACCAAACCCAGGCGTTCACCGCGCAGGTTGAACCGGTCTACCAGCCCACCCAGCGCCGCGGTGAACATGTCCTGGTTGGACGCGTCGGCGTAAGCGCCGTCGGACCTGGCGAAGGGAATGCGATTGCCGCCCAGGACGGCGACTCGACGCTTGGACTCGGAATTCTGTTGAGCAGCTGCGGGCACTTTGCGTTCTCCGGGTATCTATTTTTGGGCATCAGCCGTTGCAGCCATACTACCCACTGTTCTTACTCTCAAGTAAGTTCGTCCTCGCTACGGTTGCTTATAGCAACACATACCCCGACACGGAAGGCAGCTCTGTGGCTCCCAAGCTCTCGTCAGATCTGTTCTCGCAGGTTGTCAGCTCCCGCCCCGGATCGTTCGTGGCCAAGCAGCTCGGTGTCCCGCAACCCGAGACGCTGCGCCGGTATCGACCGGGAGATCCGCCTTTGGTCGGATCGCTGCTGATCGGGGG
>NZ_MVIF01000086.1 GCF_002086675.1 Mycobacterium persicum
GTGTCGTTTCGGCGGTAGGAGGGGGTGCCTGGGTCGACGGCGGTGGCGGCGGCGCTTGCGGCGCCGGTTCTTGGGTGCCGGGCGGTGGCGGCGCCGGCTCCGGGCTCCCCACGGTCGGCGGCGCGGCAGGCGCGGAAGTCGTCGGGGCCGGGCTTACCCCCGGCGGGCGTGTCGCGGGCTCGTCGTTGGAGCCCAGCGCGATCGCCACCGCGGTGCCGACCAGCAGCACCGCGACGACCGTGCTGACGATGATCACCGCCGGCAGGCGATACCACGGGATGACCGGCGGCTCAGGCTTCGCCTCCGGGGGCGTGTCATGGTCGAACGCCAGCTGCGGGCGGGCGGAGGTGTAGCCGGAACCGCCGGCATCCGCATAGTCGCCGCCCGGCACGGGCATGACGCGGGAATCATCGTCGGCTTCCGACCAGGCCAGCGCGGGCTGCAATGCCGACGCGGGCGCATCCGCACCATTCGGGGCTGCCAGCGGAGCAAGCGGTGCCAGCGCCGCCACTGCCGGCGCGGCGACCGGCGGGGCCGAGGTCAACACCGTCGCACTGGTATCGGCGGGCCCTCGGGCCGCCCGCAACGCCGCCCCGATAGCGGCGGTTAGTTGCGGGCGCGGCGCCGTGACCACCGGAACGCCAAATCGCCCCGACAGCGTCGTGGTGACCGACGCGATGTTGGCACCACCACCGACGGAAATGATCGCGACCAGGTCCGCTGGATGAATTCCGTTGCGCGCCAACGTCTGTTCCATCACTGCGGCGACACCGTCCAGCGCCTCGCGAATCGCCTCGTCGAGCTCGTTTCGGGTGAGCCGGATTTCGCGATGCGTCCCCGGCAACTCGTCGGCCAGGGTGGTCACCGTGCTGTGGGAGAGCCGCTGCTTGGCATTGCGGCATTCGATCCGCAGCCGGTTCAACGAGCCGATGGCCGCGGTCCCGGACGGGTCGAACGAACCGGTGGCCGGAATCTCCGACATCACGTAGGTCAGGAGCGCCTGGTCGATCAGATCACCGGAGAAGTCTCGATGCCGCAGCGTCGCGGCGACCGGCTGATAATCACCGGCCGCATCGACCAGCGTGATGCTGGTCCCGCTGCCGCCGAAGTCGCACACCGCGACGATGCCGCGGGCCGGTATCCCCGGGTTGGCCCGCATCGCGAACAGCGCGGCCGCCGCGTCGGGGATCAACAGTGGCTGGGTTTCGTGCGACCATTCCGGCACCCGGCTCAGCGCGGCACCCAACGCGTCGACCGCGGCCGTCCCCCAGTGGGCGGGATAAGTCAGCGCGACATCGTCGGGCAGGGCCCGTCCACCGGTGGCGGTGTAGGCCAGAGCACGCAGACTGTCGACCACCAGAGCCTCGCTACGGTGCATCGAGCCGTCGGCCGCCACGATGCCGACCGGGTCCCCAACCCGGTCCACGAAGTCGCTCATGACTAGGCCGGACTGATCCAGTCTCGGATTTTCCGACGGCAGTCCGACCTCGGGTGGGCGCTGCCGATACAAGGTCAGCACCGGCTTGCGGGTGATCGCGTGGTCGGCGGTCACCGCCGCCAGGTTGGTGGCACCGATCGACAGCCCCAGTGCGGGCCGTGGTCCTTCTGCCATGGTTTGTCCCCGTCCGGCTGCGCGCCCCCGCGCCCGCCTACCCGAAATTGTGCCGTCTACACCTATAGCCGTTCTTTGCGCCGGCTATGCGCGAGCTGTATAACGACATGGCTCAGCGGATGGTGCCCGCGCCGGGAATCAATGGCAGGTCCAGCGCGGTGACCCAGCCCGGCGACAGGTCGTTGACGGCCGGGACGGCGTTGAGCGCCCGCATCCCGGTCGCCAGGCATCCGGCGGTGGCCGCATCGCGGCCCGAGCCGTCGGTGAACCGGAACGCGGTTTCCTGGAAGATGCTCGGGGTTCCGTCGATGTCCACCCGGTAGACGTCGTCGTCGTGACCTGAGGGCCAGTCGGGCGCGGCGTCGCGGCCGATGCGGTTGACGTGCTCGAGTTGAATGCGCGTCTCGCCCCGGTAGATGCCGTTGATGGTGAAGCGGACGGCGGCGACCTGGCCGGGCTTGATGACGCCCTTCACCGAGTGACGCTCGGTGGGCGTCACCCACTTGTCCCAGGTAGTGGTGATCTCGTCGAGCATGATCCCGGCGGCGTGGGCGATCATCGGGACGGTGGCGCCCCACGCGAAAATCAACACGTCGCGGTTTTCCAGGATCGGGCTGAATTCGGGCTCCCGCCCGATGCCCATTTCTTTCTCGTAGTCGCCTTCGTAGTTGGTGTAGTCCAGCAGCTCGGCGGCGCGAACTCGCCGCACTTCCGAACACAGCCCCATCAGGGTCATCGGAAACAGGTCGTTGGCGAATCCCGGGTCAATGCCGGTGGTGAAACACGACGACTCCCCCAGCTCGCACGCCTCGGTGATCGGCTGGATCCACTGCGGCGGGTTCAGGTGCATCGTCGGCCAGATCCACGGCGTCATCGCGGTCGAGCACACGTCGATGCCGGCCCGCAGGAACCGGGTAATCAGCGCGATGTTGGCGTCGGCCCGCATCGCGGTCGGTCCGTAGTGCACCAATGCGTCAGGCTTGAGCGCGATCAGGGCGTCGACGTCGTCGGTGGCGACGATGCCCACCGGCCCGGGCAGCCCGCAGATGTCACCGACGTCGCGCCCGACCTTGCCGGGGTTGCTGACACCGACCCCGACCAGCTCGAACAGCGGATGCTTGACGATTTCGGCGATCACCATCTTGCCGACGAAACCGGTGCCCCAGACGACTATTCGCTTAGTGTCCCGTTGCGACATTTAACCGCCACCTCCCGGCTTCACCCTAGGGGGCGGTGACGTGACCTCTAGCATCGGAGCGGTGCGAAGCCTGCCAGCGTTGAGTGCGTGGCGCTTCGTCGCGGTGTTCGGCGTGGTCAGCCTGCTCGCCGACTTCGTCTACGAGGGCGCGCGGTCGATCACCGGTCCGCTGCTGGCGTCCCTGGGTGCGACCGGACTGGTGGTCGGCGTGGTGACCGGCATCGGCGAGGCCGCCGCGTTGGCGCTGCGGTTGGTATCGGGTCCGCTGGCAGATCGAACCCGACGATTCTGGGCGTGGACGGTTGCCGGCTACGCGCTGACGCTGATCACGGTTCCGCTGCTGGGAGTCGCGGGCGCGTTGTGGGTCGCCTGCAGCTTGGTGATCGCCGAGCGTGTCGGCAAGGCGGTGCGCAGTCCCGCCAAGGACACGTTGCTGTCGCACGCCGCCAGTGTCACCGGTCGCGGCCGCGGTTTTGCCGTGCACGAGGCGCTCGACCAGGTGGGGGCGGTGATCGGCCCGCTGACCGTGGCGGGGGTGCTCGCCGTCACCGGTAACGACTACGCGCCCGCGCTTGGGGTGCTGGCGCTGCCAGGTGCGGCGGCGCTGGCGCTGCTGCTGTGGCTGCGGGTCCGGGTGCCGCATCCGGACTCCTATGAAGGGCCAGCGGCTTGCGCAGTGTCACCTGATGATGTTGCAGCGCAACGGTTCTGGGAGTTACCGCCACGGTTCTGGCTCTACTGCGGATTCACCGCGATCACCATGTCCGGCTTCGCCACGTTCGGGTTGTTGTCGTTTCACATGGTCACCCACGGCTGGCTGAGCGCTGCCACGGTGCCGGTGGTCTACGCGGCCGCGATGGCCGCGGATGCGCTGGCCGCTTTGGTTTCCGGCTACAGCTACGACCGGTTCGGTGGGAAAAGCCTTGCGGCACTGCCGCTTCTGTCGAGCATGGTGGTCTTGTTCGCCTTCAGCGGCAACACCGCGATGATAGTGGCGGGCGCGCTGCTGTGGGGTGCGGCCGTGGGGATCCAGGAATCCACGCTGCGGGCCGTGGTCGCCGACATGGTCCCCGCACCACGGCGAGCCAGTGCGTACGGCGTGTTCGCGGCCGGGCTGGGCGCGGCAAGCGCGGTCGGTGGCGCCCTCGTCGGCTGGCTGTACGAGATCTCCACCGGCATGGTGGTCGTGGTGGTGGTCGCAATCCAGTTGGTTGCGCTGCTCAGCATGTTCACCATCGGGTTGCCCCGCGGTGCGGGCGCAACAGCCGAAACCCTTCCACCCCGTCCTAGGTGATGACACGATGGACAACCATGACCAGTCGATCGGCAGCCAAGCTACGTCACGTCACACGCATGAGCGGACCCGCGGCGGTGTGCGCTCTCGGTATCGGCTTCACCGCCACATGTGGCCTGGCGAACGCGGATCCACTGCCGCAGCTGCCGCAGGTCCGCTACGAGGTGAGCGGCAGCGGTGTCGCCGAGTACATCTCGTACCAAACCGATACCGGTCAGAAGCGCGCGGTCAATGTGGGCCTGCCATGGTCGGCGCAGTTCACCGCCTTCGGCGCGCAGGTGTTCGTGCTCAGCGCGCAGGGGCCGGGCAGCATCACCTGCAGAATTCTGCTCGACGGCAACGTGGTGACGCAGCAGACGGCGACGGGCGCGCCCGGACACACGGTCTGCACGCATTGACATTGCCGGGTCACTAGCTCGACCGCTGGCGGTCTAAGCTCGCCGATGTCACCCTTCAAGGACGAAGCGGGACAAAGGAGGAGCACGGTGGACCTCAAAACTGACCGCAATGCCGGCCTGCTGCCCCGAGCCAACGGGACGCCGCCGCCGGAGGTTCCGCTCACCGACATCGACCTGGGTTCGCTGGAATTCTGGGGCCGCGACGACGACTTTCGCGACGGCGCCTTCGCCACCTTGCGGCGGGAAGCCCCGGTCTCGTTCTGGCCGGCGCTCCAATTGCCGGGATTCACCGGTGGCGCCGGACATTGGGCACTGACCCGCCACGACGACGTCTTCTTCGCCAGCCGCCATCCGGAGGTGTTCCATTCCTCCCCCAACATCACGATCAACGACCAGACACCGGAATTGGCCGAGTACTTCGGCTCGATGATCGTGCTCGACGATCCCCGGCACCAGCGGCTGCGCTCCATCGTCAGCAGGGCGTTCACGCCCAAGGTGGTGGCCCGCATCGAGGCGTCGGTGCGCGACCGCGCGCAGCGGCTGGTCGCGGCGATGATCACCAACCATCCCGACGGCCAAGCCGACCTGGTCAGCGAGCTGGCCGGGCCGCTGCCGTTGCAGATCATCTGCGACATGATGGGGATTCCCGAAGAGGACCACCATCGGATATTCCATTGGACCAATGTGATTCTCGGGTTCGGTGACCCGGATCTGACCACCGATTTCGAAGAGTTTCTTCACGTTTCGATGGACATCGGCGCCTATGCCACCGCACTGGCCGAAGACCGCCGCGTCAACCACCACAACGATCTGACCACGAGCCTGGTGGAAGCCGAGGTCGACGGCGAGCGGCTGTCGTCGTCGGAAATCGCGATGTTCTTCATCCTGCTGGTGGTGGCCGGCAACGAGACCACCCGTAACGCGATCAGCCACGGCGTGCTGGCGCTGTCGCGCTATCCGGAGGAACGACAAAAGTGGTGGTCGAACTACGACGCACTGGCGCATACCGCGGTCGAGGAGATTGTGCGCTGGGCCTCTCCGGTGGTCTACATGCGCCGCACCCTGAGCAAGGCCGTCGAACTCCGAGGCGTCACGATGGCCGCGGGCGACAAGGTCTCACTGTGGTATTGCTCGGCCAACCGGGATGAGTCGAAATTTGCCGATCCGTGGCGGTTCGACGTGGCGCGCGACCCCAACCCGCACTTGGGTTTCGGTGGTGGCGGCGCGCATTTCTGCCTGGGGGCAAACCTGGCTCGCCGCGAGATCAGGGTGGTGTTCGACGAATTGCGCCGGCAAATGCCCGATGTCGTCGTGACCGAGGAGCCGGCCCGGTTGCTGTCGCAGTTCATTCACGGCATCAAACGGCTGCCGGTGGCCTGGGGTCATTGAGATGGCCGACGTCGACGTCTGCGTGGTGGGCGCCGGATTCGCCGGTCTGACGGCCGCGCTTCGGCTCAAGCAGGCCGGTCGTTCCGTCACGTTGCTGGAGGCGCGGGACCGGGTCGGCGGCCGGACGTTCACCGTCGAGCGTGACGACGGATCCTGGATCGACAAGGGCGGCGCCTGGATCGGGCCGACTCAGGACCGAATCCATGCGCTGATGCACGAATTCGGGGTCTCGGCCTTCAAGCAGTACACCGGCGGCGAAGCCATGATGGTGGTCGACGGCAAACAGCACCGCTATCAGGGCACGGTGCCGTGGACCATGAGCCCGTGGGCATCGTTGAATCTGGGCGCCGCCATGTTCGAAATCGGCCAAATGTGCAAGACGGTCCCGCTCGAGGCGCCATGGGAAGCCAAGAAGGCCGCCAAGTGGGATCGCATGACGCTGGCCCAGTGGCTGCGCAACAACGTCATGTCCAAGGCGGCCCACGACCTGCTGGAAACCGCCATCGCCGGCACCTACACCTCGGACGCTTCCGAGGTGTCCATGCTGTTCGTTCTCTATCAGATGGCATCGGGCGGTGGGCCCGGTTTCGTACTGGGTGGCGAGGGCGGCTCGCAAGACTCCCGGCCGGTGGGAGGTATGGGTGCCATCTACCGGCCGATGGCCGCCGAGCTGGATGACGCGATCACGCTGTCCCGCCCGGTGCGTTCCATCAGCCAGGACTCCGACGGCGTCACCGTACAAGCGGACGGTCTGACGGTGCGGGCCGGTCGGGTCATCGTGGCGGTGCCGCTGGCCATCGCCAGCCACATCGCTTATGAGCCAATGCTTCCCACCGATCGGTCGTTTCTGCATCAGCGGATGCCCAGCGGCGCGATCGTCAAGGTCTCGATCGTCTATGACGAGCCATTCTGGCGCGGCTGCGGCCTCTCCGGCCAAAGCGCTGCGCCGGGATCGCTGGCGACGCTCACTATCGACGGCTGCCCCGACACCGGCGGCCCCGGCGTGCTGGTGGTGGTCATCGAGGGTCCCATTGCGCGGCAATACGAGCGCCTTGACGAGGCCGGCCGCCGCCAGGCGGTGCTCGACGCCCTGGTGGACCGGTTCGGCGCCAAGTCCGGAAGGCCGGTGGACTACGTGGAGCAGAACTGGAGCCGTGAGCGTTATTCCGGGGGTGGCATGATCAGCCACGCACCGCCGGGTGTGCTCACCCAGTTCGGGCATGCGTTACGCAGGCCGTGCGGGCGCATTCACTGGGCGGGCACCGAGACATCGGCCACCATGTGCGGCTGGATCGACGGCGCGATTCGCTCCGGTGAGCGGGCCGCCAACGAAGTCATGTCGACCGAGACGCTGACGGCGGCTTGAGCGAATACACGAACAGCACCCGCGGGTAGATGCTCAGCCATTCGGGCGGCTGCGGAAATCGCGTTACGCGAGAAGCGTTCTGGGCCAACCAGTTCAGCGCCAAGCGATAGGTGCCGATGTCAGCCGGCGGAAATGGGTACCGGTAGTACCACGCGAACACCTCCACGTGGGCGCGAAGGATCAGCTTGCCAAGGCGGCCGTCCGGCATGTCCTCGAACACCATGACACTACGACGTGCGACCCGGTGACATTCCTTGACCAAGGCCACCGGATCGTGGCTGTGATGCAGCACCTCGCTGAGCACAACGTGGTCAAATGCATTGTCGGGTAAGGGAATCGACGTGCCGTCGAATAGCCGGAACGGCACCGGCGCCCGGCGGAAGTCCGCCACGTCCACGCCGCTGGCGGTCACCCCATACATCTGCCCCAGATACGCCGACAGATGGCCGGTTCCGCACCCGACGTCCAGGACGCTGTCCGCCTCGTCGAGATAGCCCGCGAGCGCTTCGGCCTGGCCGCGTAATCTGGCCGACGGCCGCACGACGTTCAGCGCGTCCACGAGACCCGGTGGCGACGGCAGCTGCATGGCGATCATTGTGCCCGGAAAACCTCTCGGAGGGTGGGCGACCCGCTGCGGCCGCGCCGGTGGATGCAACCACTCGATGGCGCCGGCTACAGCGTTTACTCTCAGGCATGTCCATTCCCGCATTCCCCGACGCCGACGTGCTGGCTGCCCGGCAGAAACTGGTCCTCGACCACTTCCATGACGAGGTCCGCCAGGACTGGGACGCCGTGCTGTCGACGTTCCCGCATCCGCGTTACGAGCTGATCCCGCAACTGACCGTCCACGACGGCAACGAGGCGGTACGCGGTTACTACGCCGACACCCGGACGGCGTTCCCGGACCAGGACCACGAAATCATCGCCTTGCGGCACAGCGCCGATGCGGTGATCGTCGAGTTCTGGCTGATGGGAACCCATTGCGGCTACCTCGGCAAGATCCCGCCCACCGGGAGCCGGTTCCGGGTCCGGATGACCGCGCACTTCGTCTTCGACGACACCGAAACACTTGTCTGCGAACGTATTTACTTCGACACCCTGACGATGATCAAGCAACTGGTCGGCGGACTAGATCCGAAGAAGCCGGCGAACTGGCTATTGGCCGCACGCTGCCTGCGTGGCTTGCTGGCGATGTCGTCGGAGCAACCGGACCCCGCATTGACCAACACCACGCCGCCAGCGTTCGCCGAAGCCCGGACGTAGGCGAGTACGCTTTCGCACCGAGGTCCCCGATGCTCGAGAATCCCGCTGCGATGAGGCAACGAATCCGTCACCCGGTGTGCGGCCAGTCGGCGGCCGCACTGTCGGCGGCTGCGCTCTTGGCGGCCGCGCTCTTGGCGGCCGCGCTGTCGGCGGGCTGTGCCACCAACAGCGGCCGGGCCGGCCCCAGCCCGGCCGGCAGTAAGCCGGCAACAGCGGCCGTGCGCACCAGCACGCCCCCCACCCCGGCAGGCCCGCGCACCGAGAAATGGATTGCGCTGCAGGTCGGCGACTGCGTGGCCGACCTGCCACCGGCCGACCTCAGCCGGATCACCGTCACCGTGGTCGACTGCGGGACACCGCATTTGGCCGAGGTATATCTGCGTGTGCCGGTGGGGGTCGACAACGCCATCGGCGCCGTCGCTAATCGCGAATGCGCCGCCGGGATCGTGTCGTACACCGGGCAATCGGTGGCCAACGGCGCATATTCGATGACTTACCTGATCGACTCCAACCAAGACAGAACGGGGGCAAATCCCACCCCGAGCACCGTCATCTGCCTACTGCAAGCGCCGAACGGTCAGCTTCTCACCGGATCCGCGCGTCACTGACGCGCTCTCGACGCGATGCGGTCGAGGACACGGATGTTGTGGGCGGTGTCACGGCTTTCCTCCCGCGCAATCACCTCGACCCATTCCGACAGTGGCGGTGGCGGGTTCAGGTGGCGTCTGATCCACCAGGCAAAAATCGTGTCGTGATCGTCAATGACTTTGGACCGGTTGCACTCCGGCTCGACCAGCAGCTGCTGCGCGAAGGTCCATGCCATGTCCCGAGATTGCCGCAGCTCTGCGGTGAGCAGGCCGGTGTCGTCACCGGTCAACTGGCTGCGGTAGCGGGCAAAGCCCGGCGAGATCTGTTCCGTGGCGTCGGCTATGACGTTGGCCTGGTTCACCAGAATGGCATTGACCGCGTCGAAGTCGTTGCGCAGCGGCTCCAAGGAATCTCCGGCGGTATCGGCGGCGGTGATACCCAGATCGAAGGTGTCGTGGGCATTCATCGCGGTGAGCATGTGCTGCAACATGATTGGTTCCTCGCTGTCGTTGGTCTCGAAGGCGACCTGCCACACCTGCGACGGTTGGCCCGTGCCGCTGCCGAAATAGCGGTGCAGGGCATCAAAATAACGCCGGGCGAACGTCAAGCCAAACCGGGTTGTGCGTGGTCCGTCCTCGAACATTCCGCGGTCAATGGCATCACCAATCGCGATGGTCGACCGCTTGTACATGACCGCGAAATACCCGGCCGGGTTCGCCGTGTCAACGGACCAGTCGATGATCGATTGCAGCGCGGCGACGATGTCGTCGCGGGTGTCGACGTGCGGTAGCGGGGGCGGCATGCCGTTTAGTATCCAACGCCGGCCGACCACGGGTAGCATCATCAGGCGGTTTCACGCGTCCAACCGCAGCGCCCGCGGGAGGGTCACTATGGCAAACAGTGACAACCCGGTCCCGCAGGGGCGGATCCGGCGGACCATGCCGTTGGCCGGTTTCGCCGCCCGCGCCGCGGGCGGGCGCATCGTAGCAGGACTACGGGAGAAAACCGGCGACACCGGCGCGGTCGCCCGCTTCCACGAACGCACCGCCGAGCGGTACTCAGAACTATTGGGCCGCTCCAAGGGCGTGTTGATGAAAGCCGGGCAGATTCTTTCCGTGATGGACACGAGTTGGGTTGGTAACGGCCAGTTTTCCGGTTACCAGGCCGCGCTGGCGCACCTGCAGGCCGATGCCCCGCCGATGGATCCGGCCCTGGCTCGCGAGGTGCTGCAGGCCGATCTTGGCCGGCCGGCCGAGGAGGTCTTCGCCGAGTTCGCCGACGAGCCGATGGCTGCTGCCTCCATCGGGCAGGTGCACCGGGCGGTGCTGCCCGATGGTCGCCGAGTGGCGGTCAAAATTCAGTATCCGGGCGCGGCCGAAGCCATCCGCGACGATCTGGCCAACACCGAATTGCTGGCGAGCTTTCTGCGGCTGGTGTCCACGACGTTGGGCAACGTGATTCAGACCGATGTCAAGCGGGCCGCGCGCGAAGTCGCCGCTCGCATCGGCGAGGAAATCGACTACCGCCACGAAGCGGCCAACATCGCCGCGTTCGCCGGGCTGTACCGCGACCACCCGTTCATCCGGATCCCGGACGTCGTTGCCGAGGCATCCGGCGACCGAGTGTTGACAATGACCTATCTGGACGGAATGGATTGGGCTGCAGCCCAAGACGCGGACCAGGAGCTCAAGAACCGCTGGGCCGAGGTCATCTTGCGGTTTGCCACCGGTTCGGCCCGCCACGCCAATCTGTTTCACGCCGATCCGCACCCCGGCAACTACCGGTTCGGCTCCGACGGGCGGGTCAGCTTTCTCGACTTCGGCTGCGTGAAGGTCGTTCCCGAGCCGTTTCGCCACACGTACATGCACACGGTCCGGGCGGCGCTGGACGGAAGGGCTCACCAGCTGCGCGAGCTCATGGTGGCCGCGGGCTTTCTGACCGCCGATTCCGGCCTGAGCGCCGCCCAGGTGTACCAATGGTGGGCCGAGATCCTTCAGGAGGCCCTGGGCCCGCAGCCGGTCACCTTCACCAGGGACACGTCGCGGCGAGCGCTGCGGGCACTGGTCCCGCTGTCGCCCGACCACCCGGTTCGTCGCATGTCACTGCCCGAGGACCTGGTTTTCATGTCGCGAATCAGCCTCAACGTCAATGCAATATGCGCCATGCTCGGGGCCAGTGTGCACGCCCGGTCGATCGCCGACGACCTCGACGGCGTCGCGCAGCCGGTCACACCGTTGGGCCAGCAGCATCACGCTTGGGTGCGCCGGCGTGGTCTGCCGTTCGGGTTGGACCGCCATGACCATCCCTAACAGCTGACCCGCCCGTCGTTTCCCGGGTGTTTGACGCGCGAGTCTGCATCCAGGGCGTCCAGTCTGCGCCTGGAGCCTGCTGACTGCGACTTCGTCGCTCTCAGCGCGGAATGAAACCTGACCCGGTTCCGGCGGCGCGGACGGGTCCCGGTCGCCGATCTGGTCAGCCGTCAGCCGTGGGCGGCCGACGTTCCCTTTACCGGTACCCGTAGCGGTCGATGACCTCGCCCCAGCGTTGTGTCACGGTCGCCCGTTGTTCGGCGGTCAATTGGTAGGTGTTGGTTTCGTAGTCCGCCCGCTCGGCGAAATACTGGCGCAGCGCCGGTCGCAGCCGCTCGAAGTCGCCCAGTCCCAGGTGCTCGTACAGTCGGCTCAGCTGACCTTCGGGATTGGCGACCAGGTCTTCATAGCGCAATTCGTAAAAGCGCGACGGGTCAACACGTTTGCGTCCTTCCTCCAGCTTCCGGTACAGGTCGACGTAGGTGGACACGACCTTGTCGTCCAGCCCCGCGAACGTCGGTCGCTGCAGGGCGTGTATCCGGGTGAACGCTTTGTGAAGGTGAATGGTCGACGGGTAGACGACATACGGGTCTCGGACGATGTGGATGAACTTCGCTTGCGGAAAAATGTCCAGCAGCACCTTGATCCGAAAACTGTGGATGGGGTTTTTCAGGATCACCGTCTTGCGACGGCGGAAGTACAGCTGCTGGACGAACCGGAACAGGGTTCGCTTCCACGCTTCCAGTTCTCGTGGCGTCAATTGCTCCAAGTCCAGATACCGCTCGTGTGCCAGCGGCCGGTTGGGGAAGGCAATGGCCAGGTACGGCGACGGCAGTCCCTGCACGCACCAGATGAATTCGTCTTCCTGGGGGTGCTGCAGGCTCAACTCCATGTTGTCCATGGGCCGATGCTTGGGCACCAGGAAGCCCGCCCAGCGCGCGAACCACTCGGTCAGCAGGAAATGTTGCGGCGCAAGGCATTCGTAGCCGGTAGGCGCGGTGTGGTGATCGTCGAGGACCAGCAGTTCGTGCAGCAACGTGGTGCCGGTGCGCCAGTGCCCGACGATGAACACCGGTGGATCGGCGATCACCGTTTCGGCCACGCGCCTGCCGAACACGGCCTGCTGGCAAAGTCCCAGAACAGAATTCACCACGCTGAGAAACGTGTAGAGCACCGCGAAGTGCCAGCGGCTCCAGTGCACCGCGAAGCGGTTCTGGATCAGCAGGCGCGTCCAGGCGGACAAATTGCAGCCGATCCACAGCGGCGCTGCCCACTCATGCCACCATGAGCGGGGCGTCTTCATCGAGATGCGCGGGGTGTCACGGCAACCCGGAGCCGGGTCGGGCCGCGAAGGTTGGCGCTCGTCGTCCATACCGGGGCGTCGACCACGTCGATCCGGTCGATGTTGGTGACGATCTCGCGTAGCACGGCGTGGCCCTCCATCCGCGCCAGCTGGGTCCCGGGACACAGGTGGATGCCGGAGCCGAACGCAAGATGACCGGTCGGGTTGCGGTCGGCACGAAAGACGTCCGGATCGTCGTACTGGCGCGGGTCGCGATTCGCAGCGCCCCACGCCAGCAGCACCAGCGAGCCCGCCGGGATGATCGCCCCGCCGACCTGATAGTCGACTCGCGTGGTGCGGCAGATGTTCTGGATCGGAGACACGAAGCGAAGTTGCTCTTCGATCGCCGAGGGAATCAGATTGGGTCGGCGCGCCAGGAGCCTGAGCTGATCGGGAAACTCGGCCAGCGTGAGAAACAACGTGCTGATCATATGCGCGGTGCTCTCATAGCCGGCAACCAGCAACAACACCGCGAAAAAGAAGAGTTCGTCATCGCTGAGGCGACCGTGCTCGGCATGCGCGGCGAGTCTGCCGAAGACGGTGTGCGCGCCCAGGAGCCCATTGGCGCGCCGCTGCGTGAAGAGCGCCCGCAATCGCCGAAAACCGTTGAAGCCCTGCGCAAGCGAAACCAGTCCGGAAGCCGACAGGGTGACGTCGGTGATCCGAGCCGCTTGGTTGGACAACCGGCAGAACATGGTCTCGTCGGGTTCCGGCACGCCCAGAACGGTGGTGATGGTGCGCATCGGCAGCGGTGCGGCCACGGTGGCGACGACGTCCGCGGGCGTCCGGGTCAGTAGTTCGACGACCAACTCGTGGGCCAGTCGATCGACCATCGGACGCCATGACTCCACCGCCCCGCGCGCCATACTCGGCGCCAGCTGCTTGCGCAACCGGGTGTGTGTCGGCGGGTCAGAGGTCGGAAGGAAGGGCAAGCACAAGCGGGAAAAGGTGACTCCGCCGGCGCTGGACAACGCGTGGTGGTTGCGCGCGGCTTCGCGGACGTCGGCGTATCGACTCACGATGTAGACGTCGCGTTTGGGGTTGTACTGGACCCGCTCGCCCGCCAGTAGCTCCCGGTAATGCGGGTAGGGGTCTGCGGCTGTCACCGGATCGAACGGATCGAAATCGGTGAGCTGCACCTGCTTTTGGGAACGTTTGCCGTCCAGCCGCGACCGGACCTTGCCGGCGGCCCGGAGCGCGAGGCGCATCGCGACCGCCGGGCCATAGGTCCCGACCACCCGCGCGTCGCGCCACAGCGCGTTCCCCTCGAGATCAAACCAACCGGACGAAGTCCGAGTCGAGCCGTACGTGGTCGGCCCGCGGCCGGGTAAGCCACGCGCCATCGGGCATCCACCGCGCGGCACCGCCACCTCGGAACTGGTCATGACCCTCCGATACCGGCCTACACAGGCCCAAGCAGCTCCAGAACATTGACAGAGTAGCGGCGGGCCGGGCGCTGGGTGGCCAGTTCGGCAAACCGATACGAAGCCGAAACCGCTGGTCAGGTGCTTAGGCCGACTAAATGCGAGCCGACGACATTTCGGCGCGGACGCCACGGCGACCGGACCGGGCGACCCGGATCGGAGTCGTTTCTCAGCAGAGCATTTCACCGCGCCACGGCACGGGCCCTGGCTACACTCGGTCGACGTCGAGCGCCTGTCCCCCGACTTTCTCTGGGAGTTGCCCCGTGGCCGATCACCACACGCCCGCTGGCACGCAGGGCGCTGACTGCCCAGCCGAGACCGAGCCCGACTACCGGTTCACCCTGGCCAACGAGCGGACGTTCCTGGCTTGGCAGCGCACCGCCCTGGGACTGCTCGCCGCCGCGGTCGCACTGGTGCAACTCGTCCCGGAGCTGGCGATCCCCGGCGCCCGCCGGGTGCTGGGTGTGGCGCTCGCGGCGCTGGCAATCCTCACCAGCGGGATGGGCCTGCTGCGCTGGCAGCAGGCCGACCGAGCCATGCGCCGCGGCCTGCCGTTGCCCCGTCACCCCACGCCCGCATACCTTGCCGTGGGTCTGGCCCTGGTCGGGATCGTCGCGCTCGGTTTGGTGATCGTCAAGGCGGTCCGGGGTTGAGCCGACCGGCAACGCCGAGCGGGACATCGGATCGCGGGCTGCAGGCGGAACGGACAACGCTGGCCTGGACCCGGACGTCGTTCGCATTGCTGGTCAACGGGGTGTTGCTGACGCTCAAGAATCTGCGCGGCCACCACGGAGCGGCGGGGTTGATCCCGGCCGCGCTGGCCGCCCTGGCGGCCTCGTGCGGCTACGCGATCGCCTGGCAGCGGCAGCGAACGCTGAGCCGCCCGAGGCAGACCCGAATCACTGCCCGCCGCCAGGTCTACATCGTCGGTACGGCGGTGCTGGTGCTCATGGTCGTGACCGCGGCTGCCCAACTGCTGTAGCGGCTTGATCGCGGCGCCATTGTTCGCTCAATATCCGGATCTCGGTGCGAAGCTCCTCGATCTGCGCGGCCGTAGCGGCCCGATTCTCCGAATCGGCTCTTCTTTCGACGGCTCGGTCATTACGGCTGGGCCTCCGAGTGGGTATCGGTCGAAACTTCCGCTCGCTATAAGGTAGCGCGCCGTCAATGCGGCAACTGTCTGCCGAATTCCATTGCCGTGGTATTTCTTTCGATGAACGGACAGTTAGCAGCCGAGTTGATCGGCAAGGTCGAGGAAATCGGCGGCGTTGATGTCGAACTCGTCTTCGTAAGCCACATCGGCGTCACCGCCGGGACCGAATTCCAGCGGGCGGGCGACAAAAGCGGTGCGGAATCCGAGTTCGGCCGCGGCACGGATGTCGTACTTGTGGCTTGCCACCATCATGATCTCGGCTGGTTCGAGTCCCAGGTAGGTCGCGGCCATATGGTAGACGGCCGGATCTGGTTTGAATGCCCCCACCATCTCCGCGGCGAAGATCGCATCCCACGGCAAACCCGCCCGTTTGGAAATGTTGATCACCGCACTGACGTCGGCGTTCGACAGGGTGGCGAGCGTGTAGTCCTTTTTCAGCCGGGTCAGTCCGGCCACCGTGTCCGGCCACGGCCTCAGGCGTTGCCAGGCCAGGGTGAGTTCGTCACGCTCGGCGGCGGAGAAATCGGTGATTCCGGATTCGTCGAGCACCGTGTCGAGTGAGCGCCGATACACCGAGTACACCGAGATCCACTTGCCATGCTCGCTCGGTGCGGCTTTCAACGTGGTGAAGTAGCCGGCCCGCCAGCGCGTGACCACCGCTGGCCAATCCACACCCGGGTGTCGGCCGGCGCTGATCCGCTGCGCCTCGTCACAGACGGTCGAATGGAAATCCGTCGCCGTACCCTGCACGTCGAAAAGTATCGCTTTCACCAT
Source organism: Mycobacterium persicum (assembly GCF_002086675.1). Classification (GTDB taxonomy): domain Bacteria; phylum Actinomycetota; class Actinomycetes; order Mycobacteriales; family Mycobacteriaceae; genus Mycobacterium; species Mycobacterium persicum. Next base: position 16,111 of record NZ_MVIF01000086.1, read on the forward strand.
GGGTTCATCATGCAGCCTCATCCGCAAACGGTGGTGCGGCGTGCCGAAAATAATTTCCGCAGGCCCGACGTCGGTGACCTGACGTTTGAAAACTATGCTAAGGCGCGGCATTTGCGCTGACCGTGGCGAGAATGGCGGCATTAGCCGGGGCCGTTCGGGCGTCCGCTCGAGCCGGAAATCCGACTTTCAATCTCCATTAGGAAATATCTTTGCATTCTGTAACGCAACGGTGCGGCTGCGAATCGGGCGACACACCCCGTCGACAACGAGCGGTGATCGAATCCGGTGTGGAGACCAACCGCTGCGGGCCGCACCAACCCGCGAACACCATCTCCGGGCGCCACTCGTCGGTCCGGCCGTAGGATTCGGCCGGTATCGCACGGCCGCGGGCCTCGATGCTGGATACCATGGGCCAACACGCGGAGATACACCGCTGACCTGGGATGAATGGGCGTGAGCAAGTTGCTGCCGACCGGAACGGTGACGCTGCTGCTGGCTGATGTCGAGGGCTCGACGCGGCTGTGGGAAACCCAGCCCGAGACGATGACCGCCGCGCTGGCCCAGCTCAACCGCACCGTCGACGAGGCCATCGCCGCTCACGACGGGGTACGCCCGCAGGAACAGGGCGAGGGTGACAGCTTTGTGGCCGCCTTCGCCCGCGCCAGCGACGCGGTGGCCTGCGCGTTGGAGTTGCAGCGAGCGCCGCTGGCCCCGATAAGACTGCGCATCGGGATCCACACCGGCGAGATTCAGTTGCGCGACGAGGCCAACTACGTCGGACCGACGATCAACCGCACCGCGCGGCTGCGCGATCTGGCGCATGGTGGCCAAACCGTGCTGTCCGGGGCGACTGAGCCGCTGGTGGTCGACCATCTCCCCGACGGGGTGTGGCTGGCTGATCTGGGTAACCACCCATTGCGGGATCTGCCACGCCCGGAACGCGTCGTCCAGCTGTGCCATCCCGACTTACGCAACGACTTCCCGCCGCTTCGCGTCCGCAATGTGGGTGCGTCACATAATCTTCCGGCTCAGTTGACGACTTTCGTCGGGCGCCAGGCCGAAATGGCGGAGTTGCGCCGGTTGTTGACCGGCGAGCGGCTGGTGACGTTGACCGGGGCCGGGGGTGCCGGCAAGACCCGCCTTGCGGTACAGGTCGGTTCCCAACTCGCTAACGGGTTCCCCGAAGGGCTGTGGTACGTCGACTTGGCTCCGATCAACAACCCTGAGGTCGCACCGGTGACCGTCGCACGCACGTTGGGTCTGCCCGATCAACCGGGCCGCTCCACCATGGACTTGCTGGTCCGATTCCTCGGCGAGCGCAAAGCCCTGCTGCTGCTTGACAATTGCGAACATCTGCTCGACGCGTGCGGGACCATGGTGGTCGCGCTGCTGGCGGCGTGCCCACGGTTGACGATCCTGGCCACCAGCCGTGAGCCGCTGGGGGTGCCCGGCGAACTGAGTTGGCGGGTGCCGTCGCTGTCCGTGACCGGCGAGGCGGTCGAGTTGTTCACCGACCGCGCCCGCCACGCCCGCCCCGAGTTCGGTGTCGACGACGACAATCTCGCGCTGGTTGAAGAAATCTGCCGGCGCTTGGACGGCATGCCGCTGGCGATCGAGCTTGCGGCGGCGCGTATTCGGGCGCTGTCGTTGCAGCAGATCGTCGACGGCCTGCATGACCGGTTCCGGTTGCTCACCGGGGGTGCGCGCACCGCGGTGCGCCGCCAGCAGACGCTGCGGGCCTCGGTGGATTGGTCGCATGCGCTGTTGACCGAACCCGAGCGGGTGCTGTTCCGCAGGCTCGCGGTGTTCGCCGGTGGATTTGATCTCGACGCCGCCCAAGCCGTCGGCGCCGCCAATGCGGTCGAAAGCTACCAACTTCTTGACCAACTGGGCCTGTTGGTCGACAAGTCCCTGGTGGTCGCCGACGACACCGGTGACGGGATGCGATACCGGTTACTGGAAACCGTGCGCCAATACGCGTTGGAAAAGCTCGACGAGTCCGGCGAGACCGACGAGGTGCGCACCCGGCATCGCGACTACTACACGGGTATGACCACCGAATTGGAGGCGCAGGGCCACTGGGCCGACGAGCGGCTGCTGCATTGGGCGCAAACCGAAATCGACAATCTGCGAGCGGCATTCACCCGGAGCCGGGAAGGCGGCGACTTCGATACCGCCCTGCAACTCATTTTGTCGTTGCGGCCCTTGTGGTTACGGGGCGGACGCGTCCAGGAAGCGCTGGCCGGGCTATCGGCCATTTTGGCCGACGAGGACCACTCGGCAATAGCACCGGCGGTGTGGGCGGGAGCGGTGGCGCAGTACTGCATCCTCGCCAGCTGGGTCGGCATACCGGCGGAGCTGGGACGAGCGCAGGAGGCACTGGCTGTGGCGCGCGACCTCGGCGACCCCGCACTAATCGCCCGCGCCCTGATCGCCTGCGGAATGCTTGCCCTCTACGACCCCGGGCTGTCCCAGCCCTACTTCAACGAGGCCGTCGAACTGGTCCGCGCGATCGGTGATCGGCGAAGCCTGTGCCAAATCTTCAGCTACCAGGCGACCGCGGCGGTCATGCGCGGCGAACCTGTCCCGGCGATCGCGGCCGCCGAACAGGGACGTGAGCTCGCCGACGCGCTGGGCGACCGGTTCTTCTCGCGGAACTGCCGGGCGTGGCTGAGCACCGCGTTGATGATTCAAGGGAACCTCGACTACGCGGCCAAGGTAGCTCGTTCGGTGACCGAGGAGGCCGAGGCGGTCGGCGATCTCACGATGGCGGTCTTCAGTTACGTGAGCCTCAGCGAGGTGCTCGGATTCCACGGTCAGGCTGACGCTGCACACGCGGCAGCGCAGTCCGCGATGCAGGCGGCAAACACGATGGGCGGTTACTTCGCCGACGCGGTGTACTCGGTGTTCGCCAATGCCGCCCTGGCGCGCGGCGACGCCGTGGCGGCCCGCAAGGCAGCCGAGACGGCCCTGCAGCAGACCAATCCGCTCCGCGAGGTGTTCACCAGGAGCGTCGCCCCGTTGCCGGAGGCCTGGTTAGCGTGCGGCGACCCGAGCGCTGCTCGGTGTTTCGCCGACGAGATGCTCGCGGTGGTGCCCGGTTGGTATCGCATGATGGCGCTGCTGGCGCGGGCGTTTATCGCGATGGCACAGGACGAGCCGGAGCTGGCCGCACGCGACGCCCACGATGCCCTGACCGTCGCCGCCCGCACCCAGGGATACCTGCGAGTGGACGACACGCTGGAATGCCTTGCCCGCCTTGCTGTCAACGACGACAACCATGGGTACGCGGCGCGTCTGCTGGGTGCGGCGGAGGCGATCCGGCGACGCATGGGGCACCCCCGCTTCCCGATGTATCAAGCCGGGTATGACGCTGCCGTCGCCGCTGTCCGAGAGGCGTTGGGACAGAGCGATTTCGATGCATTCTGGGCGGAGGGTGCTCGACTGTCCACCGAGGAGGCGATCGGGTATGCGCAACGCGGTTGAGCTTGGCCGGGTGCGCGAGCGGCTGTCAGCGGGCGTCGCGGTGCAAGGCGCGGCGGGCGGGCTCGCTTTCGCCCGCACTTCGGTTTAGAGCGGTAAGAGCGTCAGGGGTTCGATGCGCCCGGCTACTCACGGTAGTGCACTGGCACCGGTATTGGAATCCACACGTGCGATTGAGAGGAAATGTGTTGCGAAATAAGGTAGTTGTAGCGGTAGGCATTCTCGTGGCCACCGCGTCCGCGGTGTTGACACTGCTGCCCTGGGTCGACGTCACACGTTTGGGAGTCCCCATGCGGTGGAATGGTCTCGGCAAATACGTCGGCGAATACCGCGAGCACTATGGCGCTTTGCTTAGTGGCATGGTCAACAGTTGGCCGGGATGGATCGTGTTGATAGCTTCGATCGCGGCCGCCGGCGCGTTGGTCGCTGCGACGCGAGCGCGCTGGTTGCCGGTCGTCGCGTGCGGATGCGCGATCGTGGCGTTCGCCACCGTAGTCTCGGTCTTGGTGTTTCCGGCACTCCTAGTGGGCGGGATAAAGCACGAGCTGGGAGCGTCCGGGATACCTGACCGGCAATTCTTGAACCCCGGCGCGCTGATTGCCGAAGCCGTGACCACTACCGTCCTCGTGACGTGCACCCTGCATATCGCACTCTGGCGCTCTCGGAGAAAGCCCAGCTATGCCCCTGCGACCTCGTCGCGGCGACGCCGCAGACTTTCACTGTGACCTCCCGAACCGGTGACACCAACCGGTCGCTCGCCGAACCCGACCCCTCTGGCCGTACCAGGCCATCCCGGCGTTGTCGGGGCTTCCCACCCTCACCGACGTCGACTCGGATCAGGCTGTCTCCCAGCTCCTACCGCGCCACTGCGGTGGCTCGGCGACGGTGGTCTCTCACCCCGTTCGGATGAACAGCGCCCTGACGGCCAGCCGACTCAGGATTTCAGCGGCTTCGTGAGTTGTTCGAGTGGTCCATTCTTAGCCAGCAGCACGTCGATGACGCCGTCCTATGCAAACATCCGCTCCTCCTCACTACTACAGACCTTGCGGCCATCAGGCGGTGCCAGCCTCAGGTCAGCAGCCAGACGCAACGGCCCCCAGCCGTAGCGGACCGGTAGTTTCGTAGTGGCTGGTCCACAACGCGACGGCGGATCGGGAGCGCCGTGGCGCCTCGAAATGCCTACAACTATTGCCGCTGCCGCGTATGGTCTGGCCAGTTGCTGGCGGTTGCTGGGAGGGCTCGTTGGAGGGAACTTCGTTCGGGAGATACCGGCTGATCGAGTTATTGGGCCGCGGCGGCATGGGCGAGGTGTGGCGGGCCTATGACACCGTCACCGACCGGGTCGTCGCGGTCAAGATCCTGCCTGCCGAGATTTCCGACGACGAAGTGTTCCAGCAGCGGTTCCGTCGCGAAGCTCATGCCGCCGCACGATTGAGCAACCCACATCTCATCCCGATCCACACCTACGGGGAGATCAACGGGCGGCTGTTCGTGGACATGCGGTTGATCGAGGGCCGCGACCTACAGTCGGTGCTCAGCCGCGGGCCGCTGCCGCCGATGCGGGCGGTGCGCATCATCGAGCAGGTTGCCAAGGCGCTGCACGCCGCGCACCGGGATGGGCTGTTGCACCGCGACGTCAAGCCGTCAAACATTTTGCTCGACGCCGACGACTTCGCCTATCTGATCGATTTCGGAATCGCGCGCGCGGCGGGCGAACTGGGCTTGACAACCGTCGGCGATGTGATCGGCACCTGCCATTACATGGCCCCGGAACGGCTCAGCATGGGACGGGTCGACGCCCGCTCGGATATCTACTCGTTGACCTGTGTGCTCTACGAGTGCTTGACCGCGCAGCATCCCTTCCCCGGTGACAGCCTGGAGCAACAGATCACCAGCCACCTCGAGACGCCCCCGCCACGGCCGTCGAGCATCATTCCCGGGCTGCCGGTGAAGTTGGACATGGTCATCGCCAAAGGGATGGCCAAGGATCCCCGCGACCGCTACCAGACCGCAGTCGAATTGGCGCGAGCCGCCCACGATGCCCTGACCACGCCTGCGCCGCAGCCCTCCGTTCGGCCACCGCCGCCCATCCCCTACCCCGTCGCTGCACCCGCCCACCCGGACGCTCGCGGTCAACCGCAGATCGCGCCACGGTCGCCACCGCAACATGTCCCGGCCCCCCCGACAATGCCGCGACGACTGGCAGAGGCGCTCTCAGTCCCTGCGCAAGAACCCGCCGCGGCCGCGCCGCCGGCCACGATGACACGGCCGTCGCGGCCCTGGTGGCGCCGCATGGCGGTCGTTATCATGGCCGCTGCCCTGCTCACCGTGGCTGTAACTGTTGCGGCCATGGTCACAGTTAGCACTCTGGGTCCAGAACGCACCGAGTTTCATCAAGTGGTGCTGCCTTTCACCGGCCTTCGAGACCCGCAGGGTCTGTCGGTCGACAGCGGGGGCACGGTCTATGTCGGTGACACGCTGCACAATCGGATACTGGCGTTGTTCGCGGGCTCGACCACGCCGGTCGTATTGCCTTTCGACGGTCTTAGCTATCCGACCGGTGTGACAGCGGACAACAGCGGCACGGTGTATGTCAACGATGCCGGTAACAGGCGGGTTGTGGTGCTTCCTGCCGGCTCGAAAACGCAAGTGACCCTGCCGTTTACCGACTTGAGCAATCCGACCGGGTTGTCGGTGGACAGCAGCCGCACCGTCTACGTCACCGATACGGCGAAGAATCGAGTGGTCGGACTTTACGCCGGTTCGAACACACAGTTCGAACTACCCTTCACCGGCCTTAGCGATCCGACCGGTTTGGTCGTGGACAGCAACGGAACGGTGATCGTGGCCGACGGCGGCAACAACCGGGTTCTGGCGTTGCCGGCCGGCGCGAAAACCCAAGTCACGCTGCCCTTTACCGGTCTCAAGCAACCCGGCGGCGTTACCGTGGATAGCGAGGGCGCGGTCTATGTCACCAACAAGGGCAATGGCCGGATACTCAAACTCCCGCCGGGCTCGTCGACGCAAGTCGAGCTGCACTTCACCGGCCTGGACAATCCCTGGGGTTTGGCGGTCGACAACATGGGCACCGTCTACGTAGGCGGTCGCAATGACCAGATTGTGGCGCTTCGGCAGAAGTAGGCAGGGCCGCGCGACTGCGCCGGCTGGGCAAAAGCCGCCCTGAGGCGCGCACCGACACACCCACGCGACCGCGTTTGATGACGATGGGCCGCAGCGCCTGGGTGCCACGCTCGTCGACATGTACAAGCGACGCCACAGCAGTCGGGTAAGCCGAACCGAACCCGGAGGCTTGACAGCAGGATTGACGCATGCAACTGTGGACCAATACATTTGTATTTCATCCAGTACGAACGTATGTCACGCCGGAACGCCGAGCCGGGGCGGTTTGTGCAGCGGGAAATCCATCGAAAGGGGTTATGACGGTGACGTTGTGGGTGGTTCCTGAAGGCATGGCAAGCGCGGCCGCCGCGGTCGAAGCGCTCAGCGCTCGGCTAGCGGCCGCGCATGCCGCGGCCGCACCGACGATTTCGGCGGTGGTGGCACCGGCGGCCGATCCGGTGTCGTTGAGCACCGCGGCCGGCTTAAGCGCTTGCGGCATCGAACATGTGGGCGTGGCCACCCAAGGAGTCGAAGAGCTGACCCGCTCCGGCGTCGGCCTGGGCACCGCCGGAATCAGCTACGCCGCCGGCGACAGCGCAGCAGCACTGACCTACGGCCTAGCCGGCGCTGCACTGTGAGCGCACCGGTCTGGATGGCCTGCCCACCAGAGGTGCACTCCGCGCTGCTTAGCGCCGGACCCGGACCGGCCCCGCTGATCGGAGCCGCCACACAATGGTCAACGCTAAGCGCCGAATACGCCGCCGCAGCAGAAGAACTCACCACCGTGCTGGCCGCAATGCAAACTGTTGCCTGGCACGGCCCAAGCGCCGAGATATGCGCAGCCGCCTACGCACCGTATCTGGCATGGCTAACCCAAGCCAGCGCCGACAGCGCCGCCACCGCCACCACCCACCAGACCACCGCCACCGCCTACCTCAGCGCCCTCACGGCAATGCCCACCCTGGGCGAACTAGCCGCCAACCACGCCACCCACGCGGTCTTGCTGGCCACCAACTTCTTCGGCATCAACACCATCCCCATCGCGCTCAACGAAGCCGACTACATGCGCATGTGGATCCAAGCCGCCACCACCATGAGCGCCTACCACGCACTCACCACCACCGCACTCGCCGCCACCCCCCACACCACCCCCGCACCCGCCATCATCAAACCCGGCAGCACCATCGCCGCCACCGCCGCCCAAACCACCCTCACACCCTTCCCGTTGTGGGAGATCCTCGAATTTATTGCGCGAGCCGTCCTGAGCGAGATCGTTTATATTGTCGGATTTTGGGGCCTTCTTCTCACCGTCTGGGTGGTGCCGCTTCTTTTTGTGGCCGCCGCGATAGCATTGTGGGCGGGTAATGCAACTCTTGCATTTAATCTGGTTGTGGTAGCCATCGCCTGGTTAGTCATAATTCCGGTGTTCGGAATCTCAGCCGTGTTGCTACCTTTTCTTGCTCCGCTACATGTTATCGGGATCGTGATCGACTGGATTATCGGAAACCTGACTTTGATTGGTCCGGCTTTGGCGCCCGCGCCAGCTGCGGCATTGGCGTCGCCAATTTCTGTTGCTTCGAGTGCGGCCGCTGTGGTAGCTCCGGCGGCGGCCACCGAAGTCGCCGCGGTGGAGCCGGCGGCGGGCGCATGGGCAGTGTCACAGGCACAGTTAGTGTCGGTAACAGCCGGACATCAGGGTTCCGTTGGGTTTGCTGGCACGCTCCAACACGGGACTGTGGAGCACGCTGGCGGGTTGGCCACCATCGGAGGTGCCGAGTTCGGTGATGGCACGCAGGTGCCGATGTTGCCGGCCACTTGGCACTCGGATCTGGTTGGGGCGGCAGTAGATAGCGAATCGTTCTTGGCCGCAGTGTGATGTGTCACGGTCATAGCGTCGGAAAAATCAAGTAGACAGGAGATATGTTGTGAGCTTGTTGGATGCCCATATTCCACAGTTGGTGGCGTCACAGTCGGCGTTTGCCGCCAAGGCCGGGCTGATGCGTCACACGATCGGTTCTGCCGAGCAGTCGGCGATGTCGGCGCAGGCGTTTCATCAGGGTGAATCCGCCGCGGCATTTCAGGCCTCGCACGCGAGGTTTGTGGAGGCCGCGGGCAAGGTCAACGCCTTGCTGGATATCGCGCAGGCCAATCTCGGGGATGCTGCCGGGACCTATGTGGCTGCCGACGCTGCTGCGGCGTCGAGCTACACCGGATTCTGAGTCGATCACCACTACTAATTCTTGAAGGGAATTTTTGATGTCACAAATCATGTACAACTACGCGGCGATGCTGGGTCACGCCGGGGATATGTCGGGATATGCGGGCACGCTGCAGGGCCTGGGCGCCGACATCGCCACCGAACAATCCGCGCTGTCCAATGCGTGGCAGGGTGACACCGGAATGACCTATCAGGGTTGGCAGGCCCAGTGGAATGACGCCATGCAAGACCTGGTGCGCGCCTATCACTCGATGGCCTCCACCCATGAGAACAACACGTTGGCGATGAACGCCCGCGACATCGCCGAAGCCGCCAAATGGGGAGCTTAACCCCTAAAACTGTCTTTCGCTTGGCCGGAGGCACCAGAAACCGTGCGGTATGACAATATTGCAGTGGTGCATTGTCGCCCCACGAAGCGGGCAATACTGACGTTCGTAGCAAGGGGTTGCGACGGTGACGTTGTGGGTGGTTCCTGAAGGCATGGCAAGCGCGGCCGCCGCGGTCGAAGCGCTCAGCGCTCGGCTAG
>NZ_MVIF01000087.1 GCF_002086675.1 Mycobacterium persicum
CGGCGGGGACGGTGGGAGGGGTGGTGACGGCTCCACGACTGGAATCGGCTTCGGCGTCGGCGGCATGGGCGGCGACGGCGGCGACAGCTCTACCCCCTTAGCCAGCGGTGGCGGCGGTGGCAACGGTGGCGATGCCCACGCGCCTGATCCGGACAATGCCACGGTGGGCGCCGGCGGCGCCGGCGGCCGGGGCGGCTCGGGAGGTTCCGCCGGCGCAACCGGGAGCAAGGGAACAGTCTTCTGATCGATCATCCTGCCACCTGTCGTTCATAGCTGCCGACCCCAGTGGGTCGCGCCTACGGGCATCATGATGTGGCTTCAAGAACTATGGGAAGACGGGGTTGGCCACGCCAGCCCCTCGTGCTAGGTGGAGCTGCGGTGAGGTGTCCTCGGCGAGTTGGGCTTTCACCCGCTGCCGTACCACCGCGAGGCCCTGCGGCCGGACGCCGACCTCGGGGACAACGATGGTGTTGGTGGTCTGACGAGTAGCCCGAAGTTACGGTGACTCGGCCGCGACGCCCATGCTGACTGCGGTTTTGGCGAAGCCCTCGGCGGTAGTCGTTGCGGTGGAGCCCTTGTCGACCCGGATGTAAGCGACGGCGGGCGCAGCTGCCTAGTGCCGAATACTGTCAAGCCATGGTTTCGGACGCCGCCGGCGCCCTCACCTCCCTGGTCAATGCGAGCGCCATGCTGCTGGTGCCCGCGGTGATGGGATTTTCCACGGTGCTGTGCTTGGCGCGAGCACCGAGCCCGCTGACGCTGGTTGCCATCCACGAATACCTAGGACGCGCCAAGGCTTTCGATCGCTTCTGGCTGCTCGCCGCCTTCGGATGGATCGGTTGGGCCGCCGTTCAGGGCGGCGCGCCGGGCTGGACGGTCGCGGCCGGAGCCGCCGCGCTGGTCTTGTCAGGCCACCACTTTTGGCTGACGGGATCGCTGCGCAGGATGCTTGCGCCGATGGTCGAGGCAATACTGCGCGCCGGCCCGGTGACAACGGTGAGCGAGGACGGACTGTTCGTCGCTCGTCGTCGAACTCGTGAAGACACTCCCGCCCTGCCGATCGTTTGGGCTGTCCGAGCACTCGCGTTCGTGTTACTCGCATGCATCGTGCTCTTCCTGGGCGTCGCGCTCGCCGCGGATCCGTCGTCATTCGGCCTGGCAATCCTTGTCGGTGGCTTCTGGCTCTCACTCGGCGTGATCGGGATCGACCTGGCTCAGGACGTCTGGCCCGGCACGACCACATACGCCCGGCTCGCCGAGTGCTCCCGGTACTACGTTCAGATGTTCGAGCAGTGGAAGAACATCGGGGTGCTCGTCGGCTTTGGCATCGTGTTGATCGGCGCACCGATCGCCTGGGCGATCGGGCGTGCTGGTGCCCCCGTGCTCGCGTTTCCGCTCTGGACCGGGGCCTGCCTCGTCGTCGCTATCTCCTTCAACAAGGTGTTGCACCGGATTGGATGGAGTCGAAGCCGGGTTCCGTTGCCGGTCTCGGTGAACCAATACAGCGCGACACATCCACTGTGGGCCCACTCCTTCACCTTGATTCATGTCGTGATGGCCGTCGCGCTACTGGCCGGGCTCGTCGCGCTGCACCCGGTTCACCCCTAGGTTCGCCCGCGGTCATCCCATGGTCGCCGATCGACGACGGCGAAGCCTGCTTAACATTTCAATCTCTTAACAAAAACTGTGGACCGCTAAGCTACGCTGGGGCGGCACCTGATTACGTCGACGAGGATCGCGATGACAACATTTGTCGGTGTCCCGTGACGACCGATCCGGCCGAAATGGGGCGTCGCAAACGGCGCCACATCGATGTGTGCCTCAACGGCGACGTCGACTTCGCCGGGGTAACGACCGGGCTGGAGCGTTATCGCTTGCCGCTCAACGCCCTGACCCAAACCAGCCTTCACGACATTGACATGTCGGCCGACTTCTTCGGGATGCGCCTGCGTGCGCCGATCCTGATCGGTGCGATGACCGGCGGCGCCGAACTCTCGGGAACGATCAACCGCAATTTGGCGACCGCCGCGCAGCGGCTTGGTCTTGGCATGATGCTCGGATCGCAGCGGATCATGCTGGACAGATCACGGGGGGATCGGGCCGCGGCCAGTTTCGAAGTGCGTGACGTGGCCCCGGACGTGCTGCTGATCGGCAACATCGGCTTGGCGCAGCTGACGAAAGCCGCCGTGCCCGACATCAGCAGCGCCCTAAACCGGGTGGGAGCCAATGCCCTTGCGGTGCATGTTAACTCGTTACAAGAGGCCATCCAGAACAACGGGGACACCGACTTCACCGGATCGCTGCAACGGCTGTGCGATGTCGCCGGCGCGCTGGACTGCCCGTTGCTGCTCAAGGAAGTGGGCCATGGTATCGGCGCTCGGGCGGTCGCGCTGTTGACCCAGCTGCCCGGCGATTTGCCGGTGTCCGGTATCGACGTGGCCGGCGCCGGGGGCACCTCATGGTCGAGAGTCGAGCAGCTGGTTCGCTACGGTGAACTGCGCTACCCGGACCTGGCCGACTGGGGCATACCGACGGCCCAGGCGATCGTCGAGGTGCGCCAAGCATTGCCGACGATTCCGCTGGTCGGCTCCGGCGGTATCCGCACCGGGATGGACGCGGCCAAAGCGATCGCCCTGGGTGCGGATGTGGTTGCGATGGCTCGCCCGCTGCTGGCTCCCGCGATTGAGTCCCCGGATGCCGTCGAAGACCGGCTGCAACCGTTCATCGAGGAGCTTCGCATCTGCCTGCACTGCTGTGGCGCAACGGATCTCAACGCGCTGCGCGCCGTCGGCGTGACCCCGATCCGGTAGCCAGCCCCGGCTCGGCCGTCGCCGGTTTCGACGGCGGCTTTCGTCGCCTGCCGGGTGCCGCCTTCGACGATTCCTCGGTCCGCGCCGACGACTCCGTCGGCGACGGGTAGAGCTCGCTTTCAAATGCAGACATCCCCGCGATCATCGCGGTAAGTACCTTGTGGGCACTGCGCAGATCCCGGTCAGGCAGCTCGGCCAGGGACGCACGGAGATGTTCGCCCAGGGGCCGGAAGAACTCGTGAGCCAACTGCATGCTGCCGTCCTGCAGCCGCAGCAGCGACCTGCGGCGGTCCTCGACATCCGGTTCACGGCGGACATGTCCGGCGTCGATCATGCGATCGGCAAGATAGGTGATGGCCGCCGCCGACACGTCCAGGCGCTGGCTGAGCTGGGCAGGTGTCAACGGTGTGCCCGCTGTCTCGGCGACCATGAGGTGCAGCAGTGCGTGAAAGTCGCCGTGGCTCAAATCGTTCTGCCGAGCATAATAGCGGCCGACCCGGTCGGAATGAGCGGTGATCGTCCGGAGGTCGGCCGACAGCAGCCTCTCCAACTCAGCCCGAGTCGGCTGTCGATTCGCAGCGACGCGCTTGGTCACTTGCCTGCATCCTTCATGGCGATAAGGCGATAGCTTAGCCGGTGCCCCTTTCACGTGGTCCTCGACGCGGTCCTTAATAGTCTTAACAGTGCCGCTGCGGAAACGCGGTAGCTAGCCGTTGGCCGTGCGGGCCGCGCCCACGGCTTCATCGACTTCACCGGCTTCATCGACTTCACCGGCTTTGCCGGCTCCACCGGCGAAGATCCGACGGTGCAAGCCGGCCAGCGGTCGCGGCGCCCACCAGTTCAGGCTGCCGAACACATGCATGAAAGCCGGTACCAGCAGCGCCCGTACCAGGGTCGCGTCGACCAGCACCGCGATCGTCAGACCCACTCCGAACATGCGCATAAAAGACACGTCAGCGGATATCAGCGCCGCAAACGAGATCGACATCAACAGCGCGGCGGCGGTGATCACCCTTCCGGTGTGGGCCAGACCCAACGCGATGCTTTCGTCGTTGTCGGCGCGTGTCCGGGGTGACTGCAGCCAGTATTCGCGAATGCGCGCCAACAAGAAGACCTCGTAATCCATCGACAATCCAAATGCGATACAGAACATCAGCACCGGAATGTTGGCGACCATCGTACCGGTCGGTGTGGTGCCCAGCGCGCCCAGATGCCCGTCCTGGAAGACCCATACCAGCGCGCCAAAAGCCGCTGTGAGGGAAAGCATGTTGAGCAGCACCGCCTTGATCGGCAACACCAGACTGCCGGTCATCAGGAATAGCAGCACCACCGTGACCGCCGCGATGAAACCGAACACCACCGGCAATCGTGACGTGATCCCGTTGACGCAGTCGTGATTCATCTGAGCGATTCCCGTCATCTGGACCGGGTGACCGCCCGCCAACGGGACGGCATGCAAACGGTCCAACTGGGTCTCTGATGCCGGCGTGTACAGCGGTGCGGTGCTGTCCACGGTCAGGTATGCGCTGCCGGCTGCCATTGCGGCCGGTGCCGACGGCGGCCCGGTGAGCCGGCCGGCCACGAACGTGCCCGTCGGCGCGGACACCGCCGCCACATCGGGCACCCGGGACAGCTGTGCTGCGTACTCGTCGAGGTCTGGCTGTGTCAGGCCGGCGGTGTCGGGGATGACGATCGTCACTCTGGTTGCGGAGTTGGAGGTGAAGTCGCTGCGGATCCGATCGCTGACCATCCGCGCCGATGCCGACGACGGCAACACCCGGTCGTCGGGGTAGCCCCACTTGATGCCGAGGAACGGTATTCCCAACGCGATCAATAGCGCAATGATGGCCAGGCCCACCGGAATGGCATGACGCATCACGAATTTGGCTGTGCGGTACCAGAAACTCTGCGCTACGGGCTGCCGCGTCGGCTCGGGACGGCCTGATAACCGCCGGCCCAGCTGTCGTACGTTGAGCGCATCGAGCCGGCCACTCAATAGCACCAGCACCGCCGGCGCCACCACCACGGCCGCCAACGCGGAAAAGACCACGACCGCGATGCCGGCATAGGCGAAGGACTTCAGGAAATACATGGGAAAAACCACCATGGCGACCAGCGACAGGGCAACCGTCATCGCGGAAAACAGCACGGTGCGCCCGGCCGTCGTCATGGTGCGCACCAAGGCGTCGTCACGGTCCCGTCCGTCGGCGAGCTCATCGCGGTACCGGCTGACGATCAACAAGGTGTAGTCGATCGCCAAGGCCATCCCCAGCGCGATCGTCACGTTCAGCGCAAAGATCGACACGTTGGTGACCAGGGCAATCCCGCGCAGCACCGCGAGTGAACCCAGGATCGCGAAGCCGCCCACGGCTACCGGCAATGCCGCGGCCAGTAACCCGCCGAATACCCAGACCAGCGCGACGAAACTCACCGGTATCGCAATGAATTCCATTCGCAGCAAGTCTTTTTGGGTCTGCTGATTGACCTGTGCGTAGACCATCGCCGCGCCGCCGGCCAGTACTGTGACACCGTCGCGGTGCTGCGCGAGCCGGTCTGCGAGGGCCCGGGCGTGCGCGGGTGCGCTGCTTTCATTTCCCTTGAGCGCGGCCAGGATTATCGCGGACTTGCCGTCGGTGCTGACCATGCCGGGGGCCGGCCGGGGTGTGTCCCAGGGGGATACGACCTGAGCAACGAATGGTGACTCGGCAAGCTGTCGCGCGATATCCGTTCCGACGGCCCGCGCCGGGCCGTCTTGCACGCCGCTGTCCGAGCTCACCAGCAGCACCATCTCCATGTCGCCCCGGTGGAACTTGTCAGCGAGTACGGCTGCGGCGCGGGCGGATTCGGATGCCGGATCTACGAACCCGCCGGGGGCCAGACTGGTTGCGGCGGGAATACCGAAGATGGCAGCGCCGGCCATCACCAGGATCGCGGCCGCGATGATCCGTCGCGGTGCCGCGATAGCGATGCGCGCCATTGCCGACAGCATTGAGGCCTCCTCCGGCTCGATCCGCGATTAGCCGGCGCCGGCCTCATCGACGCACATGCCGGCGCTCCCACAGCAGCAGGACGGCGGTGACCATCGCGAAACCGAACAGGAAATCCTCGATCGGGATATCGAGCGGGAACCGCAGGCCCGTCGTTTGGTGTTCGTCGTAACTGACGATCGGCGAGCTGAGTTTGGTCAGCCAGCCGTCGACCGGGATCTGAAATCCCAGCACGATCAGCATCGACACCCAGTACGCCGGGCGCCGAAACACGCCGGTGCGCAAGAGCTTCAGCTCCAGTGCGGTGACGGCCACCACGGCGAGCACGGCCGGCAGCGTATATCCCAGCCCGGTCACTGACGGCTGCGCCGTTCGAGAATCGTGCCGATGGCATTGTAGGTCAGCAGCGCGCAGATCGGGATCACCACGAAGAACAGCACTTCTTCGACCGGCACTCGAAACGGAACCGACAGGCCGCTGATATAACGCGGGTCGTAGGTCCATATTCCGGCGGCGACGGCTACCTCATCCCAGAGGAGGAACACCGCCGCAACCGGCAGCACCGTTTTCGCCAGCCGCAGCGGTTGCCGGTAGACGCCGTTGCCGAAAAACTCCAACGGCGCGGTGATCGCCAGACAGGCGGCCAGGACCAGCAGGTATTGCCAGTGATCGCTCATGCGGCACCCGGCTCGGCCGGATCACTGTTGCGGGCCAGCCAGGCTTGGATCAATCCGGCTCCGGCGACCCGTAGCCGTCGTGCCTGCCCGACGGTGGCACGGTGACTGAACACCTCGAAATCGTCGTCTTCGATGCGATCCAGAATTTCGGAGTACAGCGTCAAAGCGGTTGCCACACACGGCCGGGAGCGAGGCGCCAGCATGGCGATCCCGTCGGCGGCGAACCGGTAGAGGTTCCTGGTGATCGCGTGCTGAGCCGCCAACGCGTTACGTACCCGGTTGTCGGTGCACCGATTCCGGTGGCACCACATCAACAGATCCCGGTCGACGCCATCGCCGGCTAGCTCGTCCGCGGGCAGGTAGACCCGGTTTCTTGTCAAGTCTTCGTCGATGTCCCGGATGAAGTTGGTGAGCTGGAAAGCGCGTCCGAGGGCGGCGGCGTGCGGGGCTGCCTCCGCAACCGGCACCACGGTGCCCAGGATCGGAAGTACCTGCAGTCCAATAGCTTCCGCTGAGCCGCGCATGTAGTCGTTGAGTACGTCGCGGTTGGGGTAGTCGGTGACCGTGAGGTCCATTCGCATCGATGCCAGAAAATCTTCGAACAGCTCGATATTGATGTCGTACCGGCGCGCGGTGTGGCGCACGGCTACCAGCACCGGGTGGTCGGTGAGGCCGGCGCCGGCGAAGAACCGATCGGAAAGCTCTTGCAACCGCCGGGCGCGAACGTCCATGCCCAGTTCGGGATCAAGCGAGTCGAGAATGTCGTCGGCATGACGGGCGAAACCGTACAGTGCATGCACCGGCGGTCGTTGGTCCGGCGCCAGCAATCGGGTGGCGAGGAAGAAGGTACGGCCGTGGGCGGCATTGATCCGCCGACAGCGGCGATACGCCCCGCGCAGCCGCGGATCGTGGATATCGGCGGCGTCTAATTCGTTGTGAATCATGACATCTGCGCTTTCACGTCGACTTTCATGTCAAAGTTGCGGGCTGGTCGGCGCACGGCGCCGGTGATGCGATCGGCGGCCAGCCGCCCGGAGATGAGCGTGGTGGGCACGCCGACGCCGGGAATGGTCGACGACCCCGCCAGTACGGCATTGTCGACGCCGCGCACCATGTTTGCCGGTCGAAACGGCCCCGTCTGACCGAACGTGTGCGCCAGCGCGAACGGTGTGCCCGCCGCCATGCCCTGACGCGCCCAATCGAGCGGGGTGACAACGTCGAGCACATCGGCGCTGCGGCGAAGCTCCGGCAGCAGCCGGACGGCGACGGTGTCGACGATCGATTCCGCGTAGGCGTTGCCAGCGGTGGGCCAGTCGACCGCGCCGGCGGCAAGGTTGGGTGCCGGTGCAAGCAGGTAGAAAAGGTCGCGGCCGGCGGGGGCCAGCGTCGGATCGCTCGCTGTCGGCCGGGTGACCAGCAGCGACGG
The DNA here is from genome assembly GCF_002086675.1 of Mycobacterium persicum. Lineage (GTDB taxonomy): Bacteria > Actinomycetota > Actinomycetes > Mycobacteriales > Mycobacteriaceae > Mycobacterium > Mycobacterium persicum. The sequence continues at coordinate 7,901 of NZ_MVIF01000087.1, forward strand.
GTCACGCATCAGCCGGCCGTCACGAATGATATCGGTGAAAGTCTGCTCCCACGCTGCACCGAAAAGGATTGTGTGGTGGGCTATCGGACGATCCGCCGACGCGACGCGGTGGCAGCCGGCGTGGACGACGACGGCCGACGGCGAGGCCCGCAACGCACGGACCCGACGCGGGGTGCGGCCCAATAGTCGGTACGTCGTCGGTAGTTCGGTGGTGAGCACGACGGCGTCACAGGGGATGCGCTGTCCCCGGTCGGTGCGCACGGCGGTGATGCGGTTGCCGCTGCGTTCGAGTTCGGTGACGCTGCAACGGTAATGAAACCGCACGCCGGCGCAGGTTCCGGCGGCCGCCAGCGCATCGGGTAGCGCTCGGACGCCGCCGCGCGGGAAGAACACTCCCGACACGGTGTCCATGTATGCGATCACGGCATACGCCGCCAAGGCGTCGCGCGGGGCCACGCCGGCGTACAGCGATTGGAAGGTGAAGATCCGCCGCAGCCGCGGGTCGCTGAGGTAGCGCCCGACCATGGCGTCCCAGTTGCGGAATCCACCGATCGCCGCCAGCCGCGCCAGCTGTGGTGTCAGCAGCGACAATGGAGAGTCGAAATTGGCGGCGATGAACCCGTCTATTTCGGTGCGGTACAGCCGCGTCAGCCACTCGCGCAACCGGCGGTAGCCGGCGGCCTCCCGGCCGCCGGCAAACGTCTGGATGGCCGATGCCATCCGGTCGGCGTCGCAATGCACGTCGAGAGAGCTGCCGTCGGCGAACATCGCGTGGTAAGCGGGGTCGACCGGGAGCAGTTCCAAGCGGCCAGAGCCGTTTTCGCCTACGGCGGCGAATACGTCGTCGATGATGTCGGGCATGGTGAGCACCGTTGGGCCGGTGTCGATGTGGTAACCGCCGACGTCGAGTCGCCCCGCGCGCCCGCCCGGCCACGGTTCGCGCTCGACCACGGTGACACTGCGGCCGCGCCCGGCCAGATGCAGTGCGGTGGACAGCCCCGCCAATCCCGCACCGATCACCACCACGTGGTCGGTGCGTCCCTGGATGGTCCGCATTACCGGGCTCCTCTCACGCGGTGCGCTCCACGCAGGCCTCCGCCAAGGTAGCCAGCGCCGTGCGTGCGGTGCAGTCGATCACGATGTGGTCCAGGACATTTCGAGCACGTTCAACGCGGCGTCTGATCATGCCCTCGATGCGCTGCGCGGCACCCGTCGCGATGATTACCGCCCGGAAGCGATCGAGCGCCGCATCGTCGAGGTGATCGGCACGCACCAGCTCGGCAAGCTCCCGGCGTGCCGACTGGTCGGCCATCTCATGGGCGGCCACCACCACGCTGGTGGCTTTGTGGTCGAGCAGGTCCCCGCCGTTGGGTTTGCCTGTGGTCGCGGGCGGGCCGAACACGCCCAGTAGATCGTCGCGCAGCTGGAAGGCTTCGCCGACATCGGCGCCGTAGAGCCCGAGTTGAGTCAATGTGCGATCGTCGCAGTCGGCCATCGCCGCGCCCATTTCCAACGGTCGGCGCACCGTGTAGTTGCCCGACTTGCGCCGCGCGATGTCGAGGACGGTCCGCAGCGACGGCTGGTCGCGGATATCGTTGGCCAAGTCGGCGAATTGGCCTACCGCCAGCTCGATGCGCATCGCGTCGTATCGCGGCCACAGTTGCTGCAGCCGGCGGGCTTCGACACCGCTTTCACGCAGCATCTGTTCGGCCCAGATGAGGCAGACGTCGCCCAGCAGGATGGCCGCCGATTCGCCGAATCGCTCTGCCGGCCCGGATAATCCACGTCGTCGGTACCACTCGGCCAGCTGGATGTGCACGGCCGGGTTGCCGCGCCGCTGCGACGATCGGTCCATCACGTCGTCCTGTAGGAGCGCAAACGCATGCAGTAGTTCCAAGCTCGCCGCAGCCGACAGGGCCGCGCGGCTCGGCGCGGCGCCGCACAGCCAGCCCAGGTACATGAAGGTGGAACGCAGGCATTTGCCGCTTGAGACGAACGTCAACAAGATTTCGCCCGCGGCCGCCGAAGCCGCCTCGTCGAGCTGGGATGCACAGCGCGTCACGACGAACTCCCCGACAGTGGCCAGGACCGCCTGCCGAAGCATGGCTCGCCAAGCGGCGGAATCGACGGCGGGTGATCGGTAGCCGGCGGTCGTCGACGACGAGTCCGCCGCAGCCGCTACTGTCACCTTCGGCAGTTCCGCCGTCGGCGGTTGGCGCGAAAAGCTGGCACACACCGGCTCATGCCTCCCTGTTCGTTGGGTAGCGAACGGTCTGCACCACGCTGAGAAGCGGCTGCAACGTTAGTGGCAGCTTAGGGGAGAACCGCGCATTGTGCTTAATAAACTTAAAAATTAAATATATGAAGTGTATATGAAGCCGCGGTTAGCAGTCGGGAAAGACGAACACCCGGCACCCCCCGGTTCCCGGGTGTTCGGTTCCGGATGGGCTGTCGAGGCACGTGGTCGTGCCGGATATGCCCGGACTGACGGTTAGTGAAGCCTGGTCAGTTGACGGTGGCCGAGAAGGAATTGACGGCAAGACCGACGCCGCCGTTCCACGGCTCGAATCCGGCCTGAATGCTGGTGAGGTACCAGGAATGGGTGATCGTGCCCCGGTTGCGGACGTCGCTGACGAAATCCAGCACGCTGAAGCTCCACGAATTGATCGGCGTCGGCGCGACGTAGGAGATCACGTTGTTACTGCCGTTGCTGCCTTGCCAGACATCCCAATTGCGGCCGCCGACGGTGGCCGTGCCGACCTGTGCGCCGACCGGTTGGATGGAGCCCTGGCGGTTGAACCAGATCATGATCTCCATCTGGTTGACGCCGTCCTTCTTCGGTGTCGGATCCAGCCAGATGTCGTACGCCGCATCGTAAGTGCCACTGGCGTAGCTGTAACTGACGCTGCTGTTAGCACTGGTGAGCTGGCTCAGCTGGGCCGGCAGCCTGCTGCCCGGGGAGCAATTGCTGTAATGGCAGCCCAGGTAGACCGACGGATAGGACAGCGGAGCGCCATTGGTGGGTGCCGAGCCGTCCTCTTTGGTGATGGCGAACCCGGTAGCGGTGACGTTGATGCACTGCGCGGCGCTGGTGCCCCACCGATTGTTCTGAACGACGTAGGCGCCTCCGATCGTCGTCGTGCCGAACTGATCGCAAATCTGGGTGCCGCTGGTGGTGGCGCTCGTGGTTGTCGTCGGAGTCGAGGACTGGCTGGTTGACGCCGATCCGCCGGTGCAGGATTGGCCGTTGAGCAGACAATTCGCCGGTGGCGCATACGCGCCCGTCTGGGCGGCCTGGAAACCGACGGTGACCGAATTGCCCGGAGCGATTGTGCTGTTGTAAGACTCGGGAGTCAGGACGTAATGCGTACCGGATTGGGCAAGGTTGCTGTTCCACGCATTGGTGATGGATTCGCCGGCGGGCAAGTCGAATTCGATTTTCCAATCGTTCAGCTGTGCGGCGCCCGGGTTGGCGATGTTGTAGTTGGCCACAAAGCCGGTATTCCATTGCGAGGTCACCGACAACGTCGCGGTCGCCGCGCCGGGGGTGGCAGATCCCGTCGTCGAAGTCGTGGTCGTCGGCGTGGTGGTCGTCGGTGTCGTAGTCGTGGTGCTCGGGGTCGATCCGGTGGTGCAGGGCTCTTCGTTGACCAGACAATTCGCCGGTGGTGAATAGGCGCCGGTCAGCGCGGCCTGGAAGCCAATGCTGATGGAGCCGCCGGGCGCAATCGTCCGGTTGTAGTCTTCGGGGGTCAGGACGAAGTGCGTCCCGGACTGAGCCAGCTTGCTACTCCACACATTGGTGATCGATTCGTCTGCGGGCAAATCGAATTCGACCTTCCAGTCGGCTAGCTGAGCCGAGCCCGAGTTCACAATCTTGTAGTTGGCCACAAATCCGGTGTTCCACTGCGAGGTCACCGCCAAGGTTGCGGTCACCGCGGCCGCATGAGCTATCGGAGATGCGACAATGACGGTGAAGGCAATGACGAATGCCGATACGACAACGTGAAATGCTGGGCGCCAGCATCTCTCATACGTGTTCGATCCGCGCATCCGGGCAACGTTATAGCTGAGCCAATGGCAATGGTGCTCATCGACTTCCAAAGCTGCCGTATCTTCGCCTAACCGAAACCGTCATGAAATATCGGTATTTACCGCTATTGGGCGATGCCGCGATCTGCCCGAAATAGGCTAGCCGAGTACCGGGAGCAGCAGCCGCGACGACGAGCGGACGGTGTTCAGGCTGCTGGTACCGACGCTGGCATGCCGGAACCCCATCATGGCGGGAACCGACGGATCTTGGTCGTCGCTGGTGAGCAGCAGCTGGATTCGGTGTCCGCTTTTGAACCGGCGAGCGTTGGCAACCAACGGGATTCGATACACGACGTCTTGTCCTACCGGTATCCCTTGAGCGTTGGTACAGGGCAATAATGGTGCCCCGGGCCGGCTGGCCGCCTCGTCGACCGCACGCATGCTGGCGCGCAGCCAGCCCGCCGTCACATCGGTGGTTTGGCCATCGGGCGCCACGTCCTGCAGCGTGGCAATCCACGCGGTGTCGATCGCCGTCGCCGATGCCACCAGTCGCAGCTCGATGTCGCCGACGACATCGAGGTCCTCGCTCAACGGGGTGCCGGTCCAGGTCAGCATCGACGGTGGATCGATAGCGCTCGGCTTGACGCGGCCCAATCCCGAACCCAGCACCATGAATTCGCGGCTGCCCGGCCCACCCTCGTCCGCGCGCAACGCGCCGTCGGCGCACAGGGCGAGTTCGCGGTGCGGTGTCATCGACGGCGGCCATGACTCGGCGGTACGCCATTCGTCAGCGCCCGGCAGAAAATAGCGGATCGGCGGCCCGTCGAGGATTCCGGTGTCGCGGCCCTTGAGCCAGTGGTCGTACCAGGCAAGCGCTTCGACGTGCAGACTTTCCCATGGCCAGGTCAGGCCGAACTTCCCGAGTAGGCCCATTCGAACACAAGCGTTGTCCGACAATGCGTTCCAGGTGGCAAATGTCGACGGGAGGTGTAGTGGCACGTTGTCCCAGTCGCAGCCGAGGTACACCGGGATGTCTATTTCCTTCAGTAACGGCAACAGGTTTCGCTCCTGCCACCACTGGTCACGGGTCGGATGCCGGACCGCGGCGTCCAGCCACAGCTCGTCCCACGGATGCGGATTGTGCGGCAGCCGGAGGAGCTGGCGCAGCATGGTGAGCGCCGACTCCCCGTTGAGGGTTGCGAACTTCTTGTGCACCCGCGGGCTGGTGAGCACCCGGCGAGCCAGACCGACGGGCTTGCTGCGCCAGAGCTTGTCGCTGCGCTCGGCCGTCAGGCCGGTCATCGCGAGGAACGGGGTGACGAACGACGAACTCAGCAGGCCGTGGTGGTTGGCTCCCTCGTAGAGGTCGGTGGTCACTGCCAGGGGGAAGATCGCCTTGAGGTGCGGTGGGCACACGACGGCGGCTTCGAGTTGGGTCATCGCGAAGTAGCTGATGCCGATCATGCCGACGTTTCCGTCGCACCAGGGCTGTGCGGCAACCCATTCGACAAGGTCATAGAGGTCCTGGCGCTCCTGTGCGTCGAAGAAGCTGAAGGTGCCGCCGGACCCGCAGGTGCCGCGCAGGTTGGCGATGACGTGCGCATAGCCACGCGAAACCCAGAAGTCGGTCGCGCCGGCCTCGATGAAGCCGGCGGGTGCGCCGAAGTCCTGCATCTGTCGCGGGTAGGGCGAGGCGGCCAGCAGCGCGGGGAAGCGGCCGTCGGAATCGGGTCGATGCACATCGGCCAACAACATCGTCCCGTCCCGGACCGTGATCGCCGCGTTGGTGTCGGTGCGGGAGATGTAGCGAGGCTCACTGAGGTTGCGGTACTGCCGGCCGGTGGTCTGCGGACCGTTGAGCGATGTCGTCATAATTTCACGCTACGTTGAAATTAGTCTCAACGCAAGATGAAATTCCGCGGGTATGGTGTGACTGTGGCGACACGATCCGGCACCCCCGGCCCGCGCGATGACCGTGGCGTGCTGGCGGCGCGCATTCTCACCGCGGCCCGCGACGAGTTCGCCGAACACGGCTGGGCCGGCACGGCGATCCGCGCCGTCGCCCGCGCCGCCGACGTCGACCCTGCGCTGATCTACCACTACTTCGGCTCCAAGGAAGGCCTGCTCGACGCGGCGACCGCGCCACCTCAGAAGTGGCTCGACTCGGTCGCCAAGACCTGGGCCACGCCACGAGACCAGCTGGGCGGGCAACTGATCCGCAACGTGCTCGATATCTGGACGGATGCAGAGGTCGGCCCCACGCTGCGCGCGGTGGTGCTGACCGCCGCCCACGAACCAACGACCCGCGAAAAGCTCCGGCTGATCGTCGAGCGCGGGCTGATCGGTGAGTCGACACTCGGTGACGACGAGGGCGAACGGCTGCGTCGCAGTGGGTTGATCGCCAGCCAGCTGATCGGCTTCGCCCTGCTGCGCTACGTCTGGAAAATCGAGCCGATCGCGTCGATGCCCGAGGACGAGGCGGTGGCAGCGCTTGCGCCCAACCTGCAGCGCTACGTCGACGGCGACATCACCTGAAGTGGGTTCGGGCGGATCGGCCCGTCCCCTGATCGGCTGACCTTGCCTTCCCCGGCGGGAGCCAGCCTTGTCGGTGACTTTCTGCTCTTGTCTGGGGTGGCGGATGGCTCACCATGGAAGTGCGGCAGTCGTTGACCAACAACGCCAAGCCGTCGAAATCGGTTGCCAGGAGGACCAAATGAACGCTGTAGCTCACGAGCAGCATGTGGGTCACGACCATCCGCATGGGCACGGGTGTGGGCATGTCGCGATTCCGCACGGTGATCACGTCGACTATGTGCACGACGGTCACCTGCATCGACAGCATGACGATCACTTCGACGAATGCGAACCGGCCGGCGGCCACGCGATGCACGAGGGGCACGATCACACTCATGGCGAGGGCTGCGGACATGTGGCGGTTCCGCACGGCGACCACGTCGACTATGTGCACGACGGGTGCCGCCATGCCGCCCACGACGGTCACTACGACGAGCACTGAGGCGAGGTTCGTAGCCCGCGTCGCACAGCCGGTATCGGTTCGGTAAAGCGTTTGCCGACTTTCGCCGACCTGCGTGTGGCTGCGCCCAATTGGGCACGAGCACCCGCGACAATGTCCGGATGCCTGGAATGCGGCGACTCTGTCCGGTTGTGGTCGCCGCGCTGCTCATCGCGGTTGCGGGTGGGTGTCAGGACGCCGGTGTCGCATCGCCCCGGTTGTCGGTGCGGCCCGTCGGGACCACGGTCCCGTCCGGCCCCGGCGTACCGCCGCTCAGCGACGCGGCGCACGCGGCCGGGTTCGTCGACATCCGAAGCGTGGTGGCCGACGCGATCATCGACCTGCGCTACGCGACGACCAACAATTTCACCCACACCCAGCTCTATCCGGCCGACGCCCGGTGCCTGGTACACCAATCGATGGCCCAAGGGCTTGCGGCGGCCGCGGTGGCACTGCGCCCGCAGGGGCACGTGTTGGTCTTCTGGGACTGCTATCGGCCACACGAGGCGCAGGTCAAGATGTTCAACGCGGTTCCCGACCCGACGTGGGTGGCGCGCCCGGGACCGTATGCCCGCAGTCACGAGGCCGGCCGCTCGGTCGATGTGACGTTCACCAGCCCACAACAAAACTGCCCGACCGAACGGCAGGTGGCCGGATTGTGCCTGGCCGACATGGGCACAGATTTCGACGATTTCTCTTCGCGAGCAACGGCATTCGCGACCCAAGGGGTGACCGTGGCGGCTCAGGCGAACCGGGCCGCGCTGCGGGAGGCCATGAAGTACGGCGGGCTGAAAGTGTACGCCGGCGAGTGGTGGCATTTCGACGGTCCCGGCGCCGACGTCGACCGCCCGATTCTCAACGTCCCGCTCGACTAGCGTCTCATATAATGAGACATCCATTTCAAATAGTGAGTTGCCCTTATAGGCTGGCGACGCCGAAGACGCGCCGACCAAGGGAACCGCCATGAACGACCGCTCTGCGACCAGCTACACCCACGGACATCACGAGTCGGTGCTGCGCAGTCATCGAGTGCGCACCGCGGAGAATTCCGCCAGCTACCTGCTGCCCCACCTGAAGCCGGGGATAACGGTGTTGGACGTCGGTTGCGGGCCCGCGACGATCACCGTCGACCTCGCCGCCCGGGTGGCGCCGGGATGGGTGACGGCAGTCGAGCGCACCGACGACGCATTGAGCCTGGGCCGCGCTGAGGTCGAGCGGCGCGGCGTGCCGAACGTCTCATTCGTGACCTCCGACGTGCACGCGCTCGATTTTCCTGACGACACCTTCGATGTCGTCCATGCCCACCAGGTGTTACAACACGTCGCCGATCCGGTGCAGGCACTGCGGGAGATGCGGCGGGTGTGTGCGCCGGGCGGAGTTGTGGCGGCTCGCGATGCCGATTACGGCGGATTCATCTGGTTTCCCCGGCTGCCCGCACTGGACCTGTGGCTGCGACTCTACGACCGGGCGGCTCGCGCCAACGGCGGCGAGCCGGACGCGGGCCGGCGGCTGCTGTCGTGGGCGCTGGCGGCCGGCTTCGACGACATCACGCCCACCGGCAGCATCTGGTGTTTTGCGACGGCCGAGACCCGCGACTGGTGGGGCGGAATGTGGGCCGACCGCATCCTGCAGTCGGACCTGTCTCGTCAACTTGTGGACTCGGGCATGGCCACAATAGTTGAGCTGAAAGAGATCTCGGCGGCGTGGCAGGCCTGGGCTAGCGCCCCGGACGGCTGGCTGGCGATGCCGCACGGCGAAATCCTTTGCCGAGCTTAGGCAATCAGCCCGGAGCGGCGGGGAAGCCCCCGCACAGCAATTCGAAGGCGGCGGCAACTCTCAATACGATGGCATCGTCGAATCGCTTGCCCACAATCATCATTCCGGCAGGAAGCCCGTCGACCAGGCCGGCCGGCACCGAGATTGCGGGGTGCCCGGTGATGTCCATGGGCGCCGTGTTGAGCGCCTTGCCAAATGTGTGTGGTAGCAACCCGACATCCCGCGGGCTGCCTTCTGGCAGCGGATTGGCCGTGCCGGGCACCGTGGGCATCACCAGCACGTCGTATCTGTCGAGCGCCCGGTCGTAAGCTATCCGCAGGTGCGGCACCAGATTACCTGCCTTGGCATAGGAGGCGCCGCCCAGCGTGTTTCGGCTGTAGTGGCCGCACAACGCCGTCGCCTTGATGGTGCTGGCGAATTGGTCGGCGTTGACCACGCGCTGTCTTGCGAAGTGCGCCATGAGTTCTGGGTCGTATAGTCCGCTTACGCCGAGCCCGTATCCGTTGCCCTCCAGCATCTGGTAGGTGGCGCCGTCGGTGATGATGACGTTGAAGACGTGAATCGCGCGCCGGTGCAGGGGCACGCTGATCTCGCCTACGGTACAACCGATTTCGGTGAACCGCTGGGCCGCAGACCGTACCAGCTCGTCGACCTCAGCCCGCGAGCTCGCCCACCCGAAGCCCTCGGTGAGAATGCCGACCCGCAACCCGGTTACGTCGCCGGTGAGCGCGGAGCGGTAGTCGAGCGGGGTTATCGTCGCCGGCTGGCGCGGATCGTGGTCATCGGGTCCGGCAAGCACCGTGAGCAGCAGTGCCGCATCGGCGACGGTGCGGGTCATCGGGCCGAGGTGATCGATGGTCCGCTCGATGGGAAACGCGCCGGTGTAGGGCACCAGCCCGTAGGTCGGTTTGAGCCCGACGATGCCGCACAGGGCGGCCGGGATGCGCACCGATCCACCCTGATCCCCGCCCAGGGCCAGCTCGACGTCACCGGCGGCGACGAGTGCGGCACTGCCACTGGATGATCCGCCCGTCTCCCGCGTCGGGTCCCACGGATTGCGCACCGGTCCGGAGGCGGCGGTGAAGCTGGATCCCGAGCAGCACAGGTCTTCGCAGACGCTCTTGCCGGCGATGATGGCCCCGGCGCCCAGCAGGCGCTGCACGACGGTCGCGTCGCGGCTGGGGACAAAGCCCTCGACCGCACGTGATCCGTTCATCATCGGGATGCCGGCCACGGCGATGTTGTCCTTGATCGCCACCGTCCGGCCCGACAGTGGACCGCCGGTTGCGCCGGAGGCGATCTCGGCCGTGACATACCAGGCTCCGAGCGGATTGTCGCCCGGCTCCGGGAATCGGTAGACCCGATCGGGCGGCTGCGGGGGGTGTGAGTGGTCATAGAGGTCGTCGTAGAGTTCGTCGACCACGTCGTAGGACCGCAGTGTGTGGGTGACGGCCGCCAGGTAATCCTGTCGGGCATCGTCGTCGAGGTGAAAACCGAAGTGCTCGGCAGCGGCGCGCAGGTCTGCCGCCGATGGCCGGGGAACCGTCATGTCGCCCTCCGTCATGCGTTGCTTGGTTGCCCTTCGGCAGCTGTGCGCGGATCGGCCGAGGCCGATGGGGCCGAGCGCTACCGCCGCCGAGCATTCTGCTATTTCACCTGGTCAAACCAGCGGTATTGGCATTCTCTTTTTTTGCAAGTACGTTATTCATCGATGGATAATGAAGCTCAGACCTCATCCGGCATCCCACTTGCGCCGGTGTACGGGCCGGCGGACCGCGAGGCTGAACCCGCGCCGCCGGGGGAGTTTCCGTTCACCCGGGGGAACTTCGCGTCGGGCTATCGGGGCAAGCTCTGGACGTTTCGCCAATACTCCGGATTCGGCACCGCCGAGGAATCCAACCGCCGGTACCGCTACCTGCTGGACCAGGGTGGAACGGGGCTTTCGGTGGCGCTCGACCTGCCCACCCAATGCGGCTTCGACTCCGACGACCCCGACGTCGTCGAGGAAGTCGGCCGAGTCGGCGTCGCCGTCGACACGCTGGCCGATGTCGAGGTCCTGTTCGACGGCATCCCGCTGGACAAGATCAGCACCAGCATGACCATCAACGGCACGGCGGCGATCCTGCTGGCGTTCTACGTCGCCGCGGCCGAGCGCCAGGGCGTGCCGCGGGCCAAGCTCACCGGCACCATCCAGAACGACATCCTCAAGGAGTACGCATCGCGCGGGACGTGGATCTGGCCGCCCGAGCCTTCGCTGCGGTTGATCGCCGACACCATCGAGTTCTGCGCGGCCGAGGTGCCGAAGTTCAATGCCATTTCGGTGGCCGGTGCGCACTTCCGCGACGCCGGTGCCACCGCTGTGCAAGAGATGGCCTTTACCCTGGCCGACGGCGTGACCTATTGCGACACCGTGGTGCGACGCGGCCGGATGACCATCGACGAGTTCGCTCCGCAGATCTCGTTCTTCTTCTACACCCACGGCGACTTCTTCGAGGAGATCGCCAAATACCGTGCGGGGCGGCGACGTTGGGCGACGCTGGTGCGGGAACGCTACGGCGCCAAGACGGATCGGGCGTCGATGTTCCGCTTCGGTTGCGTGTGCGGCGGCGCGTCTCTGTATGCGCCGCAGGCGCACAACAACGTGGTCCGGGTGGCCTACGAGGCGATGGCGGCGGTGCTGGGCGGCGTGCAGTCGATGTTCACCGCGGCCTGGGACGAGCCGTTCGCGCTGCCCACCGAGGAGTCCACCACGCTGGCGCTGCGCACCCAGCAGATCCTGGCCTACGAAACCGGCGTGGCCAGGGTCGCCGACCCGCTCGGCGGCTCCTACTTCGTCGAGGCCCTCACCGATGCCACCGAAGCCCGCATCATCGAGATCATGGCCGACCTCGAAAAGCACGGCGGGATGGTCAGTGCCATCGAGGACGGCTACCTGCAGGGGCTGATCGCCGACGAAGCCTTCAAGATGCACAAGGACATCGAGACGGGTACGCGGCCGGTGGTCGGGGTCAACCGGTTCGTCTCCGAAGAGCCCGAGCCCAACATCGTCACCTACGAACTCGACGCCGAGGGGCGCGACCTACAACTCAAGCGGCTGACCCAGGTCAAGGCCGAAAGAGACACTGCCGCGGTGCAATCCACACTCGCCGCGCTGGCCGCCGGTGCCGAAGGCGCCGACAATCTTATGCATCGGCTGATCGACTGCGCTAACGCCTACTGCACGATCGGTGAGATGGTCGCCGCGCTTAAGGCGGTGTGGGGCGAATTCCAGCAGCCGGTGGTGTTCTAGATGGCTACCCGGATCTTGGTGGCCAAGCCCGGGCTCGACGGGCATGACCGCGGCGCCAAGATCGTCGCCCGCACGCTGCGCGACGCCGGCTTCGAGGTGATCTACACCGGCATCCGGCAGCGCATCGAAGACATCGCCTCGATAGCCGTGCAGGAGGACGTGGCCGTCGTGGGGTTGAGCATCTTGTCCGGTGCGCACCTGGCGCTCACCGCGCGCACCATCGAAGCGCTGCGCGCCACCGACGCCGCCGACATCGCCGTCGTCGTCGGCGGCACGATCCCGCATGCCGACGTGCCCAAGCTGCTGGCCGCCGGCGCCGCGGCGGTATTCCCCACCGGGACACCGCTGGACGTGCTGGTACGTGACATTCGCGCTTTGACCGGCGTCCCGCAACCAGCCCCGGAGGAACCATGCGCGTCGGAGTGATGGTCGGTCCGGAGCTCGGCGATTCGGCCCGCAAGGTCATCCGGATGCTGGCCGACATCGACTGGGCCGAGACCGCCGGCCTGGACAGCGCGTGGATTCCGCAGATCCCCAACGACTTCGACGCGCTGGTGGCAGTGGCCCTGATGGGAACGCGGACCAGCCGCATCGAGTTGGGCACCGCCGTCGTTCCGCTGCAGGCGCAGCACCCGATCGCGTTGGCGCGCCAGGCTTTATCGGTGCACGCCGCCGCCGGGGGCCGGTTGGTGCTGGGTGTCGGACCGTCGCACCACTGGATCATCGACGACATGCTCGGTCTTCCCTACGAGCGCCCGGCCGGCTACACCCGCGACTATCTCGAAGTGCTGCACGCGGCCTTCACCAATCCCGGCCCGGTTGACGTGGAGAACTCCACCTTCCGGGTGCACAACCCGCTCGACCTGGCGCCGGTGGCGCCGCTGCCGGTGTTGGTGGCCGCGCTCGGGCCGGTGATGCTGACGTTGGCCGGAGAGCGGGCCGACGGCACCGTGCTATGGATGGCCGACGAACGCGCCGTCGCCGAGCACGTCGTGCCCCGGATCACTAAGGCCGCCGACAACGCCGGTCGCCCGGCGCCCCGCATCGTCGCCGGCGTCCCGGTATGTCTCTGCAGCACAAACGAAGTCGACGCCGCACGGGAGCGTGCCAACCGAATCCTGGGCGAGGCCGGGGTATCGCCGAATTACCAGCGGCTGCTGGGTTACGGCGATGCCAAAGACGTCGGCGACATCTGCGCGGCCGGCGACGAGGACGCCATCCTGGCCCGGTTGCGCCGATTCGCCGACGCCGGCGTGACCGATCTGTCGGTGCGCTTGTTGCCAATCGGCGGCAACCGCGGCGAACTCGTCGCGTCCAAACGCCGGACCCGCGAGATGATCGCTTCGCTGGCAACGGAGTTGCGGTGACTGGTCGAGGTCCGCTGGCGGGGATACGGATTCTCGAGGTCGGCACCATGCTGGCCGGCCCGTATGCCACCATGCTGCTGGCCGATCTCGGTGCCGAGGTGATTAAGATCGAGCCGCTGGGCGGGGAGATCTCCCGCAGCGTGGGGGAAAGCTACTTCGCCAGCCTCAACCGCAACAAGTCGAGCATCTGCCTGGACCTGAATTCTGAAGCGGGACAACAACGCATAGGTAAACTCGCAGCCCAGTCGCAGGCGCTTCTGGTCAATCTCAAGCCGTCGGCCATTCACCGGTTGGGGCTCACCTACCAGGCCCTGCGCCGGTGGAATGAACGGATCGTCTGCGTGGCGATCACCGGTTACGGTCTGGACGGCGGCGATGATCCGGCTTTCGACTACGTGATCCAGGCAGCCACCGGCATCGCGGCTTTGACGGGTGAGCCGGACGGGCCGCCGACACTGCCCGGCTACTCGTCGGCGGACAACTCCACCGGAATGTGTGCGGCACTGGGATTGTTGGCCATGATCGTTTCGGGTCGCGGCGGACAGGTGGACGTATCGCTGCGCGACGTCATGCTCTCGCAGCTGAATTACCACGCCGCCGGCTACCTCAACGAGGGCATCGAGCCGCGACGGCGGCATTATGGCGCGCATTCGTATTACGTTCCCGCTCAGCTATTTCCGACTGCCAGCGGGTATCTGGCGCTGTTCATCACGCACGACGGGTTCTGGAAATCCTTTGCCGCGGAGGCGGGTATCGGCGGTTTCGAAACAATGGCCCAGCGGGTGGCCCGAAGAGACGAGGTGCTCGGTGTCGTCACGGCGATGCTGGCGACCGATACCGCCGCCGGCTGGGAACGGCGGCTGCGTCCGCTCGGAGTGCCGGCCGCGGCCGTCTCCACCCTGCCCGAGGCGCTGAAGTCGACGCCGGAAATCGTTGTGCGGGCAGGTGATTTACGTCTCGTCGGAAATCCGGTGCGTGTCTCTGGCTATCAGCCCGACTATCGGCCGCCGCCGCGGCTCGGTGAGCACGGCGACGGGCTCAACGCTTGAGCTCGATGTTGTCAGCCTTCTCACATGATTTCGCCCAAACCCACCTTAAGATCAGTTCAATGTCAATTGATGCTGAGTTGGTAGCTGTGAAAGCGTCCCGGGTTTCATGCACACTTCCTTTCTTGGGAAGGATGGCACGATGCCGGGCAAGTACGACGAGAACACAAAGGCCAAGGCGGTCCGATTGGTCCGTGAGCATGCCGACGACTACGACTCGGAGTGGGCGGCGAATGCGCGCGACCTCGGCCCGGCTGGGGATGACCGCAGAGACGCTGCGCAAGTGGGTGCGTCAGGCCGAGATCGATGCCGGAGAGGTTGCTGGGGTGACGAGCGAGGAAGCCCGAGAGATCCGCGAATTCAGGCGGAAGAATCGTGAGCTTGAGCAGACTATCGAAATACTAAAAGCCGCAACGCATTTCTTTGCGCGGGAGTGCGACCCGCTACGTCGTTGATCTGCGCGTTCATCGATGAGCGCGCGAGGAGTTCGGGGTCGTACCGTTCTGCCGGGCACTGGCCGTGCACGGCGTACAGATCGCCCCGCGCACCTACTGAGCACACCAATCGGCGGCGCCGTCGAAACGGGCACTGTGGGACACCACGATCACCGACCCCGCTGCCGAACGGGCTGCGGACCTAGTGAAACGCCGCTTCAAAGCTGTCCGCCCAGAGGTGCTGTGGGTCGCGGACTTCACCGACGTCCAGCTGGTGTGCGGACGCTTCGTCTACACCGCGTTCGTCATCGACGTTTACGCCGGAGTGATCGTCGGCTGGGAGTGCTCCAACTCCAAGCACGCCGGCTTCGTCGAATCGGCACTACGACAGGCCGCCGCCCTGCGTCGCCGCCAGGGCCACGCGTTGCCGGGCGGCACAATCCACCATAGCGGCGCCGGAAGTCAATATACTGCAATACATTTCGGAGAGACGCTGATGATCGAAGGGCTGGTGCCGTCGATCGGAATGGTTGGCGATGCCGTCGACAACGCGCTCTGTGAGACGACCATTGGGCTGTACAAGACCGAGTGCGTACGCGAGGGCTCCCCGTTCCGCAACGGACCGCTGACCACCGTCGCCGACGTCGAGAGCATCATGTCTGCATGGGTGATTGGTACAACACGGCCAGGCTGATGCACCGCCACACCTGCCGAAACAACTCCTGACGTCACGCATGTCCTCCATCGCGATCCGAACACGTACGCGGCTGGCGCCCATCCGCGTAAGTATTGAAATCAGTTGTACAACTGCGCTATTGGCATATTGCCCCCTGTGGTGGGAGGCGTTGAGTCAATTTGATCACTACGCAGGGCATCCTGACCAGGGTCAAACCGCACCATTTACTCCAGAAGCCGGTGCAAAGATTCCCCGAATGCCGGCCACCCTTCGCGTCAGCGAGGTAAAACGTCACATCCAAGCGCCAAAGCCGCGGCAGAATGCACCACGTTGCTGAAACCGCTTGTGCGGGTGCCTGTTGCAGGCGCTCATCCCGAATGGCTTGCTGGATCGGCCTACCTTCGGTGGTGGCGTATGTCTGGACCCGCGCGCGCCGCCAGTGGTGCTCAGTTGTCTATTGGCCGAACCACATTGCGTCGCCTGACGGCTGTCTCGTCGCTGACCCACTGCCGACAAACCACAGACCGAGATCCCCTTTACTGCTGCGTTATTCGGCGTAGTTCAGCCGTATCCGTACCATCGGTGGCCGCCTTCTCGGCGCCACACTTGCGTTCTGCTCCGAATGATTTATGAATGCCTTCCTGGTGCGATGGGCGTTACCCCGACCCCATGCGCCGCGTCGGCCAGGCGTCTGTCAGAGGTAACAGCAGCAGCCAATAACGTTGTCCCTTTACTGCGATTTGAAGAGGCAGCGAGGACTGCCGCACGTGCGCGGGCCCACCCGATATCCTCCGCCTTTCTCACTGCGAGAACCCAGCACATCTCAAAGGCGCATGAATTGCGTTGAGGTTGTGGTGCCCTGCTAGAGTGCCGGTGTCCCGCGTCGGGTGGGAACGTCGACAGGTAGGCGCCTCGAAATATGCTGCAGGGCAGGGGCGTTGAGAGCTCATCGGGAGTGTTGTATGTCATTTGTGACAGCGGTACCGCAGACGTTAGAATCTGCGGCAACAGATTTAGCGGGTATCGGTTCAGCCTTGAACGACGCCAGCGCCGCAGCCGCTGCCCCAACAACGGGGATATTGGCCGCCGGCGCCGACGAAGTCTCTGCGTGGGTAGCGACGTTATTGAGTGCGCATGGCCAAGCATGGCAGGCGATGAGCCGTGATGCTGTCTGGCTTCACCAGCAGTTTGTCGATGTGCTCAATGGAAGCGCCTTTAAGTATGTGAGCACCGAGTTGGAAAATGCGGAACAACAGCTCGCAAACGCTGGGCAATGGCTAGAAAACACCGGGCAGAACGCGCTTAACACAGCCAATGCAGACAGCGTCTTCTTGTTCGGGCGCCCGATCATCGGTAACGGCGCCAACGGGGCTGCGGGGACTGGGCAAAACGGCGGCGACGGTGGATGGCTGTGGGGCAATGGCGGCAACGGTGGATCAGGTGCGGCCGGGCAGGCCGGTGGGAATGGCGGGGATGCGGGGCTGATCGGCAACGGCGGTGCTGGTGGTGCCGGTGGAACAGGTGCGGCCGGAGGGGCCGGCGGCACCGGTGGGTGGCTGATCGGCAACGGCGGCGCCGGCGGCATCGGGGGCGCGACGAACGTCGCGAACGGCACCGGTGGTGCCGGTGGGGCGGGCGGCAGGGCCTATTTG
>NZ_MVIF01000088.1 GCF_002086675.1 Mycobacterium persicum
CCCCCCCCCCCGCGCCCCCCCCCCCCCCCCCCCCCCCCCCCCCCCCCCGGCCGGCGCCCCCCCCCCCCCCCCCCCCCCCCGGCGCGCGGTCAGAACTACAGCGGAATGTTCTTGTGGCGCCCGCGCCGTGCCGGCGCCTGGGCCAGCGCCTCGGTGAGCTTGCTGCGGGTGTGCGCCGGGTCGATCTTCTCGTCGACCACGCCGATGTCGATGGCACTGTCCACGCCGCCGGCGATCCGCTCGTGCTCGGCCGCCAGTTCGTCGTGCAGCGCTTCGCGTTCGTGCTCGGCCGCCGCGGCCAGCTTCTTCTTGTGCAGGATGCCGACGGCCGCCTTGGCGCCCATCACCGCGACCTCGGCGTCCGGCCAGGCGAACACCTTGGTGGCGTTGAGCGAGCGCGAGTTCATCGCAATGTAGGCCCCGCCGTAGGTCTTTCGGGTGACCAGGGTGACCCGTGGAACGGTGCACTCACCGAACGCGTGCAGCAGTTTGGCGCCGCGACGCACCACGCCGCCCCACTCCTGGTCGACACCCGGCAGATAGCCGGGCACATCGACCACCACCACCAGCGGAATCCCGAACGCATCGCAGAGCCGCACGAAACGTGCTGCCTTCTCCGCACTTTCGGAGTTCAGGCAGCCGCCCAGCCGCAGCGGATTGTTGGCCAGCACACCGACGGTGCGCCCGGAGAGCCGACCCAACCCGACCACCATCGACGGCGCCCAATTGGCCTGGAACTCGTCGAACGGCGTTTCGCTGTCGAGGATTGCGGTCACGATCGGACGCACATCATAGGCCCGGCGAGGAGATTCGGGCAGCAGCGCGTGGATATCGGTGTCGCCGGCCTCGGCCTTGCTCCGGTCGAAATGCCCTTGCTGGCAGAACAATCCGACCAGCCGGCGGCCCCGCTCGTAGGCGTCGAGCTCGTCGTCGGCGACGATGTGGCACACCCCGGACTTCTTGTGGTGGGTCTCTGGACCGCCGAGGGAGGCCATGTCCACGTCCTCGCCGGTGACGCTGCGCACCACGTCCGGCCCGGTGACGAACACCCGGCTTTCCGGCGCCATCACGATGACGTCGGTCAACGCGGGACCGTAAGCGGCGCCGCCGGCGGCGAAACCGACGACCACCGAGACCTGCGGAATGTAGCCCGACGCGCGGATCATGGCCTCGAACACCGTGCCGACCGCGTGCAGTGCGCGCACCCCTTCGGCCAACCGGGCGCCACCGGAGTGCCAGATGCCCACGATCGGGCTCTGCTCCTCGATGGCGGTGTCGTAGGCGTTGACGATGTGTGCACAGCCTTCGGTGCCCATCGCGCCACCCATCACGGTGCCGTCGGTGCAGAACGCGATGGTGCGCACGCCGTTCACGGTGCCCGAAGCGGCCAGTACGCCAGAGCGGTCACGCTCGTGCAGCAGCTCCACGCTGCCGTCGTCGAAGAAGGTGCTCAGTCGTAGCAGCGGATCGCGGGGGTCGAGCGACTCGCCGACCGCCTCGGGGGCCATGATCGTCATCGCAGGTCTCCTGTTGTTTCCGGGGTGGCTCGGGATTTAGTACCGCCCGAAAGCGATTGCCACGTTGTGGCCGCCGAATCCGAACGAGTTGTTGATCGCATACCGGTAATCACCGGGCCGCGGCTTCCCCGCCACCACGTCCAAGTCGATCTCTGGATCGAGGTTTTCCAGGTTCAGTGTCGGGGGAACGACCTGGTCCCGCAACGCGAGCACGGTCAGGATCGATTCCACCGCACCGACCGCACCCACCGAGTGGCCCAGCGCGGCCTTGGGGGCGTACACCGCCGCGTTGCCGCCGTGCGGGCCGAGCGCGTTGTTGATGGCCTTGCCCTCGGCCAGGTCACCCACCGAAGTCCCGGTGGCGTGCGCATTGACATGGCCGATATCGGCCGGGGTCAGGCCCGCGAGCTGAATAGCCCGGCTCATCGCATGCCCGGCACGTTCGCCGTTGGGGTCGGGCGCCACCATGTGGTAACCGTCGGAAGTGATACTGGCTCCCATGATGCGGGCCAGGATGTTCGCGCCGCGGGCCTTGGCGTGCTCCTCGGTCTCGATCACCATGAGCGCACCGGCTTCACCGAACACGAAGCCGCTGCGGTCCCGGTCGAACGGTCGGCAGGCGCCGACAGGATCGTCGTTCTTGGTGGACATCACGATGCGCATCTGGGCGAACGCCGCGATCGGCACCGCCTCGATCTTGGTCTCGACACCACCGCAAATAGCCACGTCGGCCTCACCGAAGACGATGTTGCGCCACGCCTGAGCGATGCCCTCGGAACCGGACGCACACGCCGACACCGGAGTGATAACACCCGCCTTGGCATGCCGTTCCAGGCCTACCGCCGCGGCAGCGCCGTTGGGCATGTACTTCTGCACGCCAAGCGGTGAGACCGCCTTCATGCCACGAGCACGCATGTCGTCGTAGCTGAACACCATCTCTTCCGACGAGCCCAACCCAGTTCCGATGGACACCATCAGCCGGTCTGGGTCGACTTCAGGCGAGCCCGCGTTCTCCCACACGCGGCGGCTCAAAATGGTGGACATCTTCTGCAGGTAGCCCATGCGCCGCAGCTCCACGCGCGTCAGTTGGCTGTCGAACTCCTCCAGCAGATGCCCGCCGATGCGCACCGGTAGATCGAATTCCTCGACGAACGGGTCGTCGAGGATGCGGATCCCACTTTGGCTGTCGAGCAGCAACTTCCACGTGGTTTCCACGTCGGTGGCCAGTGCGGTTGTCATGGCGACGCCGGTGACCACTACGTTCGGGAGCGTTTTCCCGGTAACCAGCTCTGTCATGAGTGTTGCGAACGTTCCTTCCGTATCTGTCCGGCTCGCCCCCGCAAGCGGGGGGACCCCCACCTCGGGCCTCGCGGCCCGCGATGTCTTGCTTTAGTAACGCCCGAAGGCGAGCGCCACATTATGACCGCCGAAGCCGAACGAATTGTTGATGGCATAGCGGAATTCGCCGTAGCGCGGTTCGCCCGCGACAACATCGAGGTCGATTTCGGGATCGGGGGTCTCGTAGTTCAGTGTGGGCGGGATGACGCCGTCCCGCAGACTCAACACAGTCAAGACCGACTCCAGCGCCCCGACCGCGCCAATGGAGTGGCCTAAGGCCGATTTCGGAGCGTAGACCGCGGCATGCTCACAACCGGCGACCCGGATGGCGTTGGCCTCGGCAGCATCGCCGATCGGTGTCGCCGTGCCGTGCGCGTTGACGTGGTCGATGTCCGCCGGCGACAAGCCCGCCAGCTCCAGCGACCGTGTCATCGCCCGGCCGGCACGCACGCCGTCCGCCGCGGGCGCCACCATGTGGAAGGCGTCCGAGGTGATACCGGCACCCATCAACCGAGCCAACGGCTTAGCGCCGCGGGCCTTGGCGTGCTCCTCGGTCTCGAGCAGCATCAACGCACCGGCCTCGCCGAACACGAAACCGTCACGATCCTTGTCGAACGGCCGCGAGGCACGCTCGGGCTCGTCGTTGCGGGTCGACATGGCCCGCATCATCGAGAACGCCGCGATGGGCAGCGCCTCGATGGGACCCTCGACACCGCCGCAGACGGCGACGTCGGCGTCGCCCATGACGATCTGACGCCACGCGTGGGCAATGGCCTCCGAGCCTGACGAGCAGGCCGACACCGGGGTGATCACGCCGGCGCGGGCGCCGAGCTGCAGGCCCACGACCGCGGCGGCGCCGTTGGGCATGATCATCTGAACCGCGAGCGGGGACACCTTGCGGGGCCCGCCCTCGTTCATCAGGTCATAGCTCTCGATCACCCGCTCGGCTCCACCGAGGCCGGTGCCGACCACGACGGTGAACCGGTCCGGATCGACCTCGGGGCTGCCCGCCGACTCCCAGAGGTGTCCGCTGAGTAGCTTGGCCATCCGCTGGACATACGACATGCGGCGCAGGTCCAGCCTGCCCATGTGGTTGTCGACAGGCTCCTTGAGGTGGCCGCCGATCTTGACCGGTAGGTCCCACTTGGTGACGAATTCGTCTTCAAGGACGTGGATGCCGCTCTCGCCGGCCAACAGACCCTTCCACGTGCTCTCGATGTCCGGCGAGATCGACGTCGTCGCTGTGACGGCGGTTACCACAACGCTGGGGTAACCGCCATTAGCAGTGGAAGGCTTGGTCACTTGCTCTCTGCTTCCAGCCTCGCCTTGACGTTGGCAACAGCCTCGGGGTTCTCCGACTCGAGCTTGGCCCGCAGCGCCTCGGCAGCCTCGGGGTTCTCTTCCTCGAGTTTCTGGATGTAGGCGACGACGTCACCGACGGTGCGCAGACCGGCGAGGTCTTCGTCGGGGATCTTCACGCCGTACTTGTCCTCGGTCTGCACGGCGATCTCCACCATCGACAGCGAGTCGATGTCGAGGTCGTCGACGAACGACTTCTCCGGGGTGACCTCGGAGGGCTCGATACCGGTGACCTCTTCGATGATCTCGGCGATACCGGCGATGATTTCTTCCTGACTGACGGCCACAGTTAGCTTCCCTTCGTAATGTGTTGTGGGCAAATCGGTTTGACGTACTTTTGTTGGTTCTGGACGAATCCTGCGGTTACAGGCTTGCCAACTCGTCCAGATCTGCGGGTGACTTGACGGCGCGCGTCGGAACCCCCCGAAGTTCGCGTTTGGCGATGCCGGTGAGGGTGCCCGCGGGGGGGAACTCCACGATCGCCGTGACTGGGCCCTCTGCGTGGTCACGCAGATAGGCGGTGCACAGGTCCCAGCGCACCGGCTGAGTGAGCTGGGAGACCAGGGTCGACATCGCCGCAGCCGCGGAAGTGACGGGCTTTCCGTCGCGGTTGGACAGCAGCGTGGCGGTGGGCTCGGCGGTCGCGATGCCGGCCGCCGCGGCGGCGTAGCCCTCCAGGGCCGGGGCCATGAACTGGGTGTGGAACGCTCCGGCGACGCCCAGCGCACGCACCCGGGCCTTGGCGGGCGGGTCCTCGGTCAGCTTTTCCAGGGCGGTCAGCCGGCCGGCGGCGACGATCTGGCCGGCGGCGTTGCGGTTGGCCGGTACCAGGTCGAGTTGCTCGAGACGACTCAGCACCTCGGCTTCGTCGCCGCCGAGCACCGCCGACATACCGGTCGGCTCGGCGGCGCACGCCTTGGCCATCTCGGCGCCGCGGGTTGCGGCCAGTGCGACGGCGTCGTCGGCGGCCATCACCCCGGCTATCGCGTAGGCCGCGATCTCGCCGACGGAGTGGCCGGCCACGATGAACTCCCGGCCCACCAGCAGACCCCTCTGTGTCAGCTCCTGGTAAGCCAGCAGGGTGGCCGCAACGATCAACGGCTGAGCGACCGCCGTGTCGGTGATCTCCTCGGTCGACGCGGTGGTGCCCAGGCGGGCCAGGTCCAGGCCACTGGCCTGCGACCACGAGGCGATCCGGTCCGCCGCGCCTGGCAATTCCAGCCACGGCGACAGCATTCCCTCGGTCTGGGAGCCCTGTCCGGGCGCAAGCAACGCAATCACGTGTCTAAGAGAACACTGTGGAAACGGTTTTGCGCCGTGTAACAGATTATGAACCTGGTCTTAGGTTTTTGTGGAGACCCTACAAAACGGCCGCGTAAGCTACGTGTTTGAGACCGACCCGCGATCTGTGCCCTGAATCACTATTGTCCCGGTTGGGCCGTGGGGCCCAGCCTCAGGCCCCTTCCGCACCCCGCCTGAGCGGGAGCGGAACCGCTGCGATGGCATTGTTCGCCGCGCCGGAATGCGGTGCCGGATAGTTGAGCTGGCCCACCGTGGCGGCCACTCGCAGGACATAGGCATCGCGCGGTTGGGTCGGATCACGCCCGGTGAAGTCGGTGATCCGCTTGAGCCGGTACCGGATGGTGTTTGGATGAACGAACAACTTCCTGGCACACGCCTCAATCGCGCCGCCACAATCCAGATACGCATCCAGCGTCTCGATGAGCGTCGGGCCGGCGTCGGCCAAGGGCCGCATCACGTCGGTATGCAACGCCACGATCGCCGAGGCGTCACCCATCAGGGCGCGTTCCGGTAGCAATTCACGGGCCAGCACCGGGCGCGGCGCGCCGCGCCAGCCGGCGACCGCGTTCATCCCCGAAATCGCCTCGCTCGCACTGTGATAGGCCGCGGTGAGCATGGGAGCGGTCGGCCCGATCACCACCGGCCCGTCGGAGAACGCCTCCAGGAGGTCCTTGAGGAATTTATCGGTGGGCGACAAGTGTCCGGACACGATGGCCACCAGCCAGGTGCCGTGCACGTCGGTGAGCGCTGCGCGGCCGTGGCGGGCGGCGATGTCGCGGACGTCCTGGCTGGCGCGCTTGCTGCCGTCCTCGTTATTCGAGCCGTCGCGCCCCGGCGCCGGGGTGCCCACCACCACCGTTGCCGGCGCGGTGGTGTCCCAGTTCAGCGCCGCCGCCCGGGACAGCAGCTCCGGACCGGTGTCGCCACGTACCACCGCGTCAACCACGCTGGCTTCCATCCGGCTGTCCCAGGTGCCGCGCGCTTCGGCGGCGTCGGCGTAGGCGGAGGCGGCGGTGAACGCCAGGTCCCGGCTGTACTTCAAAATGCCCACGGTCAGCGCGGTCAACTGCTCCTCCGAGCGAGCCAGCAGCGGCACCACTTCTTCGAAGAACTCCATGGTGACCCGCACCATGTCGACGGTGTGACGCAACGCGATTCGTCGGGTCAGATCCTGGGGCACCAATTCGAACGCCTGGGCGGTATAGCTCACGTCGCTGTGCGGATCCTGCATCCACTCGACGAAGTTGACAACGGCCGTCTGCACCACCAGTGCGACGCTGGCGCGCTGGGACGCCTCCAGGTCGGCGAAGAACGGCAGCCGCTCCTGCATCGCCGAGACCGCCTCGGTGGCCAGCCGGCCCGAATACTGCTTCAACCGCCGCAGCAACGAATCGGGCACGGTGTCCAGCAGTTCGAGCGGTGATCTGGACGACGCGAGCTTCGCCAATGGCGAAAACTGGGGCGAGAACTGGTTGTCGTTCACCCCTAAAAGCTACGCCCGTTTTCTGGAACTTCCCCCCAAAGCGCTCGGCGAGTTCTTAGTGTGGTCTTATTCAGCTCGCGCGCTGAATCCGCTAGGTCGCCGTGCCGGCGTCGGCATCCTGCTTCGCTGCCGCCTGCACATTGTCGATCTGGTACTGACGGGCGGCGGCCACCGCCACCGACGGGTCGATTTCACCGTCGCGGGCCAACGCCTCCAGCACGGCGACGACCGTCGACTCGGCGTCGGTGTTGAAGTAGCGCCGCGCCGCGGGACGGGTGTCGGAGAAGCCGAACCCGTCGGTTCCCAGCGTCACGTAGGTGCCGGGCACCCAGGGGCGGATCTGTTCGGGGACCGCACGCATCCAGTCCGACACCGCCACCACCGGGCCGGCGGCATCGGACAGCGCCTTGGTCACGTACGCCTCACCCGCCGGCTGGCCGGGGTTGCGCAGCCGTTGCTTCTCGACGGACACCCCGTCGCGGTTCAGCTCACTCCAACTGGTGACCGACCACACATCGGCGGCCACGTCCCACTCGGTGGCCAGCAACTCGGCCGCCCGCAGCGCGTCGGGCATCGACACGCCCGACGCCAGGATCTGCGCCTTGCTGGAGCGTTGCTCGGTGGCCGCGTGGTACCGGTAGATACCCCGCAGCACGCCCTCGGGATCGAAGTTCTCCGGCTCGGGCGGCTGCACGTAGGGCTCGTTGTAGACCGTGATGTAGAAGAACACGTTCTCCGGGTTCTCCCCGAACATGCGCGCCAGTCCGCTTTCCACGATGTAGGCGATCTCGTAGGCGAACGCCGGGTCGTAGGAGACCACCGCCGGGTTCGTGGCGGCCAGCAGCAGCGAGTGGCCGTCGGCGTGTTGCAGGCCTTCGCCCGTCAGCGTGGTGCGGCCCGCGGTGGCGCCCAGCAGGAACCCGCGCGCCATCTGGTCGCCAGCGGCCCACAGACCGTCGCCGGTGCGCTGGAAACCGAACATCGAATAGAAGATATAGACCGGGATCATCGGCTCGTTGTGGGTCGCATACGACGTGCCGGCCGCGATGAACGAGCCCACCGCCCCGGCTTCGTTGATGCCCTCGTGCAGGATGTGGCCGACTTCGCTTTCCCGGTAGGCCAGCATCAGTTCGGCGTCGACGGCGGTGTAGAGCTGGCCGAGACGGTTGTAGATCTTCAACGACGGGAACCAGGAGTCCATCCCGAAGGTGCGGGCCTCGTCCGGAATGATCGGGACGATTCGCGGGCCAACCTCTTTGTCCCGCAACACTTCTTTGAAGGTGCGCACCGTGGCCATGGTGGTGGCGACCTCTTGGTTTCCGGATCCCTTCTTCAGTGCGGCATAGATATTGCGGCCGGGAAGCTTCAGTGCCTTGGTCTTGGTCCGGCGTTCGGGCACGAAGCCGCCGAGGGTGCGGCGCCGGTCGAGCATGTACCGGATCTCCGGGGCGTCCGGGCCCGGGTGGTAATACGGCGGCAGGTAGGGATCTTCGTCGAGCTGGGCGTCGCTGACCGGGATCCGCATGGCGTCCCGGAAGTACTTGAGATCTTCCAGCGCAAGCTTTTTCATCTGGTGGGTGGCGTTGCGGCCCTGGAAGTGCGCGCCCAGCGAATAGCCCTTGATGGTCTTGGCCAGGATCACCGTCGGCTGTCCCTTGTGGTCGACGGCAGCCTTGTAGGCGGCGTAGACCTTGCGGTAGTCGTGGCCGCCGCGCTTGAGGTTCCAAATCTCGGAATCGGTCATGTTTGCTACCAGCGCCTTGGTGCGCGGGTCGCGGCCGAAGAAGTGGTCGCGCACATAGGCGCCGTCGTTGGCCTTATAGGTCTGGTAATCGCCATCGGGGGTGACGTTCATCAGGTTGACCAGCGCGCCGTCCTTGTCGGCGTGCAGCAGGGCATCCCATTCACGGCCCCACACCACCTTGATCACGTTCCAGCCGGCTCCGCGGAAGAACGACTCCAGCTCCTGGATGATCTTGCCGTTGCCGCGCACCGGGCCGTCGAGGCGCTGCAGGTTGCAGTTGATCACGAAGGTCAGGTTGTCCAGGCCTTCCAGCGCCCCGATATGTGCCAGCCCGCGGCTTTCGGGCTCATCCATCTCGCCGTCGCCCAGAAAGCACCACACGTGCTGGTCGGAGGTGTCCTTGAGGCCGCGGTCGTGCAGGTAGTGGTTGAACCGCGCCTGGTAGATGGCGTTGAGCGGGCCCAGGCCCATCGAGACGGTAGGGAATTCCCAGAAGTCGGGCATCAGCCGCGGGTGCGGGTAGGAAGGCAACCCGCCGCCGGGATGGCTGTGCTCCTGGCGGAAGCCATCGAGCTGGTCTGCGCTGAGTCGTCCTTCCAGGAACGCGCGCGCGTAGATCCCGGGAGAGGCGTGGCCCTGGATGAAGATCTGATCACCGCCGCCGGGATGCGACTTGCCGCGGAAGAAGTGGTTGAAACCGACCTCGTAGAGCGCCGCGGACGACGCGTAAGTCGAGATATGACCACCCACGCCCACCCCGGGCCGTTGCGCACGGTGCACCATGATTGCCGCGTTCCATCTGATCCAGGTCCGGTAGCGGCGTTCGACGTCCTCGTCGCCGGGGAACCACGGCTCCAGCTCGGTCGGGATGGTGTTGACGTAGTCCGTCGACGTCAGTGCCGGGATGGCCACCCGTTGTTCGCCGGCGCGTTCCAGTAGCCGCAGCATCAGGTAGCGCGCCCGCGCCGGGCCGGAGCGCTCCAGCATCTCGTCGAAGGACTCCAGCCATTCCGAGGTCTCTTCGGGGTCGATGTCGGGCAGATAGGACGCCACGCCTTCGCGGATAACCCGAACGCGGTCGGGTTCGCTTGCGCTGCTTGGGGTTTTGGCCAAATCGTGGCGGGCGAACTCGGTGGTCACGCGCTACTCCTGGAGTCGGCGGGTGTGCTGCTTGGGACGCGTAGGTGGTCCGTCCCCCTATCGTGCCGCACCGACGTCGCGGGCGGATAGCCGCCGCCCGATCGAGGCTGCGGGACCCTGGTCGCCGGCGGCATCGGCACCGGCCGGAGACGGAGCGTCGCGGACAATTGACGCCCCCACCCGGTAACGTCACTAGCCGTGCTCATCGGATGGCGTGCCGCCGCTGGCCGGCACGCGGGGGTGGTGGCGAGTCTGAGTGCCAGGCGAGTCGCCCAGGTCTGCGGTTGCATTGCGGTGCTGCTGATGGCGATCGTGGGGTGTACCAGCGTCACCGAGGGCACCGCGACTCCCGACACCAAGGTCGCTCCGGCCTACCGGTCGTCGGTCTCGGTGTCGCTGTCGGCCTCGTCGGCGACGTCGAGTATCCGCGAATCCCAGCGCCAGCAGTCGCTGACGACCAAGGCGATCCGCAGCTCCTGCGAGACCTTGGCAACCACCAGCAAGGACGCCATCGACAAGGTGAATGCCTTTGTGTCGGCGTTCAATGCCGGCCGCAGCACCGGGCCGACCGAGGGCCCGGCCATCGAAGCGCTCAACAACAGCGCCTCATCGGTGACGGGCAGTCTCAGCGACGCGCTGTCCAGGGAGATGCGCGACGCGTTCAACGCCTATGCCGATGCGGCGCTGGCGGTGGCGAACGCCATCGGCACCCATGCACCGACCGGCGAATTCAACCGGCGAGTCGATCAGCTCAACGACACCAAGACCAAGGCGCTGAAAATGTGCATGGCCTCCTATTGAGGCGGCGTTATTGGCTCGATGGCGTTTGTGCGACGATAGTGCCATCACGCGTCGTGTGGCTGAACAAAGGGAGGTTCCACGGTGGTCGCGGCGGATCACGCCCCGAGCTACGCTCGCAAACTGGGCATCCAACGAGACCAAGTCGTCCAGGAGTGGGGCTGGGACGAAGATGCCGACGACGACATCCGCGCGGCGGTCGAGGAAGCCTGCGGCAGCGAGCTGCTGGATGAAGACACCGACGAGGTCGTGGACGTCGTGTTGCTGTGGTGGCGCGACGGCGACGGAGATCTGGTGGACACCCTGATGGACGCCATCAGCCCGCTCGCCGAGGACGGCGTGATCTGGGTGCTGACGCCCAAGACCGGCCGGCCCGGCCATGTGCTGCCCGCCGACATCGCCGAGGCGGCGCCCACCGCCGGGTTGATGCCGACGTCGTCGGTCAACCTCGGGGACTGGAGCGCCAGCCGGCTGGTCCAGCCGAAGTCACGGGCCGGGAAGCGCTGATGCTCGACGTCGGGGCCACCGCCCCGGACTTCACGCTGCGCGACCAGAATCAACAACCCGTCACTCTCAGCGACTACCGAAGGCTCCCTGGCGCGAAGAATGTGCTGCTGGTGTTCTTCCCGCTGGCCTTCACCGGGATCTGTCAGGGCGAGCTGGACCAACTGCGTGACCACCTGCCTGAGTTCGAGAACGATGACAGTGCGGCACTTGCCATTTCGGTGGGTCCACCGCCGACGCACAAGATTTGGGCGACGCAGAGCGGATTCACCTTTCCGGTGCTGTCCGATTTCTGGCCGCACGGTGGGGTCAGCCAGGCCTACGGCGTGTTCAACGACCAGGCCGGCGTCTCCAACCGTGGGACGTTCGTGGTGGACCGGACAGGGATCATCCGGTTCGCCGAGATGAAACAGCCCGGCGAGGCCCGTGATCAGCGGTTGTGGACGGATGCGCTGGCGGCTTTGCAAGCCTGAAGGTTTGGGCGGGTGGGCCGCGGGCGGGTAGCCTGCTGCGGACCCCCGGGATTCAAGGGCGCGTAGCTCAGTGGTAGAGCTCTGGTTTTACACACCAGCGGTCGGCGGTTCGATACCGTCCGCGCCCACCAACTAAATCGCCAGGTAGACAACGGTTTTCCGGCTCACAGCGTGACTAGTGCCGAACCCCCGACTGGCCAAGAGCTGGCCAAGCCGGTCAGGCTTCGCTGCTGCCGCTGGCGCGCGACCGGCCCAGCAGAGCGTCACCCGCCGAGGCCAGCGCGTCGTCGTAGACGTGGCCATAGACCCGCAGCGTGATCGCCGGGTCATGCCCGAGCCACTTCGCCGTCGCCGAGGGTGTGGTCCCGCCGTCGAGCAGCATCGTGGCGGCGGTATGCCGAACGTCGTGCAGCCGGATCACCGGCACGCCCGCCGCCAGGCAGTGGGCGGCGAACGCCTTGGAGTACGTCTCGGGCCGGATAGGGGAGCCGTCGGCGTTGACCGCCACCAGACCGGTATCGGGCCAGCCGCCGCCGAGCGCCAGGTGCTCCTCGGCCTGCCGCGTCTTGAACGCCCGCAGCGCCGCGAGCACGTCGGGCGGCATCGGCAGCTTCCGCGCCGAGCGGGTGGACTTGGGCGCGCCGGTCACGGTTCCGCCGCCGACGACCACCCGGCCCTGAGCGATGGTGATGGTCCCGGCGTCGTAGTCCACGTCGGCCCAGCGCAGGCCCAGAACCTCCGACCGCCTCAGTCCGGCCAGCGTCAGCAGCCAGCACGACGCCAGGCGGTCACTACTTATATGGGTGCGGAACCGCGCCGCCTCGTCTGGCGTCCAGGTGGCCATCTCGGCGGCGGCGATCTTGGGCCGCTTGACCAGCCGGGCGACGTTGCGGGCGACGAGGCCCTGAGCCATCGCGTCATCGAGCGCCGACGACAACACCACCAGCATCGTGACCACCGTGCGGGCGCTGACCCCGCCCGGCACCTTGGGGCGCTCGGGGTCGGCGGGCCGAGCGGCGGCGTACCGCCCGCGCGCGGGCCGGGTCACCACGCCGGAGGCCACCAGCCGGGCGAGCGCCTTCTCACCGGGGTTGCCGAATTCGGCGTACAGCTCGCCGTAGCTGGCACCGTCGGGGCGCGCCCTCAGGTACGCCAGCACCTCGGCGGACCGCCGCCCGCGCTTGTCGCGCTGGGCGACGGGCTGGCCCGCCATCCGCAGCGTCACCAGCGCGTCGAGGTCGGCAGTTCGCAAGTGCTGCAACGGGATCGCGCCCAGGTGGTCGATCACCGGCTTAAGGGCGAACCGATACCCCGCGAGTGTCACCGGGCGCACGTCACGCCGGGCGTCCAGCCAGTCGGCCAGGAACACGCCCACGGTCGTCTTGTCGCGCTTGACGAAGGTGCCCGCCGCCACCTCGGTCGAGATGCGCCGGTACTCCTTGCGGGCCTCGGCCAGCGTCGGGTAGGTGAATTGCTGCCGCAGACGTGAGCCGTCGGGCCTGGTGCCGACATCGACGCGGAACTGGTAGCTCACCGCGCCGTTGCGGGCGACGTGCTTGGTGATCGGCTCGGCCCGCCGGGTGCGCTTGGGCTGTGGGTCGGTGCTCATCGGTCAGTCTCCTCGGTGTCGGCGGTGGTGGTACTCCAGTCGCGGGGCAGGAATCCGCGCCGCTTGGCCTCGGCGATCCAACGGTCGAGTGTGGGCTTGGCCACCCCGAAGTAGTCGGCCACGTAATCGCGTGGCGGGACGCCGATCTCCCGCGCCTTCAAGAGCAGCACCGCCACCTGGCGGTAGTGCTCGGGACCGAGGTTGCGGCGGCGTTTGCCCGGTTCGAGGTCGGGCCTGGCCGAGCCGGTCGGGTCGAACACCTCACCGGCCTCCACGACCCCGTGCTCGGTCATGGAGATGAACTTCGCCGCCGCCTTGGCCAATCGGCGCACCGGCACCTGGCGCACGGCGGCGGGGTCGATGTCACCCCCGCCGTCGTCGGCGCACACCATCCGCAGCTCGACCAGGCGCGGCGTTCCGGCGCTGCGGTCTATGCGCACCTGATAGCGGAAAGCGTGCCCGTACAGGGGGATTTCGATTAGGCCGTTGTCGCTGCCGCGCCTACCGCTCACGCGGCGAATCTCACCGGCCAGGACGTCGCCCACGATGGGCGTAAACGCGGGGTTATCGGAAGTCACGAAAAGATGATAACCCTAAAGATAGCCAACCGCCTAGACGGTTATCACTATTTGAGCCACGCTAGACAACATGAGCGATCAAACCGACACCATGAACAACTGCCTGTCACTGGAGCGCCTACGTCAGGGTCCGCCGACGGTCAGCATCGACACCGCCGCCGAATATCTCGGAGTCTCAAGGGGATACGCCTACAAGATGGTCAAGAGCGGTCATCTGCCGGTGATCCGGCTGAGCGGCACACGGATGCGCGTGCCCACCGCCAGGCTGGTGCGGATGCTGGAGGGCGAGGGCGGCGGGGCTGAGTGACGCGGTGAGTCGGGCGCGGGTTTCGTGGGCCACTTGCCCGAGAGGGGCGGGGTACTCGGTCATCTGGCTAGCCTGAACGCCGAAATACCTTGGGCCACAATCCCGCCCAGCTCGGGGAAGTCAGCGCCGACATGCCCGGCGCGATCACCCCGGCCCGCTAACCTCAAGACGCACAACCTCACTCACCGCCGGAAGGGGTGACCGATGACCGCCGCTGCGACCGTCACCTTCGACAATCCTGATGCGTTGTTCACGCCTCGGCATGTGGCCGAGCACCGCCACGTCACCGAGAACGCGCTGACGCAGGAGCGGCTGGCCGGGAACGGTCCCCGCTACGTCAAGCTCGGTCGGCGGGTGTACTACCGGGCGTCCGACCTCAAGGAATGGTTGGACACGCACACGGTCGAACCGAAATCCGTAGCGGCGCAACGGGACTAGCTCACGCGCGGCTGACAACTGAATGACCGGGAGAAGCAGCAACGCCGCCCGGTACTTGGCCTCGACCAGGCGGCGCTGCCGACCCCAACGACTCACCGGCCAGGAGAGTCAACGTCCCGAGGAAGGAACATCATGGAGTCTAGCGCCCACCCGGGCAACCGCGCCGCCCGAGAGGCCAAGGCGGACACCAACGGTCACCGTAACGGCCAAGCGCCGCCGCCCCCAGCGGTGAAAGGCCCGCCCGACACCACGCCGCCGACCGGCCAGGCTGACCACGCCGACGGGCTGACCGACATGAGCGGTCGCCGCCCCAAGGAGGACGGCTACAACCCGTTCGACACCAGACGCGCCAACGCGAAGCGCGCCGAGGACCAGGAACACGGCTCGCCCGAGGCGGCGACCACCGTGGGCGGTCTGTACGCCGCTGAGCACGCCGTGGCCAGGGGCAAGCTCGCCAGGGGCAAGGGCGGATACGACGCGGTGGCGGCGCTGGGCGCGGTTCTGGTGGCCGACGCCAAGGCGGTCGGGCTGATCGACCACAGCCCGTCTGAGGCCGACGTGGCGCGGTGGTACGCCGACCGTGGTCAGACGTGGGAGCCGACCGAGGCCAGCGTCACACGGGCCGGACTCAAAACCGCGACCAAGGGCCTGGACCCCAACCGCAAGATCGCCCTGACGACCATCGCCGCGCTCGCCTCCGAGGGCCAGCCGTGGGCACGCCGCGCCATCGCGAAGGCCGAGGCCGACAACCTGGATCCGTCCGTGAAGGGCGCGCCTCACGCGTTCACCCTGACCGAGCTGCACGGCGTCCACGGCGCGACCGTGGACGCGCTGGTGGACCTGGAGGCGATGACCACCGAGACCCAGCTGGCCAGCCTCCGGCTGCTGAGGCAGTGGGCAGCGGTGGAGAACCAACGCGCCCAGACCACCGCCCGCCAGCGCCTGGCCGACGCCGACGCCGCCGTGATCGAGCTGCCGCCGGTCCGCAGCCTGGACGCGCTGCTGGCGGAGGATGACGACCCCGAGCGGATGCGGATCGCCGAGGTGTGGCCCTCGGGCGGGGCGAAGGTGCTGTGCGCGGCTCCGGCGGGCGCGGGCAAGACCACCCTGAGCGGCAACCTGATCCGGTCGCTGGCCGACGGCGACCCGTTCCTCGGCGTGTTCGAGGTCCACCAGCGCGCCGAGCGGATCGTCGTCATCGACAACGAGATGACCGACAAGATGCTCCGGCGGTGGCTGCGCCGCCAGGGTGTCCGCAACACCGCCGCCGTGGTGGACGTGGTGTGCCTGCGCGGGCAGGGGCACCTGTTCGACCTGGGCAACGACCGGGTGCGCGACATGTGGGCGCGGCGGTGGGCCGACCTGGGCGCTGACTTCGTGATCTTCGATTGCGTCAAGCCCGCGCTGGAGGCCATGGGCCTGGACGAGAACCGCGAGATGGGCAAGCTGCTGTACCCGCTGACCGACATGCTGGCGGCGGCGGGCGTGGACGACGTGCTGGTCCACCACCACATGGGCCACCAGCACGAGCGCGCCCGTGGGGACTCCTCGGCGCTGGGTTGGAGCGACGCCAACTGGAAGATCGTCTGGGAGGGCGACGAGAACTCCCGCTACTTCGCGACCGCCAAGGTGCGTGACGCGGAGAGCCTGGTGCCCGAGGGCCTGCTGGAGTGGGACCGGGGCACCAACCGGCTGACCTATGCCGGAGGCAACCGCGCCGCCACCGCCACCAGCGAGACCCTGGAGGCCCGAGTCAGTGAGGTCAGGGCGGTGCTGGTGGACCGCCACGCCCAGGACATCGCCGACGACAAGGGCCTGACCAAGACCGAGCTGAAAAACGCCGTCGGCGGCAACAAGAAGATCACCGCCCAGGCCATCGACCTCGCCGCCAAGCGCCAGCTGGCGCTGGTCACCAAGGGCCGGGGCGAGGCCCGGTGGTACCGGATCGCGCCCAAGGCGCTGGACCCCCTGTACACGGGCGAGGACACCGATGACGACCACGCCAGCGTCACCGGCGGTGGCGTTAAGGCGGCGATCTGGCCCGGCCCGGCGGGCGGCTCGGGGCCGTCATCGTGAATCACCCCGAAACTGCCCCTGACCTGGGGTTTCTTGTGGCCCCTCGGGAAGGGGCCACGACTATGGCCCCATGGGTAGGGGCCATCAGGGGCCACGACTCAGGCCACCAGCCTGAAAAGGGCCTCTCACCTGCGGTTTGTCGTGGCCCCTTGGCGAGGGGCCACAAGGGGCCTCCACCTCGTGGCCCGTGGCCCCCCGACTATAGGGAGGGGCCACGAGGCCGACCAGGGGTCAGTGAGACCGACAGAAAGACAGGAGAGCGGCGGCGACACCGACATCGCCCCACCGCTCCATACGAACCCGACCACGACCCCTCACGGGTGGAGGCGGCGGGCATGGGTAGGCGCGGCGGCACCCCTCGGTCTCGGGCGCGGGCGGCGGCATCCTCAGCGCTCACGCCCGCCGTCCTGGGTGCTCGGACCCCGGCGCTGGCGCGCCCGTGCCCTGCACGGTTCTCGGGTAGGACTCAGGTATGCCCCAAGTGATGCCTCTCGCCGACGCCCGCGCCCGAGCCGAGCGCGTGGTCTACCTCCGCGCCGTCGCTGGCCTGTCGTGGTCCAAGATTCGCGACGAGCTGGGCTTCAAGTCAGTCGGCGCGGCGCAGCAGGCCTACAAGGCTCACCAGCGTCGGAACCCGCCACCGTCCTCCGAGGCGGTGTTCGCCGAGCTGCTAGAGCGCAACCGCTTCCGGTCGTCCCAGGGGACCGTGGCCCTGGCCCGCGCCCAGGCGGCGGGCGACCACGCCTCCGTCGCTTCCCTGCTCCGCGCGCTGGCCTCCAACGATGCCGAGCTGGCGCGCTGGTTCGCCATCGGTTCGGACACCCTGAACGTCAACATCAACACGACGGCGACCCAGATCATCGCCGAGGCCCGCGAGCGGCTGCTGGCCGTGGTGGACGCCGAGGTAGTGGACGACCCCAAGGAGATCGAACGATGACCAAACTGACCAAGCGTGACGCCATCAACGGCGCGATGAGCCTGGCCGACGACGTGGCCCAGGGCCGGGTGGACCCGGCGGCGCTGGAGGCCCAGGCCGTGGCCGACGTCCGCGCCCTGTTCGGCACCGTGGTCGGACCTGACGACCTGGCCTGGCCGGTCCAGGTGGAGGTAGCGCGCCAGGTGCTCGGCCTCGGCGGCATCCCCGCCGACGAGCTGGCCGAGTGGCTAGCCGTCGTGAGTCATCGGGCCGGTGAGCCTGTCAGCGCGTCCGAGCCGGACCAGGCTCCGCCCGAGGTGGAAACGCTGCCGAGCGTGGCGCTCAGCCCCGAAAGCGCGGAGCGTGAGCCTGACCCCGAGGACCAGGCCGACCCCGAGCCGGTCACTCCACCGACCCCTCAGCCCAAGACCAACCGGTATGACCCTCTCCGAGGGTGGTCGCCGGGCAGCATCCGCCGGTAGTCCGTCTATCTGGGCTCTAGCCATATGAGGCGGTCGGCCTGGGGACATCCGCCGTCTAACTAGAGTGGGTAGCGCTTTGATAGACAGTGGTCTAAGATGAGTCCAGACATCATCTAGACACCTGAGAGGACCACCATGACCAAGGGCCAAACCGTCGGCTACGTGCGCGTTAGCACCGTCGATCAGAACACTGAGCGCCAGCTCGACGGGCTTCAATTGGACAAGGTATTCACCGATCACGCCAGCGGCAAAGACACCAACCGCCCCGCGCTGGCCGAGTGCCTGGCCTACCTCCGCGACGGCGACGAGCTGGTGGTCCACAGCATGGACCGCCTGGCCCGGTCGCTGGTCGATCTTCGCCAGACGGTTGACCAGCTCACCGCCAAGGGCGTGCGCGTCCGATTCCTCAAGGAGGGCTTGACGTTTGGCGACACCAACGACCCATGCGCGGTGCTGATGCTGTCGGTCATGGGAGCGGTGGCCGAGTTCGAGCGCGCGCTCCTGCTCGAACGCCAGCGCGAGGGCATCGCCGTCGCCAAGACCAAGGGTGTCTACAAGGGCCGGGTGCCGTCACTGGACGACGAGCAGGCTGGGAAGGTGTCGATCCGGCTCGGGGAGGGAGCCTCGGCGTCGGCGCTCGCCGACGAGCTTGGCGTCAGCCGAGCGACGGTCTACAACGCCCGCCAACGCTGGACTGAGGAAGACACGATCGCTGCCGACGACTTCTATCGCGAGCATGGCATCGTCAACGCCAAGGACCCCAGGTTGCAAGCCCTGGCCAAGCGCCTGGGCCGCGTTGCGACGGCGGTGGAGATGAAGATTGTGGAGCTCGATAAAGCACACGCAGAGCCAGGCGTGTATCCGGGCAAGAAGTGGAACTTCAGTAGGCTGGACCGCAAGGTGGCCGACCGCCCGTCGAAGCCTGAGCCCACCTGCGCCGGGTCGGTCGAGCGATGAGCCGCAAGCCACGCCAGACCTGGACCGAGCCCCACGTCATCGCTCTGGACGACATCTATCGCGAGCACGGCAAGCTCAGGGCCACCCACCCCGAGGTGCAGGCCGTAGCCCACCGCCAGGGGCGCACCGCCACAGCGGTCGCCGCGCGGCTAAGCAACCTGCACGGCGCGCATACCGAGCCGGGCTGGCCCGGTAACCGCTGGCACTTCACCCGGCTCGACCGCAAGGTGGCCGACCGATGATCCCCGCCAACCTGGTCGAGCAGCTTTCCACCGCCCTGGCGCGGTGGGACGGTCGTGGCCCGACCGATGATGACACCCTTGAGGCGGGCAAGGCCCTGGCCAGCGCGGCTATGGCTGTGCTGACCTGGGACGCCCAGCAGTGAGGGGAGGGACCGTGACCGGCGTCGAAGGCATCGACTGGACAGGCGATAGCGTCCGCTCCGACATCGCTGGCGACCCTGACGCCTGGCTGCTGGCCGTCGGGTTCCTGGGGGACGCGCCGGTCGTGACGGCTGAGGCGTTCCGCCGCTATGTCGAGAACTGGATGATGGGACCGGGCACGGTCACCGAGGGCGACGGCGCGCTGATCCACGACTCCTACACCGAGCGGTTCGTATTCCCCGCCGTGGGCATGGTCGGCGGCGTGGCCGTCTACGCCATCGAGGGCTACGGCCACTTCGAGCGTTAGCCGGGCTGAGCGCCCGTGACGGCGGCGCGGCGTAGCTTGGGCGGCATGGAACTGCTCAAGGTCGGCGACCGTGTGGAGAATCGGTCGGGCTGGACGGGCACCGTGGCGGAGATCGACGGCGACAACGCGGTGGTCGAGTGGGACAACGGTGAGCCGCCGGGGCGGTTCGGTAGGGACGAACACCACTACGACGGCGGCGTGCTCAGGCTGATCTAGCCGGACCGACCCCCTGGCTGCCGACGATCAGACCTGGTACCGCTGGGCCAGGTACTCGGCGACGTCGGCGGCGATGTCCTCGGCGGTCTCGGCCCGCTCGGGGAACAACGGCGCGAACGCCCGGCCCGGGTGCAGTGTGTCCCAGCGTGACCTCACGCCCTGGCGTCGGCCCGCGCCTGGGTCGTGGATGCCGAACCCGTCCAGCAGGGCGTTCCAGACCGGAGTGAAGCGGGAGATGAGCACGCTTTCGCCGAGCGGAATCCAGATCGGCTCGACCACCAGCCACCGACAGGTGAAGTCGGCGATGTCCAGGTTGGTCGCGGCGTCCACGCTCTTGGCGTGCTCGCGCAGTCGGCCCGACAAGGCGCGTGATCGGGTGCCGTGCTCGACCTCGATGCCTCTACGCCCGCCCTTGGGCACCGCTTTGCCGACGTAGATCGGTACCTGAGCGCCGTCCACGGTGGCGGTCAGCAGCGCCGCGTAGCACTCCATCGGGCCGTTGTAGTAGATCGCGTAGACGCCCGCGCCGTAGAACGCGGGCACCGCTCCCAGCGGTGTGGGGTCACTGGTGAGGAGCTGCGTGGCGATGCTCTTGCCGAGGTTGTCCATGTCGAGTGGGTTGAAGGGCTCGGTCACGCCGTTGCCCGCCGTTTGGCGCTCCTCGGCTTGGTCGCGCGCGCTGACTTCCGCCGAGCCAGCTCCTCGCGCACGGCGGCTTCGGCCAGGTGCTGGGCAACCGACCCGGCGACCTTCTGAGCCAGCAGCACGGGCACGGCGTTGCCGAGCTGGCGCATCGTCTCGCTCCACGCGCCGTGGAACTGGTAGCGGTCGGGGAACGTCTGGAGCCGCGCGGCCTCACGGACGGTGAAGTACCGCACCGACCCGTCGGGCCTCAGCAGCATGTTCTCGCCGCCGGGCACGCCGTGGTCACCGGCCTTGAGCGCCTTGGCCGGTAGGTCGATCGGGCTGCCGGTGTGCCCGGGAGGGTACGGGCGGGCGCCAGGCTGGAGGACGTGGTTCAAGTGCTTGGAGCCGCCGCTCAGCGTCGGCTCGGGTAGGCCCTTGATCGCGTCGCGCACCGTGCGCCAGGGGCGCAGCTCCGGCTCGTGCTCGGCGAGCAGAGCGGCGCGTCGGAACATCGCCGGGGTGCGCTCGGGGCGGTGCTTTCGGGCCACGCGGTGGCGATCCCAGTAGTCACCGGTCACCCATTGCGAGTGAAGCAGCGCGTCCTTGGAGTGGTCGGGGTCGGGGAACGCCCACTCCGCCGGTACGTCGCTGCGGAACCCAACGAAGAACACCCGCCAACGCTGTTGCGGCACTCCGTAATCGGCGGCGTTGACCACCGTCGGCACCACCTTGTAGGTCAGCTCCTCCAAGGTGGCCGACGTGTGTTCGCGCTGGAGCCGGTGCAGGTGGTCGGTCCACGTCTCCCCCTCATGGCTGGCCAGCTCGGGGTGCTCAAGGCGGAGCTTGATGTACTCGAAGTAGTTCGAGAACGCCGCCCGCGTCAACCCTCGAACGTTCTCGATGATGAACGCGCGCGGTCGGAGCTGGCGGATCACCTCGGCGGTCGCCGGGAACATGTCGCGCAGATCATCGGCCATGCGGGACTTGCCGCCGATGCTGAACGGCTGGCACGGCGGACCCCCCGCCACCAGGTCAATCGGCTCGGTGACGGTTGACCAGTCCACCTCGCGAACGTCACCCTCGTTGACCTGCCAGTGACGCACCAGTGGGTAGTCAGCGGCGGCGTTCTCTCTCACCGTGTCGCACGCCCATCGGTCCCACTCGACCATCCGAACGGTCTTGAACCCCGCTAATTCGCACCCGAGGGCCAGACCGCCCGCCCCCGCGAACAGTTCCACCGAACGCACGGGGCGAACACTATCCGCCGGCAATCGCGTGTCGTCTTAGGCGCGCTGATGTCGTCTAGTGTCGTGTGATGTCGTCTGGTGTCGCGCCAGGTCGGCGGTACCGTCGGCTGGTGCCGTCGGAGTCGTGGGCGTCGTCCGACGCCGTGCGCAACATCATGCGCGCCAACCGAGGGCGTGACACCCGGCCCGAGATGACGCTACGCCGGGCGCTGCACGCCGCCGGGTTGCGCTATCGGGTCAACACACGCCCGATCCCCGGCTCCCGCATGACCGTCGATGTCGTGTTCCCGAAGGCCCGAGTGGCGGTCGAGGTTCGGGGCTGCTACTGGCATGGGTGCGCCGAGCATCATCGACCGTCGCGGCAGAACGCCGAGTTCTGGTCAGCCAAGATCGCCGGGAACGTCGAGCGCGACGAGCGCAAGCGCGCCGCCCTGGAGGCCGACGGCTGGGCAGTGGTGATCGTCTGGGAGCACGACGACGTAGCCGAAGCCGTCGAGCGGGTTAGGGCAGCGATCCACGCTCGGCAGCCGGGTCGGCGCTGACCACGCCCCGCTCGTCCAGCAGTCGGTCGATGTGTCCGAGGCTGGGCGCGGTGCCGCCCTCAGCCATCACCGCCCGCCGGACAGCGACCAGCAACCGAAGCTCCGAGTCGATCACCTCACGCGGGCGCACACCCTCAGCGTAGGGCCGTCCGAGTGCCCGGCGCGCGTCAATCGCGCTGGCCGACCGACCGCCCGACACGCCGAGACCCGATGCAACCACCAGGCCGGGGTCTTGTCATGTGTTGCGCCGTCCGCGCTGGCCCGAGCCTCGACTAACCCGCCTAGTTCGGGAAAGTCATTGCGCCCCTTGGTATCTCGATAAGTGGCTTGCATACCCAAGTGGCACACTGGCCCACATGACAGCGCCTCGAAGCCCCGCCAACCACGCCCATCCGCGCACCCGGTCGATGGAGCAGTGGCGCTCGCGGAAGGCGGTCATGGCGTCGCGCGGTGAGACCTCCGGCCCGAGGGTGGACGAGGCCGACGCGGCGCTGAGCTGGTGGCGGGTGCGCTCGTTCCTGATCAAGGAGATGGACGTCACCGAGGCCCGCGCCGACGCGCTGATGGACATGCTTGACAAGGCGGACGCCGCCAAGGCCGACGCCGCCAAGGCCGAGGCGGTGACGACCCGATGAGCCGCCGCGCTCCCTACAAGACGAACGCCACGCCCGCCCACCTGGCGTCGTTGCCCGACGCGCCCCAGCGCCCACCCCGCCGGTACAGCCAGGCGGAGCTACGGGAGCGGCGGCGCAATGGGCTGACCACCGCCCATTACGACGGCACCTGGTCTCTGGAGCAGGAGATCGCGGCGGCGGTGATCCCGCTGGCGGAGCGGATCGCCGCCGCCAACCGCCCCGCCCGGTTCGGTCATCCGACTATCCCGTCGGTGCCGTGGCTGCTGGAGGCCATCCATGAGTGCGTCGGCGTGGCGGTCGGTTGGGTCGCCGAGGGTCACGCCCTACGCAAGACCAAGCACCTGGCCGACGAACCCGGCAAGCGGAAGTACGCCGTGACGACGCTCGTTGACCTGGCTCCGCGCCCGGCGCTGCCCCAGGTCACCGACGAGGAGCTGGAGGACGGTTCCTGGGCGCGGAAGGCCATCGGCATGGCCAGCGGCATCGACGCCGAGTTCTCCGAGATGCTGGCCCGTGGCTACCCGCCTGGCGCGCCAGGGCTGCGTGGTCAGGAGTCCCGCTCGGAGCGGCTGGACGCGCTGCTTCGTCGGACGGTTGACCACGCCGCGCTGGCCCTGACCCAGCGGCTCGACCGCGATTCCCACCGTGACCAGACCAAGGCCACCCCGACCGACCCCCGCGCCGAGCTGGCGCGGATGGGCGTCCAGACGGACGACAACTGACGAGGAGACCACCGTGACCATGCCCGTTCCCACCACCTACACCGAGCCCTTGCCTGTGCATTTCGAGGCTCCGTTGGTCAACCCGTCGCCCGGCGGGCTGTACCCGGCCACCCAGTGGACCGAGGAGGGCGACGGCCCGACGCGCTGGCTGAGCGGCGGCGTGGAGGTCCGAGGCGGCAACTACTCCGACGGCCAGGCGTCCGGCGTCTGGGACGCGCCCTGGTGCGAACCCCCGGCCCTCGACGGCCCGCGTAAGGAGGGCGAGCGCCAGACCATCCTCGACGTGTTCGAGCCGGTGACCGTCTGGGCCTACGACGAGTGTGACCTGACCGCCCCGTCCAGGGCCGAGGTCCGCCAGCGCGCCGCCCAGATCATGCGGCTGGAGGAGGCGGTGGCCGTCGAGCGCGAGTTCGCCGGGCGGCTGCTGCTGGACGCCGCCGACCTGGGCGCGCCGGTCACCGTGCCCGACGTGACCGCCGCCATCGCCGCGCTGGAGGCGGTGATGGCCAAGACCAACACCTTGGGCTACTTCCACCTCGGGATGCAGTGGGCGGCGGCGCTGGCCTCGGCTCACCTCCTCGTCCGCACCGGCACCGGGTTCACGACGCCGACGGGCCACCGGCTGATCCTGGGCGGCGGCTACGTCGAGGGCCTGGGCGATCAGATCGTGGCGACCAGCGCGCCGTTCGGTTGGCGGTCGTCTGTCCAAGTCCGCGAGGCCGTGGACGAGCGCCACAACACCTACGCCGCCATCGCTGAGCGCAGCGTCGTCGTCGGCTACGAGGCCCTGATCGCCGCCGTCACGATCACGCCGCCGGACCCGACCCCGTGATGTCCATGGTGATGACCGTGACCGATGTCGAGG
>NZ_MVIF01000089.1 GCF_002086675.1 Mycobacterium persicum
ACACATCAGGACGAGACAGCAGCCCATATCGCCAGCTCAGAACACTAATCCCCAGTCAGAACCCGTCGTAACTTCGGATTAGTAGACCCCAGGAGGACCAGCTGTGTGATACGTGAGGATTGCACCGCACGCTTTGGAATGTGCGGCAACCGATTTAGCTGCCATCGGATCGGTGTTTAGCGAAGCCAGCGCTGCTGCGATCATCCCGACCACCTGGCTACTACCCGCCGGCGCTGATGAAGTATCGAGTGCGATGACAGCTTTACTGACCGCTCACGGCCTAACCTGGCAGGCTTTGAGCCGCGACTACGAATGGCTGCATCAGCAGTTTGTCGACATGCTCAACGGCAGCACCGAGAATACTGGGCCACCGAGATCGACAACGCCGCCCATGATGCGATCAACACCGCCAACGCCGACAGCGAATGGCTCCTCGGACGTCCGATGATCGGCAATGGCGTCAACGGGCTCAATGGGACCGGACAAAACGGCGGCGCCGGCGGCTGGCTGTGGGGCAACGGCGGGTCTGGAGCGGTCGGTCAAAACGGCGGCAATGGCGGCAACGGCGGATCGGCTGGACTATTCGGTAACGGCGGTAATGGAGGAAGCGGCGCCAGCTTCGGCACCGGCGGCGACGGCGGATCAGCCGGCCTATTCGGCCACGGTGGTGACGGCGGCAACGGCGGTAACAGCGAAATCGGCATGGGCGGTAACGGCGGCCGCGGCGGACTTCTCGTCGGCAATGGGGGAACCGGCGGTAACGGCGGCAACGGCGGCCACGGCGGATTATCGGCCCCGCGGAACCCGACGGACCCTTCCGGACGTTGAGTCAGCAGTAAATCGGCAAGCCGAGGTGTTCTTAGGAGGACACACACTGATGACCTGGCATCCGCACGCCAACAAGCTGAAGACGTTCCTGCTGTTGGTCGTCATGTCAGCGATGATCGTGTTCGCCGGCCGGCTGTTCGGCACGACGGCAATGTGGCTGGCGGTGCTGTTCGCCGTCGGGAT
The DNA here is from genome assembly GCF_002086675.1 of Mycobacterium persicum. GTDB lineage: Bacteria > Actinomycetota > Actinomycetes > Mycobacteriales > Mycobacteriaceae > Mycobacterium > Mycobacterium persicum. Next base: position 1,012 of record NZ_MVIF01000089.1, read on the forward strand.
GAACGTCTACGTCTACTTCAACAGCGACAAGCTGGCGTTGCGGGCCATGCATGCGCAGCCGGTCTCCGAGCTGCAGGCGCCGGTGATGTACCGGATCGTGCGCGAGCTGGCCACCGCCGCCCACCAGCCGATGCCGCGGCTGTACATCAGCGACACCGCGGCGCCCAACGCGTTCGCCACCGGCCGCAACCCTCGCAACGCCGCGGTGTGCTGCACCACGGGCATCCTGCAGATCCTCAACGAGCGGGAACTGCGCGCGGTGCTGGGCCATGAGCTGTCGCACGTCTACAACCGCGACATCCTGATCTCCTGCATCGCCGGCGCGCTGGCGTCGGTGATCACCGCCCTGGCCAACATGGCCATGTGGATGGGCATGTTCGGCGGCAACCGAGAAAACAGCAATCCTTTTGCGTTGCTTCTGGTTTCGCTGTTGGGCCCGATCGCCGCGACGGTGGTGCGGTTGGCGGTGTCGCGGTCCCGCGAATACCAGGCCGACGAATCGGGCGCCGTGCTGACCGGCGACCCGCTGGCATTGGCCTCGGCGTTGCGCAAGATCTCCGGCGGCGTGCAGATGGCTCCGTTGCCGCCGGAGCCGCAACTGGCCAGCCAGGCGCATCTGATGATCGCCAACCCGTTCCGGGCAGGCGAGCGGATCGGGTCGTTGTTCTCGACGCACCCGCCGATCGAGGACCGCATCCGCCGCTTGGAGGCGATGGCACGCGGTTAAAGCGTCCCATTGTGATAGCGCCTGCGTTATCCCATCTGACGGAGACCTATTTCAGCGCCCGCGCTATCACATTCGCGGACGCCTATTCCCGAATTTGCTACCAATGCGGTAAAGGTGCTTCGAATACGACGAACACATAAGTATCCGCATCGAAATGCCATCATCGACGGGTTGGGCGCCGAACAGCGCCAGGAGGCGATCGCCGCTATCGCGGACGCCCCTCGATTAACGCACTGATAGCGGAACTCCTGATGGACCTCACCGGCGCTCCACACCCACCTCGCATTGAGGCTGCCCAACAACGTGTTCGACGAATCATTGGATCGTTCAGAAGCTGGGAGATCGTCAATCAGGCGGCAGCTTCGGACGTTTCCCCGTCGATCAGCGGTGCTTTCCGCGACGAATGGCCCCTGGTGAGGCCACCATGGACGTGCACATTTCCGCCGGTGGCGTGGTGCTGACGCTGCCAGTCCGTAATCGCTTGATGCGCAGCGTGGTCGAGGTAGTTGACCGCGATATGAAGCGTGACGGTGGTGCGTTCCGGGATAGCGCCCAGCACCTGCGTCAGCCGGGGTAGCGCCAGGAAGGTGCAAGTACCCTCGACTACCACACGCCATTCGTCGCCAATCGGGTGAGCGTCTATCTTGGCCCGTATCACCCGCCATCCGGTCGTCGCGATGGCCAGGACAAGTCCGATCATCACCCCGTGCAGGAGATTGAGGAATACGACGGCGACGATGGTTACCAGGTAGATGGCGAAATCGCCGGTTTTGACCGCGGTTTCGATGTGCGCCGGCTGCAGTAGCTGAATTCCGATGACGATCAGTAGTCCTGCGAGCGCGGCGCTGGGGATCAGTTCGATGAGACCTGCGAACGGAAGCGCAAACAACATCACCCAGAATCCGTGCAAGATCGTCGATGCGCGAGTCTTGGCGCCTGCCTTGATATTTGCGGACGTGCGCACGATGACCCCGGCGATGGGAAGACCGCCGATCGCTCCCGACACCATGTTCGAGGCGCCCTGCCCGATCAACTCGCGGTCCAGTTCGGAGCGCGGGCCGCTGTGCATCCTGTCCGTCGCGACCGCTGTCAGCAGACTCTGGACGCTGGTGATCAGTGTGACCGTGATGACACCGATCGCGACGGCACCCCAGTTTCCGTGCGGAATTGCCGGAAGCTGCAGTGCATCCAGTAGTGAACCCTCGAGCGCGATCCGCGACACCTGAAAGGGAAACACTACCGAGACGACGGTGACGGCCACGATGGCGACCAACGGACCGGGAACGGCGGCTGCCTTGGCGGGGGCCCAGCGCCAGGCGATCATGATGGCGATCACCAATAGGCCCAGAATCACTCCGGGCTTGTGCGCGCCGAGAATCTGCGCGGGCAGCTCAACGACGTTGTCCCAGGCCGAACTATGAGACTCGCCGCCGAGCAGCACGTGCGTTTGTTGAAGCGCGATGGTGATCCCGATGCCGGCCAGCATCGCATGCACGACCACGGGCGAGATAGCAAGGGCGGCCCGAGCAACACGACTGAGCCCCAACAGGACTTGCAATAGTCCGGCGATCGCGGTGATGAAACAGGTTAATCCCCAGCCGAATTGGGCGATGAGATCGGCGACCACCACCGTCAGACCGGCAGCGGGCCCGCTGACCTGCAGCGGTGATCCGCCGATAGCTCCGCCGACGATTCCGCCGACGATCGCGGCAATCAGGCCTGCGAGTACCGGCGCATCGGACGCGATGGCGATGCCCAATGACAACGGCAGCGCGACCAGGAAGACAACCAGCGAAGACGGCAGGTCGTGGCGGATGACCGATCGAACTCGATCGGTTCGTGACTGCGCTTGGCTTCCTGGGTCAACCTGATCGATACGGTCAAGGCGCGGCTTGCCGAATTTTGTGTGCTGCATCGGTTGCTCCCTCGTTTCCGTGGGGGACGTTCCGATGATCCCGCCCCGAATTACGTAACATCGTCGTAAATGGTTGGCGCGCAGGCAAGTTAAATCTACCCAAACTCCAATGTTTGAGGCAGGCGCCCGTTGGTTACGGAGTTCGACGGTATTTTGCTGGCGAGGCCAGGGTCAACCGGGCGCGCTGGCTGCATAGCGAACGCAAATTTTTTTTTGCCGCGATACTCCCGGCTTCGCGCTGATGTTGCTCGCTATGCCGCCGTTTCGGGTCCTTCGGCGTCGATGAGGTCGTCCATCGCCCGGCGAGCACGGTGGCCGGTATGGACCCCGCCATGGATGTGCACCACCCCTCCCGTGGCCTGATGCCGGTGCTGCCAGTCGGCGATCGCCTGATGCGCGGCGTGATCGAGGTAGATGACCGACATGGTGACGTTGACCGTCTTGCCGGCGGGAATGGCCGCCAGCACCTGGGTCAGCCGGGGCAGGGAGAGGAAGGTGGCCGCCCCTTCAACGACCACGTGCCATTCGTCACCGGCGGGCTGGGCGTGGATCCTGAACCACATCACCCGCCACGCGGTGAGCGCGATGGCCAGGACGAGTCCGATCAACACGCCCTGCATGAGATTGAGGAATACGACGCCGACGACGGTCACCAGATAGACGGCCAGGTCCCCATTTCGCATGGCGGTTTCGATATGGGCGGGCTGCAGCAGCCTGATCCCGACGAAAACGAGCAGGCCGGCGAGTGCGGCGGTGGGGATCTGCTGGATCAACCCGGCAAAAAACAGCGTGAAGACAAGGATCCAGACGCTGTGCATGATCGTCGAGGCGCGGCTTTTGGCGCCCGCTTGCACATTGGCGGAACTACGGACGATGGCGGCGGCGATCGGGAGGCCGCCGATCATCCCGGAGGTGATGTTTGCGACGCCCTGTCCGGTCAACTCGCGGTTGAAGTTGGTGGGCGCCCCGGGGTGCATCCTGTCGATCGATACCGATGCCAGCAGGCTCTCGACGGTGGCGATGAAGGCAACAGTGAGCACGCTGACCGCGAAGGCGCCCCACTTCCCCTCGGGAAGTCCCGGCAGCTGGAACGCCGCCAGCGGCGACCCGGAGAGCGTGATCCGGGCCAATTCGAACGGAAACACCACGGAGATAATGGTTACCGTCACGATGGCGACCAGCGGGCCCGGAATGGGAGCCAATTTCGCCGGCGCCCAGCGCCAGGCGACCATGATGGCGATTACCAAGACGCCCAGAAACATTCCGGGCTTGTGCGCGCCGATGATTTGTCCCGGGAGCTGAACGACGTTCTCCCACGATGTGCTGTGCGACTCCCCGCCCAGCAGGACGTGTGTTTGTTGAAGTGCGATCGTGATTCCGATGCCGGCCAGCATCGCGTGCACGACGACCGGCGAGATCGCCAGTACCGCTCGGGCAATCCGGCTGAGCCCCAAGATGAGTTGCAGGACACCGGCGGCCACGGTGATCAGACACGTCGCCCGCCAACCGAACTGGGCGACCAGACCGGCGGTGACGACCATCAACCCGTTCGCCGGACCGCTCACCGACAACGGCGATCCACCGATGAATCCGAGGACGATTCCTCCGACGACTGCCGAAATCAGGCCCGAGAGCACCGGTGCGTCCGAAGCGATCGCGATCCCCACCGAGAGGGGCAGGGCGATCAGAAACACCACCAGCGACGACGGCAGGTCGTGGCGGATGATGGAGCGCAGTCGTTCAGTACGCGACACTGGCGGGCCCTTGTCCGGGGCCTGGCTGTGGGGTGGTTCGGTGGGCTGCATCGGTCATTCCCTCATCCGGGCATTGCGGGGGACGGTCCGACAACGCGCCCCACACTACCTTGGTCATCTACTCGTAAGTCGTTGGCGCACCGGCGAATACATTCGGGCGAAGGTATTCTGCCGGCGCCCGCCACTGCCCTTGACAGTATTCGGGCAGCTAAACAGGGGTCAAGCTGGCGCGCATCGCGCATACCGAACGCAGATTTCCAGCGGAATGGGCGCTGACCAGGTAGCAGGCCGTGCAACCCTAGAATCCCGATCCGTGTACCTCGTGTCCGGGTACCTCGGCGGCCAGGCCGCTGTAGGCCTGCTCGACGGTGGAGCCGTGGTTGATGACCGCGTCGACTTCGCGAGCGATGGGCATGTTCAGCCCGTATTCGTTGGCGAATTCCATGACCACGCTGGCCGCCTTGACACCCTCGGCGACCTGGTTCATTGATGCGATGATCTCGTCGATGGGTTTGCCCGCGCCCAGTTGTTCGCCGACGTGGCGATTGCGGCTGCGCTGGCTGGTGCAGGTGACGATCAGATCACCCAGACCGGCCAATCCGGGGAAGGTCTCGGTGTCGCCTCCCATCGCGACGCCGAGTTTGGTCATTTCGCGCAAGGAGCGGGCGATCACCAGCGCCCGAGTGTTCTCGCCGATGCCCAGCGAGTAGCCCATGCCGGCGGCGATGGCAAACACATTCTTGAGCGCCCCGGCCATTTCGACGCCGATGACGTCATCGGTGGTGTACACCCGGAAGCGCCGGGTCCGGAAAAATGCTGCCAGCTGGGTGGCCAGATGTTGATCGGGCATGGCCAGGACCGCCGCGGCCGCATAGCCCTCGGCGACTTCTCGGGCGATGTTGGGACCGGCGAGGATACCCGCCGGATGACCGGGCAGGATCTCTTCGATGATCTGCGACATCCGCATGTTGGTGCCCTGCTCGAGCCCCTTGACCAGGGACACCACCGGCACCCACGGGCGCAGCTCCTTGCTCAGCTCGGTAAGCACACCCCGGAAGCCGTGCGAGGGCACTCCCATCACGACGACGTCTGCGCTGTTGGCGGCCTCGGAGAAATCGGTGGTGGCGCGCAGCGTCTCGCTGAGCACGACGTCGTTGCCGAGATAGCGGCTATTGCGGTGATTGTCGTTGATGTCGCTTGCGGTCGCCTCCGAGCGCACCCACTGCAACGTCGGCACCCGCCGTGCACAAATGGACGCCACCGTGGTCCCCCAGGAACCGCCACCGAGGACAACGACTTTGGGTTCGCGCTTCGCAGCTGCCATGGGGCACAGCCTATTGTGGTAGCCCGCCATTTGACAGCGGTTGATCGCGGCCGGGCGGCGCCGAGACGAACTCGAAACCAACGACCTCCGAGCATGGGACTTCGGTCCCTACCCGGCGGGGTGACCACCCCGGGATGGTGAAAGATAGCTGTTCTATCGAGGAGGAATCATGTCGCGACGAGCGAGCCGGTCGCGCGAAAGGCGTCTGCGCTCGTGTTGCGTCCGGACGTTCGTACTGCTGATCGCGGCCGCGCTGGCGGTGCTGGCCGGGTCGCCGGGGATCGCGTCCGCCGACGGTGGGCGCCCGCAGGCCAACCCGGAACAGCGAGCGGCGGCGATGATCCGGCCGGCCGTCTTATATCTTGCGGCCCAGGCTCACGGTCAGGTCCGGCTGCCTGACGGTCAGCTGCTGTCACTGTTCGGCGAGGGTTCGGGTATCCCGTTCACCGCGACGTGGACTTGCACCGCATTTGTCGTCAATCCTGACGGGTGGGTGGCGACCGCAGGTCACTGCGTCGATCCGGAGACGGCCAAGCAGCTGATACTCAAGCGTGCGGCCAGTGAATACGTGGCGCATTATCCCGACTCGCCGGTGGGCCAGAATCCCGGCGCGACGCTGGACTGGCTCACCAAGAACGCTCGGGTCGAAGGTCAGACCCCCGACCGGGGGCCCGAGATCAGCCTGATGCTGGGATACGGAACCGGGACGAAACTCGCCGAGAAGCTCCCGGCCACCGTCGTGGACTTCCGGCCGATGGGCAAAGGCGACGTCGCGCTGCTCAAGGTGCAAAAGCACAACCTGCCGTCGTCGGAGCTCGCCACCGACGCCGACGTCAGTATCGGGGCACCGGTTCTGGCGGTGGGTTTCCCGGAGACGACTCAACGGGTCACCGGTATGTCGCTGGACCCGACGAACAAGAGCGGCAAGGTGAGCAAGAAGTCGACCATCGAATCGAGTCCGGTCTATGAGATCGATGCCCCGGTCGCCGAGGGCATGAGCGGCGGCCCGACCGTCGAACTCAACGGCAAGGTGATCGGCGTGAACAGTTTCGGCCCGGTCGGCGAACCGCAGCCGTTCAACTTCATCGCGCCCGCGGACAGTCTCGCGGCGCTACTGGCCGGCAAGGGTGTCAAGCCGATGCTCGGGCCCGCCGACCTGTATTACCGCCAAGGGCTCAACCACTATTTCTCGGGCCAGTACAGCGACGCGATCTACGATTTCGACCAGGCCCTGGCGCTGTCACCCGACTATCCGGGCGTGGCCGATCTCAAGACCAGCGCGGCCAACCTACGTCAGCAGTACGGTGACGCGCCGGTGTTTCTTCGCTCAAAACCGGTGTGGTACATGGTAAGCGGGGTCTTGCTGCTGCTCACGGTGGGCGGCTGGGTGACCTTCATGGTGCGGAGGAGCCGTCGGCAGCGTCGCACCGAGGCCGAAGCCGAAGCGATAGCCGAAGCCGAAGTCGCAGCCGAAGCCGCCGCGGCCGTTGCTGCGGATGCGCAGCCGCCGCCGGCGACCGGCAAGATCCGGCCACTGGGCCTGGTTCCTGACCCGTCGAGTGAGCCGCACTTCTGTCCCAACTGCGGAGCGGCGCACCACCCTGCCGAGAAGTTCTGCCCGAACTGCGGCAAGAAAATCCCGGCCGGGGAATCGGCGCAGCCCGCTTAGCCCGCCTTCAGCCGGTTATCGCCGCGCGGTCGGCGGCGCGGCCGAACACCATCGCCTCCTCGATGCGGTCGAACCGGTAGTCGATGGCGTCGGCGAAATAGTTCTGCCGCACATTCCACGGCCGTTTGGTGCCTGACCTGGGCAGCGCGTGCAGCGAGCGCAGCACGTAGCCCGCCTGAATGTCCCAGGAGGGCTTTTCGGTCAACGGCTCGTCGCCGCGGTGCGGATAGGCATGGGTATAGCCGTGAGCCGCCATGTGCGCCAACAACTTTGCCGTCGCCCGCGCCGTCATGTCGGCGCGCAACGTCCAGGACGCATTCGTATAGCCCACACACCAGAACAGGTTGGGCACGTCTTCGAGCATGTGCGCCTTGTAGACGAAACGGTCGCAGGGATTGATCTCGACGCCGTCCAAGCTGATCTTGACGCCGCCGAGTGCCTGAAGCTGCAGGCCGGTGGCGGTGACGACGATATCGGCATCGAGGTGTTCGCCGGACTTGAGTGCGATGCCGGTCGCGTCGAAATGGTCGATGTGGTCGGTGACGACGTCGGCGCGGCCGTCGGCGATGGCGGTGTAGAGGTCGGCGTCGGGAATCAGGCACAGCCGCTGGTCCCACGGGTTGTACGTGGGCTTGAAGTGGGTGTCGACGTCGTAGCCGGCGGGCAGGTTCTTGATCGCCGTGCGCCGCAGCAGCCACTTCATGAGTCGCGGTGTCTTGCGGGACAAAAACCAGAGCGCCGCCTCCAGCAGTGCGTTGTACATCCGGATGGCCAGATGGGAAGCCTTGGGGGGCAGCACTTTACGAGCGCCGGCGGCAAACCTGCCGTACTTGGACGCGGAAATGAGGTAGGTCGGCGACCGCTGCAGCATGGTCACCTTGCCGGCCTGGTCCGCCATCGACGGGATCAGCGTGACCGCGGTGGCCCCGCTGCCGATCACCACCACCTTCTTGCCGGCGTAGTCCAGGTCTTCCGGCCAGTGCTGCGGGTGCACCACGGTGCCGCCGAACTGTTCGATGCCGGGGAACTCGGGGGTGTAGCCCTCGTCGTAGTTGTAGTAACCGCTGCCGAAGAACACGAACCGGCTGCGGCATTGCTGTGCGACGCCGCCTTGCTCGAAGGTGACGGTCCAGGTGTCGGTGGCCGAATCCCAGTCCGCTGCCAAGACGTGACTGTTGAACCGGATGTGGCGGTCGATGCGGTACTTGTGCGCGGTGGTGGTCAGGTATTCGCGGATGTGCTCGCCGTCGGCGACGCCTTCCTTTCGGGTCCACGGCTCGTAGGGAAAGCTCAGCGTGAAGATGCTGCTGTCGGAGCGCACTCCCGGGTAGCGGAACAGGTCCCAGGTGCCGCCGATCCGCTCGCGCCGCTCCAGGATCGTGTAGGAGAGTCCGGGGTTGCGTTGCAGCAGCCGGTAGGCCGCGCCGAGGCCGGAGATCCCGGCGCCGACGATGACGACGTCGAAGGAGGCCGTGTCGATGGCTTGCTGAGGGCTCACGGTCATGCTCACCAGAGTAGGCACCCACCGGTTGGTTGAGCCACCGGCTGGCATCCCTGCAGCGCATGCGCCGAGCGTGACACCAGTGCGAAATAGAGCGCCCGATCTCGCAGTGGCGTCACGCTCGGCGCGGCTCGGGCGCCCTCAGCGGTAGTTGACGAACTGCAACGCCACGTCCAGGTCAGCGTTCTTCAGCATCGCGATGACGGCCTGCAGGTCATCGCGCTTCTTGCTGGTGACCCGAATCTCGTCGCCCTGGATCTGGGTCTTGACGGTCTTGGGGCCCTCGTCGCGGATCAGCTTGGTGATCTTCTTGGCGTTCTCACTGCTGATGCCCTGCTTGATGGTGCCGGTGACCTTGTAGGTCTTGCCGGAGGCCTGCGGCTCGCCGGCCTCGAAGGCCTTCATCGAGATGTCGCGGCGGATCAGTTTTTCCTTGAAGACGTCGACGGCGGCCTTGGCGCGCTCCTCGGTGGATGAGGTCAGCTCGACGGCCTCGTCGCCCTTCCACGCGATCTTGGTGTCGGTGCCGCGGAAGTCGAACCGGGTGGCCAGCTCCTTGGCCGCCTGGTTGAGCGCGTTGTCGACTTCCTGCCGGTCGACCTTGCTGACGATGTCGAACGATGAGTCCGCCATTCGATCCGTCCCTTCTTCGATAGCCGTTTGTGCTTTGTCTACCCGGTCGTTGTAACCTGTCTGGCGGCAGGTTGCCCGAGCGGCCAATGGGAGCGGACTGTAAATCCGTCGCGAAAGCTACACAGGTTCGAATCCTGTACCTGCCACCAGCAGGTCAGAGGTGATTCCCGGTATTCACAACGACGTTGAGTGCCGGGGCCGTCCGCAGTGCGTCCGCAGTAGTTCGAGCTGCAGCGTCAAAGGCGCTGGCCACCCCTCAACCAGGCCCGTCTTGCGGACGTAGGTGACCGACTGGCGCACGCGTATCCGGCCTGCCGCTGTGTCTACGTCGCTGACTTGCAGGGCGGCGGCTTCCCCGAATCTCAGGCCGCAGTAGCCCAGCACCAGCACCAGCGTTCGGAGCCGGCCCGACGCGACCGCGACGCGGTGTAGCTGCTCGTGCGTCAGGTAACGCTGCTCGGCCTCCGGCAACCGCGGCAATTCGATGCCATCCGCGGGATTGGTGGCCAGGTGCTTGGCTTTGACCGCGAACTTGAGCACCGCGCCCACCAGTTGGTGCGCCTGGCGGACCCTCGACGCGCTCAGGCCATTGCCCTCGAACCGCACGGACCCATCCACGGACAAACCGGACACCCACACCTGAAGTTCGTCGAACCGAATGTCCCGTAGCGCGACGTCTTTCCAGCGCGGTAGCACCACAGTATCCAACAGCGAGCGATACCCAGCGACCGTCTTTGGTGAGCGATTCGCCTTCGTCGAGATCCACCGTTCAGCAAGCGCACCGAACGTGACGCCCGACAGCGCCGGGTCCATCCAGGTCCCGGTTACCTGGTCTGAAACCTGCTTGTTCAACCAGTTCTGAGCGTCTGTCTTCCGGCCAAAACCCTTCGCGTGCTCGCGGCCATTGTCATCGACATACCTTGCACGCCAACGCAACCCATTTCCGTTCGCCGCCGACGGAACTGTCTGAATCTCCCCACTGGGAAGCCGGACAGTCTTGGTCCAACGGTCCTCTACGCCCGCGCGGCGGTTGCGCTTCATTTTGCTCTCACCTCATCCCGAATAGCGCGGCGAGCCGCCTGCGCGGTGTCGGTCAATGCATCGTTGACTTCGACGAGCAGCTCATAGATCCGCTCAAAGCCGACGATCAGGCTCTCCCGGCTAGGTAGGTCATCGTCCGGCGGGGAGAGGTCCGCGACCCTGTCGCGCACGGCTTCCGCGATGTCAATGATCTGTCCCGCGGATCGAATGGCAGTGTCTCCCGCCGCTGTAAGTATGTGAACGCGGTCGCTCTTCGGCCGCGCTCGGCGGCCTAGCAGCGAGTCGACGGATATGCCGAAAAGGTCAGCGATGGCCGCCGCTTCGTCGATCCTGACCGAGCGGCTTCCCTTCTCGATTTTGGCGATCGTCGTCCAGGCCAGATGAATATCTTTGTCTGACAAAGCATCTGCGAACTGCTTCTGCGTCCATCCTCGGCGTTCTCGCTCCAACTTGAGCCGTTTGCGGAAATGGAGTTCGGTCCACTTGCTAGTTGCCATATCAGTCAACTCTACTGTTTTAGATTGACCAACGCAACCAGCGCCAGCAACACTAGAACGGAGCACTACACCAAAAGCGAAAGGGGTAAGGCAAGGTGGGTGACATCACGCAGGTTTGCGCCGACGTAACGCGTCGCGCGTTAGAAGACGCGGCCCGGGAGGCATTGCAGACCTCGGAGTATCTTTCCGCCGCACTGGCTCAACCCGCACGAGATCACCGGGCTCTGCCGGGAATGCAAGCTCGTTCTGCGGAACGAACGCATGCGCGAAAACGGCGAACCGGACCTCACCGCCGACGACCAAGACGTCAACCTAGCCCTCACGCAGCCCTGCGGCCTCTGCGGCGCCCAACCCGGCGCAGCCTGCCGCAACACCGTGCGGCGTGGCCAACCATTACCGGGCCGACAGGTCCACCACTACCGAATCCCTATCCAGAGAGGAACATCCGCGTGACCAACACCGTCATCGTCACCATCACGGAAATTGGTGGTGAACCGATGCTCGATATGCAAGCCATAGCTCTTCTCTTCGGTGTCGAGGTCACCGCAGTCGAGGCGCTGCCCATCATCAACGGCCATATCCGCATCCCGCGTGAATGGGCCAGACGAGGCAAGCGCCGCGCCCGGGAAGCCATGGCCCACAACGGCTCCGACTTCATCCTCGACGGCATACGGTACTGGGCACGACATGACTACGGTGCCGACCTTGAGGTGGTCTACCAGTGAGCATGCCGCCGCAGATCCTCGGCCTTGACGACCAGGCCCGCGCCGCACGGCTGGCCTTGGCGGTATTCGACAACGACCGCGCCCGGTACGACGCAGCGCTGGCCGACTCGCTAGGCCATGGCCCCGAGCTGATCTATGCCCTGGTGCGCTGTTGGGCCGCAGGGCTCGTCGAACATCACGGAACCGCCGCAGCGCGGGTGCGGGTCGAGCGGATGCTCGCCGGCATCACCGAACATCTTGAGGAACTGAGCGACAGACATATACCGCGAGTTGCCGACGATTTCGACGGCGACGTGTGGTGAGTGCCGCCACGATGAATCCGGTTGACACAGAGTGCGCCTACTACTGCGCAGCCCACCTGATCCGCCACCGCCAGCGCTCCGGCCAGCCGATACCCGAATGGCTGCGCCGTCACTATGACCGCCTGGACGCCGAAATCCGCGTCATGTCCGCAGCGGGACATGAATCGGGCAGGGCGGCAGCAGAATTAGAGAAGCGAGAGCTGGTCACCGCCGAGGAGGCCGCAGCCGTTCTTGGCATCTCGAAGCGTCAAGTGCGCCGCCTGGCTTCCGACTTGGATGGTCAACTCATCGGCGGGCGTTGGCTTTTCAGGCTCTGCGACGTGCAGACCTACGCCGAAGGGAGGCAGAGTGCCCGATCTGCAGTCAGCGGTTGAGGATTGGCTGGCCGCGCTGCCCGAGCCCGAGTTCCGGGCGTTGGTGTGGCGGACCAGGGGACCGGACGAGTCCATGCCTGCGTCCTCACTGGTCGGGTTCCCAAGAGCCGGTGAGCAGCAGTGAAGGCGGCTATGTCGTCGGGTGACCCGACCGGGGCCGTGCGGTCCCTCGCCCGGGCCACCGGCCTGCCCGAATCTTTCATCGCCGAACTGGCGTTGAAGAACGAACTCCGCAGCCTGTTCGACTCGCACGGGCGGCTGCGCGGCGACACCCGCAAGACCACCCATCGGGCCGCAGCCACCACCGTGAACGACAACCCGATTGATCCGCGCCAAGCCGTCCTCGCCCTCCATGCGAAGCGACGCCCTCGACAGGGGCGTACGGGCCACCAAGCTCAGGTCGACACGCTCGGCAAGCGCTGGTCGCAAGCCCGAGAGGAGGGGCCGTCCCGATGAGCAATGCCGACGTGCTCACCTTGATCGAGGGCGACGCCGAGACCCTCGCGCGGGTCGCCACCGACGATGACGCCTACGCCGGCTTGTTGCACGGACTGTTGGCCCTGTATGACCGCGCCGCCCACGAAACTCGCACCCCGCTCGGGCAGGTTGCACTCGGTGCCTTGGTGGCAACCATCGCCGAGGGTGACGCCAACCCCGACATCCGCCGCGCCGGACATCTCATCCTCGCCTACGGCGGCGCCGTCGCGGCCCGCGAAGATGACGGCGATTGCTACGACTGCGCGGCCGTCCTGTTCAACGACGTTATCGATGCCGCCGGCGCGATTGGCCGCGCCAACGAATTACTCGCCGGCGTCGCCCATGTATGGCGCCGAGTCCTACCCGAACTCCACACCCCGGAAGGGCTGGCTGCCCTGCGGCATATCTGGGCCGGTTCGGCATGACCCGCGATTTTTTTGACGGCCGGACTGAGCGGCGACGACGAGGCGCCGGCTCTCTATCTGTGAGGGCTGAAATGGTTCCAATTTCTGAATTGTAATGCGGTGCAGCGTGTTTCGCTTTGCTTGGAAGTGCGCGAAAACCCTTGGAATACAACGGAGTTTCAAGTCAGAACAGGAGCTGACGATGGCGAGAGCGCAGATACCGGCCCCGCCGAAGGGCGCACGATCGAGCGGACGGGCGCTGTGGCGTGACGTTATGGCCAGGTATGAGCTTGAGCAGCACGAACTGGCCTTGCTTAGGGAGATGGTGCGCTGTGTCGACCAGCTCGACGAGCTGCATGCGATCACCGAGCGCGACGGCCTGGTGGTGGAAGGTCCACACGGGTCGAAGGCGCATCCGGCGCTGACGGCCGCGCAGCAGCAGCGGATAGTGCTGGCCCGGCTTGCCGCGTCGCTGCGGTTGCCTAGTGGCGATCAGGACGACCCGTCTGTATTGCGTCGTCCCCAGCGGCGTGGAGCTGCCAGGGGCGTCTACGGGATCGCGGGTGCGTGATGCGGCGCCGACCTGTTGATCCGCTACCGGGGTTTCTGTTCAACGGCCGTCGGTACGCGACGGGCGTTGCGTACCGGCGAGCGGTGGACGCCTGGGCTGAGCGACGCCGCCGGCTGCTGGCACTCATCAACCGCGACGACGAGAGGGGCGCGTGATGCGACGCCGTTACGACGGTGCGACGCTACCGCCCGAGCTGCTGGAATTCCCGGGCTGGCCGGTACACACGGACGCCCTGACGTGGGAGCTGGGACTCGATGAGTGGTGGGCGGCCCGGCGGCGGTGGGCAGCGGCTCACGGCATGTCGGAATCCGTTCTGCCGGCGACTATCGGCGATGCTCCGTGGGATCAGTCGACGATCTAGTTAGAAGGTCGGGCTGACGTCCGCGGCGGCTAGGTTGCGAGGAGGCAGACCCTCCCGACGCACGCAACTGCGGGCCGGTCAGGATAAGCGTGGTGCCAATGACGCTTACCCGAGAACATCCTGACCCTGCGCGCGAAAAGGAGCGAACGCCGTTGGCCTACGAGCTGGCAATGAAGTTGGAGGCGATGGCGACGGCGTGCATGTTCTGACCAATCAGGCTGATGAGCTGAAGGACGAGCTGGACAGTATCACCCGCCAGTGGCGCGAGCTGTCGTCCACGTGGACCGGTGTCGCCGCGTCGGCGTATCAGCCGCCCTGGCAGGAGTGGTATTCGGGTGCTGCGACGGCTGCGGCGACCTTGGAGGAACATTCGCAGCTGTTGATGCGGTCGGTGGATCTCATGCTCGACCATGAAAACACTGCGGCGAAAGCTTTCGAAGCGTTGTACCGGAAAGGTCCAGCAGTGTGAGCCGGCGCTACACGGTCAATTTGGATGCCCTGTTGGCCTTTGCTGATCGGCTGGCCGAGTTCACTGCGCGTGCGGAACAGATCGCTGCCGCTGTGGATCAATGCGTCGCCGAATTGCACGGCAGCTGGCTAGGTGCGGGCGCCGACGCCGAGCGCGAATACCACCAGAAGTGGATGGCTGCCGATCAGCAGATGCGTGAGGGCCTCGACGAATTACGACGAAACGCTGAGCTGGCGCACCGCAACTACACCGGGGTGGCGGAACTCAACACGACGATGTGGCCATGACTCAAGACGTCGATCCTGCAGTCGTCGCCGAAGCCGGACGCGTCTACGGCAAGGTCTATGACGCCGCAGCTGCGGCCGTACAGCACTTGTCGGGGGTGTTGAAAGGGTCTGCTGGTATGGCCGGCACCGACATTGGCGGCCATTCCTGGAGTCTGAAATACGACGCGCTGGTGGGCGGACGCGCTGGTGGGGCGGGATTGATGGAGGCGGCGACTGCCGCGGTGATGGGTGCAGCTCAGTGCTCGGATTTATTGGCCACCACGGCGGTCAACCATCAAAACGCTGATCAGCAGTCAGCGATGAACAACGCTGGTGCGCCGGCGTTTCCGCCCACCGCTAAACCGATGTTCTTGGTGCCGGCCATCCCGTCCGCGGAGGGCGGGCATAGTGATGTGCCCGGGTGGTGGCACACCATTCAGGCCTATGTGCAGGGCGAGATGTGGCCCAATGGTCACCAAGACAAGCTGCGTGCGGCCGCCGACGCCTGGCATGGGGCGGCGCGGGAATTGCGCGCTGCGGCCGATATCGCCAACGACGGTGTGATCGAGTCGGTGCGTGCGCAAAAGTCACCGGAGTTCCCGGTTGCGGCCACCAACTGCACTCTGGACCGAGATTCGCTCAAAGCGGTTGCTGACGGCTTCGACGCAGCCGGTACCGCGTGCTCGGACTACGCGCAGGCAATCGATGACGCGCACTCGAAGATCCTGCATGAGATGGCCGCGCTTGGGGCGACTGTGGCGGTCACCGAAGCCGTTGCCGCGGTTCTGATTCCGTTCACGGCGGCCATAAGTGAGGGTGTGTCGAAGGTCGTCGATGTAGCGCGTTTGGTGGCCACTGGTGCACGTATCGCGACCATTATCCGCGAGTTTCGGGTCGCAGCCGAAGCCTCTAGCCTGCCGACCGTTAGTGCCCTCGGCAACGCGGTACGGGCCGTGGGTGAACTGTCGCCACTGCTCTCCGCCCGCGCACAGCTGTTCCTGGCCGAGGGCGCCATCCCGGGGTTGTTGGGCACTGAAGGCCTTGACCTGTTGTCGCGGCCCTACATCAGGGTCGGAACCCGAGAAGCTGTTGAAGCGGCAGCCAGAAGGACGCCCGACGGGAAGTACTACATCAGCGCCACCGATGACAATGTCTTGGTCCCAGTGTCCAAACAGTACGAGGAAGCAATTCTGAACCTGCCGAAGAGCGCGGACGGCAAATACTACCTCGGCGCCGACGGCATCCGTTATCCCGTCGATCCCACCTACCATCTCGGCCACGTCAGCGGTCAGGAGTGGTGGCGCATCCGAGACATGGCCATCCGGGAGCACTGGACCCGACAGCAGCTCATCGAGTACTGCAACCGCCCCGGGCTTTATCAGGTCGAAGACGCGCCAGGAAACCTCAGCCACGCATCCGAACTACCGAGGGAGGCAGGATGAATGTGAACGATCGCGACCGTGCGGGCCGGACCCCGCTGCATTATGCGGTGATTGACGCGCCAGTGGGTCTGGACCACACAGCAGCGCTAACCGATCCAGAGCTGAAGGCCGAAAACCATCTCAAGATAGTGGAATTCATCCTGACCAACGCGCACCGCTTACTAGATGCTGGCGCCGACGTCAACGCCATCGACGACGAAGGCTCCACTCCACTGCACTTTGCGACCAAAGGAGAAAGCGAGGAAGCTGTTCGCTTGCTGCTGGATGCCGGCGCTGACGTCAACGCCAAGAACACGAAGGGGGAGACGCCGCTGTACAACGCCGTCCGCAACACCACACCCGCTGCCCTCCACATCATGCGACTGCTCCGCGAGCGCGGTGCTGATCCCACGATCGAAACAGCAAATGGATCGACTGCGCTGCGGTTCGTGAGCCGCTACGGGAAGCCTGAGGAGAAAGAAGTCTTTGCCGATTTGCTCTAAAGGGATCTGCACCATTCGCGTTGCGCGCGACCAACTTCGCGTCCCAATTCTCCCAGTACGACCGCACCGACGGGTACCCTTGGTACCCCCAACCCCTATCGCGACCTGCGGTTATATGGCTAACCCTAAAAAGCCACCGAGCGGTCGCCTGCAATCTATCTACCTGCGAAAATAAAAAAAGGGGGCTTCAAACGGTTACGCATACCCCCCCCTTATTTCGGCGGTACCGCCACCAATTCTGTTTGCGCCACGGCATTAATTCGTGCAGGGGTATATATATATGGAAATGCCAAGCCCAGTAACTTTTTGGCCTGGCCCTGTAGCTATTCAGCTGGTCAGCCGGGGGTGAGGGCTGGTGGTAGCCAGGCGCCGATGGTGAAGAGCTGTTGGAGGGCGTCGAGCTTGTCGATGCCCCATTTGTGTGCGGTGTCGAGGTAGGACTGCACGATGGCGAAGTCAGTGAGTCCTTGGACGGTTCGCCAGCAGCCTCCGGAGGTGCGTTGTTGGATTTTGACGGGTCGTAGAGTGCGTTCGGCTTCGTTGTTGGTGAACGGCACGGTCAGGTCGGCGACAAAGCGCAAGATCATGTCTTGGTAGCGGCGGAACCGTTTGATTAGCCTGCGTGCGTTGTCGGCCAGTTCGCCGGTGCGGTCTTGGTTTTCGTCGCGGCCGAGGGCGATCGCGCCGAGGTAGTGGTTGTTGATTTGTGCCAGCGTCGCAGGTGTTAGTGCGTCGGCGCTGGTGTCGCGGGCGGCTATGGCGGCGTGGTGGGCGTCGGTGAGCACCTGGGCCATGGCCAGCGCCCATGTTTGGTGGTCGGGGTCGGCGTCAGAGATTGAACGCAAGTCGCGCAGTAGATGGGCGGCGCACCAGGCGTGCAGGGCGGGTAGGTGGGTATAGCCGGCGTAGCCATCGCGGACCAGCACCCCGTTGAACTCGGAGAGCACCCCGCCATCATCGATAGTGGCCGCCGAGCGATCCCCGATGTGCATCAGCGTGAGGTATTCGGTGCACGCGACGTGCACGTAAGTCAGGGCTCCGTTGACGCGGCCTGGGGTTTCATCAGCGTGTAGCACCGGCGCGCTGGCCAGCAGCTTTTGCATGTGGCCCTGGAATTTTCGCTCCAGCCGGCGGGCGGCGCGGCCGCGGATTGCGGCCAGGAACCCCGTTGAGACCTCGATCGCGGTCAACGCGGCCAAAACATCACGGCAACGGCCCACCGGCAGGTAATGCGCGCAGGTCAACAGTGCGGCTAAAGCCAAAGTGTTGGGGCCCATACGCACCGGCGACCCGGGTGCGGTGGAGAGGCGGCGGTGGAGCCCTTCGAGTAGGGCGGTGACTACGAGAACCTGTGTCTGCAAAGGTGCCTTGACCGGGCGTGCGGCCGCAGACGCAAGCCCGTCCAGAGTGTCGTTAAATGGAATCCATTTCGCGAACCGCTCGACGGTGAGTTCCTCGCGCAGCAACAGACTGTCACCGTCGAACTCCTTCGGGGGTGTGTTGGCGCCGGGTCCGTGGACCGTAAGCCAAGGATCGCGAACATCGATCCGAACCTGGGTGTCTCGGGCGGCGAAATCCTGGTCGAGTGATAGTTCGGCTAGTGATAGGCAGCCCGTTACCACCCTCTTCTCAAGCCGACGCAGTGTGGCCGGGGTCGCAGATGAATACCGCAGCCAAATGCCGTCGTCAGACGCATCAACACTCAGCGTGGACCCGTCGTCATCAACAACACTGGACTGCCCCGCCTTAAGGTGCGCTAGCCAGTGGGGATGGCCGAAGCGGAACCGGATACTGCTAAATGTCTGGTCCACACCGCTTATATGGCGGTCGCCCGATACCGCCGACTGCGCCTTGTAGCGAGGGGTTCCAGTTACATAGCCGTCTCCACCGTGGTTTTGTGCGTTTAGGCGGCGCGCAGTAATTATTTAGGTTTTTCTGTTTGGTTTGTCCACACTTGTGGTATGACGCTGCCTGCTGTGGACTCCGATCCGGTCGCTGCCCGTTTGTCGTTGATCCGCCCGCATTTGGACGAGCGGGCGTGGCGGTTGTTGCTGGCCGCCGAGCTGATCGCCAGGGGGCATCGGGTGTCCGCAGCATCCGGATCGGGACCCGGCTGCGGTTGTGGAAAACCGAACTTGCCGCCTTGGCCACCGAGGCCGGACTGGACATCACGGTCTGCCACCTGCCGCCGGGCACCTCCAAATGGAACAAGATCGAACACCGGCTGTTCTCCGCGATCAGCCGCAACTGGCGCGGACGACCCTTGGAATCCCATGAGGTTGTCATCGAAACCCTCAGGGCAACAACCACATCCACCGGACTGACCGTGAACGCGGTCCTCGACACCACCACCTTGACGGTGCAGTTGGGTGGCTTCGAGGGCGGCGATTTGCTTGTCGGTGATCTTGATGCCGCGGTCGTACGAGTTCCACGGCGACTGGAACTACACGCTCACCGCCGACCACACCGCGACACGCCCGACAACACCTACCTAATTACTGCGCGATCCCTTAGTAGCGTAACGGACTCGCCAGTGGTGAGTTGCGCATGCAGTGTGATCGGCAGGAAAGCATTAACCGTCTCGTCAGGCGAGTCCGTGAATATAGAGATACCGCCAGATACCTTTACTCGGGGGTCGTCGACTAAGCCGGTGGCCAGAATCGCCTCAGGCTTCTGCCCGGGATCTGCCTTGAATGAGCCTTGCACCTTGACTTTGGTGTCGGCGGGTACCCAGAAGTTGCCGCTCGCTTCAAGATTCACGAGTTCTGTCTGTCCTTTCGAGAGTGGTGCAGAATGTCAGGTAACAGCCCCTCTCGTTGACGTCCCTGCCGTCGCGCCTCGCGCCACACAGACCAAGTATCAGTGCTACTCCAGGCAGGTTGGAGCGGTCAATCGCCTCGGCACGCTTCGGGGCGTGATCTGCACTTTTGGATGGCGATCCGCCGCGCCTCGGCTGGTGTCGGGCTCACATCGACGTCGACATCGACGTTTTCGGAGTCAGACCCCAGGTGCAGCAGAATCCGTGGCCGTGAGTCCGCATGCTCGTCGTAGCTGACCATGATGGTGGTGGCCAGTCCGTCGCGGACGTCGTAGTCGCGGCCGGTGGCCGGCGTCGTGTGGGCGGTCGTGTGCACGTCAAGCAGGGAGCCGCCTTCGCACCAAGGGCTAGGGGCAGCGGTGGTCTGCCTTGGCGATCATCGTGCTCATCGCAGCCACCCGCCCGACTCGTCCGCCGCCGCCAGCAGCTCGCCGGCCAAATCACGACGCCTGCTCGCTGCTCAACGCTTCCTGGTGGGCGTCGATCCACACCGAGGGGCGGTCCAGTACGTCCTGGTCGAGGGTGCCGTCGCCGTACTGGACGGCAGCGACCCACACCTGAATGCCGCCGTTGCCGTCGACGCTGCGGGTGATGCCGTTGATCATCACCCGGTAGGGCCGGTAGGTGTTAGTGTCCGACCGCAGGTCGGCGTACACGGCGCAGGGAGGCAGGGGGGGATATCTCTCTGAGTGCTTGCTGGGGGTGGCCCTTCTGCCAGCGCCGCCACGTCCGGTCCGATGCCTTCGCCAAGAAATTCCGAAGTTCGTCGACCTCCACTGCAGCCAGCAGCTCAACCCTGACGGAATACCAGCGGATCAGCGCGTCCAGGTCATCACGGGCGCGCTGCAGGCGGCGCTCATTGACAACTTTGAGGCAGTTCACGCAATCCATATCCACCCACGACAGCCCGGTTGCAGCGTCTTCATACTCGTTTTCCCGCATCGTCTTGGGCTTGACCAGGCCAGCTTCCGCCGACCGCGCCTTGTCGTCAAGATGGTCGGGCGGCGTCGCCATGCTGTCGCCGCAGATGGCCACCATGGTTGGCCGCCCAGCAGCGCGTGCCTTGACCGCCTCAGACTGCAGATACCAGTGCGTCAGGTTGGGGTTGCGTGGAAACTGCTTGAAGTACAACTGGCGTAGGCGATCACGATCTGGCGCCCACTTGTAGGGCCAGTCGCTGCCCAGTGCGTATTGCTGGTACGCCTCTTCGTAGTCGCGGTCGCCGGCGGCCTGTAGCAGCGCGTGCCGTGCGGGCCGCCCGCAATTGCGGCACAGCAAGGTGCCGGTCGATCGCCAGCCGCGGGTGTCCTCTGCGAAGCCGCCTTGAGCGCGATTCTTGTCGTCGTGCCGGAAGAAGTGATTCGCGCTGACAGTGCGCAGGTTGCCACATTCGCAGCACAGCGCCCGGATTGGCGGCTTCGATGGGCCAGGCGGGGTTGGTGGGCTCGCGACCTGTATGCGCCGTGAATGCGGCCAGTCAAGCTCGCGGCCACGTCCGCGGTGCGCCCGGCACGGCTGGCTAGGCTCAGCGCCGCAGAACGGGCACGGATAGGACAGCGCCGGGTGCGGTTCAACGGTGGTCATCGCGTCACCCACACGCCGATCAGCTCTGCGGTGGCCACGATCGCCGCGGCCAGCTCGCGCGCCTGGTGGGTCGTGAACTGCAACTCGCCGACCGTCACCAGCGGCGGTTCCTCGGTGCCGGCATCTATCGAGCCATCGGGGAACTGGATCGCCGAGCCGGTAACCTTGATGCCGGCGACGTCGGTCTCGCGGGTCCAGACGACGCGACACGTGTGGTCCCATTCCTCCCAGGTAGTGGTGGTGTCGGCGCCGGGCGGTAGAGGGACGGTGGACAGAGCTGTTGCGCCGTTTTCGCGCATAGGAGTACGCTCCTTGTGGTTCGTTGCTGAAGCCCCTGGCAGGGGGTGTGAGGTACGAGAAGGCGGTTCCCTTTGGCGGGGGAGTCGCCTTCAGTCATTTGAGAGGTGAGCCGAACTCCCGCCCAAAAGGCGGCGAAAGTCCTTGTTAAGCAGGGGGACTGCGGATGCTGATCTGCATCGGCTAGGTCCTTCCGGGCGTGCAGTTCGCCAAAGCGCGCTAAACAGCGCGCTGGAAAGCAAAACTGTAGCGCGCTGCGAAGCATCACTGAATACGCGTTTCAGCTCGCTAGACTTTTCCGCTTGTGGACCATCTCGGGCTCATCCGGCGCGCTGCCAGACAGCGCGAGTCGCGCCGCGTGGCGTTCGACGCTGCCGACGCGGAGCTGCGCCGGTTAGTCCGTGAAGGCTTCGATCAAGGCATCTCCGGCGAGCAAATCGCGGTAGCCGCTGGCCTTTCGCTGTCGCGCGTGTACCAGATCCGTGATGGGCGTCGGTAGTCCCTTCGTGTGCAACTCCCCACGGGGTTCGTTCTGGGGTTTGCGTTCTCGTCCGCAGTGCGTCCGCAGTGCTACCGACAACAGTCTTCATCACCCAACACAACCAACACGCCGACCAGCAGGTTTTCAACATTGCCAACACAGCTTGAGCCGCCAAACACCCAGAAGGACGGACTGTAAATCCGTCGCGAAAGCTACACAGGTTCGAATCCTGTACCTGCCACCACGGCTCGGAGACGCTGTCAGCTCGACGACACGATGATGCCGACGGCGCCCATTGTCACCATGACGAAGACCAGTAGGTCGGTCCAGGTCGCGACGATCTCGTCGGGGTTCTGTGCGCGCTTGGCGATGTGGCGCAGCCCCGCCAAGCCGAGGTACACCGCACCTGTTACGGCGCCGAGGATTCCCAGCCGCCGGCGAACGGACTCACCAAGCCGACGAGCCCGATGCTGAGGTTCGCATAACCGACGAGCGAAAGTCCTAGTGCCCCTTGGCTGCGGCCTCCGCCACAGTGCCGAGAGTTTGCGGTGCCGGTCGGGCGAGCACCGCCTGGGGCTGGCCGCGTAGTTCGGCGGCGAGGTCGTGTTCGAATGCGGGCACGCACAGTCGGCGGCGGTTCAGCTCGCGGTCGAGCGCTTTGATGAACAGGCCCTGCCCGGAGCGCCGGCAGCCCAGAACAGCCTGCTCGTTCATCACATCTCGGGTGAGAGCCGCCGCCGGGCAGGCGGCCACCACCTCCAGGGAAGCGCGCATATCAAGGGTGCTGGTCACTCCGCAGGAGGGTGAGGCGCCGATTCCGACGATGCCGGCGACCGCGATACCGGCCTGGTGGTAGTCGGCCACGTCACGCGCGACCCGCCGGGCCAGGCGCCGGTAAATCACCTTGGTCCACACGATGAATGCGCTCAGCAGCGCACCGCGCACCGCATACACGGGTCCGCCCTTGGAGTGGTAGAGCCGCAGGCTGTGGCGTTTGAGCACGCCGCCCCACGCCAGCTGCTCGGGACAGGGCAGTTGGTGAATGCCGGTGCGGGCGCTGAGCAGTTCGTTGACCACCTCGGCCACCGCCCCGGGGCGGGTGGCGCCGCCGGCATAGCGGGTGTTTTCGTTCAGCAGGCAATGCGATACTAGGACAACGCGCCGGCTACGTTCGTCTGCCAGCTGGTTGAGCAGCAGCCGGGCCGACTCGCGAGACTTTGACATGAGTCAATGTCTCGCGAGTCGAGACTGTTGGTCAGCTGAGCCGAGACCCTGCCCGCTTTGCCCGCCGGTGTCGAACATTGTCGATTCATGTCCCCTTATCTGTGTTGGGGACCCCCGTAAAGGTGGATCCGGGTTGGTCGTTGTTGTTTGGCCCGTGCTCCCCGCTCC
>NZ_MVIF01000008.1 GCF_002086675.1 Mycobacterium persicum
CTTCGGCGGCCGGAACTCCGGCAACGGCAACCTCGGATTTGTCAACACCGGCAACGGCAACATCGGCTTCGGAAACGGCGGCTTCGGGGGCGACAACAACATCGGGATAGGTCTGGGCGGCAGCAACCAGCTGGGCTTCGGCGGGCTCAACTCCGGCACCGGCAACACCGGCCTGTTCAACTCGGGTAGCGGCAACACCGGATTCGGAAACTCCGGGACCGGGAACTGGGGTCTGGGCAATTCCGGCTCGTTCAACACCGGCTTCGGTAATTCCGGTAGGGCTAACACTGGCTTTTACAATGCCGGCATCGTCAACACCGGCATCGGCAACGTCGGTAACTACAACACCGGCAACTACAACGTCGGCGACTTCAACACGGGCGAGTTCAACCCGGGCGACACCAACACCGGGTCCCACAACACCGGCAACATCAACACCGGCTGGGCCAACACCGGCGATCTCAACACCGGCGCCTTCAACATCGGCGACATGAACAACGGCTTCTTCGCCAGGGGCGACGGCGCAGCAAATGCCGGGTTCTCCTACACCATGACGATTCCAGAAATTCCGATAAATCTGCCGTTGAGTGTTCCCTTGCATATTCCTGTCGAGGGTCGCACCACAGAAATCGTGTTAGCACCGTTCAAGATTCCCGCAATTCCATTAGATTTTCCCGCGCTAAGCGGCACTGTCGGTCCAATACAAATGCCTCCCATCCGAGTATCGGGGCCGTTCATTTCGATTACCGTGGGAAGCCCAGAAACGAGGCTAGGCGTTTCTGTTGCCGGGAGTGTCGGCCCTATCAACATCCCGATCATCAATATCCCGGCAGCACCGGGTTTCGGAAACACGACCGACGCGCCTTCGTCAGGATTTTTCAATAGCGGCCGAGGGGGCACGTCGGGGTTCGGCAACTTCGGACCCGACACCTCGGGCTTCTTCAATTTCACCCGCAACCTGGGCAGTTCAGGCGTGCTGAACGCCGGCCTGCTGCAATCGGGTATCCACAACTTCGGCAACTCCATCTCCGGCTTCGAGAACACCAGCAATCTCGACCTAGAATTCCGTGCCCTGAATTCGGGATTGGGCAATGTCGGCAACCATCTTTCGGGAATTTTCCACAACAGCGGGGGCGCATCGACGTTCAACTTCGGCTACGCCAACGGAGGTGGCCTTAATTTCGGCAGCGCGAACCTTGGGAGCTTCAACCTGGGCAACGGAAACATCGGCGACTTCAACATCGGCGATGCAAATCATGGCATCGCAAACTTCGGCTTCGCCAACTTTGGGGACAACAACTTTGGTTTCGGTAACCTGGGCGATTTCAACCTGGGCTTCTGCAATACCGGTGTCGGTAACATCGGCTTCGGCAACACCGGCAGCTACAACACCGGCATCGGTAATACCAGCAGCGCCAACACCGGCATCGGCAACACCGGCTCGTTCAACACCGGCCTGTTCAACTCCGGCAGTTTGAACACCGGCCTGTCCAACGCGGGCAGCACCAATACCGGTAATCTCAACACCGGCGGGGTTAACACCGGCGATTTCAACACCGGAAGTGGCAATACCGGCTCCTACAATAATGGCAACCTGAACACCGGATCGTTTAACTCCGGAAACCGCAACAACGGCTATTTCTGGCGCGCCAACGACCGGGGACAGTTCGGCTTCGACTTTGGCATCACCATGCCCGGAATCCCCTTGAACATTGGCGTTAACGTCGATCTGGCGATACCCGTCACCGGCTTTATAGACGGCATAACGGTCCGGGAGTTCAGCATGGACGTCCCGATAGACCTCAATCTATTCATCGATTTACCTAGCCCTATTCCGAATGTAACCATTCCGCTGGGCGAGGGTGAGTCAATCACGGTCGTTGTACCCGAAATTGTTATCAACCGTTTCGACTTGACGGGGTTCAACGTAGGAAACGTAGGCGGCATACCATTCAGCAGGATGCACATTGAAATCATCAACAGCGTGGGCCCGATCTCAGTCCCGATCCTTCACATTCCCGCAGCACCGGGCGTCGGCAACTCCACCATCAATCCAACGTCGGGCTTCTTCAACAGCGGTCCGGGCGGCGGCTCGGGATTCTTCAACGCGGGACAGTTCTTTTCCGGGTTCTCCAACGACGGTGGGCGCTTTCTCTCCGGATTCGAAAACATCGGCCAACTGACGTCGGGCATGGGAAACATCGGCAGTATCGTCACCGGCTGGTACAACAGCAGCACCGCAGGGTTGACCGGCGCGTTCCTCTCCGGCATCGGCAACGTCGGCAGCAGGCTCGCCGGCTTCTTGCTCAGCGGCACCGGCCAGTAACCCGGTCAGCGCTGCGATGGGCCGGGCCGCAGTGCGCGGGTGAAGATCGCGTTGACCTGGCGCATCGCCACGCTGTAGGGCCACCACGCCAGCCGCTTGAACGCGTACAGCGCCCGGATATCCGGCGACGTGTAGATCAGGTAACGGTTCTTGGCCACCCCGGCCAGGATCTTTTCGGCAGCCCTTTCCGGCGAGATGGCGTGGCCGCTGAAGCGGTCGACCCAGCGCTTGATCTGTGGGTCGTCGCGGTCCACGCCGGCGATCTCGACCGTGTTGACCAGTGGTGTCCGCACGGCGCCCGGGACCACGACCGACACCCCGATGCGATGTCGTGCGAGATCGAAGCGCAGCACCTCCGAAAGCCCCCGTAGGCCGTACTTACTCGCGCTGTAAGCCGCATGCCAGGGCAGCGCGACCAGTCCGGCCGCCGAGGACACGTTGACCAGATGGCCGCCCCGGCCGGCTGCGACCATCGGCGGAACGAAGGTCTCGATCACGTGGATGGGACCCATCAGGTTGATCGCGACCATCCTGCTCCACTGGTCGTGGGTCAGCCGGTCGACTGTCCCCCACGCCGAGACGCCGGCGATGTTGAGCACGACGTCCATGCTGGGGTGGCCGGCATGGACGTCCGTCGCGAACGCGACCACCTGGGCGTAGTCGGAGATATCGAGGACTCGATGCTCGGGCACCAGCGCGCCGAGAGCACCCGCATCGGACACCGTCTGCGCCAAGCCGTCCGCGTCGCGGTCAGTCAAATAGAGTTCGGCACCCTGCGCCGCGAGCCGCAATGCGGTGGCCCGGCCGATGCCGCTGGCCGCACCGGTGACCAGGCACCGTTTCCCTGCGTAATACCGCGGTTGGGCCATGGCGGTGACGATACCGGCGGCTCAGGCCTTGGGGGCACCGCCCCACAGCGCGGTGAGCCACATCTGTTCGAGCACCCGCACCCG
This sequence comes from Mycobacterium persicum, assembly GCF_002086675.1. Taxonomy (GTDB): domain Bacteria; phylum Actinomycetota; class Actinomycetes; order Mycobacteriales; family Mycobacteriaceae; genus Mycobacterium; species Mycobacterium persicum. The sequence continues at coordinate 3,280 of NZ_MVIF01000008.1, forward strand.
GCGGTCGGGGTCGCTGTCGCGGCCGACGAGCAGCGGGTCGCCGGTCAGCACGAGCGCGGTGGTGCCCGCCAGGGTACGAATCAATGTCGGTAGGTCATCGCTGATCGGGTTGGCGGTGCCGGCTCTCATTTCGGCCTCGACGACGCCGACGATCTCGCGCAGCACCACGTCGAACTGTCGCTCGAGGATCTCGCGGATCTCAATGTCGGTGTGGCGGGCCGCATTACAGGCCATCATCACCGGGTCGTTGTGCGCGTAGACAACGGCGGCGCTACCGACCATCCGCTTGGCGAACTGCTGCGGCGACTCACCCGGCTGGCGGGGGGCGAAGTAGTGGGTGAGTTCTTCGAGTTCCTCGGCTGCCTCTGCCAATATCTGGGCCAGCACCGCGTATTTGGAGTCGAAGTAGAAGTAGAACCCGGAGCGGGCTACCCCGGCCCGGTTGCTGATGGTGCTGACCGACAGTTCCGCGAACGGCCGCTCCTGCAGTAGTTCCCGCACCGCCTGCAGGATCGCCTGCCGATGCTTGTCGCCACGCCGCCGCAATGCCGGCACAGCCTGCTGGTCGGGGGCGTGCTCACTCACATGCTGACCATGCACCAAGCCGCGCGAAAAGAAAACTTGACAGCCGTCAAGTTCATTCCAAGGATGGATCTAGGTAGTGATGGCCGCCACAACCGGTAAGGAGCGTCATGGCCACGAGCAGGGCGACGATCAGCACCCCGGCGTATCTCCTTGACCAAGCCCAGCGCCGGCTGACCCCGTCGTTCAACAACTTTCCCGGCATGGGCCTGGTGGAGCGTTGGCTGCTGAACACTCAATTTCCGGAGAAGAAGCTGTCCGACCCGCCGCCGGGCAGCGGGCTCAAGCCGGTCGTGGGTGACGCGGGGCTGCCGATCATCGGGCACATGATCGAAATGCTGCGCGGCGGACCGGACTATCTGATGTTCCTGTACAACACCAAGGGGCCCGTCATCTACGGCGACTCGCCCGTCTTGCCGTTCGTCGCGGCGCTGGGCCCGGACGCCGCTCAGGTCATCTATTCCAACCGCAACAAGGACTACTCGCAGCAGGGCTGGGTCCCGGTGATCGGCCCGTTCTTCCGGCGCGGGCTGATGCTGCTCGACTTCGAGGAGCACATGTTCCACCGGCGGATCATGCAGGAGGCGTTCGTCCGGTCCCGGCTGGTCGGTTACGTCGAGCAGATGGACCACGTGGTGTCGAAGGTGATCGCCGAGGACTGGGTGATCAACGATGCGCGCTTCCTGCTCTATCCGGCGATGAAAGAACTCACCCTCAACATCGCCTCGATGGTGTTCATGGGCCACGAACCCGGCACCGACCATGAGCTGGTCACCAAGGTGAACAAGGCGTTCACGACAACGACCCGCGCCGGCAACGCCATCATCCGCACCAGCGTGCCACCGTTCACCTGGTGGCGAGGGCTCAAGGCCCGGGAACTGCTCGAGCACTATTTCGCCGAGCGGGTCAAGGAACGCCGCGGCCACGAAGGCAACGACCTGCTGACGGTGTTGTGTCAGACCGAGGACGAGGACGGCAACCGGTTCTCCGACAATGACATCGTCAACCACATGATCTTTTTGATGATGGCCGCCCACGACACCTCGACGTCGACGGCCACCACGATGGCCTACCACCTGGCGGCTCACCCGCAGTGGCAGCAGCGCTGCCGCGATGAATCGGACCGCCTCGGCGACGGGCCTTTGGACATCGAATCGCTGGAGAAGCTGGAATCGCTCGACCTGGTGATGAACGAGTCCATCCGGTTGGTGACGCCGGTCCAGTGGGCGATGCGGCAGACCGTTCGCGATGCCGAATTGCTGGGCTACTACCTGCCCAAGGGCACCAACGTCATCGCGTTTCCCGGCTTGAATCACCGGCTGCCCGAATTCTGGACCGAGCCAATGACATTCGACCCGGAGCGATTCACCGAGCCACGCAACGAGCACAAACGACACCGCTACGCGTTCACGCCCTTCGGCGGCGGCGCACACAAGTGTCTTGGGATGGTATTCGGCCAATTGGAGATCAAGACGATCCTGCACCGGTTGCTGCGCCGCTACCGGCTGGAGCTGCCGCGGCCGGATTACCACGCGAGCTGGGACTACGGCGGTATGCCGGTCCCCAAGGACGGCATGCCCATAGTCCTGCGCCCGCTGTGACCGTCTGAAGCCGGCGAGCAGGCACACAATCGCACGCAGCGAGCCGGCGACATGCGATTGTGTGTCTGCTCGCGGTCATGGGGTGAGCCCATTGCCCACTCGCTGGCGATCCCCCACTGCCGCAGGCGCCAAAACACCGCGCCGTTCGGTGCTTTGGCGATAGCATCTGATGCGGCGGAATCGCCAACTACGGGTGCGGTCCAGCAAACGAAAGGCACGGTCGATGAGCGCAAAAGAGACCAGCAGGACGGTGCAGGCGGTCAAGACGGTGGTCGTAGTGCTGGCCGCGGCATTCGCGGTGCTGGCGGCCGGGTGCGCCGCTGAACACGAGCCCGCCAACCCGATGACGAGCGTGGTGCCAGAGTAGCGGTTGGCCCGCGCCGGGTTTCGATCACGCCGCCACGCGCACCGGCAATTGCAGATTTTCGACCAGCCGAGATCAGGACCTCGGCGACAGATTGCGACATACGCCGGGTAGCGCATTTCACGTTCGATAACTGGCGAGCAGCTATCACGCGGCGCAAACGCGCACGAACTAACCACATCCTCGACTCGGTCGGATGGTCGCAGGTAAGTCCAGCGGACACTTCCCCCGACCCATATCCCTCAGGGTCGCTCCCTGCGGGTTTGATCTTGCGGCAGGCCAGAGCCATTAAGGCAAAACGGCCCGCCGCGAGAAGCGACGGCATAACATCTTCAGACAGTCATCGTTGGAATTCACATCTGCGCAATGGCAATCGAAAGGCACCACCGATGAATGCAAAAAGCAAAGGGTCCCGGGCAGTTCGGATAATCGTCGCGGCGCTGATCGCGGCGTTTGCAGCCACCGCGGCGGTGAGCTGCAACAGCACCGATGACTGCAAGACCACCACATGCACGATTCCGGCGGTGCCGGCACCGAGCGGGTCGCTGGGATAGGTTCGACGCCCGGCCGCTGCGGACCTACCTCCCGGACGGATTCACTAGCCCACGGAAGCCGCCGACGGCTCGAGCCGAAGGTATGCCTGAATGGTGGTGCCGTTTGCCGTGGTGTGGGTACGCACCAAATCCGCCATGGCGTTGACCAAAAACAGCCCGCGGCTTGCGGTTGCGCCGGTGCCCGGGAGTTGACGTCCGACGAGCGGCTGATCGAACCGTCCGCTATCGCGCGCCTCGCAGACCAGGTGCTCATCATGCCGCCAGAAGGCAAGCTGGCATGCGCCATCGGCGTATTGCAGGCTGTTGGTGGCAAGCTCGGTGGTGATCAATCGCAAATCCTCCAGGCCGTCTTGCGACAGTCCGACCCATCCGGCGTAGTCCACGGCAAACGAACGCGCACGGCGCAGGTCTGTGCTTTCGCGCACCAGATAGGTCACGGCGCCCGGGTTACGCGGTAGCGGCTGATTGCAGCGCGCCAACGTCTCCTCCGGGGCGTAATCGGCGCTGCGATACGCCGACCCGCACTTCCACAACAACGGATGGGTGGCACGGGCATCCGCCAACAATTCGTCGTCGAGCCGCTCGGCGTCGAACAGACACAGCGCCATCACGCTGTGACGTGCCAATGCCCGGTTGACCAACGCCTCATGCTGCACGCAGGCCAGACACTCGTCGGCGGTGCGGCCGGGCCAGACGAGGTGGCTGACGATCCGGACCCGCCGATCGGGGTATTTCGCCGCGAAGGAACTTGCTATGGCCAGGAATCGGCTCGGATTGCGTGCGACACGCGCGATGTCGATCATGCGCAGCTCCGCCATAGCGCGACCGCAGGCACCCAGTTCGCCGCGCAGCAATGCCAGTCGGTCCGCTGGTACCGCGACCAGAACCGGCTCCCCCAGCGCCAACCCGTCGGCCACGAAGCGCCCGACGAAATCCAGATACTCCCGCTGGGAGTGGTACAGCAGCGCGGAATGGACGAAGCCTCGTCGCTCGGTTTCCGTGCCAGTCGTCATGTCAGCGCTCCCGCCCCTGCGCCGGCACCCTGCTGGACCGGCTTTTCGTTCAGGTAAGCATGTACCCGCCGGGGGTGTTGATTATGCGCGAATTTGGCTCGACCGAGTTCTAGAGCCACCACGACGTCGCCGCGTCCAGATGGCGACGGATGCGGTAGCGGGCCAGGCTGTCGTCGCCGCCGCGGATCGCCTGCAGAATCCGCAGGTGGGCGTGTTCGACCGCGACGACGTCGGCCGCGGTCGGTGGCTGACCTCCGGTGCTGGACCAGTGCCGGCGAAATAGTTCGGCGATTATCCGCAGAAACAGCTCCAGCAGCGCATTACCGGCCAGCTCAGCCAGCCCGATGTGGAACCGGAATTCCTCGACCGCGGCCTTACGCACTCGGCCTGCGGCCGCGTCGGCGGCAAAACCCGTGGACGGGTCCAGCGTGTCGAGCATGTCCGCCACCTCTGGCTCGTCACGACGCTGCACGACTCTTGCCACGTTGGCGATTTCAATCGCATCCCCCACGCAGCGCAGGTCCTCGCGACTCGGCTTGCGGTACTGCAGGTACAGCGCGATGGTGTCGATGCTGGCCCGCGCCTGGGGGCGGGTGACGACCAGCCCACCGCCGGGGCCCCGACGCATATGGGCGATCGTGTGGAATTCCAGCAGCCGCACCGCTTCCCGCAGCACCGCGCGGCTCACCCGATAACGTTCCAGCAGTGCGGCCTCGGTTCCGAAAACCGAGTCGACCTGCCAACCGCTGGCGGCGATGTCGTCGGCGATCGCGGCGGCCAGCACTTCGGCCAGCTTGCCGCGGGGCGCCTCGGGGTCCGGCCGCCGTACCTGTCGGGGGTGTGCCCGCCCGGACCGGTCGCCGCGCCGATGCCGCTGCAGCCAGGCGGTTACCGCTTGCACGTGCCGCTCACTGAGCGCCGTGGCGCGCGCGGAATCACCGGCGGTGACTGCCGCGACGATTCCCGAATGGTCGTGGTGCAGCCGGTCCAGCGCCTCCAGCGCCTCGGTCGCCGAGTCGGTCCGCGAGGCCAGCGCGTAGCGCCTGGTCAGTCGCATCGAGACTTCGATAAACAGCTGTAGGACAGGGTTTTTCGATTGCTGTGCCAGTGCCACATGGAACTCGTCGCGGGCGCCGGGCAACCCCGGCTGCCGCTGCTCGGCAGCCAACACCGCCCGCAGCCGCTCGATTCCGGCTTCGTCGATCTGTTCGGCGGCAAGAGCGGCGGCCAGCGGCTCGAGCACCAGGCGCGCCTCGAGCAGGTCGTCCAGGGTGGTGCCCCGGTATTCGAGATAGATGACGACCGCGCGGGTCGCCGGTCCGGCATCGGGTGCACAGATGAGCAGGCCGCCGTTGGGTCCGCGACGCATCCGCGCCACCTGATGGTGCTCGACGAGCCGAACGGCTTCGCGCAGCACCGACCGGCTGGCGCCGTATCGCTTTTGCAGAGCGCCTTCCGAGCCCAGCGATGCCCCGACTGGCCAGCCGCGGCGGACGACCTCGGTCTCGATGCAGCGGGCGATCCGCGCGGCTCGCTTGTCGGTGCGGGCTGCCGGTGGCTCGACACTCAATGGAGCTGCCCCACAACGATGTTCAGCATGTCAGCAGCATGCATCCGGCCACCGGACCCCCGCCCACGGACACCACGCCGACCTCCGGGCGCCGAGCCACCTGGCGCTCCCCCGCATCGCCGCGCAACTGCAGACATCCCTCGTGCAACGCCCAGTAGCCGTGCATCCGCCCCGCCGAAAGTTGGCCTCCGTAGGTGTTCAACGGCAGCTCGCCGTCCCGAGCGATCCGCGCCCCGCCCTCGACGAACGGGCCGGCGTCGCCGTCGGCGCAGATGCCCAGCGCCTCCAGCCAGGCGATCGTCAGGAACGTAAAGCCGTCGTACAGCTGGGCGACGTCCAGGTCGGCCGGTGTCAGTTCGGTTCGCGACCACATCTGCGCCGCCGCGTCCGACATCGCCATCTTGGGATAGTCGTCGCGATGAAACCACCCACCGGCGCCGGAGGATCCACCGATCGCCTCGACCGCCACGGCCCGGTGCGGGCAATCGCGGGCATACCCGGCACTCGAGACCACCACCGCGATGGATCCGTCAATGGGCACATCGCAATCCAGCAGCCCGAATGGCGTCGACACCGGCCGCGTGCCCAGATAGTCGGCCATCGTCATAGGTTCGCGGTAGACCGCCAGCGGATTCAACGCCGCGCTGCGCCGGCCGTTGAGGGCAACCCAGCCCAACTGCTCCTTGGTGGTTCCGTAGAGCTCCATGTGCCGGCGGCAATTCAGCGCCAGCCAGTTCGCCGCCGAATAGGCGTGTGCGGCAATCAGATCGGTGATGTCGTCCATCGGCCCGACGGCGGGCCGCGGGGCGCCTTCGGGGAGGTCCAGCATCCGCGCCAGCGGCGGGGCCGGCGCATCGTCTTGCGGTCGCACCGGGACGTTGCCGCCCAGCATCTGGATGGTCCGATAGACCAGCACATGGCGGGCGCGCCGTTCGGCGACCGCCCGGCACGCCGACATCACCGGATTCAGCAACCCGCCCGTGCCGAAGCCGGATCCGCAATCCCCCGCGTCGATCCGCAGCTCGGCGTTGACCTCGGCGGCGGGGGTGTCGCCCAGGGTCGCGATGCCGTCGATGTCGGCGGCGACCAGACCGGCGTCGTCGATGGCGGCCCGCACCGCTTCCATGGTCAACTCGAGCCCCGGGATGCCGGTGCGCCGCCCGATGCGCGAAATGCCCAGGCCGGACAGGATCGCGTCCTTCTCGAAATAATTCACGTGCACCGCCCGCCAGGCCATCCGTCCACGAATCAATAGAGTGTACTGTATTTAGCGTGTCTGGCCAGCCGCTGCTCATCGAGCACTGTGACCACTGCGCGCGATGGGCGCATCCGGCGACCGGTGAATGCCGCAGCTGCGGAGGCCCGCTGGTGGCACGGCCGGTGTCCGGGCGCGGCACGGTGTTCACCTACACGGTCAACTACCACCCATACAACCCGGACATCCCGACCCCCTATGTGATCGCTCTGGTGGAACTCAGCGAACAGAGCGGGCTCCGTGTTGCCGCCAATATCGTTGGGTGTGAACCGGATTCGGTGACGTGCGGAATGCCCGTCGAGATCCGGCCGGAGCGAGGTTCCGGCGGGGCCCCGCAGTTCGCGCCCCGCACCTAGGGCACCGGGAGCCCCGCGAGCAGACGCGAGCAGACGCAAAATCGCCCAAAATCCGCGATTTTGGGCGATTTTGCGTCTGCTCGCGATCGCAGGCCCTGCCCCGCCGAGCCCTAGTTGATCAACGGGTCGCGCGGCATACCGAGAATGCGCTCGGCGATCTGGTTGCGGGTCACCTCGGAGGTGCCCCCCGCGATCGCCATGCCGCGCGCGCCCATGACCATCCGGCCGACCACCGCACCGGGACCGTCGAGCAGCGCGATCTCGGGCCCCAGCAATGCCGCCGAGAGGGCAGCGCCTTCGATCATGTGCTCGGCCAGCTTCAGTTTGGTGACATTGCCTTCCGGTCCCGGGCCGGCACCTTCGACGCTGCGCGCCGCGCGGCGCAGGTTCAGCAGCCGTAGCGCGTGATCTTCGGCCAGGAAGTACCCGACCCGAATTTCGGCTCCCGCCAACCGATCTGCTCTCCGATGGGCCAGCTGCACCAGTTTGGCTGCCAGCCCTTCGTAGAACGACCCGCTGCCGCCGATACTGACTCGCTCGTTGCCCAGCGTCGCCCGTGCGACCGTCCACCCGGAGTTGGGCGCTCCGACGACGTCCTCGTCGGGAACGAACACGTCGTTGAAGAACACCTCGTTGAATTCCGAGCCGCCGGTGATCTGTCGCAGCGGGCGCACCTCGACGCCGGGCGATTTCATGTCGATGATCACCGTGGTGATGCCGGCGTGCTTGGGGACGTCCGGGTCGGTGCGCACGGTGGCCAGGCCGCGGGCGCAATACTGGGCCCCGCTGGTCCACACCTTCTGCCCGTTGATCTTCCAGCCGCCGTCCACCCGGGTGGCGCGGGTCTTGACCGACGCGGCGTCCGAGCCGGCGTCGGGCTCGGAGAACAGCTGGCACCAGATTTCTTCTTGACGCAGCGCCTTCTCCACGAATCTTTCGATTTGCCAAGGTGTTCCATGCTGGATCAGGGTCAGAATCACCCAGCCGGTGATCGAGTAGTCCGGGCGTTTGATGCCGGCCTTACCGAACTCCTCCTCGACCACCAACTGCTCCACCGCATCCGCGGCGCGGCCCCACGGCTTGGGCCAGTGCGGCATGACGTACCCGGTCTCGATCAGCGTGTCCAGTTGCGCCTTCTTGTCCAGAGCCGCGATCTCGGCGGCGTCGGCGCGGATCCGGGTGCGCAACTCCTCGGCCTCGGGCGGCAGGTCCAGGCTGTTGACCCGACTGGCCCCGGCCGCGGTGCGGTCGAAGACATCGCGGGCCGGCGCGTCTCCGCCGAGCAATCCAGCGGTCATCAGCGCTCGGCGCAGGTGCAGATGGGCATCGTGCTCCCAGGTGAACCCGATGCCGCCGTGCACCTGGATGTTGAGCTCGGCGTTGCGCGCATAGGCAGGAAACGCCAGCGCCGCCGCCACCGCCGCGATCAGGCGGAACTGCTCTTCATCTTCGGATGCCGCACGGGCGGCATCCCACACCGCGGCAATGCCGGACTCCACCGCCACCAACATGTTGGCGCAATGGTGTTTGACCGCTTGGAAAGTCGCGATGGTGCGGCCGAATTGCTGGCGCACCTTGGCGTAGCCGACGGCGGCGTCGACGCAGTCGGCCGCGCCGCCGACCGCCTCGGCGGCCAGCAACGTCCGTGCCCGGGCCAGCGCCGATTCGCGTGCCCCCGCCAGGATGTCGTCGGCGCTGACGCTCACCTTGGTCAGCCGAACGCGCCCGGAGCGCCGGGTGGGATCGAGGTTCGCCGGCACGTCTACCGACACACCCGCCCGGCCGCGGTCGAGCACCAGCACGTCGTCCCCAGCCGTGACCAGCAGCAGATCGGCCAGCCCGGCACCCAGGACGACACCCGCCTCGCCGTCGGCGACGCCATCGGTGACCTGCACCAGGCCGTCGAGACCCACGCCGGCGGTGACGGTTCCGTCGATCAGGCCCGGCAGCAGCCGGGTTTTCTGCTCGGCGGTGCCCTCGTTGGCGATCACCGCCGAAGCGATGACGGTGGGCACGAACGGTCCCGGCGCCACCGCGCGGCCGAGTTCTTCGATCACCACCACGAGTTCGGGTAGCCCGTAGCCGGACCCGCCGTGCTCTTCGTCGATGTGCAGACCCAGCCAACCGAGTTCGACCAGCTGCGGCCAGAAGGGCGGTCGCTGTTCGTCGGCCGCGTCGAGCAGTGACCGCGCTGCCCAGCGGGCCTTCTGCGCCGTCAGAAACCCGCGGGCTACCTCGGCGAGTTCGCGGTGGTCGTCGGTGAGTGCGATACCCATCAGGGCCTCCTCGCGGCACTGCGCGGCCCCGCGCCGTCGCGGGTGCTGCTGATTTTCTAAAGAGTGTACTCAATCCAGGCGGGGGCCCGGGCGGCTCGGTCGGTCACTTGGGCGCGAAACGCTGGCCGGCGTCCAGCCGGATGCACTGACCGTTGAGCATCGGGTTGTCCACGATGGCCGCCGCCAGCTTTGCGTACTCGATGGGCCGGCCCATCCGCTTCGGGAAGGCCGCGTCTTTGACCAGCTGGGCCGCCATCTCGTCGGGAACCATGGCGGTCAGCCCGGTCAGGAACAGGCTGGGTGCGATGGCCAGCACCCGGATTCCCATCGATCCCAGGTCACGGGCCATGGTCAGGCACATGCCGGCAATCGCGGCTTTGGCGGCGGTGTAGGCGACCTGCCCGATCTGACCCTCGAAGGCCGCGATGGATGCGGTGTTGATGATGACGCCGCGCTCCCCGGTTGCTTCGGGGTCCTCGGGTTCGTTTTTGGCCATGTGCGCGGCCGCCAGCCGGCTGATGTTGAAGGTGGCGATGAGGTTGAGATCGATGACCGACTGGAAGGATTCGAGGTCGTGGGGGCCGGACTTGGTCAGGGTCCGCTTGGCGATGCCGCCGCCCGCGGTCGTCACCGCGACGTGCAGGCCGCCGAGGTTGTCCACCGCCGTTTGCAGGGTCTCTTCGGTTCCGGTGAAATCGGTGACGTCGACCGGGTAGAACGCGCCGCCGAGCCCCTCGGCAACAGCCTTGCCGTCGGAGTTCTCGCGGTCGAGCACCGCGACGTGTGCGCCACGTTCGGCCAGCAACTCGGCGGTGGCCCGACCCATCCCCGACGCACCGCCGATGACCACGACCTTCTTGCCGCTGATCTCCATCCGGACCTCCCTATAGTGGCTTGTCAGAATTCTGGCAATCTGTAACGTTATCTAGGCACGCTAGCGTGTCGGCCCGCAACGGTTGTCGGCGAGTCATGCCAAGCTGAACCGTGCTCCTTCTCGACGTGGCCACTACCTCACTTGACGTGGGCGCCACCTCGTCGCGGCTGAGGAAGGTCGAACGCATCGCCGACCTGCTTCGCCGCGCCGCACCCGACGCCGAGCTGGTGGCGATCATCGTGGCGTGGCTTTCCGGGGAACTGCCGCAGCGGCACATCGGGGTCGGCTGGGCGTCGTTGCGGTCGCTTCCGCCGCCGGCCGGGCATGCGACGCTGAGCGTCGCGGGCGTCGACGCGGCCTTCTCCGAGATCGGCGCCACCTCGGGTAGCGGCTCACAGGCGCGCCGCGCCCAGCTGGTCTCCGAGTTGTTCTCGGCGGCAACAGAATCCGAGCAGATCTTCTTGCTACGGCTGCTCAGCGGTGAGCTGCGCCAGGGTGCGCTGACCGGGATCATGACCGACGCCGTCGCCAAAGCGGCCGCGATCCCCGCCAGCGCGGTGCAGCGCGCCGCCATGCTGGCCGGTGATCTGCCGGCGGTCGCCGCCGCGGGCCTGGCCGGCGGGGTGGCAGCGCTGGACGCCTTCACCCTGCGGGTGGGCCGGCCGGTGGGCCCGATGCTGGCGCAGACCGCGACCGGTGTGACCGACGCGCTCGAACGTCATGACGGCACAACGATATTCGAGGCAAAGCTGGACGGCGCCCGAGTACAGATTCACCGCGCCGGCGACGACGTCACCGTCTACACCCGAAGCCTCGACGACGTCACCGCCCGGCTGCCGGAGGTAGTGGAGGCAACGTTGGCGCTGCCGGTGCGTGTGCTGGTGGCCGACGGTGAGGCGATCGCGTTGCGACCCGACCACCGTCCGCATCGCTTCCAGGTCACCGCGTCCCGGTTCGGTCGATCGGTCGATGTTGCGGCCGCCCGTGCGACCCAGCCGCTTTCGGTGTTTTTCTTCGACATCTTGCATCGTGACGGCGACGACCTGCTGGACGCGCCGACCACCGAGCGGCTAGCCGTGCTGGACGCCGTGGTGCCCGTCAGACACCGGGTGGACCGGCTGATCACGTCCGACGCCACGGCCGCGGCCGCCTTTCTGGACGCGACACTGGCCGCCGGTCATGAGGGCGTGATGGCCAAGGCGCCCGCAGCGCCGTACCAGGCGGGGCGTCGCGGCGCGGGATGGCTCAAGGTCAAGCCGGTGCACACGCTGGATCTGGTGGTGCTGGCCGTGGAGTGGGGTTCGGGCCGCCGTCGCGGCAAGCTGTCCAACATTCACCTCGGGGCACGGGACCCGGCCAGTGGCAAATACGTCATGGTGGGCAAGACCTTCAAGGGAATGACCGACGCCATGCTGGACTGGCAGACCGCCCGGTTCACCGAGCTGGCCATCGGTGGCACCGACGGGTATGTCGTCGCGCTGCGCCCCGAGCAGGTGGTCGAGGTAGCGGTGGACGGGGTGCAGGGGTCGTCGCGTTATCCAGGCGGAGTCGCGTTGCGGTTTGCCCGAGTGCTGCGTTATCGAGACGACAAGGGCCCCGACGACGCCGACACCATCGACGCCGTACGCGCGCTGTACTGATCCACGTTGCACGACAGTGAATCCCGTGACGCGACACTCCGGTGATGCGTCGCCACATTCACACTCACCCGGCTATAGCCTGGCGAATTGCGCTCTGTCCTCGGTGAATTCGGCCAGCATCGCCGTCGTCAACGTCGGCCGGACCTCGCCGATCGCGGTGAGATAGTCCTCGGTGGTCGCCGGCTCCCCGCGGCCATGCGCCATCTCGCGATCGAAGGCCACCTGCGCTCCCTTGCGGGCGGCGAACTCGATGTCGGCCGGAGTGAACAGCTCGGTGGCCGCGACCAGCCGGTCGATGTCGATGCCCGAGTTGGCTTGGCCCAGATAGCGTTTCCATACCGCCAGGCGCGCCGGCGGATCCGGCGGGCCGACCGGTATGACGTAGTCGAAGCGTCCGGGCCGCAGGAACGCCGAGTCCAGCGAGTGCACGGAATTGGTGGCGCAGACCAGCAGCCGCCCGTCGTGCTCACGGAACGACGGGATGAGCTTCAGCAGTTCGTTGGTGACACCGGTTTCGACGGTGCTGGCACCGGCGCGTGCACCGCGATCTGCTCGACCTCGTCGATGAACAGCACCAGTTCGTCGAGTTCGTCGAGTTCTGCGAACACTTCCCGAAGGGATGCCGCCAGACCGCCCGGCGCCGCGGCGGCCAGCCGCGACGGGAACAGCTCCACGAACGACGACCGCGGGCTGGCCCGCCCGAGCCGCCGCCATCACCTCGGCGACAGTGAAAACCGGTTCCGGCGATCCCGCAATGCGGCTTTGGTCCCACACCTGGATCGCCTGGTCCAGGTCGTTGTCGCCGTAGTCACGCAATCGCCATAACGGCATCATCCAGCGGTATGCCTGTTGCCGGGCTGCGCACAGCACCGTGGTAATGCGAGGATCACCGGGAACACCCGAGCGTGCACCATTGAGGGAGGGCCGGTGGCCGGCGACGTCAGCTACATCCGCACCGACGCCGACCTGCCGCCCGTCGCCGTCGTTGACCGCTCCCCGATCACCCTCAAGCACAAGATCTTCATCGCCGCCGTCGCGGTGATCGGTGCGGTCGCCTGGGCGATCCTGGCGTTGGTCCGCGGCGAAACGGTCAACGCCGTATGGCTGGTGGTCGCCGCGGGCTGCACCTACGTCATCGCGTTCCGGTTCTATGCCCGGTTGATCGAGGCGAAGATCGTCCGCCCCCGCGACGATCATGCCACCCCGGCCGAATTCCTCGACGACGGTATGGATTACGTGCCGACCGATCGGCGGGTGCTGTTCGGCCACCATTTCGCCGCCATCGCCGGGGCCGGGCCGCTGGTCGGTCCGGTGCTGGCCGCCCAGATGGGCTACTTACCGAGCACGCTGTGGATCGTGCTCGGCGCGGTATTCGCCGGCTGCGTGCACGACTATCTGGTGTTATGGATCTCCACTCGGCGCCGCGGCCGTTCCCTCGGGCAGATGGTTCGCGACGAACTCGGCCCGACCGCCGGTGTAGCCGCCCTGATCGGGGTTCCGGCCATCATCGTCATGGTCATCGCCGTGCTGGCGCTGGTGGTGGTGCGCGCTCTGGCGCAAAGCCCGTGGGGTGTGTTCTCGATCGCCATGACCATCCCCATCGCCCTGTTCATGGGCTGCTACCTGCGGTTCCTGCGGCCGGGGCGGGTGGCGGAAGTGTCGATGATCGGGGTGGCGCTCCTGCTGCTCGCCGTCGTGTCCGGCGATTGGGTCGCCCAAACATCCTGGGGCGCAGACTGGTTCAGCCTATCGCCGGTAACGCTGTCGTGGCTGCTGATCGGCTACGGCTTCGCGGCGTCGGTGTTGCCGGTGTGGTTGCTGCTGGCGCCACGCGATTACCTGTCGACGTTCATGAAGGTGGGCACCATCGCACTGCTCGCCATCGGGGTGTTGGTGGTCCGGCCGGTCATGATGGCTCCGGCCGTGTCACGGTTCGCCGGCGCCGGCAACGGGCCGGTGTTCGCGGGGTCGCTGTTCCCCTTCTTGTTCGTCACCATCGCTTGCGGCGCACTATCGGGATTCCACGCGCTGATCTCGTCGGGAACGACGCCGAAAATGCTGGAGAAGGAAGGCCAGATGCGCCTGATCGGCTACGGCGGCATGATCACCGAGTCGTTCGTCGCGGTGATCGCGCTGCTCACCGCGTCGATCCTGGACCAGCATCTGTACTTCGCGCTCAACGCCCCGGCGGCCCAGACCGGCGGCACCGCGGCCACCGCCGCCCAGTACGTCAACGGGCTGGGCTTGCGGGGGAACCCGGCCACCGCGGACCAACTCAGTCAGGCCGCCGCCAGCGTGGGCGAACGCTCGATCGTCTCCCGCACCGGCGGGGCGCCGACGTTGGCCTTCGGCATGTCCGACATGTTGCACCGGGTGTTCGGCGGCATGGAACTCAAGGCCTTCTGGTACCACTTCGCGATCATGTTCGAGGCGCTGTTCATCCTGACCACCCTCGACGCCGGCACCCGCGCCGCGCGTTTTCTGGTCTCCGACGCGCTGAGCAACCTTGGCGGGCCGCTGCGCAAACTGCGAAATCCCAGCTGGCGCCCGGGCGTCTGGTCGTGCAGCCTGGCAATGGTGGCCGCCTGGGGCAGCATCCTGCTGCTCGGCGTCACCGATCCGCTCGGTGGCATCAACACGCTGTTCCCGCTCTACGGCATTGCCAACCAGTTGCTGGCGGCGATCTCGCTGACGGTGATCACCGTCGTGGTCATCAAGAAGGGCCACCTGAAGTGGGCCTGGATACCCGGGCTGCCGTTGCTGTGGGATCTGGCCGTCACGCTGACGGCGTCGTGGCAGAAGGTGTTTTCCGCCGACCCGGCGGTCGGCTACTGGACTCAGCACTATCAGTATCTGGCGGCCAGAAACGCCGGCAAGACGGCGTTCGGTTCGGCGGCCAATGCCGACCAGCTCGACGACGTCATCAGAAACACCTTTGTCCAGGGCGCCCTGTCGATCGTCTTCGCGACAGCCGTCGTGGTGGTGTTTGTCACCGGGGTTATCGTGGCGCTCAAGACAATTCGTGGAGCGGGCCGGGCGCTGGCCGAGGATGAGCCGGTGCCGTCGAAGCTGTTCGCGCCCGCCGGCCTCATTCCGACGGCCGCGGAACGCGAGTTGCAACGAAGATGGAACGAGCTGCCCGGGTCTGCCACGAAACCCCTTGGTGCTCGCAGGAATTGACCTCAGACCGGATCGAACCCGGAGATCAGCCAGCGTCCGTCGACCTTGTCCAGCGTCACCCGGACGCTGGATGCGGTGTAGCTGGGCGCTTCGGTGCCCACAATCGTGGTCTGGTTGACGAACAGCAGCACCACCCCGTGATTCGGCTGGGCCGACACCGCCGCCGCGGCCGGTACGGTGACAACCGCCGAAATCTGTTTCCGCTTGGCGCCGGGGATGACCACGTCGCGGGTGAGCGACGTGTATTCGTCTTTGAAGTGACCGGTCAGCCGGTCACGTGCGGCACCCAGGTCGCGCTCGGCCGTGTCGGGCCGGTAGGACAGCAACTCGACCGTCGCTGCCCGCGCCGCCTGGATCACCTCGATGCGGCCGGTGCCGTCCGGCGCCGACGGGCATTGCCACTTCAGGAAACCGGCCGCCAGCGCGAGCGACAACGCCAGGCCCGGCAGCACACCGTAGGCCAACAGCCGCGGCCACCGGGTCCGGCGGTGAGCTTCGGTGGTGGCTTCAGTGGCGGCTTCAGCGGCGGCGTCGGTGGTGGTCGCGGTGTCGGATTCGGCGGTTACCGGCGGCGGCGTGCTCACGGCACGAACTCCACGTTGGAGACCTTGGCCTGCGCGCCCACCCGCCGCACCCACAGCCGCATCCGCCATGCTCGCGATTCCTCTTGGGCCGCATAGATGCTCGACGTTTTCACGGTCACGGCAACCAGCACCCGCGCCTGGTCGCCGGACTGCGATTCCAGCGCCGCTTCCGTCACCGTGCCGACCGATCTCGACTGGGTCCGCACCACGACGTCGAGGTACGGCTGCGATCGCTGGGCGAAGTTGTCGTAGAGCTGGCCCGTCGCCCCATCCAGGATGCGTTGCACGTCGGCATTGGCCTGGTGGAAGTCGATGGTGGTGAGGTTCAGCGCCCCCTGGCGACCGGCCTGTAGAAAGAGCCTGCTCTGCTGCTCGGTCTGCCGCTCGGTCTGCTGCGACTGATGGACGCGGAATCCCAGGAAAACAACCAGCCCGGCCAACGCGAGCACCACCGCCAGCATGGCCAGCACCGCCGGCCGAGCGGTGGCCCGACGGTTGGGCGGCGCCTGCGCCAACTCGCTCAATTCGGGGGCAGCAACATCGACTGCCATGTGCGCTCCTTCCCGCGGGCCGCAGCCAGATCGGACTGGGTGTAGACCTGCCCGTCCGGGCCGAGGTAGCTACCGGTCGCCGGGTCGTATTCGGCGGCGGCTATCGGAAACGGTGCCGGGACCGGCGCCGGGATGCCCGGTGCGGGCGGTGCGCCGGGGGGCAGCTGCGGAACGGGTTGGCCCGACAGCGTGGCGTTCGGGTCGCCCTTCCAGTTGTAGCCGTCGTTGAGCGGAACATAGCTTTCGTCGCTCTCACACATCGCGACCGTCGGCGCGCGTTTGCCGGGCTGGCCGACGCACGGCGTATTGCGAACGCCGCGAACGTTGTTCGGCGAGTCCTGCGGTACCCGGCAATACAGGTCCCCGGCGGGGCGGTCGGGGTAGTCCTCCCAGGACGGCACGCGGCGCTGCTGGGCCGGCAGGTAGCCGGTGGTGCACGGCGGCGGCAGGTTGAGTCGCATGTTGAAACTGAGGAAGACGCCCTTGTAACCCTGCTTGGTGTTGCGGTTGGGCACGCCGATCGCCTGGATGGTGGCCACTGCCTGGGGCAGCAGCACCAGCAACTGCTCGATGCCGGGGTGATAGGTGACCGCCACCTGACCGACGCCGATCAGGTTGGACAGCAGCACCGGCAGGGTCGGGTTGACCCGGTCGAACAACTGCCGGACTTCCGCGGCGGCCGGGCCGGCTTGTTGCAGCACGGTCCGGACGGCGGTGTCGTCGCGCTGCAACCCCCGGCTGAGGTCGGCCAGATGCGCGGCCCACAGTTGTACCGCATCCGGCGAGTCGGCCTGGGCGTCCAGCACCGGCTTGGACTGGTCGATCAAGGCGAGCAACGGATCCAGGTTCCGGCGCGCTTCGATGGACAGCGAACCAGCTCCGGTGACCAGCCGGGCGATATCCGGCCCGAGGCCGCCCACCGCGGTATAGGCCTCGTCGACCGTCGTCTTCAGGCTGTCGCGCGGGATCGACTCCATGCCCCGGTTCACCGTATCCAGCAATGTGTCCAGATCCGGCGGCACCGAAACACGTTCGGCCGGAATGACATCCCCGTCCTTAAGCGGTGGGGACTGCCGGCGCGGCAGCAACGTGACATACTGCTCACCCACCGCCGACTGGCTGTGCACCTGGGCGTCGACATCGGCGGGGATGTCGACACCCGACTTGAGCGAGAGCACCGCCGCGACACCGGTATCGGTGAGCCGCACGCTTTCGACCCTGCCGACTTCGGTTCCGCGATAGGTGACGTTGCCGCTGGGGTACAGGCCGGCGGCTTGCGGCAGCTGCACGGTGACCCGGTAGCGCCCGATACCGAACATCGCCGGCAGCTGGATGTAGTTGAAGATCATCACCGCCGCGCCGACGAGCGCGACGATCACGAAGATGGCCAGTTGGACGAGGATTCGTCTCGACAACGGCGGCATGTCAACGCCCCTGATCCCAATGGTACGGAGCGACAAGCGGATTGCCGGCGGTGTAGGGACTTGGCATCTGGCCGATGGTGCGGCCCCACTGCAGCTCCAGCTCGGTCAGGTTGCCCTCCCACCGGGTGCCGGTGAGGAACGAGGCGTCGAGCCGGCTCAGCGTCAGGTCGATGATGGCCGTCAGGTTGGCGTAGTCCCCGCGGGCCCAGTTGCTGATCGTGTCCTTGGGAAACGGGTAGGTGGTGAGCAAGCTCAGCGAACGGGTCAGGGCCGGACCGGCATTGGCCAGCGATTCCACCACCGGCCCAAGATCTTTCAGCTGCTTGACCAAAGCGTCCTTGGTCTGGTTGGCGGAGTCGGCGGCCAGCGCGCTGAACTTGGCGAATTGATCGAGCGCATCGACCAGCTGCTGCCGTTCGTCCGCCAGCGTCCGAAGCGCGTCCGGGATGGTCCGCAGCGCGCGGTCCACCACCGGCTGTTCCTTCGCCAACTGGCCGACCACGTTGTTCAGGCTTTCGGCCGCGGCGATGATGTCGCCGGTCTGGTCACCGACCAGGCCGACATAGCGGTCCACCTGTTGGATCAGGCTACGTAGGTCGGCGGCCCGTCCGGCCAGCGCGACGCTCAAGGCTTCGGTGATGTCCTGAATCTGGCCGATACCACCACCATTGAGCAGCAGCGAGACTGCGGCCAGGGTCTGCTCGGTCGACGGGTAGCTGCCGGCCGACGACAGCGGGATCAGGGATCCCTGCGTCAACTTGCCCCGGGGCGCGACGTCGGTGGGCGGGGCCAGTTCGATGTGCAGCGAGCCGAGCAGGCTGGTTTGGCCGATGGTGGCGGTCGCGTTGGCCGGCAGCTCGACGTCGCCGTCGAGCCGGATGGTCAGCAGCGCATGCCAGCCCTGCCGCTCGATCTTGGTGACGTTGCCCACCGTGACGTCGCCGACCTGCACGCGGGAGTTCTGCTCCAGGGTGCCCACGTCCGGCAATTGCGCCTGAATGGTGAACGAGCCGGGGCCGCGGCCCGCGGTGCCCGGCAACGGGATCGAGTTGAGGCCTCGCCAACCACAGCCGGCCAGACCGGTCACAGCCAGCACCGCCAGCGCGCACACCGCGCCCAGACGCCACACCGCACCCATCAGGAGCCTCCTTCGAAGGGCAGCAGCAAGCCGCGCAGCCCGGCGGCGGGATCGGTCGGATGCACCTCCGCCGGTAACGATGGAATATCAACGGTTGCAGGTGAATTGGAAGGCGGGGGAACATAGTCCGGCCGCATCCAGTCCTCGCTGTAGGTGACCTCGTTGGGCCGCGCCACCGCACCGACGATCAAGTTCTCCCCCAACGGGGGGAAGTTGTATTGCCGATTCTTGATGATCGGCGCCAGATATTGGACGCACAGCTTCGCCGACTGCTCATAACCCAGCCGCGACGCCGCTTGGATCGCCCCGCACAAGAAGGCAATCGGGTTCGCGAAGTTGTTCAACGCCGGCGCTCCGCTGAGGGTGCCCTGCGCCGGCTGGTAGATGTTCATGAAGTTCTGCAACTCGGTCGGGGCGATGTGCAGCGCCTGCTTGATGTCGTCGAGGCTGTCGTTCAGCGCCGTGGACACCGACGCCAGCTTGTCCGACGTTTCGCCCAGCGCCTCCCGGTTTTCGGCCACGAAGCCGCGGACGTCGCCGACGATGTCGGCCAGCGCCGCGACCGCGTTGGCAACCTCATCGGGGTCGTTGGTCAGCAGCCCGGTCACGGTGGCCAGGTTCTGGTTCAGCTGACGCATCAGGTCGGTGCTGCTTTGTAGCGCCGACACCAGAATCGACAGGTTCCTCACCGTGCTGAAGATATCGTTGCTGTGGTCGCCGAGCGCCGAAACCGCCTGGGACAGTTTGACAATGGTCTCTCTGATGGTCGCTCCCTGGCCCCGCAGGTTGTCGGCGGCGGTGTTCAGCAACGCTCCCATCGCGCTCACCCCGCCGGGTTGGCTCGGTTGCAGCATCTGGGTGAGCTTCGCCAGGTCCTGACGTAGGTCGTCCCACTCCACCGGGACCGCGGTGCGCTCCATCGGGATCACCGCGTGGTCGGGCAGCTGCGGCCCGCCGGTATAGGCCGGTGTCAGCTGGATAACACGCGCGGTGACCAGCGACGGGGACAGGATCACCGCCTTGGCATCGGCGGGCACTTGGTATTTGGCGTCGTAGGAGAAGGTGATCTTGACCCGCTCGGGTTGCGGCTCGATCTTGTCGATCGCGCCGACGGGCACCCCGAGGATGCGCACTTCGTCGCCGACGAAAATGCCGTTGCTGTTCTTGAAGTAGCCGACCACCGTTGT
This sequence comes from Mycobacterium persicum, assembly GCF_002086675.1. Taxonomy (GTDB): domain Bacteria; phylum Actinomycetota; class Actinomycetes; order Mycobacteriales; family Mycobacteriaceae; genus Mycobacterium; species Mycobacterium persicum. The sequence continues at coordinate 23,429 of NZ_MVIF01000008.1, forward strand.
TTTGCGGGTCGCGGCGGCGGCCTGCCATGCCACCACCACCCCGGCGACGAAAGTGAGCACGAGCAGAGCGGCCACGCCGATGCGGGCATTGCGGCGGTTCACGGCGCGGTTCATCATTGGCCCGCTTGCTGACCGGGTCTCGCGGGCCGGGGAGGTTCGCCGGGCGCGGGAACGTACACCGGCGGCCGCGTCGGCGGCGGCGGCGGCGCCGTCTCGCCGGGGGCCAGCGCCGGCGGTCCCGGCGGTGGCCCGCCCGGTGGCGGCCCCGGCGGCGGCTCGCGGTAGGGATAGCGGGGATCGCCGGGATTGCCGGTGATCGCGTCCGGAAGGTTCAGCCGCGGCTCGCCACCCTGCCCGGTGCGCGGGAACGGTACCGGCAGCGCGGGTGTGCCCGGCTGACCGAGCTGCGGATCGGTGAGCTGCGACGGCAGCAGCACATTGGGATCCAGACCGAGATCGGAGAACGCGGCGTCGACGAACGGCTGGATGAACTGACCGGGAATCAGGTTGGTGATGTAGAAGTTGAACCACGGGCCGGTGGACATCGACTCACCCAGTGACAGCGCGTAGTCGTTGAACTTCTTGATTGCCAGCTGGATTCGCTGTTTGCGGTTGTCGACGATGGTCAGAACCCGGTCGAGCTTGTCCAGGATCGGGCCGAGGGTCTGCCGGTGATCGGCGATAAAGCCCTTGATTTGCCGGCTGATCGCCGAGATGTTGCCGGAGATCGCATCCAGCGCGCGGCTCTGGCTTTCCAGCTGGGCAAGCATGGCGTTGCTGTCGGCGACCAGCCGGGCGATCTGCTCGCTGCGCTCCGACAACACCGTCGTGGCTTTGTTGGCGTTGGCCAACAGATTTCGCAGTTGAGCGTCGCGCTCGTTGAGCGTCTGGGAGAACCGCGCCACACCGGCCAGCGCAATTCTCAGGTCGGGTGCGGTACCGGAGAAGGTGTCGGCCAGCACGGCCAATGATTCCGACAGCTTGTCGGTGTCCAGCCCGCTGATGGTGGCGCCGAGATCGCCGAGAGCGTCGGGCAGCTGGTAAGGCGACGTCGTGCGTTCGAGCGGAATCGGCCCGTTCAGCCTACCCTCGCCGCGGGGTGTGATTTCCAGGATCCTGGCGCCCAGCACGCTTTTCGTCTTGATTGCGGCCTCGGTGCGGCCGCCGAGCCGGATATGTTTGTCGACCTCGAAGCGGACCAGCACCTTGGGTCCGTCCAGCGCGATGCTGTTGACCTTGCCCGCCTTGAGGCCCGAAACCTGCACCGTGGTGCCGGTCTGCAGGCCGCCGGCCTCGGCGAAGTAGGCCGAATAGTCCCTGCCGGCCTTGACGAACGGCAACCTGTCATAGGTCAGCGTGGCCAGCACCGCCGCGGCCACCACCACCAGGCCGACCACGCCGACGACCAGCGGATTGCGTTCGGAGAACGATTTCATCGCGGCGTGCACCTTCCCGAGGGCTGGCCGATCACCTTCACGTAAATCGGTTGGCCGCCTTTGCCGTTCAGCTTCAAGAGCAGGTCGCACATGTAGAAGCTGAAGAAGTCGCCGTAGAGGCCTTGCCGATTCAACATCTGGTAGGCGTCCGGCAGCGTGTTGAGCAGATCGTCGAAATAGTCGCGGTCGGCAAGTATGACCTCCGCTATCCGCTCCGACTGGTGAATGATGTCGGCCAGCGGCGCGCGGCCTTGCGCCAGCAGATCGGCGATCGATCCGGCAGCCGCATTGGCATAGCCGATACCGGTGCTGATCTGCTGCTTGTTGTCGGCCAGGGTGGCCAGCAACTGCGACATTGAATCGACCGCCTTGGCGAATTGGGAACCTTGGTCGCCCAGTGAGCCCAGCACGGTGTTCAGGTTGACGATGACCTGCCCGATCAGCTCACCGCGGTCCGCCAGCGTGTTGGTCAGCGCCGCCGTTCGCGCCAGGAACGAACTGATCGTCGCGCCCTCACCCTGGAATGCCTTGATCAGCTCGGTCGACAAGGCGTTGATCTGATCGGGATCCAGCGCGTGGAACAATGGCCGGAAGCCGCCGATCAGCGCGTCCAAGTCCAACGCCGGCGATGTCTGCGCCAGCGGAATGATGTCACCGGGCCGCAGTTGTCTGCTGCCGCCGCTCCCTTCCTCGAGCGCCAGATAGCGGCCGCCGATCAGGTTCTGGTAGCGGATCACCGCTTTGGCGCCCTCGGTCAGGACCACGGAGTCATCTGTGCCGAACTCGACGATCGCGGTTCCGTCGTCCTGGATCGAGATGCGTTTGACCTGGCCGACTTCCACGCCAGCGATGCGCACGAAGTTGCCGCTCTCCAGTCCCGACACGTTGCTGAAGTGCGCCCGGTACGGCTTTTCGTCCCCGAAGCGCAGGTCGGCGAAGATCGCCAACATCGCGATCAGCCCCAGCGTGCACACGACCATGAAGATCGCCAGCCGCCAGATGGCGCCGCCCAGGTTTTCTCTCATCGCGTTGGCTTCTCCTCCGGAGTCACGGCGACGGTGTCGCTTCTCGCGGGAGCGCCGGGGCAGGTGTCGGCTGCAGCTGTGCTGGCGCCGGGACGACGAACGGCTCGGATCCCGGTGGCGGGGGCCCTGGTTCGCGCGGGGCGCCGGGCGGCGGCGCCGGTGGCAGGCCCGGGTACAGCGGGGTGCCGTCCGGTGCGTACAGCGGCGCGCCGTAGGGCGGCGCACCCGGGTACGGGATGGGCCCGGGGGCCGGCCCGCCCGGATAGCGTACGCTGGGCGGTTCGGGCTGTCCCCGGGTGACCGGGAGGTAGTCGGCGTATCCCGGGAAAGCGATTCCGGGGTTGGGCCGGATATCGAGCCCCGTTCCCCAGCCGGTGTTGGTAATCAGTTGGCGCAGCGGCCAGTTGGCGGCGACGTCGGGCAGCGATCCGCAGCCCGGCTTACCGCCGGGTCCACCTTTGGCGCCGACGATCGGCAGGTTCTGCGGAAAACGGTATTGGTCGGCGCCGAACAACGGAGTGCTGTCGATGATCAGTGAATAGCCATTGGCGCCGCCGGTGGCATCCAGATAGCCGGTGTCGAGGGCGATCTTGGCGCCGACCAGCATGCACGTCAGGACCCCGTGGTACTTCGTCAGCAGGCTGGTCGTCGGGTCGAGCAGGTTCACGGCGGTGATCAGCCTGTCCTTGTTCGCACCCAGCAGCGCAATACCGCTGCGCGACAGGCCGATCATCTCCGCGAGCAGCGAATCCAGCGCCGGCGCCTCCGCGGCAATGGTGGCGCTGGTGACGGTGGCCGCGTCGAGGACCTTCAGGATGTCTTGTGCCGCAGCACCATAGGTGTCGCTGAGACGGGTCACCGCCTGCGTGTCCGCCCGGACCGTCTCGGCGCGCGGATTGATCGCGAGCAGCACCTGGTTGGCGTCGGTGATGCTCTGACCGACCGTCGCACCGTGCCCGCGCAGACCTTCGGCCAGCGCGGACAGCACTCCCTGCAGCTTCGCCGGGTCGATCTGGTTGAGCACCTTGACCAGGTTGGCGAACATCGTGTTGACCTCGGTGCCGACATTCTCGGCCCGAAGCACCGTCCCGGCGGCCAGACGCTGCGGGCTCGGGTAACGCGGGTACACCAGGTCGACGTATTTGGCGCTGAACAAGGTGGTGGCCCGGATCCGGGCCCCCACGTTGGCCGGGATGTATCTGATCTGCTCCGGCTGGATGGCCAACGTCAAGGTCACGTAGTCTTTCCCGGCGGTGATCTCGCTGACCCGGCCCACCTGCACTCCCCGCAGCTTGACCTTGCCGCCGCGATCCATCACCAGGCCGGCCCGGTCGGACAGCACCGTCACCGCGACCGATGACTTGAACGACCCGGAGAACAGCGCGGCGGTCAGCGCGACGATGCCGATGATGGCAATCACCAGCACGAACGTCCACCGCCCGGGATGCGTTCGCTGCGAACGTGATTCCGACATGGTCGCGGCTCCCCTGGCTACCCGGCTATCCCGACAGATTGAAATGGCCGGACTGGCCGTGCACCGATAGCGAGATCGCCAGCACGATCAGCGTCAACACGATCAGCGAGGTGCGCACCGAGTGGCCGACCGCCGCGCCCACTCCGGCGGGCCCGCCCTTGGCGGTATAGCCGTAATAGGTGTGCACCAGCATGATGGCGATGGCCGCGGCGATCACGGTGAGAAACGACCAGAGCAGATCCGTCGAATTGAGAAAGGTGCGGAAGTAGTGGTCGTAGACGCCGGTGGACTGACCGTAGACCCCGGTCGTACCGAACCGGGCGGCCTGGAAAGCACATACCACCGCGATGCAATACAGCGGGATGACCACGACCACACCGGCCACCACCCTGGTGGAGACCAGGTAGGCCACCGACCGGACGGCCATCACCTCGAGCGCGTCGATTTCGTCGGCGATGCGCATGGCTCCCAGCTGCGCGGTGGCGCCGGCGCCGATGGTGGCCGCCAAACCGACACCGGCGACCGCCGGTGAGATGATGCGCACGTTGACGTAGGCGGAGATGAAGCCGGTCATGGCCTCCACCCCGATGCCGGACAGCTGGTTGTAGCCCTGCACGGCGATGACGGCGCCGGTGGACAAGGTCAGGAAGCCGACGATGACCACCGTGCCGCCGATCACCGCCAGCGCACCGGTGCCCAGGCTCATCTGGGCGATCAGTCGGATGATCTCGCGGCCGTAATGGCCGAACGCCGTTCGCATTTCGGCGATGGTCCGGCCGTAGAAGGCCACCTGGGAGCCGACGCGATTCCAGCCGGCCGCCAAGCCGTTCGCCCGGTGGCCGATCCAGGAGAGCCGCTCGACGGGCGGGTTGGCGCTCATTGCGGGCCTACGTAGAAGACGGCCGTCGCGACGATGTTGATCACGAACAACGCGATGAAGGAGTAGACGACCGTCTCGTTGACGGCGTTGCCGACACCCTGCGGGCCGCCGCCCACCGATATGCCTTTGTAGCAGGCGATCAGGGCGGCGGCCATGCCGAACAGCGCGCCCTTGACCAGTCCCAGAATCAGTTCGGGAAGGTGGGTGATCAGTGTCAGGCCCGCGGCGAAAGCTCCCGGCGTGACGTGTTGGACGAACACCGAGAACACGAACGAGCCGGCGAGGCCCACCAGGGTCACCAGCGACACCAACGACACGGCGACCACGGTGGCCGCCAGTACGCGCGGCGCGGCCAGCCGGCGAATCGGGTCGACGCCCATCACCCGCAATGCGTCGAGTTCCTCGTGAATGGTCCGGGCGCCCAGATCGGCGCACATCGCGGTGGCTCCGGTGCCGGCGACGACGAGCACCGTCACCACCGGCCCGATCTGGGTGACCGAGGCGGTGGCTGCGCCGGTGCCGGAGAAATCGGCGGCGCCGAACTCCACCAACAAGATGTTGAGGGTGAACACCACCAGTACGGTGAACGGAATCGCCAGCAACAGTGTCGGAACGATGGAAACCCGTGCCACGAACCAGCTTTGCAGCAGAAACTCCCGCCACGGGAAGGGCAGTTTGAACATCGCCACGAAGGTGTCCAGCGACATGGCGAAGAATTCGCCGACGGAACGCAGCGGCTTGGTGACGGTGTCCGATGAAACCATCAGCGCGGCTTCCCTTTCCTGTTGCGCTCTAGTGCGCTCGAGTGTGTTGCTGCGTCCTTGAAGGGACTATGGTCGCAACCACGCGCTCGAGGAAGAGTCGTTTGTCAGAAGTGTGTAGACGAAGGTCCTCTGCGGATGGAGCACCGGACATGCTCACCAACCTGCCGGTGGAACGTATCCGGCGGCCGTTTGCCGCAACTGCCAGATCTGGGCCGGGCACAGTTCGCCGACCGCCTGGCTGATCAGATAGGAGGCCTGATACTCGTCGGAGGTGTCAAAGTCGCTTTTGACCTCGGCGATGATCTGTGGGTAGCGCTCGCCGGCCCGCACCTTCTCACAGATGCCGTTCCCGTATGCCAGCGCGGTCGCGGCGTCGGGAAAGTTGTAGCCCGGGCGCACAGTCACATTGACCAGGTAGGCCACCGCGTCGGCATGGGCCGCGGGTGCGCCGGTGGACATCACGACGACCGACCCGACGGCGGCCATCGTCAGGCTGATCCCCTTGGCGCCGAGTGGTCGGCCGGTGCGCCGTACACGGCGACGACCACGCTGCGGTCCAGGCTGTTCTCCGACCACACGCCCATCTGCGTATAGGCGCAGTTCTGCATGATCGCCAGGTATGCGGGGTTGTAGTACCACTGGTTGATCACCTCGATGCCGCTGATCGCCAGGGCCGGGTTGATAGCCACCGTCTCGGCGACGCTGCCGCGATAGCCCGCGGCGGTCGCGCGGTCCTGCACGGTCGAGCCGTCAGAGCCGAGGTCACCGTCGAGGGTGCGATTGTTGAGCACGTCGACGGTGTGCCATTGCGCTGCGAGTTGCAGCTGCAGGTTGATCCGCACATCGTTGGTGCACCCGGCGTTGTGCTGCACGGTGTAGACGTTCGCGACGACACCGTCGTTGAGCCGCTTGTTGTCCGCGTTCGCGGGCGGCGTTGCGGCGAGCGCTGCGGCCGCGAGTGCGGCGGACAAAATCGGGCGAACCGCAGTCACTCGTGCGGTTCGGCGATCCATTTGCGCGCTTCGTCGACATCGGCGTTCGAGAATGCGCGGTACTCGCCGGGCCACAGAAAGCCGAAGAACTGGCTGAATTTCGCCACATGCGCCATCCATTCCACGTCGGTGACCAAGGCGGCGCGTTCCCAGTCGAAGAAATGACCGAAACCGAACTTCGAATCCTCCCAGACCGCGCCGGGATCGAATCTCTGGAAATCAGAAGGTATTTCACAATAAATCCGCACCTTCCGATGGCGGGCCAACCTGTCCTCGAAGTCGGGCACCAGTACGTCGTCGTAGTCGGTTTTCGTGACATGCCCACGGAAGGCGAACGCGGCGACGTTGTCGGGAAAGCCCTCTAGGCGCTCGATCACCATGCCTCCTCGTGTCCGCCCACCCGATGCAATTGCGGTGTGGTCATCGTCGCCTCGCCGGGCGCCGTGGTGTAGAGGCCAAAGTCACCGAAACGCAACCCGGTGCCGCCACCGACGGCACGCCGGCGACCGCGGGTAGTGCCGCACTGCCCGGCATCGGGCCTAAAATTGGGCGCGATGAGAGTCGGTATCGACTTCGGCACCACGCACACCGTCGCCGCGGTCGTCGACAGGGGCAACTACCCCGTCGTCTCCTTCGACGGGGTGGAGGCTTGGCCGTCGCTGATCGCGGCGAACGCAGCCGGGGAGATCCGGTTCGGGCTGGACGCCGCCGCCGTGCGCCGCGAGCCGGGATGGTCGGTGCTGCGCTCGTTCAAACGTCTGCTCAACGACGCCGGACCGCACACCGAGGTGAAGCTGGCCGGCCGCGATTACCCGCTGGCCGAGTTGCTGACCGGCTACCTGGCGCGGTTCAAAGACGATCTTCGGCATCGCTCCAACGCCGGACTCGAGCCCGCCGAACCCCTTGAGGCCGCAATCAGTGTGCCGGCCAATGCGTCCAGCGCGCAACGCTTTATGACGCTGGACGCCTTTCTCGCGGCGGGCTTTCACGTCGTCGCCATGCTGAACGAACCGTCTGCGGCCAGCCTCGAGTATGCCCACCGATACCGCTCCACCATTACCGCCAAACGCGAATACGTCCTGATCTACGACCTCGGCGGCGGCACCTTCGACGCCTCGCTGCTGAAGATGACGGGCCCTGTGAACGAAGTCGTCGTCAGCGAGGGCATCCAGCGTCTGGGTGGCGACGATTTCGACCAGGCGATACTGCAGCTCGTCGTGTCCGGCGCGACGCTGCCGAGAGCTGCCGAAGCATCCGATCTGCTGAGGGAGGAATGCGCCGCACGCAAGGAAGCCATCGGGCCGCAGACCCGCCGCTTGCTGGTGGACCTGACGGTGGTCGACGGAATCGACCGGCCGCCGTTCGCCTGCGGCATCGACGAGGTGTACGCGGCCTGCGCGCCGCTCGTCGACAAAACCATGGACGTGCTCTCGCGCGTGCTGCGCGACCCGGCGGCCACCGGAAGCGGCGTCGCCTGGTCCGAGGTGGCAGGCATCTACCTGGTGGGCGGGGCCGGCAGCTTTCCGCTGATTTCTCGGATGCTGCGCGCCACCTTCGGGGAGAAACGGGTGAAACGCTCGCCGCACCCGTTTGCCGCGACGGCCATCGGGCTGGCGGTCTTTCTCGACGCGAGAGCGAATTTCCAGTTATCCGAACACTTTTCGCGGCATTTCGGTGTCTTCCGCGAGGCGTGCGCCGGCGCCGACGTGGTGTTCGACCCGATCGTGCCCAAGGACGCCTCGCTTCCCGCCGACGGGCAGTCGCCGCTGATCATCAGGCGAAACTATCGGGCGGCCCACAACATCGGACATTTCCGGTTCGTGGAGTGCAGCCGCCTGGTCGACGGCCGTCCCGACGGGGACGTGACTCCCTACGATCCCGTCTACTTCCCCTTCGACCCGGCCCTGTATGACCGCCACGACCTGGGGCGGCAACCCGTCGGCCGGTGCAATGACGGGCCCGATGTCGAGGAACGCTACGTCGTCGTCCCCGGCGGCGCGGTGGAAGTGACCCTGACGACCCAGCCCACCGGCTTCCAGCGCACCTTTCGGCTGGAACGACACGCCCCTGCGGGGCTGTGACCATGGAGCTGTACGACGTCATGCGAACGACGTTCGCGGCGCGCAAGTTCACCGACGATCCGCTGCCCGACGAGGTGTTGTCGCGCGTCTTCGACAACGCCCGGTTCGCCCCCAGCGGCGGCAACCGCCAAGGCGCCCATATCACCGTGGTGCGCGACGCCGACGTCCGTCGTCGCCTGGCCGAGTTGGGCATCCCGGCCGCTCGCCGCTACCTCGCGCAGTTGACGGCCGGTGAAAATCCTTGGAACTCCATTCATCCCAGCGGGGTGCCGCAGGAGGTTGTCGACAGCACAGAAGTTCCGGACGCATTCGTTGCTTCGGTTACGAAAGCGCCGGTGGTACTGGTGGTTTCCGTTGACCTGGAGGTGGTCGCGGCGCTGGATCGGGACCTGGACCGGGTCGGCATCGCCGCCGGCGCCTCGGTGTATCCGTTGGTGTGGAACATCCTGCTGGCCGCTCGAAACGAGGGCTACGGCGGCACCATCACCACCATGGCGATCGCCGGGGAGGAGCAGGTCCGCGCATTGCTGGGCATTCCCGCCAATCACGCGGTCGCCGCGATCGTGCCGCTCGGTAGGCCCACCCGCCAGCTGACGAAGCTGCGCCGCCGGCCGGTGGCCGAGTTCGTCACCCGGGAGCGCTTCGGCGGCCCGGCATTCGACGGCTAAGACGCGGCGCCTCAGTCGATGGCGTCCCGGTAGATGTCCAACAGCCGAAACCTGGTGGCGTCGAGATACTCTCCGAGTACGGCAATGACACGCTTTTGCAGTTCGTAGCCGAGTTCGTGGTCCTCTTCGCATTTCTCGCGCAGGCACTTGCCGTCGAAGACGATCGCCCGTGTCATCCCGGCGGCGCGCGCATCGAAGCGCCAGTGGTAGGGCGGCACCAGCCACGACCATCCGAGGATGTCGCCGTCGCCGAGTGTCTGCACGACCAGGCTGCCGTGGCCGGGAGAAGACGTTTCGAGCGCGATCTTGCCGGCGCGAATCAGGTAGAAGTGATCCGCGTGCTCACCTTCGCGGCAGATCAGGTCGCCGGCATCGAAGCGCACATTCGCCGCACACCCGACCGCCAACTGCAGATAACGAGGGTCCATCCCGCTGAAGAACCGATGCCCGGCCAGCACGCCTTCCAGGGTCCGCACTGTGAATTCCTTTCGTTGGTGCCCCGTCAGGCAACGAGCCCGGCGGCTTCCTCCAGTTGCGTCAGCGCGGGCTCGATCGCATCGGCGAGGTCGTCGATATCGTCGGCGACCTCCGGGGTGGTGACGAAACCGAAATCGATGGACCCGCGGTAGCTGAAGCAGGTGACGTTCAGGCCCACCTCCATGGTCAGGGGGCCGATGGGTATCAGGCTTTCCACCACCGCGCCGGCCAGATAGATCGGGAAGTCGGGGCCGGGAACGTTGGAGACGACGAGGTTTATCGGGGCGACGCGGCCGCCGATATGGCTGGCGGTGTAGGCCCGGACGGCCAGGGCCAGCAGACCCGGCGGTGTGGTATCGGTCAGGCCATGATCTGATGGGCCGTAAGCGCTTTGGCCATCTCCTTGGCGCCCCGGGAATTTCGGTAGATGGTGTTCAGCCGCTCGGCGACATCGGCGACGTTGGTGGCCAGGCTCATCGTCATCGACGCGATCTGGTTGGCGGATTTTGGTCAGGGTCGCGGCACGACCGCCCTCGAGACCCTCGATGAACCACATCTCCCACAGGGGTCTGCTGCGCTCCAGCGGATAGGACATCAGGCGGCCGACAAGCTCCTCCAGCTCGCGGCGTCCGCCCGGTGAGGGCACCGCCACACGCCGGATGTGATAGTCGATGTCGAGCTTGGTGTCCTCGACCCACCACGGCCGGTCCAGGCCAAGGGGCGCGCCGGCGACCCGGCACCGCAGCAACGGCAGCTCCGCAAGTCGGGCAGCCATGAGGTCTTTGACCACATCAAAACTGAAATCGGGCGCCTCGGAGGGATCACAGATCGCCAGACCGCCGATGTGCATTGGGCAGGTATGGGTCTCGGCGAACCAGAACGCCGCGTCCAGAGCGGACAACCGCCTCACGACGACAGCGTAGAGCGTCGCCGGCCAGGCAACCTCGAAAACACCCCTATCCGCCGAGATTGGTTTGACCGCGGTCGGGGTCGGGTTTGGTCCCAAGAGTTCTAGCGCCAGTGGCTTCAGCGCGCGGTAGTCGACCTTTGCCGAGCACGGTGCTCGGCACCCGGTCGACCATCGGCACCACTCATGCCGACCTGGCCGACCGGGCAGGGCCGCGGCTGCTTGTCGACCACAGCGCGAAGCGGGCCAGCGCCGAGCGTGTAGCTGCTGCGAGATTTCGCACGAAATCTCGCAGCAGCCTCACGCTCGGCGGATCACCTGCCGACGCCGCCGGCGGCCTACCGCGTTGTGCCAAGGTTGTCTCGACCGAAAGGAGACATTCTCAATGTCCACATGGCTTATCACCGGCTGCTCGAGCGGGCTCGGGCGCGCGCTCGCCGAAGCCGTCATCGACGCCGGCCACAACGTCGTCGTCACCGCACGCGACGTCACCACGGTTGCCGAGCTGGCCGACGCGACGCCCGACCGGGTGCTCGCGGTGGCTCTCGACGTCACCAAACCCGACCAGGTCAGCTCCGCGGTGCGCGCGGCCGAAAACCAGTTCGGCGGTGTCGACGTGCTGGTCAACAACGCCGGCTACGGATACCGATCCGCGGTCGAAGAGGGCGACGACGCCGACATCCGCGCCCTGTTCGAGACGCATTTCTTCGGCAGCGTCGCGATGATCAGGGCCGTACTACCCGGCATGCGGGCCGCCCGCTCCGGCTCGATCGTGAACATCTCCTCGATCACCGTTCAGCTGACCCCGGTGGCCTCCGGCTACTACTCCGCGGCGAAGGCCGCCCTCGAGGGCATGAGCGGGGCGCTGCGCGGTGAGCTTGCGCCCCTTGGCATTTCGGTCATCGTCGTCGAACCCGGGGCATTTCGCACCGACTTCGCCGGCCGCTCGCTGACCCAGTCGGCCACGGTCATCGACGACTATGCCGCCACCGCCGGGCAGCGCCGCATCGAAAACGACACCATGCACGGCAACCAACAGGGCGACCCCGCCAAGGCCGCGGCGGCCATCATCACGGCCGTCGAATCACCCACGCCGCCAGGGTTCTTGCTGCTCGGACCCGACGCGCTGATGGCCTACCGCTACATCGCCGACACCCGTGCCAACGAGATCGCCACCTGGGAACAGCTCAGCGCCGGCACCGATCTCGACTGCTGAAACGGCGATCACTGCGATATGGCCCGCCGCACGGCATACAGCCGAACCTCGCCGTGAATCCCCCTGAGATGGCGTGCGCCGACGAACGACCAGTCGAGGCCCGGCGCGTCGCCCATCACCCCGCGTGCGGCCTCGTCCAGCCACACCGCGCCCGAAGGCGCCGCGTGGGTGATCCGGCTGGCCAGGTTGACCGGGCTGCCGTACCAGTCTCCGGAACGGCTGATGGCGCGTCCGAACGCGAATCCCACCCGCAGCCGCAGGATTTTCTCGGCGGCCGCCGCCTCGACCAGGTCCAGCACCGTGGTCAGCAGTTGCGGCGGTTCGGCGCACACCAGCATCACCGCGTCGCCGATCGTCTTGACGAACTGCACCGGACTCGCGGTGACATCGTGAGCCAGATCGCTGAGCCGAAAGGCGATCAGTCCCAGGTCATCGGGCGGCAGCTGCTCCCCCAGCCGGGTGAATCCGACGAGATCGGCGAAAGCAACCGCCACGTCCCGCGCACCCGGCAAGGCGCCGGCGGCGCGCTCGGCCACGTTGATCGCCTCGGTCTCGAACGAATGTCGTAGCACCAGCCGCAACAAGTCGTCGACCATCGGGCCAAGCAGCGGCTCGGCCTGTTGCGCCAGGTGTTCGAAGGCCTTCGCCAGGTCGAGCTCGGTGGCGCCCGGGCTCAGCGAAGCCCGCAGGGCGGCCCGGCGCAGCGCCACCGCCGGGCCGGTGAGGCCCTCGACCAGCAGTCTCACGATCAATCCGACCCGTGCCGGATCCAGGCCCAGGTCGACCAGGCGCGCGGCGTTGAGCACCGCCTCCGCGTCGGCGCGGGACCGCAGCGGCGAATCGGGGTCGTAGACCCGAACCAGCCCCGCCGCGCGGTGCAGCCGTTGCAGCAGTTCGAGGCTGACGCCACTGGACTCCGAAATCTCGCGGGCCGACACCGTGGTTCCGTCGTCGCCGATCGCGCGATTGGCCGGCAACAGCATCGGAATGAACGCGTCGCGGATCTGGTCGACGTCGAACCCACGATCCAGCAGCCAGGCAATGAGCTCGGCACGCTCCTGACGCGCCCGGCCGTCGAGGTGATCGAGCAGCCCCAACGACTCGACGTCGTCGTTGTCCGGCTCTACTGACACCGCGTCAACGTACAACAAGCTGGGGCCTTCCGACCCTCGTACGCCGCACCGCAGAGCCCTAGCATCGGGTCATTCGGGAGACCCACCGTGCCCTTCCCCGAGTCGAGGATCCGACCATGACCACTACGCACACCGAAAAACCCGCCCCCGTCGACGCACCCGCGGTCGACGAGCAGCGCAGACGCGAGGTCGACGCCATCGTCGACGCGGCGGCGCAGGCCGCCCGGGAATTCCGCACGCTCGACCAGCAGCAGGTCGATGCGATCGTCGAAGCGATGGTGCGCGCCGGAGTCCGCGCGGCGGGGGAACTGGCCGGTGTGGCGATCGAGGAGACCGGATTCGGCGTCTTCGAGGACAAAGTGGTCAAGAACTACGTGGCCACCGAATTCCTGCACGACTACCTGCGCGACAAGAAATCGGTGGGGGTCATCGACGAGGATGTCGAGCACAACATCGCCTACGTGGCCGAGCCCATCGGGGTGGTGCTGGCCATCACCCCGGTGACCAACCCGACCTCGACGGTGCTGTTCAAGGCGATCGTGGCCGCCAAGACCCGCAACGCCATCCTGTTCCGGCCGTCACCGTATGCGGTGCGTTCGTGTGAACGCAGCCTCGCTGTCCTGCGCACGGCGGCCGAGGCGGCGGGGATGCCGCCGGGGGCGCTGCAGGTCATTCCCGACGCCGCCCACGAGGTGACGCACTACCTGTTCAAACACCCGCAGGTCGATTTCATCTGGGTGACCGGTGGCCCGAAGATCGTCGCGCTGGCGAATGCGGCCGGAAAGCCGGGCCTGTCCGTCGGGCCCGGCAATGCGCCCATCTACATTCACAAGACGGCGGACCTCAAGGGCGCCGTCGTCGACATCCTCATCTCGAAAACCTTTGACTCCTCGGTCATTTGCCCGGCCGAGCAGACCTGTGTCATCGACGACGAGATCTACGACGAGGTGATCGCCGAGTTCGAGCGGATGGGCGCCCAGCTGCTCACCCACGAGCAGGCCAAGGCGGTGGCCGAGTTCGCGTTCGGCTGCGGCGACAAGATCTCGCTGGCGGCGGTCGGGCAGAAGGCGTCGGAACTGGCCGCACGGGCCGGGTTCAGCGTGTCGCCGACGGTGAAGGTGCTGCTGGCGGCGCTGCCGTCCGACCTGGACGAACTCGCCGCGCACCCGTTGGTGCAGGAGAAGCTGATGCCCGTACTCGGGGTGGTGCGTGCGCGCGGCGTCGCGCACGCCATCGACGTCGCCGTGCTGGTCACCGAGCACGGCGGTCTAGGTCATACCTCGGCGGTCTACGCCAACGACGAAAAGGTGATCGAGGCATACGGTTTGGCGGTTCGCACCGGCCGCATCCTGGTCAACGCGCCTACGTCGGTCGGGGCGCTCGGAGGCGTCTACAACAACCTGACGCCCACGTTCTCGTTGGGCTGCGGCACCTGGGGCGGGTCGAGCACCACCGAGAACGTCAACTACCGGCAACTGCTCAACATCAAGACCGTCTCGCGCCGCCGCACCCCGCCGCAGTGGTTCCGCGTCCCGTCCAACACCTACTTCAACGAAGGCGCGTTGGACAACCTGCGCGAGCTGGACTGCGAAACCGTCGTTGTGGTGACCGATGCCCTGACCGAGGAGCGCGGCGTGATCGACACGCTGCGCTCCAAGTTGCGCACCAACCACGTGCAGGTGTTCGCCGAGGTCACCCCGGAGCCCGACGAGTCGACCATCCGCCGCGGCGTCGCGCTGCTGGCGCGGGTGCAACCCGATCTCCTGATCGCCGTCGGCGGCGGCTCGGTGCTGGACGCCGGCAAGGCGATCCGGCTGTTCTACGAACACCCGGAGAAGAGCCTCGACGAGCTGACGATGCCGTTCCTCGACCCCCGCAAGCGGGTAGCCGACTACCCGGTCGATCGTCATCGCGTCCAATTGGTCGCCGTCCCAACGCCATCGGGCACCGGGTCGGAAGTGTCGCCGGCGGCGGTGTTGACGGTGCGCGGCAAGAAGGAGACGCTGGCCGACTACAGCCTGGTGCCCGATCTGGCGATCGTCGACCCGGTGTTGACCTCGTCGATGCCGCGGCAGCTCACCGCCGACACCGGCATCGACGCGCTGACCCATGCGCTGGAGGCCGGCGTTTCGATCTTCGCCTCGCCCTATACCGATGCGTTGTGCGCCCAGGCGGCGCGGCTGATCTTCGACGCACTACCGCGAGCGTATGAGCATCCCGACGACCTGTCCGCGCGCACCGCCATGTCCAATGCGGCTACCCTTGCCGGACTTGCGTTTTCGAATGCGTTTGTCGGCACCAACCACGCGCTCGCCCATGCCGTCGGCGCGAAATTCGGGATCTCGCACGGCCGGGCCAACGGCATTTTCCTGCCCCATGTGCTGCGCTACAACGCAAGCCTGCCAACCAAATTCATGCCGGCGCCCGGATATTCGGCGTATATCGCCCCGGACAAGTACGCGCAGCTGGGCCAGCTGATCTTCGGCGGCCACGAGCCCGACGAGTGCCGCCGCCGGTTGTTCCAAGGGGTCGACGACCTGCTGGACCGCCTGACGATGCCGCGGTCGTTGCGCGAGTTCGGCGTCGACGAAGAGGTGTTTCTCGCGGCGCTGCCGGCGTTGGCGATGACGGCCTTCGAGGATCTGAGCAACCGCACCAACCCGCGGATGCCGTTGGTCGGCGAGATCACCGCATTGCTTCGGCTGGGCTACTACGGTGACGGCGGCCTGGGGCAGCCACCCGGCCGCGAAGATCGTGACGGTCATGGCGACTCTCGGTAGCCGGACCGCAGCTGCATGCGTTGCTCACCGGCAACCCGTTGCAACCCCGGCAGCGGGCGCGCCTTGGCTTGCGTGCGTTTGCTGCATGACAATTAACCGCGTTTCATAGCGAAGCGCCGCACGTTGGCAGGTCTAGCATTCTGTTTGATCGCTCGGGCGATGATCCGTGCTGGTCGCGCCCGGTGAGGTTCCACCAGTTGGGTTCGGGTTCGTCGTCAAGCCAGGAGTATCGGTATGCCAGCAAGCTTTGAGTCCTATCGCGATGCGTTCCCGAACGCGCGGCTAACGCGTGACGAAGCGGGCGTGCTAGAGATCGCGTTGCACACCAACGGGGACAAATTGGTGTTCAACGGTTATACGGATGAGCAATTCGTCGACCTGTTCCATCAAGTCGGCCAGGACCGGGAAAACCGGGTCGTCATCTTGACCGGGTCCGGTGACGCGTTCATGGATACCGTCGACACCGAGGGCCTCGACTTCTTCTCGCCGGCCGGCTTCGACAAGATCTACCGTGCGGGCAAGAAAACTCTGATGAACATCCTCGACATCGAGGCCCCGATGATCGCCGCGCTCAACGGACCGGTACTGCTGCATTCGGAATACATATTGCTGTGTGACATCGTGTTGGCCACACCCCAAACCGTATTCCAGGACAAACCGCATCTCGAATTCGGATTCGTGCCGGGAGACGGCGTAAACCTGTTGTGGCCGGAGGTGATCGGGAGCATCCGTGGTCGGTATTTTCTGCTGACTCGCCAGGTGCTGGACGCGCAGACCGCCCAGTCGTGGGGCGTCGTGAACGAAATCGTGCCCGGTGAGCAGCTGCTGAGTCGAGCCCACGAAATCGCCGCCGGCCTCGCGAAACTACCGCCGCTGACCAGCAGTTACACCCGCACGGCGTTGACCCAGAGGCTCAGAAGGATTATCGACGAGAACGTCGGCTACAGTCTGGCGCTGGAAGCAATTAGCGCCGCCGACGTCGCACGACGCGCGGCTGGTCAGCACTGAGCCGAGCGGTCGCAGGCAATCGCGGCAAGGCACCTGGCGACAATTTCGAGTCCGGCACACATGGCGTAACTCCCCGCTAACGGCGCTGCCTATGGCGGCGTTACGCCGACGCCCCACTACCTCGGCGCTGCCTGCAACGAGATCCTGTATCGCAATTCGCTTGATTAGGTGCGCTTTTCGACGCGTGACCGCGATGCCGACGATCCCCAGCGCCCAGACGGGATATTGCACCGTCCAGGCCAGCCGGAACCAATTGAACGAATAGTCGTCGGCGATCTCGAGGATCATTCCCATCGCCTGTATGACCACCAGGCCAGCGAAGGAGCCGGCCATATTGACAATGCCCTTGGCGGTGCCCAGGGTCGCACTGGTGTTGAACGTCCGCGCGAAGTCCAGCCCGATCATCGACGCCGGACCGCCGACGGAGATGACGACGACCAACACGACCAGCAACCACAGCGGAGCGCGCCCCGGCAACGCCAGCACGACGGTCCAGACCACGACGTTGCCGGCAATGATGCTCAGTGCCATGGTGGACCGCCGGTGCGGGTAGCGGCCGGTCAGGATGCCCACGACGAGCCCCGAGGCGATGGCCGCGACCACCGATACGGTCAGTAGCGTACCGGCGAGTTGAGTCGAAAGCCCTTGGGCCTTGGTCAGATACGGCACACCCCACATCAATGCGAACACCGCGAGCGAGAACGGGGTGGTCATGTGGGTGAAAAAGCCCAGCCGGGTGCCCGGGCGCGACCATACCGTCTTGATGCCGGCCACGGTGTCGCGCAGCGTGGCGCGTTGGTTCGCTACCGGATGTCCCTTCGGGGCGTTGCTCACCAGCGCCAGGCTGAGCGCTGCCGACATCACGCCCAGGGCGGCAGCCGACGCGTAAGCGGTGGTCCAGCCGTCGCCGAGCAGTATCGCCAAGAACGGCACGGCCGACAGCACCTGCCCGAGCTGACCGCAGATGTAGGTCAGCTGGGTGACGAGCGGGACACGTCTGGGCTCGAACCAGTACGAGACCAGGCGCAGCACGGAGATGAAGATCACCGCGTCGCCCAGGCCGACAACCGCGCGCGCGGCAATAGCCGTCGGCAGCGACCCGGTGAACGCCAAGACGAACTGGCCAGCGGCCATCAGGGTGGCGCCGCTGACGATCAGCGCGCGGGAGCCGAATCGGTCGAGCAGCACTCCGGCGGGAATCTGGGTGCCCGAATAGACCACAACCTGCAGCACGACGAAGGTCGACAGCACTCCGGGACTGGCGGAAAAGCGCTGTGCCGCTTCCATACCGGAGACGCCCAGCGTCGTGCGGTCCAGGACGGCGACAATGTAGGCCACCAGCCCGACAGCCCAGACGATCCAGGGACGCATCGCCCCAGTGTCGCGTATTGGGGCCCGATACACCAAAACTAGATATGTAATGTACATTTGTACATGTACATTCGTACACGAGGAGGTGTGTTGGCTTATCTGTTTCTGTTCTGCGCAATCTTCGCCGAGGTGGTGGCGACCAGTCTGCTCAAGAGCACCGAAGGGTTCACCCGGCTGTGGCCGACCGTGGTTTGTCTGGCCGGCTACGCCGTCGCGTTCGCTTTGCTGGCGTTGTCAATCGCGCGCGGCATGCAGACCGACGTCGCCTATGCGTTGTGGTCGGCGATCGGCACGGCCGCCATCGTGCTGATCGCCGTGCTGTTCCTCGGCTCGCCGGTGTCGCTGGCAAAGGTCCTGGGCGTCGGGCTGATCATCGGCGGGGTGCTCACGTTGAACCTTGCCGGGGCGCATTGACCGCGGAATCGCACCGCCGTCCCCGCGACCCGGTCGGGCGCCGGCAGGCGATCATCGAGGCAGCCGGGCGGGTGATCGCCCGCCACGGCCTCGGGGAACTGACGCACCGCCGGATCGCCGCGGAGGCCGATGTTCCGGTCGGGTCGACGACTTACTACTTCAGCGACCTCGGGGTGCTGCGCGAAGCCGCACTCGCCCACGCCGCGACGAGCGCGGCAGATTGGCTGGAGCTGTGGCGCCGCGATCTCGACCGGGCCACCGATCTTCCGGTCACCCTGGCGCGGCTCACCGCCGAATACCTGACCGACCCGGACCGGCACCGCACGCTGAGCGAGCTGTACGTCGCGGCAAGTCACCGGCCGGAATTGCAGTCCCTCGCCCGGCTGTGGCCGGAGGGCCTGGTCGCGCTGCTCGAACCACGCATCGGCCGACGAGCCGCCGAAGCAGTCACGGTGTTTCTCGACGGCGCCACCGTGCATTCGCTGATCACCGGCACGCCGCTCAGCGTCGAGGCCCTCACGGATGCGGTCGCCCGGCTGGCGGCCGACACATGAGCGCGCTGCGTCGAACGTGACGCCACCACCGGCCGAGCGGTCCGGCGGCACGCGCGGGCGCATCGAAGCATGGATCAGCGTCGCAGTTTTTCGCTCATGCCTAATTGGGAACTCTCCATCCATGAGCACCCCACCGGAAGTAAGGAGACTCATCGACGCCCTCGCCGAGGATATCTACGACGCCTACTACGGCATCGAATATTCCGGACCTCAATACACCAGGGGGCAGGGAATGCAGGCTGCACGGTATCTGGCGAGAAGGCTGATTCGCCGGGGCTGGCGAAAAACCGCTGACCACAGCCTCCCCTATTGCCCGCATGGGACCCCGACGTGTTACGACCCTGCGCCACACGAGCGCTGCGAGCTGTAAGCGACAACTGACTCTCGCCGGGCGCACGTGCCTCGGCGTCGCGGTCACCATGACGCCTTGCGACCATTAGGTACATAGAGCTGGGCGGTTGCTCGCCGCGGCACAACCACGTCAACGGCAATGGGGCAGGGCATGAACACAGACAGGATCGGCGATGAGAATAGCGGTGCGGCGACCGAGCACTCGAGGTCCTCCGCGATTCCCGGCGACATCGAACAACGTCCCGTTCTGGTCCTCGGAGCAGGTACGCTCGGCGCTCGTATCGCCCTGATGTTCGCCCTCGGCGGCAGCCGGGTACACATCTACAACCGCACCCCGGATCGCGCCGAATCAGCCAAGCGCTTCGTGGCCGACCAGCTACCGCAGGTGCGCGACATGCTCGCCGTGACCGGGCCGCCGGGAACCGTTGAGGTCGTCACCCCGCTCGAGGATGCCGTTCGCGGGGCATGGCTGATCATCGAGTCGGTGGCAGAGGATCTCGCGATCAAGCGGAAGCTGCTGGCCGCCGTCGACGAACTCGCCGACCGGGACACGATCGTGGCGACCAACTCGTCGTCGTATCCGAGCAGCCAGATGGCCGGCGCCGTCAAGCACCCCGAGCGGCTGTTGCACATGCATTTCCTGATGCCCCCACTTGCCAACAGTGTCGAATTGATGTCCTGCGGGGCGACCGACAGCACCATCATCGACGCGCTGAAACAACTTCTGCCCCGCTACCGGCTGGCGCCGTTCGAGGTGCGGCGGGAAAGCGTCGGCTTTATCTTCAACCGCATCTGGGCCGCCATCAAACGTGAGGCGCTGATGGTCGTGCAGGAGGGAGTGGCGACGCCCGAGGAGGTCGACCGGATCTTTCAGGACGTCTTCCGCTCACCCGCCGGCCCATTCCGCATGATGGATCAGGTCGGCCTCGACGTGGTGCTCGACGTCGAGGAGCACTACGCGCAGGTCCGCGACGGCATACCCGAAGGCCCGCGCCTGCTGCTGCGCGAATACCTGGCTCGCGGGGACTTCGGAGTCAAGAGTGGCCGCGGGTTCTACTCCGACTATGGCGCCGTGCCGTAATCCACTGTGCCCAAACGGCTTTCGAGCTACTTCGGTGCACGGTTTCGGCCTGAAGGAGCGCGAGGCGTGTGGTTGGGATTTCGCAGCGCAGGAGCCCAGCCGGCGGCCAGGGTGGCGACGAGCTTGCCGTACGGTTCGATGTCGCGGCGGGTGAATCGGGTGGCGGGACCGCACAACACCAGTGCCCCCACCGGCTGGCCTCCCGGACCCAGCAGCGCCACACCGACGGCGCGGGTGTCGTCGCTGAGTTCGGCGTCGTTGACCGCCCACCCCCGCTCGCGGGCCGCCGCGAGTGCCTTTTCCGTCAGCCCCGGGTCGACCTGCCGGTAGACAGCCAAATCCGCCGGTGAGGCATGTGCGGCCAGGATCCGCAGCGCCGAACTGCTGCGGGCCGGCATTTCCACTCCCGCTCGGACGGACACCCGCAGCGTGTGGTGGCTCTCCGCGATCGCCGCGATGAGCAGGCGCTCCCCGTCGGGGATGACGAGCATCGCCGTCTCTCCGGTCTGGTCGCGCGCGCGTTCCAGCAGCGGCCGCGCGGCTTCGGTCAGCGAGCGCGTCGCCGACTTCGGAAGCGTGCCGGACAGCATCGGTGAGATGGTCCAGCGAGCCTCGGCGGTGCGGTCCAGCCAGCCCGCCGCATTCAGGGTGACCGCGAGGCGATGCACCGCGCTCTTGTCGATTCCGGTCGCGCGGGCAATGTCGCTGACGCCGACGGGCTGGCGGCTCGCAATGAATTCCAGAACCCGACAGGCATTGCGCACGGATTGGATTTCCTTGACCGAAGACGCCATGCTCCGTAGTGTAAAGAAAAACATCTGTGTTGCTTAGTAACACGGAGGGCAAATGGGAACGGACCGGGCCGGCACCGGGCTGCCGTGGGTCGACGCAATCGCGGGCTCGTTTGCGCCCTACTCGTTCACCGACTTCCACCTCGCGCAGCTGCCCGCCCTCAACAGCCGGCATGGGTTCATGGTGGTCGACGACCTCGCGGGCGCGCCTCCCCTGGCCTTCCGCATTCCCGACGGCACCACCTTCACCTGGCGAGCAATACCGCACGGAGTCGAAGCCGTCGCCGGTGACGCTGAGGCCGCCACCCTGGTCCAGTTGGACGAGGCGACCTTCTCGGAGTTCCTCCATGCCCTGCTGACCGCCAGCGGATCGGTGCGCACCGACCGGGCACGGGTCATCCGCGGCTCGGTGGACGGCTGGCGGCGCTGGGAGCCGGCCATCCGAACGCTGTTGAGCGGCATGCCGATCTACAGCGACGCGGTGTGGGACTCTCTCGTCGGCGCCGACGGCCGACCGCTGGATCTGCACCGGTCGTTTGCCCCCGACGACGACGAGGACGAGATGCAGCACTTCTTCGAGGTTGCCGGATACCTGCATCTTCGCGGCGTCTACACCGCCTCCGAAGCCGAAACTCTGGCTGTGGAAGTGGAGCAGGCGCGGGCCCGCGCCGAACCCGGCGATCCGTTCTCGTGGTGGTCGGTCAACGCCGACCGCCAGGAGGTGGTGACCCGGATCAACTACCTCGGCCGGTATTCGGATGCGCTGCAACAACTCTGCTTCGACGAGCGCCTGACCCACTTCGCTCGCTTGGCCAACCCGAACCTGAGAGTATGCGACGACCGCCTCGACGGCCCGATGGTCTTCATCAAGAACTCCCACGTAGTCCAGGGCGACGGTGACCTCGGCTGGCACGTCGACGACGGCATCGGCGGCCACCCGGTGATGTGTCCCCTGGTTCAGGCGGGCATACAACTCGACGTCGCCGACGCCGTCAACGGTCAACTCATGGTGCTGGCCGGCTCGCACCGCTACACCAAGCACTGGATGCAGTGGGGTCAGGAGGGCGCCCTTCCGGTGGTCAGGTTGGAGACCCAGCCGGGCGACCTGACATTGCACTACGGCGACACCATGCACAGCACACCGCCGCCCACCGGCGCCAACGCCGGCCGGCGGGTGCTGTATTACAAGTTCGCCGAGGAGAAGACGTTTCACTTCGTGCCGGCGGGATGCCATTACAACGACGCCCTGTTCCGGACGGACTCCAGCGGCAAGGTGGCCACCCGTGCCGCCACCTACTGAGATGCACGACGTCCTCAGACAGGAAGTCCGCAACGGCGTGGCCGTGCTTACCCTGAACCGACCCGACGCGCTCAACGCCTACACCCCCGAGATCGGCCGCCGGCTCGGCGAAGCCTATCGCTGCTGCGACGGGGACGACTCGGTGCGCGTCATCGTGGTGACCGGATCGGGATCGGCGTTCTGCGCAGGCGCCGACATGAGCGACGCCGATCCGTTCGACTCACCTACGCACAGCGACTTCTCCGCATCTCCGGTCCAGCCGGCGGCGTTCGAGCTTCGCAAGCCGGTGATCGCGGCCATGAACGGCCACGCTATCGGCATCGGGTTCACCCTGGCGCTTCAGACCGACATCCGCGTCGTCGCCGAGGAAGCCAAGTACGGTGTCGTCCAATCGCGGCGTGGCGTGATCGGCGACTGCATGTCGCATTGGACGCTTCAGCGTCTGGCCGGGCTGGCCACCGCGGCCGACCTGTTGTTGACCGGCCGAACAGTCAGCGGTACCGAAGTCGCCAGAATGGGCATCGCCGTTGCCGCCGTGCCGGGTACCGAGGTCCTGAAACATGCCATGACCATCGCGGCGGACATCGTCGAGAACGTGGCGCCCATGTCCGCCGCGCTGTCCAAGCGGCTGCTATGGGACACCGCGACCAATGGCTATGCGCCACGGCAGGTGGCCGGGTTGGAGACCCACCTTCATCGACGACTGATGGGGCGTGATGACAGCAGCGAGGCGGTTGCGGCCTATCGGGCGAAGCGCTCACCGATGTGGACGGCGTCGGTTCCGGCCGATTGGCAGGATCTTCCCGACCAGCGGGCTGACGCGCCGATGAAGCGTCACTTCGCCGAACTTCTCGGCTTCCGGTACGGGCCATCCGACGAGCAGCAGGCCGTCGTGCAGGCGATGCCGACGGCAGAGCATTGCAATGAACGCGGAACGGTCCACGGCGGATTCCTCGCGGCCCTTCTGGACGCGGCCACCGGACTGGCGGTCCATTCCGCACTCGATGAACAGCTGACGGCTCCGCATTTCGACTTGACGATTCAGTACCTGCGGCCCGCGGTTCCCGGGACACTGCTGACCTGCGTTGCGCGCACCACCAAGGCCGGTCGCCGCGTCGTCGCTTCGGAGGCGGAGGTTTTCCAGGACGGCGAAATGGTCGCCCGAGCGATCGGCAGTCACGCCGTCGTGTAGTGGACGGCACGCTCCAGGTCTTTGAGTGACGTCTCCAGATGTGCCAGCATCCGCTGCAGATGCGGCATGGCATTGCGGCATCCCACCAGACCGAAGTCGAGGCTGTCGGCGCTGCTGACCAGTGTGATGTTGAGCGCTTGGCCATTTGCCGCGATCGACATCGGATAGTTGCTCTGCAGACGAGCGCCATTGGCATACAGCGGGTTTCGGGAACCTGGCACGTTCGAGATGCACACGTTGAATGGCGGTCGCGTCGCTGACATTCCCGTCACTCCGCCCAGCACCACCGGCGAGAGCAACATCATTCCCAACGCCATCGCCTGCGGCCTGGGCATCTCGGCGAGGACTGCCTTGTTCTGCTGCATGGACGAGCTGATTGCGGCCAGACGCTGAGCGGGGTCGTCGACGTGCGTGGCCAGATTGGCCAGCACCGCCCCGACCGCGTTGCCGCCTGCGGCGTCGCCGGCAGTGCGCAGACTGACCGGAACCATTGCCACCAACGGCTTTTCGGGCAATGCGTGCTGATCGGTCAGATACCCGCGCAGAGCGCCCGCACACATCGCAAGCACCACGTCGTTGACGGAGACGCCCGCGGCATTCTTGACGTCTTTGATGCGCTGCAACGACCACGACTGGGCAGCGCAGCGTCGGGCGCCGCCGATCGGGACGTTGAGCATGGTTCGCGGCGCCTGGAACGGCAGGGTCATCTGCTGTTCGAGCACAGCGGAACGCGCCAAACGGAGGGTCGAGGCTCCAAGGCGCGGGGCCGATTTGATTGTGCTGGCCAGGGTTTGCAGCTTTGACGAAGCTCCGGCGTGCTCGTCGGTTCGAATGGGCGACGCCCACGGCGCACGGATCTCTCGGTCGAGTGGATCCGCACTGAGCGAATTCTGGAGAAAGTTGATGGTCGATATCCCATCGACGAGGCCGTGATGGATCTTGGTGTACACGGCGAAGCGTCCGTCGGCGAGTCCCTCGATGACATGGGTTTCCCACAACGGACGGTGCCGGTCGAGCATGCCGGACTGCAGACGCGATACCAGTTCGAGCAGTTCCCTTACCCGCCCGGGGCCGGGCAGTGCCGAGTGCCGCACGTGGTAGTCGAGGTCGATGTCGGTCGCCGACGACCATGCGGCACTCAGCCCTCCTGGCAGCGTCGCTGGACGCCTGCGAAAAAGAGGCTGCACATCGTCACATGCCCGGAGCCCTTCGTAGTACTCGCGGACGAATTCCCGCCCGGTGTCCTGCGGCGGATCGAACAGCTGCAACCCGGCGACATGCATAGGGTGGCCGGGCGACTCGGCGAGAAACATCATCGACTCGACAGGTGACATCAGGTTCATGGCGTGTCCTTGCGTGGGTAGTTGTTCGAAGGCCCAGACCACAGGCGCGGCGGCGGCGCCGTGCTTGATCATGGGCGAAAAAGCTAGCCGCGCAACGGCTATGAAAGCTCGTGCCGGCGCGCCAACAGCGATCCCGAAGATTGTGAGCGGATTACAAACGCACCCCCCGCGGTCCCGCTTTTACCCCCGGGCACCGAGGATGGCGCAAAACAGGTTCTCTCGGATCACTCCAGCTGTGCAGACCCAACCTGTTCATCGCATTCGCGCACCCGGTCCCGGTGTCACGACTGTCTGTCCTTCATCGCGTCGGCTGGGCTTGACCACAAGGTCTACCCGGCTGAACCGGGCGATGGCGGCGTCGGCGAATCGTGTCATCGCTCGGCGTCGGATACGTCGACACGCCGCGGCGGGCGCCGGCTCGTTCCTCGCACCAACATTGCCGATCTCCGTTGTGACGTAGTCACAACGGAGTATGTTAAGCCGCCATGGAACCCGCGTGGGAACCACTACGTGAGCCAGACGCCGAGAACGTCTGGAAGGAGCTGCTGCGCCCGATAGCCGCCGAACTGCGTGCTGCCGCCGCGGAATTGGCGCAACGGTGCGTCACCCAGATGCAGACGGAGATGCCGGTCCTATTTCCCGACCCGCAGTCCGTCAGGGAGAACACGGTCAGCACCGAGGCGGGCATCCGCCAACTGGCCGACATCATCGACGTGGCCGGTGACCCTCGCGACGTCGAATTGCCCGCACCGACCCTGGCCATTGCCCGAGCAGGCGTGGTGCGCCAGATTCCGCTGGCCAATTTGATGCGGTTTTACCGGCTGGCCCAAACGTTGCTGTGGCAGTGGATGTGGGACCGGATCACGGCGGCCGCCACCGACCGGACGCAGCAGGCATTGGCGTTTCGACTCGCCACCAGTTGGATGTTCGGCTACGTCGACGCGGCCTTGAACCGCGCGGAGCAGGCCTATGAGGCCGAACGCGAGATCTGGCTGCGTAACACCGCCGCGGCCCGCACGGACGCCATCGACGACATTGTGGCGAGACGCGAGCGTGACCCGCAGCGGGCGTCCAAACGGTTGCGCTACGACGTCAATCGCCACCACGTCGGGGTGGTCGCCTGGGTCGATTCGGCACCGGAGCACCGCGACGCTCAGTCACCGCTGAACGGGGCGCTCACCACGCTTGCACGCGAGATGCGGGCCGACACAACCCTGATCCACCCGGGCGGCTCTCTGGTGGCATTCGGCTGGTTTAGCTGGCGAAGCGACATTGGCACAGCCGGTTTTGACACCACAGGCGTCTCGACACGTCGGCCCACACTTCCGGATGGTGTTCGCGTCGGTATCGGCGAGCCCGGACATGGACTGAAGGGCTTCCGCCGCAGTCATATCGAAGCATCCAATGCCCGTCGGGTCGCGTCGCTGGCCGGCGCCCGCGCCGGCACGCTGACGCATTACCGGGACGTTGCGGTCGCCGCGCTGGCCAGTTGCGACGCCGAACACGCGGCGTCGTTCGTCCATCGGGTGCTTGGTCCGCTGGCCACCGACGACGAGGCGACCTACCGGGTGGCTACGACGTTGTCGGTGTACCTGCAGGAGAACCGCAGCCGGGTCCGAACGGCGCAGCGGCTCACCGTGCATCCCAACACGGTCAGCTACCGCGTTGACCAAGCCGAAAAGATCCTCGGTCGCAGCATCGACACCGACAGCCTCGACCTCGCGGTGGCCCTGGTGCTACTGCCCACGCTGCCGGGGCTCATCCGCGAGCGCCGCGCCGCCGAACCGTGACCTGCCTCCGAACCGTTCACCACAACCAATTGCCCTCGGGTGTAAGAGATTCCGCGGCAGGGCAGTGCACCTCGTGGCGCCGCGCCACCGGTTGACCAGCCGCTCGGGCAAAGCATCCTGAGCCTTCGTCACGGGTGAGCAAGCCGGCGTGGCTCCATCCGCTCGCACTGTGACGTGAACACAAGCGGGCGCACCAACCTTAGCGTCGCGCGCCAAGGAATTAGCCGCAGCCGCCCTTACCGTTTCAGTCAGTTGGCCGATTGGCCACCAACGATGAAGAAGCAAGGAGCACCCCGATGCAAACGCTGCAAGAGCTCGACGTCAACTACATGAGCGGCGCCGACAATCCCTGGATCCCCTTCACCCCGCTCACCGACAAGGTGTTCCTCAAGTACTGGAAGGTCGACCCGGTTCGCGGCGAGATCATCGTCTCGATGAAGTTTCCCGGCGGGCTCGAGCTGCCCCCTCACTACCACACCGGCATCGTGATCGGGCACACCGTATCCGGGGCTTGGTGCTACCAGGAAAACAACTGGGTCTCCCGCGCCGGCGACACCGTCTACGAGGTGGCCGGCTCCAGGCACACCCCAGAGAGTGTGGAGGATACCGAGGTGTTCTTCGTCATCGTTGGCGAGTTGCTGTTCATCGACGAGAACAACACCATCCTGTGGCAGGAGAACCACAAGACCTCCATCGAGCGCTACACCACCTACTGCGCCGACCACGGCATCCCAGCCCGCGACCTGACGAGCTGGGACGCGTAATAGACCGGGCGGTCGGCCGAAGCCCTGCTGCAACACCGCCAGTAGGCGGCGCAGGGCGGCCGGCCGCATCCGTGCTAACGAGGTCAGGCCGGCGGCGGAACTTTCCGCCCAAAACTGAGACAATCGCCTCGTGCCCACCGAGCCCCCCAGCCCACGACCGACCGCGCCGAAACCGCGGCAGCACGTCACGGCCGAGGATCTGGAGAGGTTCGGCGACGAGGAGCAGGTGCGCTCGGCGTGGGACGAGAGCCGGCTCCGCGACGAGCAACCGCCGCATCACCATTAGCGTGCCGCGCCGACCCCATCCCAACCGCCGGGGCTGCGCGGAGGCTACCGTGCGCGGCGTTCGATTCGGCCAGTATCCCGGGCCTGCCCGCGTTCGCCGCATCAAAGACCGCGAGATGGGCAGACCGACTCGCACCTCGCGACCTCTGGGACCTCTGGGCGCTAAGCCGGCTCGGCGCAATCGACGCGACCGCTGCCGAGCTGTTCCGCCGATACGGACCTACCGACAAGCCCCCGGCGCCGCACCTGTTCAACCGCGCCGCGTCCGACGCCGACTGGCAGTCACAGCGGGCCGGCCAAACCCGCCTCAGCATCTCCGCGGTGGAAGCGCTCACAGCAGTACGTGAGGCTTGGCGGCAGGCGTTGCTACCCACAGGAACCCTCATCAACGACGAATAGCCGATGACGTCGAAAACTCGGTCTTGAAAAGCATTCTCAGCAGGCGAGGGGCCGCCACCAGTGCCGCGCGGCGACCGAGAGCTGTATGCCACGATGGCCCGGGGAACTGGAGCCGACATCGCCGGCTGCCGCGGGTGGACTTCGAGTCAGCCGCGATTCCGCGCCCTAGACGGTTGAGACCTTAAGCGATGCCGCCATATTCGACGCCGCCGTACTTGACACGAAATCCCGGACACACTGTGACGCCGGATCGGAGGAACTGAATTCCTCTGTTGCCGCGGTGTCCTGCGCGAGGCGGAGCAGCTGCGGTCCCTCGTCGATGAGCAATCGGCTAAATCCAAGCGCGGCACAGGTTCTCAGCGCTGGCGCTAGGACGCGCCGCGCTTCGTCGGTCTCGCCAGCTGTCGAGAGGCAGAGCGCCAATTGGAGCGTGGCGCCCAGGTGTGCACGCGGGCGCTTGCCCTGGTCGACATGACGAAGTTGGGCGCGGGCCCGCTCGCAAGCTGCCCCGACCGCCGAGTGGCTGCCGTCGCGCAGGAGCAGTCGGACTTGTGAGTCTTCCCTGAGTTCGGCTGTCTCGTAGCCGATTCCGTCGAGTGCTTGTGCACTTTGACCCATGACTCGCGCAGCGAGCCCCTCGTCGATCTCGTCGGTCGACATCGCGGCTAATCGAACCCGCTCATAAATGAGGCGAGCTTCGAGTCGTGGTAGTCGCGCTGCGGCTGCAATTTCCAGGCCTTCGGCGATACGACGGTCTGCGGCGGGCTTGTCGCCGCGCGCCATTTTCAGCCGTGCTCCCGTCCCGAATGTCGCGAACATGATGTCGACGATTCCACCCTCGGCGCCGAGTTCGTAGGCGTCGTCGAGCAATGCCTCGGCTTCGTCGAGTTGACCGCGTTCGTAGAGAAGCTGCCCCAGCAACGAGCCGGCGAGCTTGGCGATATAGGTGGGGCGACCGGACGGCAGCAGCGCGATTCGGATGCCTTGTCGCAGGTGCGCTTCGGCGCCGGCGACGTCGAGCCGCTCGTTCGCGGCGATCGCGGCAAGACAGTGTCCGTAGGTAACGCTGAGTGCGCCGGAGGTCTTCTGATGGAATGGTCCTGCCCACTTCTGCCAGCGAAGCGCGTCATCGAAGTCCCATACTCGAAGCGCACAAAATGAGGCGAGATCGGCTGCGCGGCAAAGAATCCAGGGGCGCAGTGTATCGGCCCGGTCCACACATGCCTGTACCGCGACATCGGCAAAGGGGTGGACGCGATCCTGGAAGGCGGCGAGTATTGCGACAAGGAGGTCCAATTCGGCGCGCAGGTCGCCGGCCTGATCGCTCGGAACCGAGTCGACGGCGTTCTCAGCCAATCGAAGCGCTTCCAGCACCCCCGCCGAGCGGCTCAGTGCAACGTTCGCCCAGGCAAGGTCTGCCTGCAGCCTGGGGCGCACCTCGGCGTATTGCGCCGGCAACTTGGCCGCAAGCCCGATCAACGTATGCATCTTGTTCTGTTCGTGCAGATCCCCGGCCGCCTGCTCGACAGCGTCGACCGCTTGCCGTGCGTCGCCGGCGAGCAGCAACTGATCGACGGCCGGGCTGAGCATCTGGTGTTCGATAAACCACTGCGCGGCTCGGCGGCGTAGCCCCGGTATGCGGTCAACCGCGTCACGCTCGAGGCGATGCAGCAGGTACTCGGCGAACAGGTCATGATATTGAAACCACGATCCTTTAGCATCGATCCTGCGCAGGAATAGATTGCGCTTTTCAATCTCTTCGAGGAGGCCCTGGCTGTTGTGGTTATTGGTGAGCGCCGTCGCCAACCCGCTGCAGATCTGGTTGGTGACGCAGGTCGACATCAGGAAATCGAGGAGATCCGGCTCAAGGCTGTTTAAGACGTTGGACGCCAAATAGTCGTCTATTGCTTCGTGTGCGTCATGTCGCCCGGACAGATTCTCGATGAGCGCGGCCGGGTCAGCCTGGTCGCGAAGCGACAAGGACGCCAGTTGCAGGGCGGCGGCCCGTCCGCCGGTGGACTCCTCGAGTTCGGCGACATTGGCGGGCGTGAGTTTGAGACCGCGTCGCTTGACCAGCAGCGCCCGGGACTCGTCGATATCGAACTTGAGAAGTGACTCGTCGATTTCTGTGAGCTCCCCCTGGGCCGCCAACCCGTCGAGCGGAAGGCCAGAACGCGTACGACTTGTGACAACCAAATGTAGGTGATGGCAGCCATTCTCAATTAAGTACGCCAATGCGTTCATCGTCTCGCTGTTGTCCACCAGATGCCAATCATCGATCACCAGCGCGAGGGTTTGTTTATCGGAATGTAGGCCATGGAGCAAGGCGTAAAGGACATGTTGTTGTACATTTTCCAAATGCCCTTCGAATTCTTGCTGTAGCGTGTCAGCAAGTTCTGGGAGGGTAGCGCGGACCGCCTTAATCAGGTGAGTGAGAAACCAAACCGCGTTGTTGTCGTCGCTATCTATAGCCAACCATGCGGTCTTCACTTTCTGCTTGGTGAGAGTTTTGACCCACTGCTTGGCGACGGTGCTCTTGCCGTAACCGCCCGGCGCGTGGATCAGGACCAGCTTTGGTCGTGGCCCCGACCCGAGCCGGTCCAGGATTCCTTGCCTCGGCAGGTCTGCGCGCCTCCAGTCGGTGTACGCGTGGAACCCGCTGATGAGTGCCGCGATGAGCACCGGACTCAGAATCGCCAGGGTAAAGCCGATGATGGTCAGGTAGGAGCCGAGAACCGCGGCCATGGTGGGAATCTCTTTCTCCGTACGGCGGATCGGGTGAGCCTGGTGTCGGCGAGGAAATCGTCGACTAGCTCGTCGCAACAGACGGCATGGCCGAAAGATATCGCGGTCATCACGTCGATCGCTGCTCCCCGAAGGGGGTGCTTTTGTCTCCTTTACGGATCATTGCCCAGACCGACACAGCGGTGCACAAGCTTATTTCCGGCAGGTGAGTTACCCGAACCCTCCGTTCGGGCGATGGTGCTTCGCGGTGCCGCCCCTGTTGACTTGATCCCGACTTGAAATCGGAGGCGTCAACGTGGCAACGGACATCAAGCACTATCAAATGTTCATCAACGGAAAGCATGTCGACTCGGACGAGATGGACGAGATCCGCGACCCGGCGACCGAGGAAGTGTATGCCACGATAGCCCGGGGAACGGCCGAGCACGCCGACGCCGCGGTGGCTGCGGCGCGCGCGGCATTCGAGTCAGGCTCATGGTCGCGGTTGACTCCAGCCGAGCGATCGCGGGTGCTGACCCAGATCGCCGAGCGCCTAGGCAACGAGATCGAGGACCTCGTCGAGCTGGAGATCCACGCCAACGGCGCCACGGTGCGGCAGGCGACGGGTTTCCATGTCGGCTACGCGGCGCCGCACTTTGCGTACTTCGCCGAGCTTGCCGCCTCTTACCAATGGGAGCGGCAGGTGACGACGCCCGCCTTTCCGACGCTGTCGACGAACGTGATACGCCATGAGCCGCTCGGTGTCTGCGCCGCGATCGTGCCCTGGAATTTCCCTCTGCTGCTGGGCATTTGGAAGATCGGCCCAGCGCTGGCGGCCGGCAACTCGGTGGTCATCAAGCCCGACGAAAAGACTCCGTTGACGCTGCTGCGCCTGTGCGAGATCGCCCACAAATGCGGGGTACCCGACGGTGTCATCAATCTTGTCACCGGTCCCGGCGCAGAAGTGGGGGCCAGGTTGGCCGAACATCCTGATGTCGACAAGGTGGCGTTCACCGGGTCGACCGCAGTCGGCCGCGAAATAATGCGCCTGGCGTCGGGAACCGTGAAGAAGGTCTCCCTCGAGCTCGGCGGCAAGGGCGCGCAGGTGCTGCTCGACGACGCCGACCTCGACGTCGCCATCGACGGGGCACTGTTTGGCTGCATGCTGTACTCCGGCCAGATCTGCGAATCGGGCACACGCTTGCTGGTGTCCGACAAGATGTACGACCTCGTCGTGGACCGCCTCGTCGACCGCGCCTCGGCGCTCAAGCTCGGGGACACGACCGACTTCAATACCGACGTAGGACCGGTCATTTCCGCCAGACAGCGCGACCGGGTGCTGGCGTTCCTGGACAGCGCGAGGCAAAGCGGCGCCAAGGTCGCTCTCGGTGGCGGCGCGCCGCTGGGAGAGCGGTTCACGAAGGGCTACTGGATCGAGCCGACAATCCTCGCCGAAGTCAGCAATGACATGGAAGTCGCGCGGGAGGAGATCTTCGGGCCGGTCCTGTGCGTCCTGCGCTATACCGATGAAGCCGACGCGATCCGGCAGGCCAACGATTCGCCGTACGGCTTGAGCGCCGGGGTGTGGAGTACCGACTACGAACGTGCGATCGCAGTCGCATCGCAGCTGCGCGCCGGCACAGTGTGGATCAACAACTGGCACCAGATCGATACGGCACTGCCGTTTGGCGGTTATAAGCAAAGCGGTTTGGGCCGCGAGCTCGGCCCGCACGCGCTCGACGAGTACACCGAGACCAAGCATGTGCATATCGATCTCACGCAGAAGGTCGAGCGCCACATCTTCAATGCGCTGCTGTCGGAGCCACGCGCGTAGCAGACGCTGCCGGGCAGACGCTGCCGGTTCTCGTCGTGACTGCGCGCCGGACGCCGCGGACATTGATGCCACGGTTTGCGGAGCGCCGTCCCAGTCGTCACTTCAGTAACGCGAGCTGGGCGGCACTCGGCCGTGAAACGCGATATCGCCCGCGATATCAACAGGTTTGGGCCTTCGCGCCGATCAGAACATGTCGGTGCCCCCTCGTAGAATCCGGGGTATGTCAGCGAGCACGCGTGAGGAGATCGTGGCAGTCCTTGATGCGTCTGACGACTCCCAGGACCAGTTGTGCGGGTTGACGTTTGATGCGCTGACGACCCCGGAGCTGCTGCGGGTGATGGAGCGCCTGGAACGCCGGGAGCGCCGCTCACGATCGGTGCGCCATGTGCTGATCAACCACCTCGCCACCCGCGCCGGCGAAGAAGAACTCGGCGGCAAACTCCCAGCGGCATTGGCCGATCGGCTGCGCATCACCAAAGCCGAAGCCAACCGCTGGATCGCCGAGGCCGAAGACCTCGGCCAGCGCCGGGCGCTGACCGGGGAGCCGTTGGCGCCGAAGCTGACGGCGACCGCGGCCGCCCAACGCGCCGGGATGATCGGGGACGCGCACATCCGGGTGATCCGTGACTTCGTCTCCCATCTGCCCGCCGCGGTGGACCCCGGCACCCGCGAGGCCGCCGAAAAAGACTTGGCCGGCAAAGCGTGTGACTTCCGCCCCGACCAGGTGGCCAAGTACGCCCATGAGTTGATGGCGCTGCTGCACCCCGATGGCGACTACGCCGAGGAAGAACGGGCCCGCAAACGCGGCCTCATCCTCGGTCGACAGGAATACGACGGTATGTCGCGCCTCAGCGGCCTGATCACCCCCGAACTACGGGCGTTGCTCGAAACCGCCTGGGCCAAACTGGCCGCGCCCGGCGCGTGCCATCCCGAGGACGACACCCCAGTCTTGGAGCCCGACCCGGGCCGCCGCGACACCCGCAGCCAACCCCAACGCCAGCATGACGCCCTGGCCGCCGGTCTGCACGCGCTGTTGGCCTCCGGGGACCTGGGCAGCCACAACGGGCTACCCGTGTCGATCATCGTCACCACCACGCTGAAAGATCTGGAAGCCGCCGCCGGGCGGGCCCGCACCGGCGGGGGCACCCGGGTACCCATGTCGCAGCTGATCCGCTGGGCCGCCACGTCGCATCACTACTTGGCCGTCTTCGATCAAGCCAAACCGCTGGCGTTGTTCCACACCAAGCGCTTTGCCAACCTCGCCCAGCGAATCATGCTGGCGGCCAAGGACGGCAGCTGCACCCGCCCCGGCTGCACCGCCCCGGCCTACCACAGCCAAGCCCATCATGTCAGCGGCTGGCCCAACACCCACTACACCGACATCGGCGACCTCACCCTGGCCTGCGGCGTCGATAATCGCCTCGCCGAAAAAGGTTGGACGACTCGCAAGAATGCAAAAGGTGACACCGAATGGCTCCCGCCGGCCCACCTCGATCACGGCCAACCGCGGGTCAACACCTTCCATCATCCCGAGAAACTCTTCGCACCCGACGAGGATGGCGACCCTTAGGTTCAGCCATCAACAGGACCTCCCGCGGCGAATCCGCATGCGCACAACGACTTCGAGCAAACCGAACCGCCGGGCCTTGGTGTGTGCGATCCCCGCACACGTCCACCCCATGCTCTGCTCGACCGCCGGCAGGGCGCCGCAGCGCGTGCTCGTCGCGATCAGCCTGACCTCCGACGAACTTATGGGCGCGGCGTGGCTCGTGCCTAATCACGTTGAGCCGCAAGGCTATCCGATCAAGTCTTGGTGGACTTTTTGGCGACGACCGGCCGCCGGCCGGGCAGCTGCCCGTCGGAGAGCAGTTTGCGCAGCTCCTTCTTGTTGAACTTGCCGACGCTGGTTTTGGGAACCTCGACGATGTAGGCGTACTCGTCGGGAAGCTGCCACTTGGCGAACTGGGCCTTGAGGTGCTCGTTGAGCGCTTCAGGCGTTGCGGCTTCGGCGGCGTCGACCACTACGCACGGCAACGGTCGTTCGGTCCAGCGTTCATCAGGCTTGGCGATCACCGCAACCTCGAGCACCGCCGGGTGCGACATCAGCGCGTTCTCCATCTCTATCGACGAAATCCATTCGCCGCCAGACTTGATCACGTCCTTGGCGCGGTCGGTGATGTGGATATAACCCAGGGGGTCGATTGTCGCGACGTCTCCGGTGCACAACCAGCCGTCATGGAATTTCTCGAGCCCCGCCTGCCCGTCGAGGTAGTAGCCAGACGCGATCCAGGGGCCCGCGAGCTCCAGCTCGCCGCTCTGCTCGCCGTCCCATGGCAGCTCGTTTCCGGATGGGTCGACGATCCGGGCCTCGACAAGCGGGCTGATGCGTCCCGTCTTTGATCGATAGCGCCACAGCTCCTCGCCGGTCGCACCGGCCGGCGCTTCGGCAACCGCTACCAGCGGACTGGTTTCGGTCATGCCGAAGCCCTGGATGAGCGGCGTGCTGAACGCCTCTTCAAACCGTTCCATCAGCGATCTCGGCACAGCCGCCCCGCCGCAGACGACCCGTCGCAGTGTCGACAGTGCCGCCGGCTTGTCCTCAGCTTTGCGCAGCACGTCGCTCCAGATTGTCGGCACCGCAGCGGCATACGTCACACGCTCGGATTCGATCAGCTTCACCAATGGGTCGGCCTGAAGAAAACGGTTCGGCATGATCAGCGGCGCGCCGATCATCCCGCAGGTATACGGCAGGCCCCACGCGTTGGCATGGAACATCGGAACGACCGGAAGGACACGATCGCTGGAACGCACGTCGAGGGTGTCCGTCAGGCACTCGGCCATGGCGTGCAGCACCGTGGAGCGGTGCCCGTAGAGCACGCCCTTCGGGTTGCCGGTGGTGCCGCTGGTGTAACACAGGCTGGCCGCAGCCCGGCCGTCGAGCTCGGGATAGTCGTAGCCGTCAGGCTGATCGGAAATCAGCTCCTCATACCGGCAGACGTTGGGAAGGCTTCCGCTGCTGCCGTCGCCGATGACAATGAACCGCTCGACGCCGCCGATCTCGGGAAGGACCTTCTCGAGCTGCGGAACAAGCGAATCGTCGACGATGATCACCCGGTCTTCCGCGTGGTTGACGACGTAGGCCAGCTGCTCGTCGGAAAGTCGAATGTTCAACGTGTGCAAGACGACACCCATGCAGGGCACCGCAAGATAAGCCTCCAAGTGCTGCTGGGTATTCCACGCGAACGTTGCCACCCGGTCGCCGGGCCGCACACCGAAACCATGCAGAGCGTTGGCTAGTCTGTCGGCTCTGCGAACCACGTCGCCGTACGTGGTTCGAGTGGTGTTCCCGTCGGCGTCGAGCAGTGTGACGACTTCGATCTGGGAGTTCATGGTGCGCATGCGCCGCATGACGTGTTGAAGAGTGATCTCGAACTCGTTTTGGACTAGCGATTCCAACATCGGATTCTTCTCCTCCGGACACAGCGAAGCGGCTCGTCCATGCAAGTCAACGCTATGGACCACCTTGCTCGTGGGCGATCTCCCATCCGTAGGAACTGCCTCTCCCGACCGGCTTTCCAGCCCCAAAGTGGCCTCCTCCGGCAGGTAACGTCCGCGCCGGATGACTTCACAGAGGAGACCAATGAGTACACGCCCAAGTCAGGAGCAGGACTTGGAGACGCGCTTCGTCGACGTCGCCGGCCGCCGAGTGCGGATCGCGGTACGAGAAGGCGACGGGAGCCGTCCCCCGCTGCTGCTGTGCAACGGACTCGGGGTGAGACTCGAGGGACTCCAGCCGTTCGTGGACGCGCTGCGGCCGCAGACGGGTGTGATCCGCTTCGACGTCCCAGGGATCGGGGAGTCGCCGACCCCGTTGCTACCGTATCGGATGTGGGGAATCGCGCGGCTGACAAGCCATTTGCTCGACGTCCTCGAAGTTCCCCAGGTGGACATTCTCGGCGTCTCCTGGGGAGGAGCTCTGGCACAACAGTTTTCGTTCCAACATCGTCACCGGTGCCGCAGGCTGATCCTGGTCAGTACCGCTCTGGGTGTGTTGGGAGGTATAC
The DNA here is from genome assembly GCF_002086675.1 of Mycobacterium persicum. Taxonomy (GTDB): domain Bacteria; phylum Actinomycetota; class Actinomycetes; order Mycobacteriales; family Mycobacteriaceae; genus Mycobacterium; species Mycobacterium persicum. Next base: position 60,527 of record NZ_MVIF01000008.1, read on the forward strand.
CCGGCCCCCCGCGGGTGATCCCGGAAATACTTTCCCGCCGGCGTTTCGACGACCCCGAACACGCCCGGCGGATCGCACCGAAAATCTATGGCGGCAAGGCTCGTTCGGAAAAGCAATCAATTCCCATCTTCACGCACATGCGCAATGACCGGCGCGGTCTGTTCTACCAGCAGCTCTCAGCGCTGGGCTGGACCAGCCTTCCGTTTGCCCCCCTGATTCGCCAGCCGACGCTGATCCTGACCGGAGACGACGATCCGGTCATTCCAGCGGTGAACGGCAGGATGCTGCGCCAGGCGCTGCTGAACTCTGAGCTCAAGATTTTTCACGACGGTCACCTGGGACTGGTGACGAGTGCCGACGAGCTCGCCCCTATCGTCGAGGAATTCCTTGATCGGCGATAGCGCGCGAATAGTCGCGTTCGGGGTATAGCGGTGCAACTTCGGCGACCGCCAGCCCGATCGACCGACCAACCGGTCGCAATGACCCGTTACCGCAACCCAGCGCAGGGAGAAAAATGATGAATTCCGTTCGCGGCCAGCAAGAGCCGGACTTCTCGACGAGCTTCGTCGCCGTCGACGGCCGTCGGCTCCGGGTCGCCGTCCGAGACGGCGACGGTAGCCGCCCACCGTTGCTGCTGTGCAACGGTCTTGGGGTGAGCCTGGAGGGACTCCAACCCTTCGTCGATGCCCTGCCGCCCCAGACCGGCGTGATCCGCTTCGACGTCCCAGGGGTAGGCGAGTCTGAAACACCATCACGGCCGTATCGGATGCGCGTGCCGGCAAAGTTGACGAGCCACCTGCTCGATGCGCTGCAGGTGCCGATCGTCGACGTGCTCGGCGTCTCGTGGGGAGGAGCGCTGGCACAGCAGTTCGCATTTCAATACGGTCACCGGTGCCGCAGGCTGATCGTGGTCAGTAGCACTATGGGCCCCCCGATTCCAGGCCGGCTGGGTGTCGTACGCGAAATGCTTACCCGGCGCCGCTTCGACGATCCCGCCCACGCCCGTCAGGTTGCGCCCACGATTTATGGCGGCAAGGCCAGGACGGGATCCCCGACACCTGCCATCTTCGAGCACATGCACAACGATCGGCGCGGTCTGTTCTACCAGCAGCTCGCCGCGCTGGGTTGGACAAGCGTTCCGTTCGCCCGATCGATCCGGCAGCCGACGCTGATCCTGACGGGTGACGATGACCCGATCATTCCACCGGTGAACGGAAGACTCATGCGCGCACTACTTCCGAACGCAGAGCTGCACGTCTTCCACGATGGTCATCTCGGGCTGGTGACGAGTGCCGACGAGCTCGCCCCGATCGTCGAGGACTTCCTCGATCGGCCCTAACCCGCGAATACTCCCCATTCGGGGTATAACGGTCCATCCTCCGACGGCTTGTCGCGCAATCTCGCACGTCGCACGCTTCGATGACATGCGGTTAGTGATCGTGTCAAAGGAGTTCGGGTGAGCCAAGTTCCGCAGATGCAGGAGCGCACGGTCGAACTGATCGTCGCCGAACGCGAAGAACTCGCCGACGACGTTGTTGGCCTGGTGCTCGAAGAGCCGTCCGGTGGCGACCTGCCGGACTGGAATCCCGGCGCGCACATCGATTTGATATTGACCGACTCGCTGGTGCGACAGTACTCGCTGTGTTCGAGCCCGCTCGACCGGCAGCGATGGAAGGTAGGCGTCCTGCTCGATCCGAACGGCCGCGGCGGATCCAAGCACGTTCATCACGAACTGCACAAGGGCGCCAGGATCCAAGTTCGCGGTCCCCGCAACCATTTCCCTTTCCAACGGGCGAAGCGATACCAGTTCATCGCCGGAGGCATCGGCATCACACCGATGATGCCGATGATCGAGGCGGCGCAAGCGGACGGAGCCGACTGGCACCTGCTGTATGGCGGGCGACAGCGATCATCGATGGCCTTCGTGGATGAACTCTCGAAATACGGTGAGCGGGTCACGATCTGGCCCCTGAACGAGCAGGGAATGCCCGACCTTGCCGGCGTCCTCGGCAGCCCGCGTGACGACACCCTGGTGTACTGCTGCGGGCCCGAAGGCTTACTCAGCGCCGTCGAACAGTTCTGCCAGTCCTGGCCGAAAAACGCTTTGCACATCGAACGATTCGCGGCCAAGCCAGATGCGCACACGCCGTCCGAAGACGCCCTCGACAACTTCCAGGTCGTATGCCAGCGCTCCGGCATCACCGTCGACGTCGGGCCTGGCGAATCAATCCTCGAGGCGATCAAGGCGAAAGGGGTCAGCATGCTGGCGTCGTGTATGGAAGGCATCTGCGGTACGTGCGAGGTGGCCGTGCTGGAAGGCAGCCCCGATCACCGCGATTCGGTGCTCGATGATGACGAAAAGGCCGAGAACGATTGCATGATGATTTGCGTGTCGCGCTCGCTGTCGGAAAAGCTGGTGCTCGACGTATGACCGCGAACTACCCCCGGGACTGCTGGTACGTGGCGGCCGTCAGTGACGAGATCGGCAGAGCGCCTGTTGGCCGCCGGCTGCTGGATCGCCGTGTCGTGCTCTACCGGCAAGAGTCAGGCGAGATCGTTGCGCTGGCCGACCAGTGCGGCCACCGCGGTTATCCGCTGTCCAAGGGACATGTCAAGGGCGACAACATCGAATGTGGTTACCACGGGTTCCAGTACGACCCGACTGGGGCTTGTGTAAAGGTTCCGTCGCAGCCCCACCCGCCGTACGGAGCGTGCGTTGCGCGTTATCCCGTCCGTGAAGTTGCTCCGTTCGTGTGGATTTGGCTCGGCGCGCCCGGGCGCTCAGAAGGCCGGCCGCTGCCCGCGCTGCCATGGTTGACCGGGCAGGATTGGGCTTCGTCGGGCACATCGCTTCGCGTGAACGCCAACTACCTGCTCGTGCACGAGCACTATCTCGACCTGACGCACATCCCGTGGGTGCACCCGCAGGAGACGCCGCCGACCATCGGCTCGGTGGCCCCCCTCGACGAAATCGAGGTATCCGAGACGTCGGTGACGTTCTCCCGCGGCATGCCTGTGGCGCCGTTGGCCGACTGGGAAGCGGCGGCGACGTGCCTGCCGCGTGATCGCGATTACCACCGCCGGCATTACGGCACGTTCATCTCGCCCGCCGTGCTGGTGGAAGGGTGGGATCTCTTCGGTGCCGACGGCCAGGCTTTCGGGCAGGTCCGGATTCAAGCCGTGACGCCTGAAACGCCGTGCAGTACTCATCTTTTCTGGCAGTTCGCTCGCAACTACAGCCTCGACGACGAGCAGGTCGGACAGGGGTTACACGAGGTCTTCGAGCGGGTCATGCGAGTCGACGTCGGCGTCGTCGAGACGATCCAGGACACCGTTGGTGAGGCGGGAGCCGCGAATGGATTCCGTGTGTCGGCCGACGCGGGAGTCCTGAAAGTGCGCGGCATCGTCGAGTCGATGCTCACCCAGGAGCGCCAGTACCGCTCCCCCACCGCCGGGATACCGGCGCAAACATGAAAGCGATCAGCACCTGCCTGTCGCCGGAACTGCTCAGTGGCACATCCGCTTTCATCACCGGTGGTGGCAGCGGCGTTAACCTCGGCATCGCGCGCTGCTTCGCACAGGTGGGCGCCGACATCGCGATTTGTGGCCGCACCCGGGAGCGTCTGGAGGCGGCCGCCGAAGAACTCGGTGAACTCGGGGCAAGAGTGTCGACATCGGTGGCCGACGTCCGCGACTTGGAGGCGATGTCAGCCGCATTTATTAAGGCGCGCAATGATATTGGGCCCATATCCAGCGTGGTATGCGGGGCCGCCGGCAACTTCCTGGCTCCCGCGGAGACGATGTCGAGCAATGGATTCCGAACCGTCGTCGACATCGACCTGCTCGGCTCGTTTCACACGGCGCATGCGGCTTTCGATCAACTCAAGGAAACCCGCGGCAGCCTGCTGTTCATCTCGGCGGGTCAGTCCGACGCGCCGTATCTGTATCAGGCACACGTCGGCGCCGCCAAGGCGGCGCTCGACAGCCTGGTGCGACACCTCGCCCTGGAGTGGGGTCCGCATGGCATCCGTAGCAACGCCATCGTCCCCGGTCCGATCGAGGGTACGGAAGGAATGAAACGGCTGGCCGCGCAGGCTGGCCGCCAGGCCTGGACCGACGGCATCGCGTTGGGCCGGTTCGGCACGGCCGAAGAGGTCGGAGCCATGGCGGTGGTTCTGGCATCGCCGCTGGCGTCATTCGTGACGGGCGCGCGCATCGTGGTGGACGGTGGCCTGGCGTTGTCCGGGTCGGGCATCTTCAATCACGCGCTCGCGGTGGCGTCGGCAGACCGCACGCCGGCAGGTGATTGATGATGTCGCAATGTGCCTATCGCCATCAGGCACCCCCAACGAGAGATGTGCTTCCGCCGTGTGCCGGATCGTCAGGCGAATCGGCCGGTGGCAACCTGCTTTCATGACCAGATTTGCCGAACACCCCCTGATGATCACGGACCCCGAATTGGACCTAGCCGCCAGGTCATTCTGGGAACAGGACTTCGAGCAACGGGATAAGGCATTCGCGCGATTGCGCACGGAGCAGCCCGTTTCTTATAGCCGGCCGTACGAGTCGACATTGCTCCCGCCGGATGAGAACACGCCCGGATTCTGGTCGGTCACGAAAGCCGCGGATTGTCGCCACGTCTCCCGCAGCAAGGAACTGTTCTGCTCTGGCCTGGGCGTGTTGATGGAGGACATGCCCATAGACGCCATCAGGGCCACAGCGTCGTTTCTGGTGATGGATGGCGAGGACCATCGCAGGCTGCGCGGCCTGATCCAGCAGGCCTTCACCGCGCGCAATATCCGGAAATTGGCTGACTGGGTAGCCCAGACCGCACGGGAGCGCTTGGACGAGATCATCGACCGCGGTGAGGGCGACTTCGCCGATCTGTACGCGAAGTACGTCCCCGGCCGAATCTTCGCTCACTTTTTCGGCGTCGAACGCGACAGTGAAGAGCAACACGTCATCATGGAGGCGGCCGAGCGGATGCTGGCGTGGGACGACCCGCGGATGGCGCTGGGTCGTGACGCCCTGACCACGCACGTAGAGGAAGCCATGCGCATTCAGGCTATCGCGCTCGCGCAGGCTCAGAAGTGCCGCAAGGATCCGAAGGACGATCTGATGAGTTGGGTCGCCAACGCGGAGTTCGAGGGCAAGAAGCTCGACGACCAAGAAATCATGTCGTTTTTCTCGCTGCTGGGTTCGGCCGCCAACGACACCACCCGCCACACCATCGCACACGCGGTGCGGCTGTTCGCGCAGCACCCGGACCAGCGCGATCTGCTGGTTGAGGACCTTCCCGGCCGGCTGGGCACTGCTGTGGAGGAGGTCGTCCGCTACAGCAGCCCGGTCATGCATTTCCGGCGCACCGCCACGGCGGACACGACGATCGGCGACGTTGAGATCAAGAAGGGCGAACACGTCGTGATGTGGTACTGCTCGGCGAACCGCGATGCTGAGGCGTTCGAGAATCCGGGCACGTTCGACATCCTTCGCAACCCGAACGATCACCTTGGCTTCGGCGGCGGCGGCCCGCATTTCTGCCTCGGCAATACCCTTGCGCGTCAGATGCTTAGCGCGGTCTTCACCGAGATTTATACCCGCATTCCCGATATCACGCTGGCTGGTGAGCCCCAGTTCCAGATCAACAATTTCATCCACGGCGTGCACTCGCTGCCGGCGCGCTGGACGCCTCCAACCCGTCGCTGACAATAACCGACAGCAACCGCGCGGCTTTCGGGCTGGCGGGGGGCGCAAAAGTGCTACGGTCACGTTGTCTATGCGATCTAGGGGCGTAATTGGCTCAGGACCTCGTACACGTCGCAGCTCAGGAGGCCGCCGCGGTCGCGGCATCGATTGACGTGGCCGAACTAGCCGAGCGCATCGGCCTGCGCGCGGTGGCGGTGGTCGCAGAACTGCACCAGCCCGAAGACAAGGACCTCGAGCAGTTGACGGTCGAGGCCGCATTGCCCAACGTGCAGGCGGTACTGCGCGGGTTCGCTGCCTGCGAGTCGCCGTCGGCGGCACAGGCCCCGGAGGTGACCCTCAACTGGGTGTCCACCTTGGCGCAGCGAGGCATCAGTGTCGCGGCGATTCCGCGCTGCTATGTGACCGGGTTGGGGTTGTGCGACGCGGCACTACGTGAGGCGGTGCAGCGGCTGGATGTCCCCGAAAAGGTGAAGTGGCAGTTGGCTAATTCCGCCTCCCGGTACCTGTACGGACTCTGCGAAAAGGTCTGCGGTGACCTCGTCGATTATTACCAGCGGGAACGCGAGCTTTGGGTGCGAAGCGCCGACTCGGTTCGCGCGGAACTGGTCCACGCGATGGTGGCGGGGCGTCCAGTTGATCTGCATGCGACGAGCGCGGCGCTCGGATACACCCTGGAACGACGACACGTCGCGTTGATGGTGTGGGTTGATCCCCGCTCGCAACACAAACCGTCGCTGCAGGCATTGAAAGGTGCCGCCGCCGCGGTCGCGCACAAACTCAAGGGCGTCGAGCTGCTGGTCGTTCCGGCGGGCCCGTCGGTGGTTTGGGCTTGGACGGGCGGCCCGAACGTGACCGATTCCCCGCCCGGCGCATTGTCGGTCGACTCCCCGCTGCTCGCCTCGGTCGGGGGAATCGGCGACGGGCTGGACGGGTTTATCCAGTCTCACCGCCAAGCGCGTGACGGCCGCCGCGCGAGCGGTGTGTTTTCCTACGCGGCGGGCACCGTCGCCCGCTACCACGACACGGTGCTGAGCGCTCTGCTGACCCAGGATCTGTCGGCCGCGGGGCAGTTCGTCAAAGCAGAGCTTGGCGAGCTGAGTTTGAACACTGAGCGCAGCCGTAGGCTTCGTGCGACACTTGTCGCCTTCTTCGAGGAGGGGATGAGCTGGTCGAAGACTGCCGAACGGCTGGGCGTGCATCAAAACACCGTGATGTACCGCGTCGAACAGGCGAAGGACCTGCTCGGCCGTTCGCTAGGCGACCGCCGACTCGAGCTTGAGGTGGCGTTACGCCTGGCTGATGCCAGTGCCAACCTCAGCCCCGGCGGGCTGGCCAGTGCGGGCCAATCCGACACGCAAACGTCATAGCGCCGCCCTGTGGCCGGCTTCCAGTGCCCAGTTCGAGATTTGGAAGCGGCTTCCATGTTGAAGGGGCGCACGTCGCCGTAGCTTTGGCCACATGAGTACCGCCACCTTAAATCCACCCGGCACCGCCGATTTCTGGCCCCGATCCGGTGAAAACGTGCTGCGTTTTCCGGAAGTTTGTTCCATCCGCGTTGCCGACGCTGGGGATTGGTCTCTCGTCGGCGAGCCCCTGCGCGATCAGCCATTGAGGGACCGCGTGGTCTCCGCGCTGCACGAGGTCGCCACGCTACCGGGATTCGACAACGTCGGCGCACTCGACGACGACCGCAACTTCATGAGCATTCAAGCGGCCCTGAAGTCGGCCTACGACCGCCTCGCCGAAGTCGCCACCACCAACTCGACAATGATCGCGTTGCTCACCGAAATCTGCCATCTGCAAGTGGAGGTCGCCCAAGCCCAAGGTAGGCAGAAGCAGGACCGTTACGCTGCCACCCGCTCCGCACTGTCGCGATTGCATGGTGTCGACTCGATCGAGCAAATGCTCGAGCGTGCGCCGGCCGAGCTGTGTCGGTGCGGCTTTGACCGCGCCATCGTTTCGCGCGTCGAGGAGTCGACGTGGCGGGTGGAAAGCGTCCATGTCAAGGCCGACGCCGAGTGGGCCAGCGAAATCGCCAGGGTGGGGCGCGCCCATCCGGTGCACATCGACCACATGCTCATTGAAAGCGAAATCATGCGTCGCCGTGCTCCGGTGCTCGTCCGAGACGCGCAACATGCTCGCCGCACCAATGCCGCGATCGGGCAAGCGTCGCTGTCGCGATCCTATGTCGCCGCGCCGATCATGCCCGACGGACGGATCATCGGCTTGCTGCACGCCGACTGCTACGTCAGCCGCCGGCACGTCGATGACGAGGACTTGGCGGTGCTGTGGATGTTCGCCGAGGCGTTCGGCTACGCATTCCAGCGCACGGCGCTCAGCGAGCGATTACGCTCGGCGCGCAACGAGATTCAACGGATGGTGCGTGGCATCGCGACCGCCGCCGATGACCTGTGCACGGCCCGGACCGAGCTCGGCCGCCCGCAGCCACAGACTGATGGTGTCACCGCGCCACCCCCCATCGCCGCATCACTGGCCGCCAATTCCGGCATCGAGTCGCTGCTATCACGCCGTGAAATCGAAGTGGTGGCGCTCATGTCCCAAGGCAAGAGCAACGGTGCGATCGCAACGCACCTGGTGATCTCCGAGGGCACCGTCAAAACGCACGTCAAGCACATTCTGCGAAAGTTGAAGGCATCCAATCGAGCTGAAGCGGTGTTTCGGTACATGCGGCTCAGCGCCGTGCATGGATCCGCACCGCCAGTGCAGGGACGCCTATCAGCCGTCGCGCGCTAGCGACCCGCGCGTTGTTCGAGCTCACCGACGCGCTGCTGTACGCCGACGGGCCGGTGGTCTCGCTGCCCACGCTGGCGCTACCCCACACGTGTCATCAGCTGGGGCCTCGGCGACTCCTGAGCACCGATCTGTTTCGCGAGGCACGGCCATGCCGATAGTGATGCATCATGATGCGGTTGCCGCTATTATCGGATTCGTGCGGACAACGGTGGTGATTGACAGCGATGTCGCCAGTGAGATCGAGCGCCTTCGCCGCGAGGGGATGGGCCTGAGCGAGGCCCTGAATCTCTTGGCGCGCAGAGGGATGGCTCGGGGGGCCCCACCCAAGACGGTTGTGTACAAGCATCGGACCTCGCGTATCGGCCTGAAAGTAGACGTCACGAACGTCGCCGACGTGCTCGATCTGCTCGACGATGATCGTTGACGCGAATTTGCTGCTGTATGCCGTCGACGAGAGCAGCGCCCATAACGTCGCCGCCGCGTCCTGGCTAGAAGAAGTGCTTGACGGCGATAGCCGAGTCGGCTTGCCCTGGCAGACAATTGGTGCGTTCTTGCGAATCGCTACCCATCCAAGAGTCGCCGAGAATCCGTTGTCCGGCCCCGCCGCTTGGAGATACGTAGCGGAGTGGCTCGCCGTCCCAGTGGTGTGGATCCCACCCGCGACCGAGACCACAGCGCGGGTCTACGCGAGACTGTCCGAACAAGTCGAGATCACGGGTAATCTCGTGCCAGATGCGCAACTGGCCGCGCTCGCGGTCGAACACGGGGTCGAATTAGCCTCTGCCGACCCAGATTTCATGCGTTTCCCCGTACTTCGCTGGATTAACCCGCTGAGCGCATAGCTGTCCGCCGGATGAGCGGGTTTGCGGGACAACACTTTCCATAGACTTCCCGGCAAGTATTGGGCTCAGATAGCACTGTCTTGGTGGTTGTCGTGAGGAGCGAGGTCGGGTGGTTCAGTCGCATTGCTGGGCAATGGCTCTGAGGAAGGCGATCGTTTCGATTTCCCGGTTGGTCGACTCGTCGGGAGTGGTGCCGTAGGCGCGGTTGGCGGACAGCTTGACAATGACCACGTCGCGGGAGGGGTCGACGTAGACGAATTGGTTGTAGATGCCGATCGCGGAAAATTCGCCGTGGTCGCCGTCGGGCAGCCACCACTGGTAGCCGTAGCCGAGCGGGACGGCGTGGTCGTTGAGGATGACGCGGCCGGGCTTCAGGTGCGGCGCGCCGGCGGTGATCGAGGAGCGCACCCACGCAGCCGGCACTACCTGCTGACCGCGCCAGGCGCCCGAGTTGCGGAATAGCTCTCCGATTTTGGCGAAGTCTTGCGGGGTGAGCATGAGACCGGCGAAGGCCATCTCCATACCGGTGCTGTCGAGCAGCCAGTAGCCCGGTGCGGCGATGCCGAGCGGCTCGATGAGCTTTTCCTGCATGTATTCCGACAGTGAGCGGTTCGTGGCGTGCACGAGCAGGGAGCCGAGCGCCTGGGTGTCGGTCGAGTTGTAGCGGCACACCGTTCCGGGTTCGCTTTCGCGAACCATGTTGGCCACGAAGGCTTCCAGCGTGCTGATGCCGGCCATCACCGCGCCCAGACGGATGATGTCGGACTCCGGGTCGGAATAGTCCTCTTTCCACCGCGCCCCCGATGACATCTGCAGGACGTGGCCGATGGCGACTCCGTCGTAGGCCGACCCCGGGGACACCGGGATGTAGTCGCTGATCGGATCGTCGATGTCGCCGATGAACCCCTCGTCGATCGCGATACCCACCAGGGCGGAGATGAAGCTCTTGGCGACCGACCACGAGATCCACTGCGTATCAGGCCCGCCGGTCAAGGCATAGGTTTCGTGTCGCACTGCCCCGTTCTGCATGACGAGCAGGGCGGCGGTATCGGTGTCGACGAAGAAGTCGTGCATGGATTTCGTCGAGCCCTCGAAGTCATAGGTGGCCGGCAATTCGACCGGCTCGCCGTGCGGAAAGGTGAATGGCGCGCGGGAGGGCGTCATCTCCCGCGAGGCCACGAAGTCTCTGAGGCGGGGGAAGTTCTGGTGCTGCGGCGCGCCGGTGAACAGGCCGAGGTCGAGGAGCGAGACAGAAGGGGTATTGGGTTCCATGCTCGACCATACTAGCCGTACCAAATGGTTTGTCAACCGTTTGGTACGGCTAGTGTAGGATCCGCGTCATGACAGAGCCGGCATCGCGCATCGACGGCCGCGCGCTGCGCTACCAGCACCGCCGCCCCCAGCTATTGGCAGCCGCCGCCGAATATGTCCTCGACCACGGCATCGCCGACTTGTCGCTCCGACCGCTGGCTCAGGCACTCGGCGTCACTCATGCGACGGTGATCCGGCACTTCACCTCCAAGGAAGCACTGCTCGCCGAGGTCGTCGAGCATCTCCGCGCTGAGCTGCTGACCCAGATAGTTCGCGACGGCGACCTGAGCGCCGCATCCACCGCCGAGCTGCTGCGAGCGTTCTGGCGTCGACTCGATGACCCCAAAGAACGCCGGCAGTTCCTATTGCTGGCCGAGATCTACGGACTGGCCCTGCGCGATCGCAGCAAGTACGCCGGCATCCTGGAGTCAACCTCGCACGCATTCATCACACCGATTGAAGACAGGCTCATCCGCGAGGGATTCTCGCCCAGCCGCGCGCCTGCCGTCGCAACAGCGCTGCTCGCCCAGATCCGCGGCCTTCAACTCGACCTGGCAGCCACCGAGGACCATGACCGCATCGACGAAGCATTCACAATCACACTTGATGCGCTCCTGACAACGCACCAAAATCCCTAAGCGCGACTGGCCAAGTGCCGTGTCCGGAGCCGGACCGCGCGCACCCCGGCCTATTGACCGGCAATCGGAAGAAGACAACGGCGATCACCGCCTGTGCCACCATGCGCCTGCGGTGCAAACAGATTGGCCACGCGCTCGGCGACGAACTTCACGACGGTGACCGCTGGATCGCGAGCCGCCCCCAATCGACTCGGCAGGCCGCTCGTCTCGCATGGCGGGCTCTTCGACTCGACGGAGCGCCCGGGTTTGAGGTCATCACCGCTATCGGCGACGAGTAGCGCCCGACCGTAGGAATCGAAGCGGTCCGTGAGACAAACCGCCTCTCGATCGCCGTGAGACAACTGGAAGTGCCACAGGTCAGCGGACGCCGGACATGTCGTCGAGGATGGGAACCTACAGCGACCGCCTTTGTAGGCTCTCAAGTTTGACTGCACTTTCTCAAGTTCGGCTGCACCAGCGCTGCACTTGTGCATCGAACTTGAGACACCCTGGCGTGGACGGGCTGCCCCAATTTCGACACTGTCATTCGTCCGTAGCCGGGGGCTACTCGATGCTTCCTGCGGGCACGACCCATCGGCAGAGTTGGCCGGTGACCGAGGCGATGAGATCGAAGTCCGCGTCGTAATGCAGAACAGGGATGCCGAGTTCTTCGGCCGCGGCAGCGACGAGCAGGTCGGGAATCTTTCGTCCCCGCTGGCGGCGTGTAGCGAGCAGCCGCTGAACCTGCAACGCTCTATTCACATGAGCGGCAGTTGTTTCCAATGCGTCGAACGCATCGAGGGATCCCACGAGGAGATCCCATTCGTCGGCATTGCGGGCCGAGTAGCCCACTTCGAGGTCGCAGATGCGGGGCCGGCCGAGTTGCCCACCGAGGGCCAGTGGCTCGACGACCTCACGGACCTCGGGCCGTCCGAGCCGCTTGACTACGCTGGTGTCGAGTACGAAGCTCAGCGCCACGCTTCGGAGCGATCGTCGAGGCTGGCCTTTGCGAGCACGTCCATAGCCGCTGTGATCCGGTGTCCGCGAACGGCCGTTGCGCGGCGCAACGCCTCGTTCACCGTGTCCTTTATCGTGCTGGTGCCCAACTCGGCGCGGGCAGCGCCCAGCGTCTCGTCGTCGATGTCGATCAGATGCTTCGTCATCGCACTAGTATATATGTTACCGGTGACGTATATATTCGTTCGGATAGGATAGAGAGCCGGAACCCCTCGCGACCAGCCGCGTGCAGCAATCCGCCTAGGAAATACGGCAATTCGTGAGACAAACCGGCCGGCACCGTCGTGAGACAACTCGGGTAAAGCGCTGCTCGCGGCCGTGGCGAGATGCCATCCGTGGTGAGAACCTACACATATGTAGGCACATATGTAGGTTCTCACGGATCCTGGCGGAATCTCACGAATGATGGCGGAGTGATGGCGGATCCGCCAAGTTCGTGAGACACGCCGGTTACCATGGGCTCGAAGTCCGGGTGTCGCAGAGATCGCGGAGGGCTCGAATGTCGCTCAGCGCCAGCAGTTGAGTGCGCTTCGACCCGACCCAATTCACACGTCGCCGCGATTCTTGTCACGTGCCGCCTTCGCGCTTGCCGGGCGTGAAGGTGACCGGCATCGAGGTCAGTTCGTTGGAGAAGTTCGATGTCAAGCGGGTGATCGGGCCGGCGAATTGCATGTCGGGGGTCCGTCGCATCAGTTCTTCGAAAAGTACCCGCAGTTCGAGGCGCGCCAGTGCGTTGCCGAGGCAGAAATGTGCGCCGCCGCCGCCGAAAGCTTGATGGGGAGGTTTGTGCCGAGACACGTCGAAACGGTCGGGGTTGTCGATTGCCTCCGGGTCACGCGACCCGGCCGGATACCACATCGCGACCCGTTCGCCCTCCTGTAGACGGCGTCCACCGACTTCGGTGTCGCACTGTGTCGTTCGAGTGAAGTAGACGATCGGTGTGACCCAGCGCAACATTTCCTCCACGGCGTTCGGGATGGCGTCGGGGTTGTCGACGAGCTTTAGGCGCTCGCTTTCGTTTTCGATCAGGGCGCGCATGCCACCGGACGCGGTGTTTCGGGTGGTGTCGTTGCCGGCGAACATCAAGATGCCGAAGAAGAAGGTCGCCTCGGCCTCGCTGAGGCGCTCGCCGTCAACTTCCGCGGCGATCAACCTGGACACCAGGTCATCGCCGGGATTCGCCTTGCGCTGCGCGGTAAGTCCCGTCATGTATCCACCGATTTCGATCAAGGCGCCCAACCCCAACTGCGGGTCGGCGGTCGCCGCGGCTCGAGCCGGAGATGGACAGCTACTTCGATGCTGTAGCGAACCAAGGGCCGGTGCTGCCGTTTCATTGTGGTTTGCTCGGCGATGGCATCAGTTCGCAGACGAACTGGCTCGGTGAGCTGCTGGTGCATGGAGGCGACGTCGCCCGCGCCGTCACGGCCCCATGGGAACTCCCCGAACGCGACATGCTGCTGGTGTTGCGCGGGCTGATGCAATTCGGTTCCGGTTCCGCCTATTTGCGCGCCGGGCTATCGCCGCACACCGACATCTGCGCTGCGATCGACGTTCCTGAGGCGCGGCCCTACGTGATTCACGTCCACGCTGGTACCGCCGAATTCCGCGTGCGCCGTCCCGGCGATCGCCCCGATGCGGTCTTGCGGGCGCCAGCCTCGACGTTGGCGCTGCTGCTCTACCAACGGATCGGACCACTGACCGCCGCTCGCAAAGGCTTGCGCACTGTCGGTGGACGCCGCCCGTGGCGAGCGTTGAAGCTGCAATCCTGCTTCGAACCGATCTGACAGAAAGGTGACGGCTATGGTCCGGGATGTTTTACCCGAAGCGCGGTGGACCCGAAACGACATGCCGCTGTTGCTCAAGCCGTATTACGGATTCGCCGGGACCACACTCGGGTCGCGCTTGGTCCAACGGGTCATCGCACCCATCGATGACTGGCTGCTACGCAACTCCGGGGGCCGCGCCACAATCGTTGGGTCCGCCGCGATGCGAGTACTGGTGCTCACCACGACCGGACGCAAATCCGGACGACGCCGTGACAACGCCTTGACCTACATTCGTGACAACGATCGGTTGTTCGTCCTGGGCAGCAATTTCGGGCAACCCCACCACCCGGCATGGTCGTCAAATCTCCTCGCGCACCCAGAGGCAACAGTGACGATCGCCGGATCGGTGATACCAATAACCGCGACCCTGCTGACCGGCGACCAACGCGAGCACGCCCTGGCGCTCTTCCTTGCGCTGTCGATCTACCGCAGGTATCAATCGCGCACCGACCGCGAGCTCAGGGTGTTTGCGCTGAGACGGCGCGCCGAAAATCCTTAGCCGGCAAGCTAACCCGCGTTTCACCAGCGCTGCTGATCCCGCCACGAATGCCCAAACGCTCACGACTCCGAGTCAAGAACGGGCCGCTTGGGCCGGGCACGGCGCCGAAACCGTCCGCAACGCCATCGCCTCGGCCCTTCACGCTGCCGAACCGCTGTGCCGGCCGTGGACCTGAAACCAGAGTGGCGCGATGGCCCATCATGCCCAACGGTGCGTCGAGACCCGACTCCCGGCCTACTTCTGCAACCCGCACAGCCAACCAACCGCCGAACGTCAGCAGCAGATCGACCAGTTAATCTGCAAACTCGGAGTCAAGCCGATCGTCACCCGCCGTGCAGTCTGCGACGAAACCTTCTGAGACAAGGGATTTCATTCCCTTGGGGTGAACGCACACAAACTCGCGCGCTTGTTCTTGGGCAACCGGCGTCCAGGGCACGGTTGCAGCCGACGGACCTGGGGTTGGCGCTGCTGCGCGCGGGCGACGGTGGCCCCGATTCGAAACCCTGTCTGGCGACGTAGCTCATCGCCTGGATTGTCTGCCATCCCATTGGCGCTGTCGCCCACCGGAGACGACGCCGAGCCATACACTTGCCGCGTGAACATCAGCAAAGCCATTGTCGGTGCAGCGATGGCCCCTGTCCGGGCCGGTGTCGCGGTGGCCGACGCCGGACTCGCCGTTGCGGCCATGGCGCTCGGGGCTGTGAAGCAGTCCTTGGGGGAGGAAGGCCCGAAGACCGTGGATCCGATTACCGACCTATTTCCGTTGCGCGGGGCGCTCGTTGGTGCCAACCGAGTTGCCGAATTAACCGAAAACGACCGGGCGATGGGGCGCGCTCTGGTCCGCGGCGGGCCGGCGGACAAGCTGATGCGCCCGGGTGGGGTTGTCGACCTGTTGACCGCGCCCGGCGGTTTACTCGATCGGGTGTCCGTTGAAGGAACCGCGCTAGAGCGGATCCTGGCGCCCGGTGGGCTCGCTGATCGGCTGCTCGCCGAGGAGGGACCGTTAGAGCGGATGTTCGCCGAGGACGGCATTATCGAGCGGATGTTCGCCGAGGACGGCGTCATCGACAAGCTGCTGGCTAAGAATGGACCGCTCGAACAATTCACCGAAGCCGCTGAAATCCTGAGTCGGCTACAGCCCGCCGTGGAGAGGTTGACGCCCACCGCCGACACCCTCGAGTCGGCAGTCGATACCCTCAACAGGATGGTCAACTCGCTGAGTGGCATCACAGATCGCATTCCGCGGCGGCGGTCGACGCGGCCGACGGCGCGCTCGAAGCGCAATATGGACCAGGATGCCATCGATCAGTGAGCCGAGCGGCTCACGGACTCACCACCGCTAAAGTATGGCGGCCGGCCCGCCACCCCGCTCAGACGCGGCAGCGGCATTTGCGGAGTTAGCCCCGGGCACCCTGGGCCAGACGCGCTTCGCGTGGCTTTGGCGGGATTTCTGAGCTTCATGGAAGGCGGCACGCTTGACGAACGAGCAGAGCAGCAGACGGGTAGAGTCCCGATACTGACAATGACTGCCACCATCGACCCGGCCGAGTTCTTCGGCGACGCGGCCATCCAGGACCCTTACCCGCTGTATGCCCGGCTGCGGAGTGACGGCGGCGTTCATCGCGTCGGCGATTCCGAGTTCTATGTGGTCAGCAGCTGGGCGGCGATCACCGATGTGGTCAGCCGGCCCGAGGTCTTCTCGTCGAATCTGACCGCGACCATGACATTCACCCCTGCGGGTGGGGTCGTCCCGTTCCCGATGGACGGCGTGGGCGGCCGGACCCACATCCTGGTCACCGCCGACGACCCCGTGCACGCCTCGCACCGCAAGTTGATGGTCGGCCAGTTCACCGCCAAACGGGTGCAGGCGTTGCAGCCGCTGATCACTCGGGTATTCGAAACGCTCTGGGCCACAGCAGCTTACGACGGCACCATCGAGTGGATGGACGCCGTCGCCAACCGGTTGCCGATGAGCGTTGTCGCCGACCTGATCGGTGTCCCCGAGGCCGATGCCGACCAGCTGGCGCGGTGGGGTTATGCCAGCACCCAGCTGCTCGACGGGCTGATGTCGGTCGACGAGCTGGCCGCGTCGATGGCCGCGATTGGCGAGTTGAGCGCCTACATTACGACACGTCTGCGGCTGGCCGCGACCAGCCCGCGTGATGACCTGATGGCTGTGCTGGCGAAGGCGTGCGCGGCCGGCGAACTCGACGCCTTCACCGCACAGCTGATCCTGGTCTCGCTGTTCAGCGCTGGCGGGGAGTCGACGGCATCGCTGCTGGGCACCGCGGTGGCCATTCTGTCCACCGATGCGGCGCTGCAGCGGCGGCTCCGCGACCAGCCGGATCTGCTCGGTGTCTTCATCGAGGAGACCCTGCGGCTGGAGCCGCCGTTCCGCGCGCACTACCGCCATGTCCTGGGCGACACCGAACTCGCGGGTGCCGCGCTGCCGAGGAACTCCCGGGTGCTGCTGCTGTGGGGCGCGGCGAACCGCGATCCCGCCCATTTCGAGGCGCCGGACAAATTCCGGCTGGACCGTCCGATTAGCAAGGGGCACATGAGCTTCGGCAAAGGCATCCACTTCTGCCTGGGGGCGCCGCTGGCGCGGCTCGAGGCGGCGACCGTGCTGCGGATGCTGCTGGACCGCACCGAGTGGTTCGAGGCCGCCGACGTCGGCCCGTGGCTACCCAGCGTGCTGGCGCGCCGGCGGGAGTTCCTGCGGTTGACCCTCGGCTGACGTCGGCGGGGCGCGTCCCGCCGGCGTCGAGCCTCAGGAACCGGTAACCATGACTTTCCCGCACTCGCGGCTCTGGGTGAGCAGCTCGAATGCCGCCTCGGCCCGGTCGAGTGGGAAGCGGTGGGTGATCAGTGCCGAGAGGTCCCGCCGGGCCAGCAGGTCGACCGCATCCTCGAACCGAGTCGGATATTCCATGGAGCCGCGGATGGTCAACTCCTTCATCAGCACACTGAGGAAGTTGACCGGTACCGCCTGATAGTGCAACGCCACCACGCTGATCCGCGCACCGGGCCCGGCCCGGTCGATGATGTCGGTGAGCACCGGGTCCGACCCGGACGCCTCGATGAAGGCGTCGGTGGCCGGTGCGCGTCCGTAGGGCAGCGATCGGGTTCCGTGCAGGCGTCCCCGTTCGCGCCACACCTTCGTCTGGTTCGGATCAATTGCCGCCGACGCGCCGAGGAGCTCGGCGAGCCGCCGTCGCTTGGCCGACGGATCCACCCCGACGATCCCGCTCAGTCCACGGTCCGCCAGGGTGGTGATCGCAGCCAACCGATTGGGCCGCAACCGAACACCGCGGCAGTGTCAGCGGGAGAGACATCGGCCTGCTCGGCGGCGTGCATTCCCACCGCGACCGGTTCCGTCAGGGCCGCGACATCCATCGCCATGCCGTCGGGAATCCCGATGAGCCGTCCTCCGGCCGCGGCCTCCCGGACCAGCACCACATCGGCCAGGCCGCCGACGGCGCTGCCCCGCCGATCCGGCCCAATACATCGTTGCCGGGATGGACCACAACCCGCTGGCCCGGTGCCAGCCCGGCGACCTCGGCCCCGACCTGCCGCACCACCCCGGCAAACTCATGCCCGAGTGGCATCGGCGCCCCGCCCGGTCCGGCGAGTCCGCCGAGGCGGATGTAGGTGAGGTCGCTACCACAGATGCCGCAGGCGTGGACCTCCACGAGAGCGTCCCGCGGACCGCAGGGCGCCAAGTCCACGCGATCGAGCGATATGCTCCCCGGCGAATGGACGCGAACCTGCCGGGTAGTGGGTAATGGTGGCACGGACGTCATGCGCCCGCGAGACTATGCGCAACGCTGTCGCCGGACAAGGTCCGTCTGGTGTCCGGGGAACGGGGTCGGAACCGCGCTGCCCCGGATCAACGGTCCCCCCAATCTGCGCTCCATCCGGGTTGGCGGCTGCGGTGCTGCCCGGAACGGTGCCGGCAGCGAAATCCTGCTGTATACAGCATCTCGCGAACTGACGTATGTTCGGAGCATGAAGCGACTCCAGATCTACATCGAGGAGGAGATGGACCGAGCGCTAGGAGTCGAGGCACGACGTACGCGGAAGTCGAAAGCGGCGCTTATCCGAGAGTACGTGGCCGAACGCCTCCGACAACCTGGTCCAGATCCGGTCGATGCCTTCATCGGATCGTTCGACGGGGGAGCCGACTTGTCTGCATCCGTTGACGATGTGCTGTACGGAAAGCGCGAATGATCTTCGCTGACACATCCTTTTGGGCGGCGCTGGGCAACGCCAAAGATGCCCGGCACGAGATCGCGAAGAATCTGTGTGCCAGCAAGCCACCAGTTGTTCTGACCTCTAACCACGTCTTGGGCGAGACCTGGACACTGCTGAACCGCCGCAGAGGTCATCGGGCCGCCGTCGGCGCCGCCGCGATCCGCTTCAGCGCGGTCGTTCGCGTCGAGCACATCACCGCCGATCTCGAGGAACAGGCTTGGGACTGGCTGGCCCGGCATGACGAGCGAGAGTACTCGTTCGTGGACGCGACGAGTTTCGCACTGATGCGCAGGAAAGGCATCCGTAATGCATATGCATTCGACGATGATTTCAGCGCAGCCGGATTCGTCGAACTAAGACCGTGAATGCCGGTCGTCTCGAATTTCGAATCGCGAGAAAGCCAGATCCCCCTCCGCCGGCGACGTGCCAGTCGCGGAAGACGCGGCGACGGGTGAGAAAAGCTCGGGTGACCCGTTACGAGATAGATGGGCGCCCGCAGCCGTCGTCGAGGATTGGCGTTTCTTACGTCGCGGCACTATTTTACTGGCGTGATGTCAATAGCTGCAGGTGCTGTCGCTCGGTGGATCACCCCTTTTGTGGCGGTTGCGGCCGTTGCCGGCCTGGTTTCTGCCGGTGCCGTGCATGTCGGTGCCGCCCCTGAGGTGCGTCTGGTCGATGCGGGAAACCCGCTGGCTGGACAGCCTTTCTACGTGGACCCGGCGTCGGCGGCCATGGCCGCCGCGCGCAACGCCAATCCGCCGAGTCCGCAGCTGACCGCCGTCGCCAATACCCCGCAGGCGTACTGGCTTGACCAGGCATTTCCAGCCGGTTCGGTAGGCGCGAGGGTCGCCGGATACACCGGCGCGGCACAGGCTGCCGGCAGCGTGCCGATTTTCGCGCTCTACGGAATTCCGCATCGCGACTGCGGTAGTTACGCGTCCGGCGGGTTCGCGTCGGGGGCGGACTACCGCCAGTGGATCGACAGCATTTCGTCCGGCCTGGGCGGCTCGCCGGCGGCGATCATCGTCGAACCCGATGCACTCGACATGGCCGACTGCCTGTCGGCTGACCAGCGCCAGGAACGCTTCGATCTGATCCGCTACGCGGTGGACACCCTGACCCGCGATCCGGCCGCGGCCGTATATGTCGACGGCGGACATTCGCGGTGGTTGAGTGCCGAGGAAATCGCCGCCAGGCTCAACCAGGCCGGTGTCGGCCATGCTCGAGGGTTCAGTCTCAACGTCTCGAACTTTTTCAGCACCGACGAGGAAATCGGTTACGGCGAGGCGATTTCGGGGATGACGAACGGTGCACACTACGTGATCGACACCTCGCGCAACGGCGCCGGACCTGCGCCCGACTCCGCACTGAGCTGGTGCAACCCCGGCGGGCGTGCTCTCGGCACCCCGCCCACCACGGCGACTGCGGGCGCGCACGCCGACGCCTATCTGTGGGTCAAACGTCCCGGCGAATCCGACGGATCATGCAACGGGGGCCCTTCGGCGGGTCACTTCGTGAGCCAGTACGCCATCGATCTCGCCCAAAACGCGGGCCAATAGGACCACCCGGGTAGCGCGCGGTCACTGTACCCGTGGGTGGTCAGGCGCGACGATACGGCCGAGTCAGCGTCGACCGGGAAACGTCGAAGAAGGCGGCCGTTCAGCAAGCGGCGGTTGGCCGAGGGTCGCAACAAGCGTTTCGGGGACCTATCCGTGGGACGGCGTGGACATTGGATTAGCGTGGCCAGGTGCTGGGTACGGTCGCGGTGGAGAATTACCGCTCGCTGCGCCAGCTGGTCGTTCCGTTACGCCAGCTCAACGTCGTAACCGGTGCCAACGGCACCGGCAAGTCCAACCTGTATCGAGCGTTGCGCCTGCTGGCGGACTCGGCCCGCAACGGCGCGGTGGCTGCGCTGGCCCGCGAAGGCGGGTTGCGCTCAACGATATGGGCCGGGCCGGCGGTGATCGGTAAGTCGGTGCGCCAAGGGCGTCATCGGGTTCAGGGCACGGTGCGAACGGAGTCGGTCAGCCTGAAGCTGGGCTTTGCCGGTGACGAATTCGGCTATGCACTGGACCTCGGACTGCCCACTGCCACGCGCACGGAGTTCGGGCTCGATCCGGAGGTCAAAGTCGAGGCGCTGTGGGTCGGTCCGGTGTGGCGCCCCGCCACGGTGATTGCTCAGCGCGGTGGCCCGACCGCACGGGTGCGAGACGGTGACGGTGGCTGGCATGTGATCGCCGACGTGCTGCGGCCTTTCGACTCGATGCTCAGTGAGCTGGCTGACCCGGTGCGGGCGCCGGAGTTGATGCAGCTGCGGGAGCGGATGCGCAACTGGCGGTTTTACGACCAGCTGCGCACCGACACCGACGCGCCCGCGCGGCAACCCCGAATCGGCACGCGCACACCGGTATTGGGTAACGACGGTGCGGATTTGGCCGCAGCCTTGCAAACGATTCGAGAGATCGGCGACGATGAGGCGCTCAGTGATGCCGTCGAACGCGCGTTTCCGGGCAGCAGTGTCGATATCCGCAATGCCGAGGGCCGCTTCGAACTCGTGCTGCACCAGCCCGGGATGCTGCGGCCACTGGGCGCTGCCGAGTTGTCCGACGGCACACTGCGATATCTGCTTTGGGCCGCAGCCCTGCTGACGCCACGTCCACCTCAGCTGCTGGTGCTCAACGAACCCGAGACCAGCTTGCACCCCGAGTTGTTGCCCGCCTTGGCATCGTTGATCGCCACCGCGTCCGAGCACAGCCAAATTGTCGTCGTCACCCACTCCGAGCCGCTTGTCGCGACCCTGCAACAGGCCGCGGACGTGCACACCGTCCGTCTGACCAAAGAACTCGGCGAGACCCGCATTGCCGGCCAGCGTCTGCTCGACCAACCGCCATGGCATTGGCCGCCGCGCTACCGCTAGAGCTAGCCTCGGTTGCTACCACCGGCCTGCACGTGAATGTTCCTGGCGCCCTTGGCGTTGCGCAGGCCGGAGCAGTTCACGCAGCCGACGCAGCCGACACAGTCGGTACAACGCACACATCCGACACAGGCCACGCACCGGGCGCAGGCGACGCATGCCAAGCATGCCACGCATTCCCGGACGGCTATGCACAGCACACTCAGCGCGCTGGCAATCACCGCGACACTGCCCGCGATAGCCGCCGACCCGGCGACCGCGACACTACCCGCGGTGGCGACCGAACCCGCCACTGCGACACTGCCCGCGGTTGCCCCCGACCCGGCGACGGCGGCGCTCCCGGCGGTCGCGATGGAGCCCGCGACGGCCACACTGTCGCTACTGGCCAGCGAACCGACGATGGTGTCAGTGTCGGCGGTGACCGCCGAGTCCCAGGGAATTACCATGCGCCCATCTTCGCAGTTACCTTCCCGCTGCGGTGCCGCTCGGGACCTTCGACCCCTGCACACGCGTGACGTTGGACTGGCGAGGTGGCTGAAGCCGACCGTAGCGTGACCGCAGCGATCGACGGGGAGAGGCAGGCTCCGGGTTCTTCGCTAGCACACAACCGCAGCCCTACCACCGCGTTAAGCAGCAGCGCGTGTTCCCGATCCCGCCGCACCTACCGCCGCTGGGGGACCGGTATCCGAGCCAGGTCCTCCGCGATGACCAGGTCGCCATCGAAAACCTCAGCCGCCTCGTCGCGGTAACACCGGGCGTCGGGGTAGCGCTGGGAGAAGTGCGTCAGCACCAGCCGCCGTACCCCGCACTCTGCTGCCACCCGCGCCGCCTGCCGCGCGGTCAGATGCCCGTAATGTGCGGCCAAGTCCGAGTCCTCGCTCAGGAAGGTCGCCTCGATCACCAATAGGTCCACGCCCTCAGCCAGAGCGTAGACCGCGTCGCACAACCGGGTATCCATCACGAAGGCGAATCGCTGGCCACGGCGTGCCTCACTGACTTCTGACAAATCGACGGTGCGCCCGTCGATGTGGACCGACCCGGCCCGGTGCAACTCGCCCACCGCGGGCCCGGCGATGCCAAAGCGCGCCAGCAGTTCGGGCACGAACCGTCGACCGTCGGGCTCGATCAGTCGGTAGCCGATCGCGTCGACGGAATGATCGAGCTTTCGTGCTTCCAAGACTCCGAACGCTCCCGTCGCCACCGGGCCGTCTGCGGCAACCGGCTCTGCATGCACGTTGGCGCGGTCGTGGAAAATGCAGGCGTGGTGCAGCCGCGCGAAGAACTGTCGCCCCGAGGCCGGGAAGTAGGCGTGCACCCGGTGTTGTGCGTCGTCGAGCGAGAGCCGTTGCACCACGCCGGGCACGCCCAGGCAGTGGTCGCCGTGAAAGTGCGTAAGACATAGCCGCGTCACGGCGGTGAGGGGCACACCGGCGAGCAGCATTTGCCGTTGAGTCCCCTCGCCGGGGTCGAACAGCAGCCGCTCCTCGTCCCAGCGCAGCAGATAGCCGTTGTGATTGCGGTGCCGGGTAGGCACCTGACTCGAGGTGCCGAGCACAATCAGCTCCCGGACTGACACAGTCCGAGACTACGGCCCGCTAAGAATTTCGTCGCCCGCCGCAGGCAGAAGCTGGTGACATCCGGCGTCCTCGTCCTATCGTCGAGCCGTGACGATCAGCTACGACGACGCGTTACGGGAGCAGATCCGGGTACACCTGGCCGGCCACGACCGCCGCGCGGTGACCGACCCGACCAAGCGCCACGCTGCCGTCGCGGTGCTGCTGGTCGACTCCGAGGTCGGTGAGGACGGGGTGGATCCGGTGCCGGCGGACGAGCGGATCGCCGGCTGGCCACCGCCCGAGTACGGCCTTGACGCCCGGATGGTAGACGCGTCTGGCGGCGCCGCTTTTCTCTTGTGCCGCAGAGCATCTCGCCTCACTTCGCATGCCGCGCAGTGGGCGCTGCCCGGAGGCCGGGTGGATCGGGGGGAAAGCGCGGTCGATGCCGCACTGCGGGAACTCGACGAAGAGGTCGGCATCCGATTGTCCGACTCGACGGTGCTCGGCCTGCTCGACGACTACCCGACGCGGTCCGGATACGTCATCACCCCGGTGGTGATCTGGGGTGGCGGGCGGCTGCAGCCCCGCCCCGCGCCCGACGAGGTGATGGCGGTGTACCGGGTGGGGCTTCACCAACTGCAGCGCGACGACTCGCCGCGATTCATCACGATCCCGGAGAGCCCGCGGCCGGTCGTGCAAATCCCGTTGGGCAACCACCTGATCCACGCGCCCACGGGTGCGGTGCTGCTGCAACTGCGGTGGCTTGGCCTGGAAGGCCGCCCCGATCCGGTCGACGAGTTCGAGCAACCGGTATTCGCCTGGAAGTAGGAGGCACGCCGGCGATCGCCTGAAATCCGTGGTCGCCCTGAGGATTGCGAGCCCGGGGTTTGCCTCACTGCATCGGAATGACCCCAGCCACACCAAGCATCAAGATGATGCCCGGCAACAGGTTGGTCACCTGGTGCGCGACGATGCTGGCCAACAGGCCACCGGAATACAACCGCGCCAGTGCGATCGGGATCGCCACCACCACCAATAGCGGAGCTCGGGTGAACTCGAGATGAGCCAGCGCGAACACCACGGTGGTTATCACCAGCGCAGCCCACCGCCCCCAGCGCCGATCCACCGCTCCCCAGAGCAGCCCCCGAAAGATGACCTCCTCGCCCAGCGGCCCGACGAACACCACAAGCGCAAACACGGCCACCGCCCATGGCCAGGAAGCCTGGACGCCACTGAAGACGCTGGCGACAGCGGATTTCGCGCCCGGACCGGTGACCTTGGCGTAGAGCACCGAGGCGGGCACCGTGACGAACAGCCCGCCGAAACCGAACAGCAATCCCAGCCTCACACCGTGCCACGACCAGTGCAGCTTCAGGTCGGTGCGGGGACCATTGCCGCGCAGCGTCGTGATGAGCACGGCCAGCCCGGCCGCGATCACGGTGGGGGCTCCCACCGCCAGTGCAAGCATTCCCGCAGACAACGGGCCCCTACCGGCGAGGACGACGACGAATGCGGCCGAGGACAGCAAGTAGACCAGCCCCACCAGCAAGAAGGCGCCCAGACCCCAGCGAGGTGCCGAATCGGAAACCGGTGCCGAAAACCCTAACGGCCCTGGCGCAGCCGTCTCATCGACGCGATCTGTTTCCACGGCCGTGACGCTACCGCTTCCCGTCAGCGCGGGCACGTCACGGCCTGGACAGGCAGCCGGTCCGCAAGATCGGCGAGTCGAACGCACCAGTGATCACCCGACGCGTCCCAGCCGGGCGGCATCTTCGAGCAGATCAGCGGCCAGGGCAACGCTTTTCGCCGGTGCGATCAGTTGCGCGGCGACCTCCCGCGCCCGAGCGACGCGTCGCGGAGTGAGGACCGAACGCAGATCTGCGACCAGAGTGTCTTGGGTGGTGGTCGAAAACGCCCGTCCCGCGCCGACTCCCAGCTGATCGACCCCGGCTGCCCAGACCGGCTGGTCGAGCCAGAACCACAGGATCAACGTGGGGATTCCGGCCCGCATCCCCGCGGCCGTGGTGCCGGCACCGCCATGGTGAACGACCGCGCGGCAGCCCGGATAGACGGCCGTATGATTCACCGCGTCTACGATCTTCAGGTGGCCGGCATGGGCGATGCCGCGGAAGTCGTTGACGCCGCCGCAAATAAGTGCCCGCTCACCTAATTCGGCACAAGCAGCACTGATCATGGCAACCGTGTCGACCGGGCTGTCGATCGGTGTGCTGCCGAAGCCGAAATAGATGGGTGGCGTCCCCGCGGCCATCCAGGACAAGACCTCGTCGTCGGCGCTCGTCGGTAGCTGCAGCGTCAGCGCGCCGACGAAGGGCTGCCGCCCATGCGGTGCTAGCCAATCGGCTGCCGGTCCGGGCAGGCAGAGTTCGTCGTAGGCCTGGATTTCCAGCATCGACGGTGGTTCGTCGGCCTCGGGTAACCCCAATGCCTGCCGTTGGGCTTCATCGACCGCCGCGATGATCAGCGGCGACATCCCGCCGGAGGCCCACAGACGTGCTGGGAAGAGGTGCAGCGCTGCCGCTGGAATACCGTGGTATTCAGCGACATTGGCGGCCAGACGTTGTTCGTTGAAGCTGGCCAACAGCAGATCGGCCCCGGCCGCCAGTGACGTCAGAACCGCACTCTTGTCCGCGTTGACCCGGGTGACATGCTCGATCACGTGAGACAGCAGGCCGATCGGATTGCGGGTCTGGGCCACCAAGTCGCGGACGAGATCCATGGCGGGGTTCATCTGTTCGCGCGAGTCCGGCCCGTAGGCCACGCCAACGAGTCCTGCTGATTCGACAAAGCTGACCATGTTGGGCGGCACCGCCATACAGACGTCGTGACCGCGCCGCAGCAGTTCGCGAGCGACGGCTGTGCAGGGCTCGATATCGCCGCGGCTGCCATAGCATGCCACCACGACCTTCATCACGGATACCTACCGTGCGGCGGTCATCGGATGGGCAACCCGGTCAGCGCGCGCGAGATCACCAGGCGCTGAATCTCGCTGGTCCCTTCGAAGATAGTGAAAATTTTGGCGTCACGGTGCATCCGCTCCACCGGGTAGTCACGGGTATACCCGTTGCCGCCCAGGATCTGGATGGCCTCATCGGTGACGTACACGGCCGTCTCACTGGCTACCAGCTTGGCCATCGAGCCCTCCGCCGAATCGAAGCTCTGGTTGTTACGCGCCATCCAGCCGGCCCGCCACACCAGCAGCCGGGCCGCGTCGATCCGGCTCTTCATGTCCGCCAACTTGAATGCCACAGCTTGGAATTCGCCGATCTTTCGACCGAATTGCTCACGCTGGCAGGCGTATTCGAGAGCATATTCGTAGGCGGCGCGGGCCACGCCCACCGCCATCGCTCCCACCGTGGGCCGGGTGCGTTCGAAGGTCTTCATCGCCGCCTGACCGCCCACCGAGGCGCCGGATTTCGCCCGGGCGATCCGCGCCTCGAATTTTTCCCGGCCGCCGAGAATCAAGTCTGCGGGCAGTCGCACGTCGTCGAGCATCACCTCGGCGGTGTGCGAAGCGCGGATGCCGTGCTTCTTGAACTTCTGTCCCTGGGCAAAGCCTTTGGTGTTCGGCGGGATGATGAACGTGGCCTGGCCGCGGGTGCCGAGCTCCGGATAGACCGACGCCACCACGATGTGCACGTTGGCGATGCCGCCGTTGGTGGCCCAGGTCTTGGTGCCGTTGAGCACCCACTCACCGGCCGCCTCGTCATAGCGTGCGCGGGTGCGGATGGCGCCGACGTCAGAACCCGCGTCGGGTTCCGAAGAGCAGAACGCGCCCAGCTTGGGATCGTCGGCGGTGCCGAACATCTCGGGCAGCCAGCGACCCAGTTGCTCCGGAGTTCCGTTGCCGGCCAAGGCCGCCGCGGCCAGGCCGGTGCCCATGATCGACAGCGCGATGCCGGCGTCGCCCCAGAACATCTCCTCGAAGGCGGTCAGCATGCCCAGTCCCGTCGGCTCCGCTGCCTGCTGCCCGAAGAAGTCGGGGGAGTACAGGCCGACCTTGGCCGCCTCCTGGATGACCGGCCACGGAGTCTCTTCCCGTTCGTCCCACTCGGAGGCGGCCGGGCGGATCACTTCGGTCGCGAACTCGTGCACCCAGTCGCGCACCTGTATCACGTCGTCGCTCAGTTGCAGTGAGAATGTCATGGCTCTACTCCTGAAATAGTTTGGTGCTCAACGGGTCGCGGCGTACTGCGCGAGGACGCTTACCGTCTGGTTGACCCACGCCTCGAAATATCGCTCGTCATCGATGTTTCCGGGGGTTCGGCCGGTCAATGCTTGCAGCGTGGCGGCGTGGGACAGGGACGCGATTGCGACGGCGGCGGCCGCTTCCGGGTCGGGGATCCGGGTGCGACCGGAACGGTTGGACGCGGCCAGTTCGTCGGCGAACCGCTGATAGGCATTGTCAGTGATGACTTGCCAGGTCTTTTCGTCGAGATCACCGAGCGCATCGGGCTCGCGCAGCATGACTTTGAGTAGGTCTTCGCTGTGTTTCAGGTTGTTCCAGATCAGCCGCCCTGCGGTCCGCACCGCCTGCTCGACGGTGTCTGGTTGCCCCGCGTCGTACTGCTTCCGCGCGGCCACGATGCTGTCGATACGGTGCGCTACCGCGGCCTCGAGCAGTTCACGCTTGGAGCCGAAGTGCTTGTAGAGCGCGCCCGATCCGGGCGCCAGCCCGGACGCCCGCTGGATATCGGCAACTGACGTGGCCGCGTACCCCTTGGCGGCAAAAAGCTTCAGTGCTGCCGACAGCAAACGGTCGCGTCCCGAGGCGGGCATAGTGAGAGAGTACTCACTCACCTGCGGTGTGGCAAGCGTGCTAGGGCGCACGATGCCAGACGCGACGACAACGATGTCCCCTTCGGAACCGCAGAACCTCAGCGCCTCAGAAAAAGAATCCGGCATGCGGTGTCTCCGGCACCGCGAACAGCCGATCCGCCGTGGCGAGTGCGGCTGCATCGTCGGCGCGTACCAGCCCGGCCACCGCGAGGCTGCGCCAGGTGGCGCCCCCGAGCAAAACGGCGGCAAGCCCGTGGACGCCGATGTGTAGCTGCGGACGCTGCTGAGTGGGTTCGGCGCCGTCGCCGGTGATTGTGAAGCTGACCGAATTACTCGGCAAGGCAGGGTCGTTGACGGCAACGGTGACGGAGCCGTCGCCCGCATATCGGCGTGCGGAAAGCACCTGGTGCGCGTCGACGACGCGCAGCCATGTCTCGTCGTATATCCGGGTGACCTTCGCGGCCCGCCGGTCGACAAGCAACCACGGCAACGGATCGTCAACCGGGAGCATCCAGAACACCACGCGGTCAATGAGATCCAGCCCCAGCAGAAATCGCAGCAGGCCCAAATAGGCATCCGTTGATGGGGCGAAGAAGTCCTCGACCGCGATGGTGCGTTGTTCGCTGACGAACCAGGTCTCAGTATCGAGGGGGCGGTAGCGGACGAAACCGGATTCCGCCCCGGGCTCACCGTGCACCGCGACATACCAAGGCCCAGAGTATGCTTTGGCGCGCAACCGCAGACCCCGCCACCAAACCGGTGCGCGCTCAACGGTTCCCGGCCGGGGAGACCGGTTTCCGGCGTAGATTCGGGGCAGCACGTCCCATGCTTGCGCGGTGTCGAGCAGCCGAACCGGCCCGCCGGCTCCGACGCCTGGACGTAGCGCGGCCCGTCGCGTATCCACCTCCACGCTCTGCGATGAACTCGCCACGCCGTAGCCAAACCGCTCATAGATCGTCGCCTCGGAGGCGCGCAGTGTCGCGACCACCTCTCCCCGGGCGGCGATGTCGTCTAGCTGATGACGGACCAGCTCGGTGGCGATACCTCGACGGGTGTACGACGGCAGCACCCCGATGTGCGTCACGGCGGCGTGCGGCACCACCGCTCCGCCGGGAAGTGTCAGTCCGCAGGTCACGGCATCAGCAGTGCCGACCAGCTGTCGTCCAACGAAAGCGCCCACCGTACGGCCTGGCTCGAACAGCGTGGTGAGCTCGCCTGGCGGCAGGTCCGGCGGGGGTGGCAACCCGACCATGGCGGCGCGGAAAATTCCAGCAGCCGCGACGAGGTCGTCTTCGCCGTCGAGAACACGGATCTCGATGCCCACCAGGCCATCATGGCTGGTGCCCTCGACATTAGCGCGAGTGGCTCGGGTGAAGCGACTTTGGTCGGCCGATTGGGGATAACGGCCTTCACCGGCGCCCGGACACGCGTCGTGTGGTTCTGGACGACTTGTACCAGAACCTGGTTGCCATACCGGTCGGTGAAGCGCCTTATCGACTCAGCGCTCGTCACCGGGCCCTTCGGGATGGCCGGCGATGTTGGCGCAGATCTCGCGGACCCGAATCAGTTCGGCGCGGGCGGCGTGGCCCCGGCCGCCAACTTCAGATAGCTCCTGACGTTGAACCGATCGAAAGTACGTTTCCGGCCAGGGGCCAGCTGCCCGGCTACAGCCGCGGCATCAAGGATCTGCGGATCAATTGCCTCATACGTTTCTCCGTGCACGTGAACAGTGGCGTGCCCCGCAGCCAAGACATTTCGCAGCCAGTCGGTGTCTGTGCCGTAGGGCAACGGAATGACGAGACCCTGATCTACCCGTTCGGCCACCACGGGGGTGGCGTACTTCTTGCCAGTGTATCGACCGGTGTGTTCAATAACGCTGGCGTACCAGTACTTTCGGCCGGCCACCAGCATCATGGCCGGATTCAGCACGTGCTTGTTGAACACTCGCACGGTATCAAGGACCGCCATGACCAACCTTCTTTCTCGGTGGAGGAGCGATTACCGGCGAACGAAATATCCTCGCGCAGTAGGCCCTTCAGATCTGCCCATGGTAGGTCTGCTGGCGCAGAGGTCCTAGGGCCTTTGGTCCCATGCCGCGCAACGTGAGTGGGTGCCTAGTCAATGAGGAGGACGGTTATGATCGGTGCCGACCGACTTATCGGGTGGGAGGTCCAATGGGCCGCAACGTAGGTCCGTTCATCGTGGTGGCCGGAATCATCATCGCGGTGTTGGGTGTCTTGACGTGGGTCGGCGGCCTCTGGTGGGTCGGACGGCTTCCTGGCGACATCAGAATCGAGCGCGGAAACGTGCGCATCTACATCCCGGTGGTCTCGATGCTGGTGATCTCGATTGTCGGCAGCGTGGTGCTGACAATCTTGCTGCACCTGTTTCGCCGATGACGCCCGGCCAGCCGAGCCTGCGTGGCTGCGCGGCCAACGAGGTGAACGGGCGTATGTCAGCCGTGCGCGGCCGCCAACGCGTCGTTGAAGGTCTTGCTCGGTCGCATCACCGCCGTGGTCTTCTCCCGGTCCGGCGCGTAGTAGCCGCCGATGTCCGCCTCTTCGCCCTGAACCGCAGCGAGTTCGGCGATGATGGTTTCCTCGTTCTTGGCCAACGCATCGGCCAGGGGTGCGAAGTGTTCCCGTAGCTGCTGGTCCTCGTTCTGCGCGGCAAGTTCTTGCGCCCAATACATGGCGAGGTAGAACTGACTTCCCCGGTTGTCCAGCTCACCGGTCTTGCGCGACGGGCTCTTGTTGTTGTCCAGCAGCTTGCCGATCGCGGCATCCAGCGTCTTGCCCAGGATCTTGGCCTTCTTGTTGCCCGTCTTGGCGCCCATGTCGTCCAGGCTGGCGCCGATTGCCAGGAACTCGCCGAGCGAATCCCAGCGCAGGTGATTCTCCTCCACGAGTTGGTGGACGTGCTTGGGCGCCGAACCGCCGGCCCCCGTCTCGTACATGCCGCCGCCGGCCATCAGCGGAACGATGGACAACATCTTGGCGCTGGTGCCCAGCTCCAGGATCGGGAACAGGTCGGTGAGGTAGTCGCGCAGGATGTTGCCGGTAGCGGCGATGGTGTCCAGCCCGCGGATCAGCCGCTCCAGCGTGTACCGCATGGCGCGCACCTGCGACATGATCTGGATGTCGAGTCCGTTGGTGTAGTGGTCCTGCAGATAGAGCTTGACCTTCTTGATCAGCTCGTTCTCGTGCGGGCGGTACGGGTCCAGCCAGAACAACACCGGCATTCCGGAGTTGCGGGCCCGGGTGACCGCCAGCTTGACCCAGTCGCGGATCGCCGCGTCGGTGACGGTGCACATGCGCCAGATGTCGCCGGTTTCCACATTTTGGGTCAGCAACACTTCGCCGGTGTCGAGGTCCACGATGTTGGCGACGCCGTCCGCGGGAATCTCGAAAGTCTTGTCGTGCGAGCCGTATTCCTCGGCCTTTTGCGCCATCAGCCCGACGTTGGGCACGGTGCCCATGGTTCGCGGATCGAAGGCGCCGTTGGTCTTACAGAAGTTGATCAGTTCCTGGTAGATGCGGGAGAAGGTGGACTCCGGCATCACGGCCTTGGTGTCCTTGGGCCGCCCGTCGGCGCCCCACATCTTGCCGCCGGCGCGGATCATCGCGGGCATCGACGCGTCGACGATCACGTCGCTGGGCGAATGGAAGTTCGAGATACCTTTGGCCGAATCCACCATGGCCAGCTCGGGGCGGTGTTCGTGGCAGGCGTGCAGGTCCCGGATGATCTCGTCGTGCAGCGACGCCGGCAGTGACTCGATCTTGTTGTAAAGGTCGACCAATCCGTTGTTGACGTTGACTCCCAGCTCATCGAACAACTCCTGGTGCTTGGCGAAGGCGTCCTTGTAGAAGGTCCGCACCGCGTGGCCGAAGACGATGGGGTGCGAAATTTTCATCATCGTCGCCTTGACGTGCAAGGAGAACATCACGCCGGTCTTACGCGCGTCCTCCATCTGCTCCTCGTAGAACTCGACCAAGGCCTTCTTGCTCATGAACATGCTGTCGATGATGTCGCCTGCGCCCAACGACACCTTGGGCTTGAGCACCAGCGTCTCGCCCTGCTTGGTCACCAGCTCCATCTTCACGTCACGCGCCCGGTCCAGGGTCATCGACTTCTCGCCGTGGTAGAAGTCGCCGTGCTTCATGGTCGCGACATGGGTGCGCGAGGCCATCGACCACTCGCCCATGCTGTGCGGGTGCTTGCGGGCATATTCCTTGACCGCCTTGGGTGCGCGACGGTCGGAGTTGCCCTCCCGCAGCACCGGATTCACCGCGCTGCCCAGGCATTTGGCATAGCGGTTGCGGATGTCCTTTTCCTCGTCGGTCTTGGGATCTGCCGGGTAGTCCGGAAGCTTGTAGCCCTTGCCCTGCAGTTCCTTGATCGCCG
Source organism: Mycobacterium persicum (assembly GCF_002086675.1). Classification (GTDB taxonomy): domain Bacteria; phylum Actinomycetota; class Actinomycetes; order Mycobacteriales; family Mycobacteriaceae; genus Mycobacterium; species Mycobacterium persicum. Next base: position 93,024 of record NZ_MVIF01000008.1, read on the forward strand.
ACACCAACTGCGGTACTGAAGCGCTGATGTTCGGCAGCTTGATGATGTTGGTCTCCGGTAGTTGCGTCAGCCGTCCCAGCTCGCCCAGGTCGTCCGGGACCCGCTGCTCCTCGGTCAGGTAGTCGGGGAACTCGGCGAGAATCCGGCTCGCCAGGGAGATGTCACTGCTCTTGATCTTGATACCCGCCGGCTCGGCGAAGGTGCGAAGTATTGGCAGAAAGGCGTAGGTCGCCAGCAGCGGCGCCTCGTCGGTCAGGGTGTAGATGATGGTCGGCTGCTCGTCGCTCATCTGTGTTTCTCCCGGCGTCGCTATTGATCGGATTTCGAGGGCTCAGCGTTGGATCGGCGCCTAACCAGTATCGCGGCTCCATTGTGCCGAAAATCATCCGGGAAGTGTTCACTGCGTCGGCTATCAGCAACCGCACGCGGCGGACCAGGCTCCTCGGGGGTGGCTCAATGCGGGATCTCCTCGGCCGACGCCATGACGGCGTGCGTTCCGGCGCGGCGGCCGGAGAATATGCAGTCGGCCAGCGACAGCCCGCTGACGTAGGAATTGGAACAGATTCCGGCTGCGGTGCGTCCTGCACTGAACAACCCGGGGATGGGCTTACCCGATTGGTCGACGACCGCTCCGCTGCGTTCATCGATTCGGATACCCCCCAGGGTGAGCATCGGTGTGGGGTTGAGCAGGCTTGGCCGCACCGAAATATTGAGCAGGGTGAACGGCGGTTGGCTGATCCGGCGCACAAATTCCGCGGGCTTTCCGACCGGATCTGCTGCGCCGGTGTCGATGGCGTTGTTGTGCGCCTCGACGGTCGCCACCAGTCCGTCGGGATCGACACCGGCTGCCTTCGCGACCTCACGCAGCGACGGCGCGGTGGCCGCGTCGGCCAGCATCAGCGCCGCGACCTGGGCGCGCTGAAACCACAACGGCTGCTTGATCATTTGGCGGCGGGCTTCCCGCATCAACGCGGCGTCGGCGAGAAGCCAGCCGGCACCCTGGTGCTGTCGAATCATGGCTTGTCCGACCGCCGCTCCATAGCGACTTTCGTCGATGAAGCGATCCCCTCGCTTGTCGACGATGATCGCGCCGATGAACGCGCTCGGGGGGGTGATGAAACGCCAAGCCGAGACATTGTCCATCCGGTCGGTGACCGCTCCGGCGCGCTGCGCCAGGGCGATGCCGCTGCCGTCGTCGCCGCTGGTGCCCAGCTGCAGACCACCGAGATATTGCGGAGCGAACCGTCGCACCCAGTCGGTGTTGGCGATGAAGCCGCCGGCGCAGATGATCACCGCGCGGCCTGCGTCGATCCGCAGCGGCTGGGCGTAGCGCCGCTCCAGCCTGCGCAGCCGCCCTTCCAGCAGGCGGCGCAGCGGCGGGTAGTAGATGCCCGGTTTGGCTGACAGCTCGGCCATCGCCGCATAAAGCCGCCGGATCCGCGGTGGCGCATTGTGCATCGTCAGTGCTTCCACCCCGGTCACCCGACCGGACGAATCCTGGATCAGGTTCGTCACCGTGGTATGGGGCCAGAACCGAACACCAAGGGCCACAGCGGCTTTGGCTAACGGGGCATACAGTTTGCGGCCCGAGGTGCCGCTGCCCTTGACGCGGTGCCCGCGCTGGACGGGCGGGGTGTGGCTGCGGAACGCACCGGCGTTTTCACTGCCCGAGTGGTACAGGTAGTAGCGGTTGTTCGGAAACGAGGTCTTGTACGGGCACAATGCGGGGCTGAACGGCACCCCGTAGCTGCTCAGCCAGTCGATCATGTCGGGGCTCGAGCGCACGAATGATTCCAGGGTTTCCGGGCTGACGGCGTCGCCGACTTCGAGGCGAAGGTAGGCCAGCATTTGCTCGGGGGTGTCGTTGACCCCGGCCTGCCGTTGAACCGTGGTGCCGCCGCCGGCGTAGATGATCCCGCCCGATATCGCCGTGGCACCACCACCATTGGCACGGTCCAATGCGATGACGTCGGCGCCGCGCTCGCGGGCGGCGATGGCTGCGCACTCACCTGCGGCGCCGAACCCGATCACCACGACATCGGCGGATTCGCAGATGCGCGCCGACTTGTCACCAGCCATGCCAGTACTCCCACTCGGGTTGCGCGTTGTGGGGTGAACTGTAACAGGTTCTAATTTTGTCCCGTTGGGTTGAGCGGGTCGAATCTGGGGGTGCTCGACGAGATCTCCGCGGCCACGGTGTCGCCCGTGCGGGCGTCGTGGCGGATGGCGGCAGACTGAGCGGGTTGTTTTCGCTGAGCGCAATAAGCCGATCAATGGTGTCGCTGGCGGCCGAGAGGATCGGCGCGTCGCGCAGCGCGGTATTGGCCTACAAGAGACTGTGAGGTCAATCGTTGTCAACCCCCTGTCATGGTGTGACAGTCGGACGCAGGTGGGCACTTGCGAACATTGCTATAGGCAGATACTGCGACGATTACGCCATCCCGTGAGGAGCGCCGTGCGCCCTTCTGCGACTTCAAAACCAACCTCGCCAGGTTTACCGAGCAATCCTCCGCTGACGACCATCGAAGGAATCCGTAATGTACGCCGTGACTCAAGGGTGCCAATTGGTATTTCGGAGGGTGAGCTTCGGGAGTCCCGGGGATTCTCGCCGACGAACACTGCGAACCCGCCGACCGTCGCTATTGCCGGTTCATGAGGCGCTTGGCGGACCACACCCGGTAGGCGGTGCAGCCCATCAACACGGCGAGGCCCCCGCTACTGATCAGGCCCAGCGCCGTGCCGTGGCTCAATACATTCAGTACGAACAGGGCCAGGAACAGCACAGTCATCACTGTGTAGAACGCTGGGCCGTACAGAGGGTTCATCTTCACACGTGCAGCCCTCCCGCCCGGACCCACAACAGCCAGGGAACGTCGCGGTGACGCAGTGCTGCATGCGATTCTCCCCTGGCAGGGCTGCCTGTCGTGGGCGGGTCTGAGTTAAGCATGCCGGCCATCGTCCAGTGCTGTCGGCGGCCTTAATCCAGGCATTTGCCGGCGGCATCCAAGCCGTCCGCGACCGCCGCCGTACCGAGAGCGATTTGACCGACCGCGGCGGGGATCCCCACGCCGGTTCCACCTTCAGGAACTGCGGTCAAGATCGCAATCATGCCGCCTGCGGGCTCGAGGAGGGCTTTGGTTGCGTCATATGGGCTGCATCGAGGTTTGGCGGCCGCGGCGCCGCCCGGACCGGTGGCGGGGAGGGGCGGCGGCGGTGGGGTTGCGGGCATCGGCGGACCCGGCTGCGCAGGCG
>NZ_MVIF01000090.1 GCF_002086675.1 Mycobacterium persicum
CATCAAACCCGGCAGCACCATCGCCGCCACCGCCGCCCAAACCACCCTCACACCCTTCCCATGGCAACAAATCAGCGAGCTTCTGGACTATGTAGGCCGGCTGCTGTGGGAAGTACTTCCAACATTGTTGTCAGAGCTCATTCCGCTCGGATTGGCGGTGCTGTGGCTGGCATTAGATGTCTTGAGTTTTAACGTAATTGGGCTGGTGCTCCAATTAATCGAAGATGCTCCGCTGTTCATCGAGTTTGGTATTAATTGCTTGCTGGTCGCGTACTTCCTGGCCTACGGGTACTTCGGTCTGGTAAAGATCCTGCTTGAGTGGGTGATCGGGAATCTCCTGGGTTTCTCTCCGCTGCTAACCGCGATGTTGGCTGGCGGCGTTGTCCCCCAGATCGCCGGTGTCCCAGGCGCGCCGTTGGCGACACTGGCCACTGCGTCCGCTCCATTGACGGCGATGGCCGCGGCAACACCGGTAGCAGCCACCGAAATCGCTGCGGTAGAACCGGTGGCAGGTGTCTCGCCGGTGCTGTCGCAGTCGCAGTTGGTGTCGGTCACGCCCAGCCACCAAGGTGCCGGAACACCAGGATTTGCAGGCACTGCCGAACAAGGGACCGGAGTGCACGCCAGCGGGTTGGCCACCATAAGAGGTGCCGAGTTCGGTGACGGGGCACGGACGCCGATGCTGCCGGCCACCTGGATTCCACAACCAGCAGTGACGGTTGGGGTATAACGATCTCCGGCATTCGCCCTAGCCGATCTAAAAATTGCGAACATTGACCGCAAACGGCCTCCCGAACAGCTGAAATCCGGTTTCACCGAGGACCGCGTCGGCCGAACTGCGTAGCCGCCCCGATAGCAGCAGTTCGACATTAATCGATATAGTGATGGGAATAATCGTCGAAACCATCTTCCGGAAGCAGTTCTGACGCCCTAATCGAAACCTTCGATCAACCCATAACCGAAGGTTATTGACTTGCTACGGCTCACAGGCATCAGCCGGGTAATGCGTAGTGCACATTCAGTTAATGCGACTAAAATCGGCACGTGATTGAAACATCCAACACTCCTGTTAATGGAACTTCTGACACAGTAATGCCCGCGCCGACAATGGCCCCACAAAAATCGGACACCCCAAAGATTTTTAAAGCCGCGGCGTGGGTCACCGTTGTCGTCGGGACCCTAGTAGTCGTTGCCGGAATATTCTTCGCTGGCTTTGGGATGGCTGTCTATAGCGAACATGCCAGCGAGCCCCATCACCATCAGCGCGAATACCCCGCGATGGTGATGGAAATTCCGAATGGCGGCCACGGTGTGCCCAACCATGCGCAGCCTTCACCCGCACCTTCTCCCACGCCAGGCCGTTAGAATCGCTCAATCCGCATAGCCCAGTGCTCGGTGAGCACTGGGCTATGCAACCATTTCGCCTCCGTCGACAACGACTTTTCGTCTCGCCTGACTAAGCCCGAGGCTCAGAGATGTGAGACCAAGGACGAACGAGCGCTCCCGAAACTGAAGCCGATGGGCTCCATGTTCGACGGCTTCAAAGAGCACGTCGGATTACGCTGCCAGGAAACCGGTCAACGAGCCTTGGCAACTCCACGACAGCATGGATTTCGGCTTCATCGCCAACGCCGCGGTGATCGACGACCCGACTCACCTCGCCCACCCGGCGATGGCGCCCAGTAGGAGCTGAAGCGATCGGCGGGAACGCAGTCCACACAGCCCGGTCCGCGCGCCTTGCTGACGACGGCACGCTGACGCCTGAGACACGAAACCCGCAGCCAGGCAAGGTACTTGCGGCGTGCCACATCCAAAGAGCCGACGTGGGTTTGTGGTGGGAGCGCGATTAGTTGAGCTTCGGATCGCGCGAATGTGCAGCCGTCGCTGGGACCAACCGTGGTGCCGTTCGTCGAGACTGAAGCCACGACGACCGCCATCGGCGTGTCGCCTGCGTAATTACAGTGTCGCGGTGACAATTCGGCGGCAACCGGGGATGCGCGACGCCCCAATCGCGAGGCGACCGCGGGGCCGGAATGTCACCGACGAGATGCCCCGCCGCTAGTCGGCCGGCGTAAACCGGACAACGGCCCAGTTCAGACGTTCGGCCGCGTCGGCGAACTCCTCGACTGAGGGTATGCGCTTGTCGCGGAACTTCAATCCGATGATCAGTTGCGCGCGCCTGACCCCATAGGACTCGGCGCAGCGATGGACGAGATCGGCGACGGTGGCACGGTCTTCGATGAGTTCGCCATGCATGGTCATCGGCTTGCCATCGTAATAGATCTCGGCGGTGGCACCGTTACGGAAGTTGTTCTTCCATCGCATGCGGGTGAGGACGAAAAGACCGTCATCCAACCAGTGGGCACTTATCGGTATCGAATACTCGCGACCTGTCTTACGCCCCGTGAAGCTCAACACCATAAAGTGCTTACCCGCCGAACCCGCAAAAGGGGTGCGCAGCAACAGGTTTACCAGCGGGCGAATGATCGTCAGCGCGCGCTGCCCGCCGTCGCTGACACCTTCGACCGCATGCAATTGTTTAGCCATGCTAGATATTATATCGGCTAAGCTCCTGGCCCGCGACCGGAGAGCTTTCGCGGGTCAACCCGGGCGCCGAGTTCCGGCAGACCACCTGACTCACCCGGCAACACGCGGCTTGGGCCCGCGCCTGCCGCGGCGCGCACGGCTCACCGCGAGCAGCCGCGCCACCCCGTCCTCGATCCCCGCCGCCAGCGCCTCGATATCGGGCGCGGTGTCGTAGTCCGCGGTAATGCCGAAGACGAAATTGTCAGCGTAGCTGACCATCGCCACACCGGTGCGCAACTGCAGGGCGATCGGCGGGATCGGCAGGATCTCCAGCACCCGCCGGCCCATCAGCTTCTGCTCGCTCCGCGGACCGGGGACGTTGGTGGCCAAGCCGACAACCGCCCGCTGCGGCAGATGGCTGAGCAATCGAATGGTCCACGCCGAGAAAGCGAATGGAACGTTCCTGGCCGCCGAAACAACCGCGCTGGCTCCTTCGCGTTGGCCGCTGCCTTTTGCCCGGGTGAGTCGACTGTGCACCAGCTGTAGCTGCTTTACCGGGTCCGCCTCATCGACGGGCAGCAACGGTAGCATCGCCGAAACCTTGTTGTCGGTCACGCTGAACTGGTTCACCCCCCGCACCGACACCGGAACCAGCGTGCGCAGCGAGTCACGGCCGGGCTGTTCCCCGCGGTCCAGCAACAGCTGGCGGTAGCTGGCGGTGATTGCCGCCAGCGCGACGTCATTGAGCGTCACATCGAAGGCCTGGGCAACCTCACGCAAGTCCGCCAACCGAACTCGGGCCGCATGGTATCGCCGCATCGCCGTGACCGGTCCGTGCAGCGACGACTCCGGCGCCGGGCTGAGCAGGCTGCCCGCCAGTTCGGCCGCGCCCACCGTGACATGCTCGACTACTGCGGCCGCGTCCAGCGCACCCCGCACCATGCCGCTGACCCAGGTCAACGGGTTGAGGCTGACCTTCGGCAGGCCAAACCCATGCCGATCGGGTTCCTTGGCGGCGCGGATGTCGGTGGCGAAGGTGTCGCCGCCGCCGCCGTCGTTGAACCTCGCCAACATCTGCGCGGTCGCGATTCCGTCGGCGATGCAGTGGTGCAGCTTCGTCAGCACTGCCCAACGGTCGTCGCTGAGCCCCTCGACCATGAAGCAGTCCCAGAGTGGCCGCTCACGGTCAAGCCGGCGCTCCATCACGGTGGCAACCATCTCGAACAGTTCGGCGTCACCGCCGGGGTGCGGCAGTGCCAGACGGTGCAGGTGTCGGGAGATGTCGAAATGTGGGTCATCCACCCATTCGGGCGGGCCCAGATCCAGCGGGTGTGTCCGCAACAGCTGCCGGCAACGCGGAATCGCCGAAGCACGCTGCGTGAAGGCAGCGACGAATTCTTCATAGGACGGCGGCGGTCCCTCGATGATCGACAATCCGCCGATCGCCAGACTCACGTGTGGATCGGAGTCTTCGACCTCGAGAAAAGCGGCGTCAAGGGCGGTCAAATGCTCCATTCCGCTACTTTCCGCCGCCGCGCGCCTTCCGATCAGAGTCGGAAGTCCTCACCTTGAGGGCCAAACGAAAGCAGCACAGTCGCACGACGAGTCATATCGTCAGCACCATGACGTCCGGTGACGCCGATAAGTTCGTGCCCCGCGGCGATCCCGCGGCTCTACCTGACCTACCGTATGCAGCGCGATGTGCCGGCCCGGTCCGCGACCGTCGGCCGGTCTACGTCGACCTGCTGCCGCCGTGCCATGCCGGATGCCCCGCCGGCGACAACATCCCGGCCAGGCTCACCGATGCCCGCGCCGGACGTCACCAGCAGGTGTGGCGGGCTGACGTGGTGCAGTGGGCGTCGGCGCTGCTGCGCCATGGTCCGGAATACGCCGGCATGCTCCCGCTGGGATTGTGTAACCGGATGAACCGCAACGGTTTTCATGTGCTCAATGGGGTTCGCGGACTGCTGGCGGCTCCCGCCATCGAGGGCTCTGAAACCCAGGAACGCGCGGACTACGTCTGGGCATCGCGCAAAGGCAACAGCGGATCCAGGGACACCTACCAACACGCAACCGGAGGAATATCATGAGCAAGTTCAACTACATTCGCTTCTTCGAAGAGTTCGGCATCGAGGACGTCCCGCTCGTCGGCGGCAAAAACGCGTCGCTCGGCGAGATGTATCAGAAGCTGTCCGAGCAGGGTATCCGCGTCCCGCACGGGTTCGCCATCACCGCCCAGGCCTACAAACACATGCTGGACAGCGCCGGCGCCTGGGGCGCGCTGCACGCCGAGCTCGACAATCTCGACCCGGACGACGTCACCGCGTTGGCGCGCAAAGGCAAACGTGCCCGGGAAATCGTCTACGGCGCAGGGCTTCCCGACGACCTGGCGGCCGAGATCGTGGCCGCCTACCGCATGCTTCAGGACGAGTACGGCGAGGACGTGAGCCTCGCGGTGCGCAGCTCGGCGACCGCCGAGGACCTGCCGACGGCCAGCTTCGCCGGCCAGCAGGAAACCTTTCTCAACATCACCGGCGCCGAGAGCCTGCTCGACGCCTGCCGCCGGTGTTTCGCCAGCCTGTTCACCGACCGGGCCATCCACTATCGCATCGACCAGGGCTTCGACCAGTTCAAGGTGTCGCTGTCGATCGGTGTCATGAAGATGGTGCGCTCCGACCTCGCCTCCTCGGGGGTGATGTTCACCATCGACACCGAATCCGGCTTCAACGACGTCGTTTTCGTCACCGGAGCCTACGGGCTGGGTGAGAACGTGGTGCAGGGCGCCGTCGACCCGGACGAGTTCTACGTCCACAAGCCGACTTACCTGGCCGGACATCGCGCCGTGCTGCGCCGCCTGATCGGTGACAAGGCGGTGAAGATGGTCTTCGTTGAAGGCGGGACGAAGCAGACCACCCGCAACATCCCCGCGCCGAAGGCCGACCGTGCTCGGTTCTGCATCACCGACGAGGACGTACTCGAACTGGCCGGCTACGCCTGCACCATCGAGGGACATTACCGGCGCCCGATGGATATCGAATGGGCCAAAGACGGTCTGGACGGCAAGCTCTACATCGTGCAGGCCCGCCCCGAGACGGCGGCCTCCCAACGCAGCCTGACGACCATCGAAACCTATGTGCTGGAAGGTAAAGGCGAGATCCTCACCGAGGGCCGCTCGGTCGGCGAGAAGGTCGCCACGGGCATCGCGAAACGGATCGACAACCTCGGGCGGCTGTCGGACTTCCGGCCCGGCCAGGTGTTGGTCGCCGACACAACCACGCCGGACTGGGAACCGGTGATGAAGACCGCCGCCGCCGTCGTCACCAACCGCGGCGGACGCACCTGCCACGCGGCGATCATCGCGCGCGAACTCGGCATCCCGGCCGTGGTCGGCGCGGGCGATGCCACCACCAGCGTCCCCGACGGCCAGGTCGTCACGGTGTCGTGTGTGGAAGGCGACACCGGGCGGGTGTACCGCGGCGAGGTGGGCTTCCACGTCGACCGCACCGAAGTAGCGGACCTCACCAGGCCACGTACCCAGATCATGATCAATCTGGGCAATCCCGATCTGGCTTTCAAGACCTCGTTCCTGCCCAACGACGGTGTCGGGCTGGCCCGAATGGAATTCATCGTCAGCGAATACATCAAGGTGCACCCGCTGGCCCTGCTGCATCCCGACAAGGTCGACGACGCGGAGGCGCGCCGGATGATCGATCGGCTCACCTACGGCTATGCCGACGGGGGCGAGTTCTTCGTCCAGCGGCTCTCGGAGGGCATCGGCACGATCGCGGCGGCCTTCTGGCCCAAGCCCGTGGTGGTGCGGATGTCGGACTTCAAGACGAACGAATACGCCAGCCTAATCGGCGGGAGCGGGTTCGAGCCGACCGAGAGCAACCCGATGCTCGGCTTCCGCGGAGCCTCACGTTACGCGCACCCGGCCTATGCCGAGGGTTTCGCACTGGAATGCCGTGCGATGCAACGGGTGCGTGAGCAGATGGGCCTGACCAACGTCGTCATCATGCTGCCGTTCGTGCGCCGCGTCGCCGAAGCCGACCTGGTGCTGCAGACCATGGCCGAACACGGTTTGCAGCGCGGCCGCGACGGACTCGAGGTGTATGCGATGTGCGAGATCCCGAACAACGTCATCCTGCTCGACGAGTTCGCCAAGCGCTTCGACGGTTTCTCCATCGGCTCCAACGATTTGACGCAGCTCACCCTCGGTGTCGACCGTGACAGCGAGATCGTGGCCTTCGACTACGACGAACGCGACGACGGTGTCAAGGAGATGATCCGGCTGGCCGTGGAAGGCTGTCGCCGCAACGGGATTCACTCGGGGCTGTGCGGGCAAGCGCCGTCGGATTACCCCGATATGGCCGAGTTTCTGGTGCGCATCGGTATCGACTCGATCAGCCTCAACCCCGACGTGGTGGTCAAGACCACCCGGCAGATCCTCGAGCTGGAGCAACAGGTGGTGTCGAGGAAATGAATTCCCTTGCATCGCAGCGGCTCACGCCGAAATCCGCATCCTCGCGGAAAGATGTGAGAAACCAGCGTGCCGCGACGACATCGCCGTCGGGTCAGCCACCGATCGCGCTATGGGTGGGCATTTGATCCCCGAAGTTGATCCCCATATCCCGCGCGGTCAGGATCGAGTCGCAGTCCAGCGGGACCGTCTTTTGCCGGTGGGTGGCCTCGGCGAGTGGCACATAGTCGACGGTCGGTGGATTCAGCGCCACCATGACACCGCTGTGCCCCTCGTCGAGAGCCCGGACGGCCGCGGCGCCGAAGCGCAGACCGAGCAAGCGGTCGAACGAGGTCGGCGAGCCGCCTCGCAGCAAGTGGCCGAGCACCACGGTGCGTGCCTCGCGTCCGGTCATCCGTTCGAGCTCGGCGGCCACTTTGGCGCCGATGCCGCCGAGACGCTCCGCCTGGCCCACCGACTTGCCCACGATCGACACCTCGCCGCCGACCGGCCGGGCGCCCTCGGCGACGCAGACGATGGAGAACTTCGCGCCGTGCCGTTCGCGGTCCCGGATCACCGCCGCGACGGGGTCGAGACTGAAGGGGATTTCCGGGATGAGGATCGCGTGTACTCCCGACGCCATGCCTGCGTTCAGGGCGATCCAGCCGGCATAGCGGCCCATCACCTCCACCACGATGATGCGGCCGTGCGATGTCGCGGTGGTGAACAGCCGGTCGATGCACTCCGAGGCGAAGTCGACCGCGCTGTCGAAGCCGAATGTCGAGGTCGTCTTGTCCAGATCGTTGTCGATCGTCTTGGGCACCCCGACCAGCCGCAGCCCGGCGTTGTGCAGGTGCTGACCTATCGCCATCGATCCGTCGCCGCCGACCAGGATTAGTGCGTCGATTCCGTGTTCCTCGAAGCGGCCCAACAGTTCTGCGGTGCGGTCCATCTCGATCCAGGTGCCGTCGGGCTGTTGCACCGGATAGGCGGTGGGGTTGCCGCGATTGGTGGTACCGATGATGGTGCCGCCTTGGTGGATGATGCCGCGGACCCGGTCGCGGGTGAGTTCTATTAACCCGCCGTCGGGATAGGCGTCCGGCAACAGCAACCCGTTGAGGCCGTCGCGAACCCCGACGACTTCCCAGTCACGATTACGTGCGGCCAGCGTGGCCGCATGGATGACGGCATTGAGCCCGGGCGCATCACCGCCGCCGGTGCTGAGCGCAATCCGCTTTATCGAAGATCTCACCACGCGCACCTTACGCCAGAGCACCTCTGGGGCGTGAGGCTCAAAACGGGTTCACAGCAGCTCGTGGCGCGACTGGGAAAGAAATACGCGGACTCCGATATTGCCGTCATGGATCAACCACGGTCTGATGCGATAGGTGCGTGCGCCGCTGGCGTGCATCGGATCGCCGTCGGCAATCGCCTGGGCCTCGCTGACCGAGCTGGCGCGGTAGATCAGCATGCCGTCGCCTTCGAAGTACTCGCCGTCGTCGGTCCATAGTGGGCCCGCAGCGAAAAGCACTCCGCGGTCTTCCAACTCACGCAGGTAGGCAAAGTGATCTTGGAGGTGTTGTTGCACGGCATCTGCACCGCGTGACGCCGTCGAGGTGACGACGTACAGCTTCAACCCGACCGGGTCGCCCGAATCCTCGATGACTTTCGGCGCTTCGATCCGGTCCACCTCGATCAACTCCTCGTTGTCGGCGTGCTGTGCCTCGCAATTCTGCGTCACAGCGCCGCATCCGAGGTGGCACTTCGCCGACATTGGTCGGCCGACACCGGCACCGCCGACTTCTTCCGGGGCGCTATCGGCCGCCCGAAGCTGCGCCGCGCGCCTACACTGCAACCGATGTCACAGGAGGCAACCGATGAACCTGGTCGTGCACAGCCATGCCCTCCCATTGTCCAGCCGGCCCGAACCGGGGGTCGGGCATAACCGTGGGCCGACGATCCGGCACCCGGATATCGCCGTCAGGGAGCAGTTGTGAATCCATTGCCACCGATCAACGGGCCGAAGAAGCGGGTCGGCGTGCACAACAGCGCGATGAGTTACGTCGACGTCGGAGAGGGCGATCCGATCGTCTTCCTCCACGGAAACCCAACCTCCTCCTACTTGTGGCGAAACGTCATCCCGTACGTCAGCAACCTTGGCCGATGCCTGGCGCCGGACTTGGTCGGTATGGGGAACTCCGGGACCTCACCAACCTTTTCTTATCGGTTCGCCGACCACGCCCGCTATCTCGATGCGTGGTTCCATAACGTCGGGGTCACCGAGCGCGTGGTGCTGGTGGTGCACGACTGGGGCTCGGCGCTGGGGTTCTATCGGGCGCTGCGTTATCCCGAACAGATTGCCGGCATCGCCTACATGGAGGCCCTTGTCCAGCCACGGCCCTGGGCAGGATTCACCGACCTCGAGCCGTTCTTCCGCGCGCTACGCTCCGAGCGGGGGGAGCAGATGGCTTTGGAGCAGAACGCGTTCGTGGAGCAGGTGCTGCCCGGCGGTGTACTGCGTCAACTGAGCGCCGAGGAGATGGCCGTCTATCGCGAGCCCTATCCCACCCCGCACAGCCGTATTCCCACGCTGCTGTGGGGTCGCGAGATCCCGATCGAGGGTGAGCCGGCCGATGTGCACAAGCTGGTGCTGGAGTACTCAGATTTCCTGTCGCACAGCGACATCCCGAAATTGCTGATCGTCGCGGACCCTGGCACCATCCTCCAGGAAGGGGGCAGCGAACTGGAATTCGCCCGTACTTGGCGTAACCAGCGGGAAATCAAGGTGGCCGGGCGGCACTTCATCCAAGAGGACTCACCGGAGGCCATCGGCATGGCCCTGCGCGACTTCGTCCTCGACCTTCCCGGACGCCGCTGACCTGCGGACCGGGGACATCGCGGCCCACGGAACACGCTTTGCCCCAACCCTTTTCACTGCTATCGAGGCGGCAGCACCGCCAACCACTGATCCGACAACAGTTCGAGCAATTGGCCGTCGGGATCGCGGATCATCGCCGATTGCTCCGACACCGACCCGTCCACCACCGACCCGCCGAAGCTCTCGGCGCTGGCCAGCACGTGAGCAAGGTCGGGCACGGAAAACGAGATATGGGTAAGCCCCACCTGGTCCATGACCCGCTGCGCTCCGGGCTGGACCGAGCGCCCCGAATAGTCGAGAAGTTCCAGCACCAACCCGTCGCGCACCAGATACGTCGCGTGCAGTCCGATCGGCTTCGGTAGCTGCAGCAGCCGGTCAGTGCCTTGGTCGGGCGCATCGAGTTCCCACCAGAACTCGAACCCAAGCACGCCCTCATAGAATCGGCGTGACCGTCGACGATCGCTGACGCACAACCCGACATGGTTGAAAACAGCTTGGCTGCCAGACATTACAACCTTCCATAGCGAGTCAGTGTCGATGCTCCCCCGCCCTGGATGACGACGGTCGCCCGCTCCAGGCAACCCCCGACGCCTTCTTCGGCGACCCAGGACTGCACGCTCAGCACCATGCCCTCGTCGAGCGCGGTGTCGCTGCCACGCCCCACACCGATGACCGGCGGTTCGGCACCGAGCCCGAGTCCGTGCGCTAACGGCAGCGGCGACTCCCGATTACCGGCGTCCTCCCACGCTCGATACAGGTCCGCTCCGGTGTTGCCGGCTCGGCAGGCCGCCAGCAGCGCGTCCATGCCGGCAGCGCACCGCGCCGCCAGATCCGCCGACCCTGCCGAAGCCGACTCCCCCGCCACTCGGGTACGCGCCAGGCCGGCCTCATACCCCGCGTACAGCGCACCCGGAGCCAGCACTACCAGTTCGCCGTCCCCGATGGGACGCTCCGACGCCAGGTGCCGAAACCGTACCGGCCCACGCGAAGGCGTTGCAAAGCAAACACTCTCCGACGGCGCGGTCGGCGCGCCCAACCGCGCCACCTGTTCGTAGTACACCCCGAGCAGGTCACGCTCGGTCATTCCGGGTCGCAAAGCGTCTTCCATGGCGCCTAAGGCCGATTCCGAAATGGCGGACGCCACTTCGAGACAGGTGATCTCCTCGGCCAACTTGATCCGGCGCGCAGCCGCCAGTGTCGAATCGGCGTCGACCAGTTCGGCCGAGCCGGTGAGCCGAGAAATCAAACCGCCGAACATCGGTGTCCATCCGTCGGTGCCCACCCGGGCGGACTCGCGCAAGCCGGGAATCGAGGCCAACGAATCCATCAGATTGGCCGGATTCCAGCTCAACCCGTACAGATCCTGACGCGCGATCTCCGGCGGTACCCCCTCATCCCAGGTCGACAGCAGGTGCACCCGCGCGGTCGACCGCATCACCACCGCGGCCGGCGCGAACGGCAGCACCCCGGCGCGGCCGAGCAGCCGCGCCCCCGACACGTAGCGCACATTGCCGGCGCCGCCAAGCAGCAGCGCGTCCAGATCGTGGGTCTCCATGGCGGAGAACACTTTTTCGCGCCGCTGAGCCCGCAACCAACCGAAGTCGACCCGAGCGTCGTCCTCGAGGCTCATCATCCCGATGCGCACCCCGCGATCCCGCGGCACGGGGCTCATGCGGCAAATCCATAAGGGTCGTAGGTGGAGCCGCTGAGTTTGACCCATCCGGTATCGGTCACGGCCACAACGTCTTCGGAACGATAACCGGCCGCACCGTCATCCCAGATCACCGGCTCCAACACCACCACCATGCCCGGCCGCATGACCAGCTGCGAGTCAAAAGCCGCACCGAAATCCGTTCCGATCAAGGGCATTTCGGCACTATCGGTGCCCACGCCGTGCGCGAGGTAGAAATGCTCGATCCACGGCCGGACTCCGTCGTTGGCCTCGATCGCAACCTCGCCCAGGCGCAAGCCGGACACCCCGGGCCCAAGGACCTCCAGACACGCGTCGACGACCGCCCGCCAGCGACGAAACTGCCCGAGCTGCGCGGCGTTCGGGCCGGCGCCCACAATCCAAGTGCGGCCGTAGTCGGACGCGTACCCCTGCCACATCACACCGGCGTCCACCCAGATGACATCGCCATGGCGCAGGAACCGGTCAGTCGTGACGGTCGGGTAGGCCAGATCACCGTGCAGCGTCCATGGTCCCAGCTCGCGACTTGGGGTCATCACCTGCCAGATCGGGTCGATCCCGCACGCCGACGCACCAAGTTCGAACACCCGGCGAAGAAACACCGCACTCAAATCGGTCTGCCGGACACCAGGTCGCAACAGGCGCAGCGCGTCGACCATCGCAAGCTCGTTGAGCCGCTGCGCCTGGCGAATACACGACACCTCGTCGACGGTTTTCACCAGCTTGGCCGCGCCCAGGACCGCGGCCGCATCCACCCAATCAATGCCTGAAAGGCCACGCAGCATCGGATGAGACAGATGATCGACACCTACCCGAGCGCCGGAGACGAAGTGCTTGCCCAGCGCCGCGGCGACCCCTGCCATCGCGTCCTCGAGATCGGGGAACAACGGCTCATGCAGCTGCACCTCTGCCGGCGCGCCGTCGTCGAACATGGTGTACAGGTGCGGCGCCGACTCCCCGGCAACCACCACAGCGACCGCGCGGAACAGCGCAGCCCGGTCACCGGCGACGGCCGGCATCGCAGCACCGGTCGCATATGTCACCGAGCTGGAGCCCAGCAACACCAGCCCGTCGAGACCGCCGGCCGCGAGCTCGACCTGCAACCGCGTATATCGCTGCCGTCGCATCCGGGCCAGGTCGGGCGTGCCCGGGATCGCCGCCCCGCCGATAGTGGCTGCTGCCGACCAATCCTCGATGACGCTACCTCCGCATCCTCGAATGCGTAATAATGCAAAGATAGCCTAATAAGCCGACGAGGCAACACCGCACTTGCCAGGAAAGGCTTTTCGATGGTCACCCGCCCAGGCGTCAGCCCAGACGCGATAGTCGATTTCGACCATCATTCCGACGACTTCAACCTCAATGAATTGGCGGTCAACGCCGAACTCCGGCGCACCTGCCCGGTGGCATGGAACCAAAACTACGGCGGCTTCTGGTTTCTCACCAGCTACGACGCGGTCAGCCAGGCCGCCCGCGACGGCGACACCTTCGCCCACAAATACGAACCGAACGCACCCGACGGCATCGACTACCAAGGTGAGATGGGCGTGCCACGTCCCGAAGGTCACCCGGCATTGGGCATCGGCGAAGTCGACGGCCCCTACCACCAGGCCCTGCGCCACGCCCTGGCGCCGTTCTTCTCCCCGGGCGCCGTAGAGAAGATGCGGCCGTTCATGGAGAAATCGGCGCACTGGTTTCTCGACCAGCACAGCGCCGACGGGCACATGGACCTGGTACTCGACTACGCCAGCCCGGTACCGGCCATCTTGACCATGAGATTGATGGGGCTGCCGTATGACAACTGGCACCTGTATGCCAACCTATTCCACTCCGTGATGGCCGTGCCGCAAGACAGCCCCTCGTACGCCAACGCCCTGGCCGCCGCGCCCGCCATGATGCACGACGTCCTGAAGTTCGCCGCCAACCGGCGGGCCGACCCACACGACGACCTGACCAGCTTCCTCATCCAGTTCGAATTCGACGGCGAGCGCCTGTCCGACCAGCAGCTGCTCAATATCATCTGGAACCTCATCGCCGGCGGCGTCGACACCACCACCTCACAGACCGCGCTGACCCTGCTACACCTGGGCACCCACCCACAGCTGCGCCGACAACTCATCGAGCGCCCCGAGCTCTACCGCACCGCCACCGACGAATTCCTGCGCTACTTTTCGGTCAACCAGCAACTGAGCCGCACTGTCACCCGCGACGTGACCGTCGGGGGCCAACAGCTGCGCCGCAACGACCGCGTCGTCATCAGCTGGCTGGCCGCCAACCACGACGAGCACGAGTTCGACCAACCGGAGGCGATCGTCCTCGACCGCACTCCCAACCGCCACCTGGCTTTCGGGCTCGGACCGCATCGCTGCATCGGATCTCATCTGGCACGACTGATGGCCGAGGTGATGGTCAAGGCGGTCCTCGACCGCATCCCCGACTACCGGGTCGACCTCGACGGCGTGCACCAGTATCTGGGAAACCCGAGCATGACCGGGCTGGGCAAGTTGCCGGTCGCCTTTACCCCCGCACCGGGCCTAGGCACCCAACGCCCGTGGTAATCGCCTGCCCGCCAACGGGAGTCGGGCCGAAGCGGGAATCTCTGGCGACTGTGCCGTCAAGAATGGGCAGCGCCGGCCGCGCAAGCTGCGCGCAGCGGCCAGGCAAGTTGACGCAGATAGCCTTCGGGCTCGCTGTCGTCGACGCCGTACTGCGCGGGCCAGCGGTCGGCCGGCAGGTACAGCGTCCCGAATAGCGCATCCAGCGCCGGGAATTCGCCGGCATAGTTGCTGTTGTAGGCCTGCGGTTCACGGGCGTGGTGCCAATGGTGGTACTGGGGCGTGGCGATCACCCACCGCAGCGGGCCGAAGTTCGCCCGGACGTTGGCGTGGATGAAGACCGCCTGCATGGTGATCAGGACGAGGAACGCGCCCAGGCTGACCCGGCCGAACCCCAGGGCGTACAGCGGCAGCACCGCGACCGAACGGATGAAGGTCTCGTCAAGCGGGTGAAGGTGATTCGCTGCCAGCCAATCCATTTCCCGGATGCTGTGATGCACCCGGTGGAACCGCCACAGCAGCGGCACTTCATGGGCCGCGCGGTGCCCGGCGTAGCCACCAACCATCGCGATCGCCAACCCCGCGACCACCTGCACCCAGCCGGGACTGGCCGAAACCGAGTCGCGCACCGGTGCGGGCACGAAAACCCTTAGCAATCCGCCGATTACGACCACCGAGACGAGCAACCCAAGCCGCAGCGCGGTTCCGTTGACCAGATAGTGCACCACGTCGGTTCGCCACCCGCGCCGCAACACTCGCCGGGGTTGCAACGCGAACAGCCGCTCCAGCGGAATAAAGATGATCGCCAGAATCGCCAACCCGAAAATGATGCCGCTGCGCACACTGAGCGCGGCCAGCACCACCAGCGCCGTCACCACCGCCAGCACGACACCACCCATTCCGGTGTGCGACGCTCGCCGCGGGGCCGCGGTCCCGGCGACCCGCGGCGGCGCAGCGCCGGCGTGGCGCCCGACGCCGGCGCTGCGGGAGGTGGCGAGTCGACCCCAGCCGGCCAATACCGCGCACGCCAGCGCGATCCCGATGAACCCGGGGACGAGGTTGCGGGCGGCCACCGCGATCGAGGTCATCAATATCCCCGATTGCACGGCCAATCCGGCCGGGTTCAACGACCGCTGCCCGCGAAGCAGCCGCACCGCCTGCCATCCCACCATCAGCACCGCTGTCAGCACCGGCACCATGGCCAGCCCCGCCCCGTGCCCCGGCTGCGCCCGCGCGAGACGCCCGACCATTCCCGCAGCCTGCAATAGCATGGCTAACTCAACACTGTGCAGCACGACCAACCCGCTCACCAGACGGTCCCGTCGCGGCGGGGCGGTTGCTGCCCCCGATGGTGGCGCCCATGTGGCACCGTCAGGCGGCGGGCCCGACCCGCGAGGCCCTGCGAAGGGGTGCACGTCGCTCAGACTGCTCCGCGCGGCTGAGAACCAACTGAGATTTTCGGCCGCGGCCGGCTATAGAGTGAGTCGCTGTCGGCACGGCAGAAACACGAGGCCTTCCATGAGTGACATCACAGCGCGGCTGGTGGACATCGTCGGGAGTGCTCATGTGCTCAGCGGCGACGCAATTCCCGACGACTATTCCCACGACGAGGAGTTGACGCAGCCGCCGCAGAGGCCCGCCTATGTCGTCAAACCGGCTACCGCAGAAGAGGTTTCGCAACTGCTGCTGACCGCCTCCGACCACCGGGTTCCGGTGACGGCACGCGGATCCGGGTGCGGCTTGTCGGGGGCGGCGCGGCCGCACGAGGACGGCCTGGTGATCTCGTTCGAACGAATGAATCGGGTGCTGGAGGTGGACATCGCTAACCAGGTCGCCGTCGTCCAGCCCGGGGTGACGCTGACCGAATTGGACGCCGCGACCGTCGATTCCGGGCTGGGGTACATGGTTCATCCAGGTGAGCTGTCGTCGAGTGTCGGCGGCAATGTCGGCACGAACGCCGGCGGTATGCGCGCGGTCAAGTACGGGATAGCTCGCCATAACGTGCTCGGGTTGCAGGCAGTGCTGCCGACCGGCGAGATCATCCGAACCGGCGGCAAGATCGCCAAGGTGTCCACCGGCTACGACCTGACGCAGCTCATCGTCGGCTCGGAAGGCACCCTGGCGTTGGCCACCGAGGTGATCGTCAAGCTGCATCCACGCCTGGACCACAGCGCCAGCGTGCTGGCCCCGTTCGCCGACTTCGATCAGGTCATGGCGGCGGTGCCCAGGATCGTCGCCAGCGGGCTGGCGCCCTACATCCTGGAATACATCGACAACCTGACAATGGCCGCGCTGGTGCACACCCAGAACCTCGAGTTGGGCATTCCGGATCAGGTACGCGACAGCTGTCAAGCGTACCTTCTCGTGGCAGTGGAGAATCGCAGCGCAGATCGGCTACTCGAGGATGTCGAGACGGCCGGCGAGATGCTGGCCGAAATGGGAGCCATCGACGCCTACGTACTGGAAGGAAGCTCGGCGCGCAAGCTGATCGAGGCGCGCGAGAAGGCTTTTTGGGCGGCAAAGGCCGCGGGCGCCGACGACATCATCGACACCGTGGTACCGCGCGCGTCGATGCCGACGTTCCTCAGTGCTGCACGCGCGCTGGCGGCGGCCGCGGGCGGCGCCGCGATCGGTTGCGGCCACGCCGGCGACGGCAACGTGCACCTGGCCATCATCTGCAAGGAGCCGGCGAAGAAGAAGCAGCTGATGACCGACATCTTCGCGCTCGCAATGGAATTGGGCGGCGCGATCTCCGGCGAGCACGGCCTGGGCCGCGCCAAGGCCCGGTACTTCCTGCAGCTTGAAGACCCGGCCAAGATCGCGCTGATGCGCCGAATCAAGCAGAGCTTCGACCCGGCGGGCATCCTCAACCCCGATATTCTCTTCCCCGCCGAAACGATGTGAGGCGGCCACACCGTGGTGCGCTCGCGGCCGCGCACAGACTCACCGACGATCACGTCGAGACGGTAGCCAGCGATGCGCTCAGGTAGGCCGCTGGCCGCGCTGGTCGCGGCGATTGTCGGCGTGATGCTGAGCGGTGCGCCACCGGCGGCCCACGCCGATCAACCCGCGTTCGTCGTGAACCCCATCAACCACGTCGACACGCTCATCGGCACCGGGACCGGCGGCGAAACGGTGGGCGAAATCAACAACTTCCCCGGGGCTAGGGTGCCGTTCGGCATGGTGCAGTACTCGCCGGACACCACCGATACCTATGCCGGCTACGACCACGACAACGCGCGCTCCACCGGATTCAGCATGACCCACGCCTCGGTGGGCTGCGCGGCGTTCGGCGATATTTCGATGCTGCCGACCACCACCCCGATCGGCCCGCGTCCCTGGACCGATTGGGAGGAGATCGCCCACGACGGCACCGAGGTGGGCGTGCCCGGCTACTACACGGTGCGCTTCCCCGCCACCGGGGTGACCGCGGAACTGACCGCCACCACGCGCACCGGCGTCGGCAGGTTCAGCTACCCGGCCAACGGTCAGCCTGCGCTGTTCCACGTGCGTTCCGGCGCGTCGCTCGGAGGCAACGACGCCGCGACCATCCAGATCGGCCAGGACCACACCACGATCACCGGATCGGCTACCACCGGTGGATTCTGCGGCAAGAACAACACCTACACGGTGTACTTCGCCATGGAGTTCAGCCGGCCGTTCACCTCGTATGGCACCTGGGACGGTGACGCGGTCTATCCCGGTGCCCGCAGCGCGGATTCGATCTACAGCGGCGGGTACGTGGAGTTCCCGGCGGGCTCGGTGCTCGAGGCGCGCACCGCGATTTCCTACGTCAGTGTCGATGGGGCGCGGGCCAACCTCGCGGCCGAGGGCGAACGCAGTTTCGACGAGGTCCGCGCCGCCGCATTAGCGCAGTGGAACGCCGCGCTGGCCCGCATCACGGTGGCCGGCACCGATAGCGGCGACCTGCAAACCTTCTATACCTCGCTATACCGAACGTTGTTGCACCCCAACACCTTCAACGACGCCGACGGACGTTATATCGGATTCGACGGCACCATCCACACCGTGGCCCAGGGGCACACCCAGTACGCCAACTTCTCGGATTGGGACACCTATCGGTGCTTGGCGGCCCTGCAGGCACTGCTGTTCCCGGCGCAGGCCAGCGATAGCGACCCGGGATCGCCACCTACCTGGAGCGCGGCTACGCACCCCAGACGGACGAGTCCGCGCCGACCACAACATCGTCGGCGCCTCGATCACGCTGGAGTGGTCGCTCGACGACTTCACCATCTCCCGGTTCGCCGACGCGCTCGGCGACACCGTGACCGCTGCCGAGTTCCAGAACCGGGCGCAGTACTGGCAGAACCTGTTCAATCCGGCCACCGGTTACCTCTCGCCCCGCGACGCCGACGGCGCGTTCCCCCTCGGGCCGGGCTTCGTGGAGCCTCTCTGGGGCTTCGGCCAGGACGGATACGACGAGGGCAACGCCGAGCAATACCTGTGGTTGGTGCCGCAGAATGTCGCTGGCCTGGTGACCGCTCTCGGCGGCCGCCAGGCCGCGGCCGACCGGCTCGACCGCTTCCTGACTGAACTCAATGCCGGCCCCAACAGGCCGTATATGTGGGCCGGCGACGAGCCGAACTTCGGGGTGCCCTGGCTGTACAACTACGTCGGTCAACCGTGGAAAACCCAGGAGACGGTCAACCGGGTGCGCAGCGAATTATTCGGCCCCAGACCCGACGGGGAGCCGGGTAACGACGACCTCGGCGCGCAGTCCAGCTGGTATGTCTGGGCCGCGCTCGGGCTGTTCCCCAGCACCCCGGGAACGCCCATCCTCACCGTGAACACACCGCTGTTCGAACGCGCTCAGCTGTCGATTCCGGGCGGCAAAACCATCCGGATCTTCGCCCCGGGGGCGTCCGGACGCAACGGCTTGAAGTACAACAACGGCCTCAGCATCGACGGCCGCGCCACCGATCAGGCATTTCTTCCGGAGTCCTTGATCCGTACCGGCAGCGACGTGACGTTCTCGCTCTCCGCCACCCCCAACACGGTCTGGGGCACCGCGGAGTCCGCCGCGCCACCATCGTTCGGCGGAGCGCCTCCGCCGTCGCAGCAGAGATCGTGAGGTTCGTGCGGTCGGTTCCCGAACCCAACAGCGCCGGACGGGGTCGCACGGCCGGGTTGCGCCCGCCCGAAGTCACAACGCGAGCGACACGTTTAGCCTTGGCCTGTCCCGACGACGACGGAGCCACCGATGAATGCCGATGACATCACGATCCAGCGCCGGCTGGCCGAGCTGCGAGTCCAGCCGTGGAACTGCTGACTCTCGACCAGATCAATGCGGCGGCGGAGCTGCTGAAGCCGGTGGTCCGGCCGACGCCGGTCGTCGCGTCGCGAATACTCTCCGACTGCACGGGCCAGCAGGTGTGGCTCAAATGCGAGAACCTGCAACGCACCGGGTCGTTCAAAGCCCGTGGGGCCTACAACCGGATCACCAATCTCAGCGTCGAGGACCGGGCTCGTGGTGTGGTGGCGGCCAGCGCCGGCAACCATGCGCAGGGCGTCGCCTGGGCCGCCACCGAACTCGGGATCGCGTCGACGGTGTTCATGCCGGTCACCGTCGCGCTGCCGAAGCTGGCGGCCACCAAGGCCTATGGCGCGCACGTTCACCTGGTCGGCGACACGGTTGACGACGCGCTGGTGGCGGCGCGCGAATATGCGCAGCAGCACGACGCGGTGTTGATCCACCCGTTCGATCACCCCGACGTCATCGCCGGCCAGGCCACGGTCGGGCTGGAGATCCTGCAGCAGATCCCCGATGTCGCCACCATCGTGGTGCCCACCGGCGGCGGCGGCCTAGTGGCCGGAATTGCCACGGCGGCACACTTTCTGGCGCCACAGGTCCGGGTCATCGGCGTGCAGGCGGCGAACGCGGCGGCCTGGCCGGCGTCGCTGGCCGCCGGGCATCCGGTGCGCTTGGAGTCGATGTCGACGATGGCCGACGGCATCGCCGTCGCCTCACCCGGGGCAATTCCTTTCGCCCATGTCCGGGCATTCGTCAACTCCATTCAGACGGTCAGCGAAGAGGCACTGTCGCGCGCGCTGTTGCTGTGTATAGAGCGGGTGAAACTCATCGTCGAACCGGCCGGCGCGGCAGCCGTGGCAGCGGTGATGACATCGGCACCCGAACCCGACGCGCACGGTCCAGTGTGCGCGGTTTTGTCCGGAGGCAACATCGACCCGCTGGTGTTGACCCACGTGGTCACCCACGGCCTGCGCGCAGCCGGCCGCTACCTCGCGATCAAGGTCACCATCCCGGACCGCCCCGGTGGGCTCAGCAGGCTACTCGCCGTGGTCAGCGCGACCGGCGCCAGCGTTCTTGACGTGGTGCATGTCCGTACCGCACGCAAACTGGCGCTGGATGAAGTCGAGGTGCGGCTTACCCTCGAAACCCGCGGTGCAGCACACCGCGAGGAGGTATTGGAGGCGCTGATCGGAGCCGGATTCGTCGTCTGCGTCGAGGACGCCTAGCGGGCGTGCTCCCGGGGCGCCCGCGATGAGGACAAACGACCCTACTCCCGGCGCAAGAAACGCGAAAGACTCCGTGATAACCGACGCAACCGGAGATTCGCCGGTGGGTATCCGGAAGCGAGAGGCGACTCCCGTGAGTCTCGTGGTCGAAGGAGCAGACAAGAAATGACCAATGGCGATCCAACGGTGGTTCGGCACCCAAGCGGGACATTGGTATCCACGCTGCCACAGGCCTTTCAGCAGACCGCAGCCCTCAAGCCGGACGCGGTGGCCATCCGCACGACCGGCGACGCCGTGGTCCTGACCTGGCGCCAGTACGCCGATCGGGTACGGAAGATCGCCGCCGGACTGGCCGCACTCGGCGTTCAACATGGGCACACGGTCGGTCTCATGCTGCGTAACCGCCCGGAGTTTCATTTGGCCGACACGGCCGCCATGCACCTGGGCGCGATCCCGTTCTCGATTTACAACACCTCGGCGCCGGACCAGATCCGGTACTTGTTCACCAATGCCGAGAACGCGGTCGTCTTCACCGAAAGAGACTTTCTGCCCGCTATCAGGGCGGCCGGCGCCAATCTCGCGCACCTGGTGGTCGTCGACGCCGACATCGACGGCTGCCACACCCTCGCAGATGTCGAATCATTAGGGAACAAAGCTGATTTCGATTTCGATTCGGGATGGCGGTCGGTACTGCCCGACGATGTCGCAACATTGATCTACACCTCGGGGACCACCGGCCCGCCCAAGGGGGTCGAGCTTACCCACGCCAATGTGATGGCCGAGTTCGCGGCCATCGTCGACCTCCTCGACCTGCGCCCAGACGATCGGATCACCTCGTACCTGCCGCATGCGCACATCGCCGACCGGGTGACCGGGCACTACGCCAACATGGTCCTGGGGGTGCCGATGACCGACGTCGCCGACCCCAGGGCGATCGCGCAGGCCCTGCCGGATGCTCGTCCCACGGTGTGGCTCGGGGTGCCGCGGGTGTGGCACAAGATCAAGGTCGGGATCGAGACGAAGCTCGACACGGAGGCGACCGGGCTCAAGCGGCGGTTGGCGCTGTGGGCCATCGACACCGGCGTGCGCGCCGCCAGCCAGATGCTGGCCGGCAAACCCGTGTCCCCGTCACTTGCCCTGCGCCACAAGATCGCCGACCGTCTGGTGCTGGCCAAGGTGCGCGCCGCGCTCGGCCTGGACCACCTGCGTTGGGGAGTGACCGGGGCCGCCGCCATCCCGGTCGAAACGATCGAATTCTTCTGGGGCCTGGGCATTCCCGTCTACGAGGTGTGGGGCGAGTCGGAATGTGTGGGCGGCGCGACCTCCAACCGGCCCGACGCGAACAAGGTCGGCTCGGTCGGAAAGCCATTGCGCAACGTCGAAGTCTCGCTGGCCGACGACGACGAACTGCTCATCCGTGGGCCGATTGTGATGCGCGGCTACCGAAAGCAGCCCGAGAAGACCGCCGAAGCGATCGACGCCGACGGCTGGTTGCATACCGGCGACATCGGCACCATCGACGAACAGGGCTTCGTCACGATCGTCGATCGCAAGAAAGAGCTGATCGTCAACGAATCCGGAAAGAACCTCTCCCCCACCAACATCGAGATGGCCATCCAGGAGACGTCTCCGTTGATCGACCAGGTGGTGGCAATCGGTGATGCCCGGCCTTACGTGACAGCGCTGATTGTCCTCGAGAGCGAGGCTGCCGCCGCCCAGGCAGCCGCGCTCGGCATGGCCGACCACTCGGCCGCCGCCTTCGCGCAACGCCCCGAGGCCGGCCAGATGCTTGCCGCCGCCGTCCGTGAGGGGAACGCCAAACTTTCCCGCGTCGAGCAGATCAAGCGGTTCGTCATCGTCGGCACCCCGTGGGAACCGGGCGGGGACGAACTGACCCCGACCATGAAGCTCAAGCGCAGGCCGATCGCCGAGAAATATTCCGCCGAGATCGACAAGCTGTATGCGAAGACGCCGGGACCGGACATCGTCAACTTGGCTGACGTCAACTTGGCTGACTAGGGCGTGCCGAGCCTCTCGGCGTGGCCCCGGGGCCAAGATGCGCGTTATGCCCTGGTCCCGCGACACCATCGCCGATCCATATCACCACGCAATTCGGTGGGCATCCCGACGCCGCGGAGGTCGACGCGTACGTGCGGCAGGTAATGCAAACGGGACTCGACGAGTTGGCCGCCACGCGCCGTTTTCCGATCATCGGCTGACGCCGGTCAACAAGAACGCGACGATGCGCTGCTCACAGATTCGCGGCCCCCGTCGAACTTGAGATCGGGTGTTAAGAAATCATGTTTGCGGGATCGGCGAACATATTTGTGAAACAAGCCGACAACGATTTCGCGATCCGACGAAATATCTCGCGGGCCGAAAACTCGGACCCTGCGAACTGCCACCAAATCCGCCCCACTCGTTGCCTTCCAGCGGAACAAAATCGCTTGCCATCGCGTTATGAAGAAATCAAGTTCGACTCATTCAAAGTTAGGACGACCTATGATACGGACACTTCTGGTCGGCGCGGCTATCGCGGCAGCCGGGATCGGTGCAGCTCCGCTGGCTAATGCAGGGTCTGACTCGTCACAGTGCGTGGCCAGCCAGGGTATGGTCAATATCCCGCGGAGCGACCCGCACTACCGTGCCGATCTCGACCTCAACCACAACGGCATCGCGTGTGAATTTGTAGCCGACTGGCCTTCGACGTCATAAGCCGGCGGGCCACCGACGCCTGCGGTCGTCACGGTACGGCCGCAGGCGAACATATTGAAGAGCTGAGTTACGCCGCACTTAGGTGCGCACTTCGGACCGCCTTCGTGAAGAAGCCGGTGTTGATTCCCCTCTCTGCCAACCTTGGGTGAGGCACTCGCCCCCTGATAATTAGTGACCCGAGGGCGGGGATGGAGAGTTTCCCCGA
>NZ_MVIF01000091.1 GCF_002086675.1 Mycobacterium persicum
GCGGAGGCGGCGGCAACGGCGGCAGTGCCGTGTTGTGGGGGACCGGCGGTGCCGGTGGCCGGGGCGGTGCGGGCGTTCCGGCCGGCGCCGACGGGACCGCCGGGCGCGGCGGGCTGCTCTAGCGCGTGCTCGGCGGGCACGCGCGATACGAAGGCCCGTCGGCCGGCACTTGCCCGATCGAGGCGGTCCCGGCGGGTTGGTGTCCGCAATGGGAGGTCGGGAGGCTGGTACCGGATCCGACGGTTGTGGGATGTCCGCCGGGCACGGCTGATCCCGGGCGCGGCACCGCGGCGGCACTGACCTGGCATCACCGCAGATCGACGCGAGCCGGGCGGCTGCGGTCGTCCGATGCAGGCGCGGCTGCACAGGGTGGGCGGGCGCGTCTAGGTAGGGTGTCAACGCCGACCATGGCGATCTCTCAACATCTGCGGTCGGACGGAGGTGGTGCCAATGGCGGAGTCGATGCCCAACGGGTTACGCCCTCGTACCGTCGCGGGGGTCAAACTGGCTGTACTGGCGGCGCAGACCGGAGCTGTACCAGACACCAGCGCGGATTACCCCGAAACCTTCCCGGATGTGCACGTCACCGGCGTGACGCTGCGTGCCCAGGACGTCCAGCCGGGTGACCTGTTCGCGGCCCTGTCTGGCTCGACCACACACGGCGCCCGCCATGCCGGCGATGCCATCGAGCGTGGGGCGGTCGCGGTGCTCACCGACGCCGACGGGCTCGCCGCCATGGGTGCCCACGCGGCGAAAGTGCCGGTCTTAGTGCATCCGGCACCGCGCAGCGTGCTCGGGGAGCTGGCCGCCACCGTGTACGGCCGCCCGTCCGAGCGGCTCACGGTCATCGGCATCACCGGAACGTCGGGCAAAACCACCACCACCTATCTGGTGGAGGCCGGTTTACGGGCCGGCGGCCGGGTCGCCGGGCTGATCGGCACTATCGGCATCCGCATCGACGGCGCCGACATCCCGAGTGCGCTGACCACACCGGAGGCGCCCGCCTTACAGGCCGTGCTTGCGGAGATGTCCGAACGCGGCGTGGACACCGTGGTCATGGAGGTGTCCAGTCACGCGCTGGCCCTGGGCCGGGTGGACGGCACCCGATTCGCCGTCGGCGGCTTCACCAACTTGTCGCGTGACCATCTGGACTTTCACCCCACCATGGAGGACTACTTCGAGGCCAAGGCGCTGCTGTTCGACCCGGCCTCGGCGCTGCGCGCCGGCACCGCCGTGGTGTGCGTCGATGACGACGCCGGGCGCGCGATGGCCGAGCGAGCCGGGACCGCGATCACCGTGAGTGCGCGGGATCGGGCCGCGCACTGGTGCGCCGTCGACGTGGTGCCGATGGGAGCGGCCGGACAGGAATTCACCGCCGTTGACCCGGCCGGCGTCCAGCACCGGGTGCGCATCGGCTTGCCGGGCGGCTACAACATCGCTAATTGCCTTCTCGCACTGGCGATTTTGGACAGTATCGGGGTTTCGCCGGAACAGGCTGCGCCGGGACTGCGGCAGGCCCGGGTCCCCGGACGCCTGGAACAGGTGGACCGCGGTCAGGATTTCCTGGCACTCGTCGACTACGCGCACAAGCCGGGGGCTTTGCGGGCGGTGTTGACCACGCTGGCGAGCCCGGACCGCCGGCTGGCGGTGGTGTTCGGCGCCGGTGGCGAGCGTGACCCGGGAAAGCGCGCCCCGATGGGTGCCGTCGCCGCGGAGCTGGCCGACCTGGTCGTCGTCACCGACGACAACCCGCGCGGCGAGGATCCCGCGGCGATCCGCCGGGAGATCCTTGCCGGCGCGGCGGCGGTTGGTGGCACCGCGGAAGTGGTCGAGGTCGCCGACCGACGCGGCGCGATCCGGCACGCGGTCGGCTGGGCGCACCCCGGGGACGTGGTCGTGGTCGCCGGCAAGGGCCATGAAACCGGCCAGCGCGGCGCCGGGGAGGTCCGCCCGTTCGACGACCGGGTGGAACTGGCCGAGGCGTTGACCGCTCGCGAGACCGGCGGGCTGCCTGGACCCGGGCGGACACGCCCATGATCGACCTGACCGTGGCTCAGATCGCCGACATCGTCGGCGGCACGCTGGCCGATATCTCGCCGCAGGACGCCGCACAACGCCGCGTCACCGGGACCGTCGAGTTCGACTCGCGCGCGGTCGGCCCCGGCGGATTGTTTCTGGCGCTGCCGGGCGCGCATGTCGACGGACACGACTATGCGGCGTCGGCGGCAGCGGCCGGGGCGGTTGCCGTGCTGGCCGCCCGGCCGGTCGGTGTTCCGGCCATCGTGGTGGCGCCGGAGCGGTCCCCGGCCGAGGGCGCGCTGGCCGGAGTGCTCGAGCACGACGCCGACGGGTCGGGCGCGGCCGTCCTGGCCGCGCTGGCGAAACTGGCCAAGGCGGTAGCCGCGGAACTGGTCGCCGACGGGCTGACCATCATCGGGATCACCGGTTCGTCGGGCAAGACGTCGACCAAGGATCTGGTGGCCGCGGTGCTGCAGCCGCTGGGTGTGGTGGTTGCCCCGCCCGGATCCTTCAACAACGAGCTGGGTCATCCCTGGACCGTGCTGCGCGCCGGCCGCGACACCGACTACCTGATTCTGGAGATGTCGGCCCGCCACCCCGGCAACATCGCCGCGCTGGCCGAGATCGCGACCCCGGCCGTCGGGGTGGTGCTCAACGTCGGCACCGCACACCTGGGCGAGTTCGGCTCCCGCGAGGCCATAGCGCGAACGAAATCGGAACTGCCGCAGGCTGTTCCACAATCCGGGGTGGTCGTCCTCAATGCCGACGACCCGGCCGTGGCGGCGATGGCCGAGGTGACCGCGGCCCGGGTGGTGCGGGTCAGCCGCGGCAGCGCTGGCGATGTCTGGGCCGGGCCGGTGTCGCTGGACGAGCTGGCCAGGCCGCAGTTCACCGTGCACGCCGGCGCCACCCAGGCCGAAGTCCGACTGGGCGTCTACGGCGACCATCAGGTCAGCAATGCCTTGTGCGCGGCCGCCGTCGCGCTGGAATGCGGTGCCACCCTTGATCAGGTGGCAACCGCGCTTGGCGGCGCCGGTCCGGTGTCGCGGCATCGGATGCAGGTAACCACCCGCACCGACGGGGTGACGGTCATCGACGACGCCTACAACGCCAACCCCGACTCCATGCGGGCCGGTCTGCAGGCACTGGCCTGGATCGCCCACGGCGGCTCCGGCGCCGGGTCCGAACCCGTCAACAGGCGCAGTTGGGCGGTTTTGGGGGAGATGGCTGAACTCGGCGCGGACGCCATAGCCGAGCATGACCGCGTCGGCCGGCTCGCGGTGCGTTTAGATGTGTCTCGACTCGTCGTCGTGGGAACCGGGAGGTCGCTGAGCGCCATGCACCACGGTGCGGTCCTGGAAGGGGCGTGGGGAGCTGGGGCTGACAGAGGGGCCGTCAACGTCGCCGACGCCGACGCCGCGCTGGCACTGTTGCGCGCCGAAGTCCAACCCGGGGATGTGATCCTGGTCAAGGCGTCGAACTCGGCACGCTTGGGAGCGCTGGCCGACGCGCTGGTCTCGGACGACCCAGCTGGGGGCGCCGACAACCGCGGGAGCGCACGCCCATGAGACAGATCCTGATCGCCGTCGCCATCGCGCTGGCGGTTTCCATCCTGCTCACCCCGGCGCTGATCCGGCTGTTCACCAAACAGGGCTTCGGTCACCACACCCGCGACGACGGCCCACCCAGCCATCACAGCAAACGCGGCACGCCGTCGATGGGCGGTGTGGCGATTCTGGCCGGCATGTGGGCGGGCTACTTCGGCACCCACCTCGCCGGCCTTGCGTTCGACGGCGAGGGCATCTCCGCGTCGGGTTTGCTGGTGCTCGGCCTGGCCACCGCGCTGGGCGGGGTCGGATTCCTCGACGACATGATCAAGATCCGCAGGTCACGCAACCTCGGGCTGAACAAGACCGCCAAGACCGTCGGGCAAATCACCTCCGCCGTGCTGTTCGCCGTGCTGGTGCTGCAGTTCCGCAATCCGGCCGGCATCACGCCGGGCAGCGCGCAGCTGTCCTACGTACGTGAGATCGCCACGGTCACGCTGGCTCCGGCACTGTTCGTGCTGTTTTGCGTGGTCGTGGTCAGCGCCTGGTCGAACGCGGTCAACTTCACCGACGGCCTGGACGGGCTGGCCGCCGGCTGCATGGCGATGGTCACCGGCGCCTACGTGCTGATCACCTTCTGGCAATACCGCAACGCGTGCGTCACCGCGCCCGGGCTGGGCTGCTACAACGTGCGGGACCCGCTTGATCTGGCGCTCATCGCCGCCGCGACCGCCGGCGCCTGCATCGGCTTTTTGTGGTGGAACGCCGCACCCGCGAAGATCTTCATGGGCGACACCGGCTCCTTGGCATTGGGCGGTGTGATCGCCGGGCTGTCGATCACCAGCCGCACCGAGTTGCTGGCGGTGGTGCTGGGCTCGCTGTTCGTCGCCGAGATCACCTCGGTGGTGCTGCAGATTCTGACGTTCCGTACGACCGGGCGCCGGGTGTTCCGGATGGCGCCCTTCCACCACCATTTCGAGTTGGTCGGCTGGGCCGAAACCACGGTGATCATCCGTTTCTGGCTGCTCACCGCCATCAGCTGTGGACTGGGTGTGGCCTTGTTCTACGGTGAATATCTGGCCGCGATCGGTGCCTGACGTGCTTGACCCCCTGGTGCCGGGCGCCGCGGTGCTGATCGCCGGTGGCCGGGTGACCGGCCGCGCCGTGCTGGCGGCGCTGACCCGCTTCGGTGCGACGCCCACGGTGTGTGACGACGATCCGGTCATGCTGCAGCCTTATGCCGACGACGGTGTGGCGACCGTGGAGCCGTCGGTGGCGGTATCGCAGATCGCCGAGTATGCGTTGGTGGTCACCAGCCCCGGGTTCCAGCCGACGACGCCGGTGCTGGCCGCGGCCGCCGCCGCGGACGTTCCGATCTGGGGTGACGTGGAGCTGGCCTGGCGGCTGGATGTGGCGGGCCACTACGGGCCGCCGCGCCGCTGGCTGGTGGTGACCGGCACCAACGGCAAGACCACCACGACCTCGATGCTGCACGCCATGCTCATCGCGGCCGGCCGCCGCAGCGTGCTGTGCGGAAACATCGGCAGCCCCGTGCTGGAGGTGCTCGACCAGCCGGCCGATGTGCTGGCCGTCGAGTTGTCGAGTTTTCAGCTGTACTGGGCGCCGTCGCTGCGGCCGGAGGCCGGCGTGGTGCTCAACATCGCCGAAGACCACCTGGATTGGCATGGCACCATGGCCGCCTACACCGAGGCCAAGGCTCGGGTGCTGACCGGCCGGGTGGCGGTGGTCGGGCTGGATGATCCCCGGGCGACGGCGCTGCTGGACACCTCGCCGGCGCAGGTGCGGGCCGGTTTCCGGCTCGGTGAGCCCGCGGCGGGGGAGCTGGGCGTGTGCGGCGGCTACCTGGTTGACCGCGCCTTCGCCGCCGATCTGCCGCTGCTGCCGGTCGGCGTCATCCCGGTCCCGGGCCCGGTCGGCGTGCTCGACGCGCTGGCCGCGGCCGCGTTGGCCCGCTCTGTCGGGGCGTCGGCCGAGGCGATCGCTGACGCGGTCGCGTCGTTTCAGGTCGGGCGCCACCGCTCGGAAGTGGTCGCGGTCGTCGACGGCGTCACCTACGTCGACGACTCCAAGGCCACCAACCCACACGCCGCGCAGGCGTCGGTGCTGGCCTACCCGCGGGTGGTCTGGCTTGCCGGTGGGCTGCTCAAGGGCGCATCCGTGGATGCCGAGGTGGCGATCATGGCATCGAGGCTGGTCGGAGCGGTGCTCTTCGGCCGAGACCGGGCGGCGGTTGCCGAGGCGTTATCACGACACGCGCCGGATGTTCCCGTCGTCCAGGTTGTGACAGGCGAGGATGCTGATATGGCTGTGGCTTCTGATACTGATGTGACAAAAGTTGACGATTCCGTCGAACCGCTCGGCGCGCAGGTGATGACCGCCGCGGTGGCCGCGGCCAAAAAGATGGCCAAACCCGGTGACACGGTGCTGCTGGCACCGGCCGGTGCATCGTTTGACCAGTTCAACGGTTACGCCGACCGGGGCGACGCGTTCGCGGCCGCGGTACGCGCCGCGGTCCGGTAGGCGGCGTGCGCAGCGCATTCACCCGGCTGATGCGCCGGGGCAAGGCCGCCAATAATGCCGACAGTGCCGACAGGGCCGACACCACCGACAGTGCCACGGCCGACGGGCCGGCCGAGCAGGAGGAAACGGCCCAGGCTGACCAGCAGCTCGACGCTACGGCTTCGCCCGACGAGCAGCCGGGTCGGCAGACCGGCGAGAAGTCGCGGGCCAAGCCCGAGGAGGCCGGCCCGCGCACCCGGTTCGGCGTCTGGCTGGGCCGGCCCATGACCTCGTTTCACCTGATCATCGCCGTCGCCGCGCTGCTCACCACGCTCGGCCTGATCATGGTGCTCTCGGCCTCCGGCGTGCGGTCCTATGACGACGACGGGTCGGCATGGGTGATCTTCGGCAAGCAGGTGTTGTGGACCGTCGTCGGTCTCATCGGCTGCTACGTCGGGCTACGCATGTCGGTGCAGTTCCTGCGCCGCATCGCGTTCTCCGCCTTCGCGTTCACCATCGTGTTGTTGGTGCTGGTGCTGATTCCGGGAATCGGCAAGGAAGCCAACGGTTCCCGCGGCTGGTTCGTGGTGGCGGGCTTTTCCATGCAGCCGTCGGAGCTGACCAAGATGGCGTTCGCGGTCTGGGGTGCGCATCTGCTGGCGGCCCGGCGGATGGAGCGGGCGTCGCTGCGGGAAATGCTGATTCCGCTGGTGCCGGCCGCGGTCGTGGCACTGGCGTTGATCGTGGCGCAGCCCGACCTGGGACAGACGGTGTCGATGGGCATCATCCTGCTCGGGCTGCTGTGGTACGCGGGGTTGCCGCTGCGCGTTTTCGCCAGTTCACTGGCAGCGGTCGTCATCTCCGCGGCGATCCTGGCGATGACCGCGGGTTACCGGTCCGACCGGGTGCGGTCTTGGCTCGATCCCGACAACGACCCGATGGACTCGGGCTACCAGGCCCGGCAGGCCAAGTTCGCGCTGGCTCACGGGGGAATTTTCGGCGACGGCCTGGGCCAGGGTGTGGCCAAGTGGAACTATCTGCCCAACGCTCACAACGACTTCATTTTCGCGATCATCGGGGAGGAACTCGGCTTCATCGGCGCGCTCGGGCTGCTGGGATTGTTCGGGCTGTTTGCCTATACCGGGATGCGGATCGCTCGCCGGTCGGCCGACCCGTTTCTGCGGCTGTTGACCGCCACCGTCACGTTGTGGGTGCTGGGACAGGCGTTCATCAACATCGGTTACGTGATCGGGCTGCTGCCGGTCACCGGGCTGCAGTTGCCGCTGATCTCGGCCGGTGGCACCTCCACGGCCACCACCTTGTCGATGATCGGCGTCATCGCCAACGCGGCGCGGCATGAACCCGAGGCGGTGGCCGCGCTGCGCGCGGGTCGCGACGATACAGTGAACCGACTGCTGCGGCTGCCGCTACCAAAGCCTTACGCGCCGACCCGCCTCGAGGCGTTTCGCGACCGCAAGCGCGCACACCAGCAACCGCCCAAACAGGCGGCCAAACAGCCGGCCGCCCGAAAGGCGGTCAAGGCTGCCCGCAAACCCGGGGAGCCCGCGCGACCGGCGTTGCCGCGCCGGGCCGATCGGCCGGTTCGCCGGTCCGCGGGTACCGCGCGCGCGCCGGGGCGGGGGCACCAGCCGGTTGCGGGGGAGCATCATAGAGCGGGTCAGCGGTACGCCGGCCAGCGTCAGGCAGGGCGGGTTCGGGCATTGGAAGGTCAGCGTTACGGGTGAACGACTCGGTCAGGGAGCCGGCCGGTGGGCAGAAGGTGACCGACTACGGTCCATCGCTGTCGATCGTGCTCGCCGGCGGCGGCACCGCCGGCCATGTGGAGCCCGCGATGGCCGTCGCCGATGCGCTCAGCGCCCTGGAGCCCGATGCCCGGATCACCGCGCTGGGCACCCTGCGCGGGCTGGAGACGACGTTGGTGCCCGCCCGCGGCTATCACCTGGAGCTGATCACCCCGGTGCCGTTGCCGCGCAAACCCAGTGGCGACCTCGCCCGGCTGCCGCCGCGGGTGTGGCGTGCCGTCGCCGAGACCCGGGCGGTGCTCGACGCGATCGACGCCGACGTCGTGGTCGGTTTCGGCGGGTATGTCGCGCTGCCTGCCTACCTGGCCGCGCGGGGTTTCCCCGGCATACTCAGGCGCAGTCGCCGCATCCCGGTGGTGATCCACGAGGCCAATGCCAGGGCCGGGTTGGCCAACCGGGTGGGTGCCCGCACCGCCGACCGGGTGTTGTCGGCGGTGCCCGATTGCGGGCTGCGCAACGCCGAGGTGGTCGGGGTTCCGGTCAGGCAGGCCATCACCGCCCTGGACCGTGCGGCGCTGCGCGCCGAGGCCCGGGCGCACTTCGGCTTCGCCGACGACGCCCGGGTGCTGCTGGTGTTCGGCGGTTCGCAGGGTGCCGTCTCGCTCAACCGGGCGGTGTCCGCGGCCGCCGCCGACCTGGCCGCCGCGGGTGTTTCCGTCTTGCATGCCCACGGGCCCAAGAACGTCGTGGAGCTACGCACCCCCGATGCCGCTGACCCGCCGTACGTCGCGGTGCCCTATCTGGACCGGATGGATCTGGCCTACGCCGCCGCCGACCTGGTGATCTGCCGATCCGGGGCGATGACGGTCGCCGAGGTGTCGGCCGTGGGGCTGCCGGCCATCTATGTGCCGCTGCCGATCGGCAACGGCGAGCAGCGGCTCAATGCGCTGCCGGTGGTCAACGCCGGCGGCGGGATGGTGGTCGCCGACGCCGACCTCACCCCGGCCCTGGTGGCTCGCGAAGTCGCCGGGCTGCTCACCGATCCGCCCCGGCTGGCGGCGATGACTGCCGCCGCCGCGCAGGTGGGACACCGTGACGCGGCCCGGCAGGTGGCGCAGGCGGCGCTGGAAACCGCGCGGTGGGCCCGGTCCGGCAGAGCTTCCAGGAGAGCCTCCAGGAGAGCCAAGTGAACACCGAGCAGTTGCCTCCCGAACTGCGGCGGGTCCACATGGTCGGCATCGGCGGAGCCGGCATGTCGGGCATCGCCCGCATCCTGCTCGACCGCGGCGGCCTGGTCTCGGGCTCGGACGCCAAGGAGTCACGCGGCCTGCACGCGCTGCGGGCGCGCGGCGCGCTGATCCGGATCGGGCACGACGCGGCGTCGCTGGACCTGCTGCCCGGCGGCGTCACCGCCGTCATCACCACCCGTGCCGCCATCCCCAAGACCAATCCGGAACTGGTCGAAGCCCGGCGCCGCGGCATCCCGGTACTGCTGCGACCGGTCGTGCTGGCCAAGCTGATGGCCGGCCGCACCACGCTGATGGTCACCGGAACGCACGGCAAGACCACCACGACGTCGATGCTGATCGTCGCGCTGCAGCACTGCGGGCGCGACCCGTCGTTCGCCGTGGGCGGTGAACTGGGCGAGGCCGGCACCAATGCCCATCACGGCAGTGGGGACTGCTTTGTCGCCGAAGCCGACGAAAGCGACGGTTCGCTGTTGGAGTACACCCCCGACGTCGTGGTGGTCACCAACATCGAGTCCGATCACCTGGACTTCTACGGCAGCACCGAGGCTTATGTCGGGGTGTTCGACTCCTTCGTGGAGCGGCTGGCGCCCGGAGGTGCGCTGGTGGTGTGCACCGACGATCCCGGCGCGGCCGCCCTGGCCGGACGCTCCGCCGAGCTGGGAATCCGGGTGTTGCGCTACGGGTCGGCCGAAACCGCCGGTGCGCCGTTGGCCGCGACATTGCTGTCCTGGGAACAGCGCGGCACCGAAGCCGTGGCGCATATCCGGTTGGCCGGCGAGCGGCACCCGCGGGTGATGCGGCTCTCGGTGCCCGGACGCCACATGGCGCTCAATGCGCTGGGTGCGCTGCTGGCGGCGATCGAAGTGGACGCCGCGATCGACGAGGTGCTCGACGGCCTGGCCGGTTTCGAGGGAGTGCGCCGTCGATTCGAGCTGGTCGGCACGGTGGGATCGATACGCGTTTTCGACGATTATGCCCACCACCCGACCGAGATCGGCGCCACGCTGGCTGCGGTGCGCTCGGTGGTCCAGCACGGGGGGGCCGGTCGGCTCCTGGTCGTTTTTCAGCCGCATTTGTACTCGCGTACCAAGGCTTTCGCCGCCGAGTTCGGTCGCGCCCTCAGCGCCGCCGACGCGGTATTCGTGCTCGATGTCTACGGCGCCCGCGAACAACCGCTCGCCGGCGTCAGCGGGGCCAGCGTCGCCGAGCACGTGAGCGTACCGGTGCGCTACCTTCGGGATTTCTCGGCGGTGGCCGGCGAGGTTGCCGCCGCGGCGGGCCCGGGTGACGTCATCGTCACCATGGGTGCCGGAGACGTGACCCTGCTGGGTCCGGAGATCGTGTCCGCGCTGCGGGTGCAGGCCAATCGCGGCGCGCCCGGCCGGCCGGGGGTTCTGCAGTGACCCAACCCGACGAAGGCAGCCCGGTCGACGTGGTCGCCGGCGACGCGGCAGACGTCGGTGCCGAAGCGGTCACCGAGCCACTTACCACCGAGGCGTCCGAGGCGCCGGGCGCCCAGAAGTCGGCGGCCGAAGACGAATTCGAGGGCCCGCGCCGACGTGCCCGGCGCGAACGTGCCGAGCGCCGTGCCGCCCAGGCTCGTGCCATCGCCATCGAGCAAGCCAGGCGCGAGGCCAAACGACGAGCCCGCGGCCACGTCGTCAAAGAGCCCAAACCCGTTGCGCGCGGGGTTGTTCAGGGATTGAAGATGCTGCTGGCCACCGTGGTGTTACTCGTCGTCGGGGTAGGGCTGGCGCTGATCCTGTATTTCACGCCCGCGATGTCGGCCCGCAACATCGTCGTGGTCGGGGTCGGCACGGTGACCCGCGAGGAGGTTCTCGACGCCGCCCAGGTGCGTCCCGGGACGCCGTTGCTGCAGATCAACACCAGTCAGGTCGCCGACCGGGTGGCGGCGATCCGGCGGGTGGCCAGCGCCCGGGTGCAGCGGCAGTACCCGTCGGCGCTGCGGATCACCATCGTGGAGCGGATCCCGTTGGTGGTCAAGGACTTTCCCGACGGGCCGCACCTGTTCGACCGCGACGGCGTGGATTTCGCGACCGGTCCGCCGCCACCGGCGCTGCCGTATATCGACGTGGACAATCCGGGCCCGACGGATCCCGCCACCTTGGCCGCGTTGCAGGTGTTGACCGCGCTGCGTCCCGAGGTCGCAGGCCAGGTGGGCCGGATCGCGGCGCCCTCGGTGTCCTCGATCACCCTCACGCTGGCCGACGGGCGCGTGGTGATCTGGGGGACCACCGACCGCGCCGAGGAGAAGGCCGAGAAACTGGCGGCGTTGTTGACCCAGCCCGGGCGGACCTACGACGTGTCCAGCCCGGACCTGCCGACCGTGAAATGACGTAAGGCGCAGCAGCCGGCCCACAAAAAATTTGCGGGTGGCGCGTCGGCGCGCCTGCACGGTTAGCACCCGTCGTACCCATACGGTTCTGGTTACGCGGAAGTACTTGACATAACTCTAAATCTATGGTTGAGGTTGAGAGTTTTGCAAGCAGACACACCGCAGGAGGAACCAAGTTTCCCTTCAGGGAGGAAGACGAATGATGACCCCCCCGCATAACTACCTGGCCGTCATCAAAGTCGTGGGCATCGGCGGCGGCGGCGTCAACGCCGTCAACCGGATGATCGAGCAGGGACTCAAGGGCGTGGAGTTCATCGCGATCAACACCGACGCGCAGGCTTTGTTGATGAGCGATGCCGACGTCAAGCTCGACGTGGGCCGGGACTCGACCCGCGGGCTGGGCGCCGGCGCCGACCCGGAGGTGGGACGCAAGGCCGCCGAGGACGCCAAGGACGAGATCGAGGAGTTGCTCCGCGGAGCCGACATGGTGTTTGTCACCGCGGGTGAGGGCGGCGGCACCGGAACCGGTGGAGCGCCCGTCGTCGCCAGCATTGCCCGCAAACTGGGGGCGTTGACCGTCGGCGTCGTCACCCGGCCGTTCTCCTTCGAGGGCAAGCGGCGCAGCAACCAGGCCGAAAACGGCATCTCGGCACTGCGGGAGAGCTGCGACACCCTCATCGTGATTCCCAACGACCGGCTGTTGCAGATGGGCGATGCCGCGGTATCGCTGATGGACGCCTTCCGCAGCGCCGACGAGGTGCTGCTCAACGGTGTGCAGGGCATCACCGACCTGATCACCACGCCGGGTCTGATCAATGTCGACTTCGCCGACGTCAAGGGCATCATGTCCGGCGCCGGCACCGCGCTGATGGGCATCGGCTCGGCCCGCGGTGACGGCCGGTCACTGAAGGCCGCCGAGATTGCCATCAACTCGCCGCTGCTGGAAGCCTCGATGGAGGGCGCGCAGGGGGTGCTGATGTCGATCGCCGGCGGCAGCGACCTGGGCCTGTTCGAGATCAACGAGGCCGCCTCGCTGGTGCAGGACGCCGCTCACCCCGACGCCAACATCATCTTCGGCACGGTCATCGACGACTCACTCGGCGACGAGGTGCGGGTGACGGTGATCGCGGCGGGCTTCGAGGCCGGCGGGGCCAGCCGCAAGCCTGCTGGGGTGGCCGAGACGGGCGGCGCGCACCGCATCGAGTCGGCCAGGGCCGGCAAGCTCACCTCCACGCTGTTCGAGCCGGTCGACGCCGTCAGCGTGCCACTGCACACCAACGGGGCGACCCTGAGCATCGGCGGCGATGACGACGACGTCGATGTGCCACCCTTCATGCGCCGCTGAGGGTCTCGATTTGCTTGCCAGTGCGCGACAAACCGGCCGCGGCGCGACATTGGTGCAACCTGGCGAGCATCGGGCTTCGGATACTGGGAGGGTGAGCGTTCGCATCCGCCGGGTGACCACCACCCGGGCGGGCGGTGTGTCCAGGCCGCCATTCGACACCTTCAACCTCGGCGACCATGTCGGCGACGACCCGGCCGCCGTGGCTGCCAACCGGGCCCGGCTGGCCGCCGCCATCGGGCTGCCCGCCGAGCGGGTGGTGTGGATGAACCAGGTCCATGGTGACCGGATCGCGGTGGTCGACGAGCCGCAGAGCGCCGCCGTCGGCGGCAGAGCGGGAACCGACGGATTGGTGACCGGGACCCGTGGACTGGCGCTGGCGGTGCTGACGGCCGATTGCGTGCCGGTATTGCTGGCGGATGCGCGTGCCGGTGTCATCGCGGCGGTTCATGCCGGCCGGGTCGGTGCACAGCACGGGGTGGTGGCCCGCGCGGTCGAGGCGATGCTGGATCGGGGCGCGCGGGCCGGCGACATTTCGGCGCTACTGGGCCCGGCGGCCAGTGGCCGCAATTACGAAGTGCCCGCCGGCATGGCCGACGAGGTCGAGGCGACGTTGCCCGGCAGCCGCACCACCACGTCGGCCGGAACGCCCGCACTCGATCTTCGCGCCGGAATCGCTTGCCAGCTAAGAGGTTTGGGCATTACCTCAATCGATGTCGACCCCCGGTGCACGGTCGCAGACCCGACCTTGTTCAGCCATCGGCGCGGCGCCCCCACCGGGCGGCTGGCGTCTGTGGTGTGGATGGAATGACAGCGATGGTGGTGGATCTTCCGGAGCAATCAGACCGTCAATCGGAATTGACGCACGCGTTGGCCGCGGTGCGGTCCCGGCTCGCGGCCGCGGCCGAGGCGGCCGGTCGTAATGTCGGCGAAATTGAACTTCTGCCAATTACCAAATTCTTTCCAGCAACCGATGTTGTGATTTTGTGCCGATTGGGTTGCCGCGCCGTTGGCGAATCCCGCGAACAGGAAGCTGCGGCCAAGGCGGCCGAAGTGGCTCGGCTGTTGGCGGCGCCACCGAGGGCCGGGCTTGGCGGTATCCACTGGCACATGGTGGGGCGAATCCAGCGCAACAAAGTGCGTTCGCTGGCGCGGTGGGCGCATACCGCCCATTCGGTCGACAGCCCGCGGTTGGTGACGGCGTTGGATCGCGCGGTCACCGGGGCGCTGGCCGAACGCCGTCGCGACCGTCCGTTGCGGGTTTACGTTCAGGTCAGCCTCGACGGCGACGTATCACGAGGCGGTGTGGACATCACCGCGCCCGGAGCGGTGGATCAGATCTGTGCGCAAGTCGACGATGCGCCGGGCCTGGAACTGGTCGGTTTGATGGGCATCCCACCCCTGGACTGGGATCCGGACGAGGCGTTTGACCGGCTGCAATCCGAGCACAACAGGGTGCGCGAGTCGTTTCCCGGGGCGGTCGGGCTGTCCGCCGGCATGTCCGCTGATTTCGAAACTGCCGTCAAACATGGTTCGACGTGTGTGCGTGTCGGTACCGCGCTATTGGGTCCGCGGCGGTTACGGTCACCGTGAATAGTCACTGTAGTCACACCTTCATCACAGACAACAGGTAACCCAGGGCTAGAAGGGGTCAATCGATGAGCACACTGCACAAGGTCAAGGCCTACTTCGGTATGGCTCCGATGGAGGAATACGACGACGAGTATTACGACGACCGCGCTCCCTCACGCGGTTATTCCCGGCCCCGATTCGAAGACGATTACGGCCGTTATGAAGGACGCGACTACGAGGACCCCCGGGACCCTCGGGACCTCCGCCGCGATCTGCGTGGCGACTTGCGCGGCGAGCCGGCCGACTATCCGCCGCCCAGTAGCTATCGCGGCGGGTATCCCGACGAACCGCGATTCCCGCCCCGCGAGTTCGACCGCCCCGACATGGCACGGCCGCGTTTCGGCTCATGGTTGCGCAACTCCACTCGCGGCGCGCTGGCGATGGACCCGCGCCGGATGGCGATGATGTTCGAGGAAGGCCACCCGCTGTCCAAGATCACCACGCTGCGGCCGAAGGACTACGGTGAGGCGCGCACTATCGGCGAGCGGTTCCGCGACGGCACGCCCGTCATCATGGACCTGGTGTCGATGGACAACGCCGACGCCAAACGGCTCGTCGACTTCGCCGCCGGTTTGGCCTTCGCGTTGCGCGGCTCGTTCGACAAGGTCGCCACGAAGGTGTTCCTGCTGTCGCCCGCGGACGTCGACGTGACCCCGGAGGAGCGTCGCCGGATCGCCGAAACCGGTTTCTACGCTTACCAATAACCGCATCTGACGATGCACGGCCCGGCGGGTGGCAGCTGAGCCCGCCGGGCTGGTTGCGGCCCGGCCCGGCCGCCGGCGATTCGCACCACATGTGTGTCCGTCGGCCGAGTCGGTAGGCTTGCGCATGCCGGCCTCACGGACGGCACATTCACATCCTCTACATCCTCGTCGTAAGGTCGGGCTCTCGTTGGTGCTGTTTTTTCAGATCCTTGGGTTTGCGCTGTTCATCTTCTGGCTGCTGTTGATCGCGCGGGTCGTCGTCGAGTTCATCCGCTCGTTCAGCCGCGACTGGCGCCCGACCGGGTTGACGGTGGTGATCCTCGAGATCATCATGTCGATCACGGATCCACCGGTGAAGCTGCTGCGCCGGCTGATCCCGCAACTCACCATCGGCGCGGTGCGCTTCGACCTGTCCATCATGGTGCTGCTGCTGGTGGCGTTCATCGGGATGCAGCTGGCGTTCGGCGCCGCGGCCTGAGCCGTGCAGACATTGCCCGGGAATAGTTGGGCGACGGTTCGGCCACGATTCGGCGACAAGTTTGGGCGCGGGATTTTCAAATCTAAGAAATGTGATTTATTTGCCTCAGAGATTGAAATTGGCCCTTATTTATTAGTCCAATCGGCAACCGCCGAGTCTGGTGTGACAGGATGGACGGTAGTTGCACGACGGCTACCGCTCCGTTCTACACTTTCCAGATCGTTTGACCGTCCAGGAACTCGAGGGGACAAACAATGCCGCTTACACCTGCCGACGTCCACAATGTGGCGTTCAGTAAGCCGCCTATCGGCAAGCGCGGGTACAACGAAGATGAGGTTGACGCCTTCCTTGACCTGGTGGAAAACGAACTGACCCGGCTCATCGAAGAGAATTCCGACCTGCGCCAGCGGATCGCCGAGCTGGACGCGGAGCTGGCCGCCGGCGGCGCCGGTACCGGCGTGACCGCCGCGCCCACCCAGGCGATGCCGGTCTACGAGCCCGAACCCGAGCCGGTCAGGCCGGCTCCGTCGGGAACCAACGAGGAGCAGGCCCTCAAGGCGGCCCGGGTGCTGAGCCTGGCTCAGGACACCGCCGACCGCCTCACCGCCACCGCCAAGGCGGAGTCGGACAAGATGCTGGCCGATGCCCGCGCCAACGCCGAGCAGATCGTCAGCGAGGCCCGGCACACCGCCGAGACCACCGTCGCCGACGCCCGGCAGCGCGCCGACGCGATGCTTGCGGATGCCCAGGCCCGATCCGAGGCCCAGCTGCGGCAGGCCCAGGAGAAGGCCGACGCCCTGCAGGCCGACGCCGAACGCAAGCATTCCGAGATCATGGGGACGATCAATCAGCAGCGCACCGTTCTGGAAGGCAGGCTTGAGCAGCTGCGCACGTTCGAGCGCGAGTACCGCACCCGTCTCAAGACCTACCTGGAATCCCAGCTCGAGGAACTCGGTCAGCGTGGCTCGGCGGCACCGGTCGATTCCAGCGCCGATGCCGGCGGTTTCGACCAATTCAACCGGGGTAACAACTAGCTCGACACGGGCCGCACTCGCCGGGCTGCAAGGCCGGTGCTGCGAGCTTGGTACGTTTAGTTGCTGCTCGCCGGCTGAAGGATGACCCATGCTGATCATTGCCCTGGTTTTGGCCCTGATTGGGCTCGTTGCGCTGGTGTTCGCCGTGGTCACCAGCAACGTGCTGGTGGCGTGGGTGTGCATCGGCGCCAGCGTGCTGGGCGTGATACTGCTGATCGTCGACGCCATCAGGGAACGTCAGCACCGGGACGCGGGCAGCCAAGACCAGGACGAAGCCGACGAAGAGCCCGCCGCACACCCCGAAGACGAGCCGGCCGTCG
This sequence comes from Mycobacterium persicum, assembly GCF_002086675.1. Taxonomy (GTDB): domain Bacteria; phylum Actinomycetota; class Actinomycetes; order Mycobacteriales; family Mycobacteriaceae; genus Mycobacterium; species Mycobacterium persicum. The sequence continues at coordinate 16,966 of NZ_MVIF01000091.1, forward strand.
ACTACCCGGATGACGAGTCCGGCGCCAACGAGTCGTTCGACGACGCCGAGGCGGAGGCGGCCGAGGAATCGACGGTGTCCGCCGACCGTGGCGGTGACGAAAACACCCGCTGAGCGCGGCCTGCGGTGCTCGTCGCTGGGATGCGGTCGAATGCGACTCGTCACACTGCGTCCGAGGGGGGACTTGGCCACCTGCGAACGGGTCCTGACCTGGCGAATCGGTACCTGATCGTCGTCCCCCACTCTGATATCGAGCGGAGGGGCTAGGGGTCGAGTTGGGCGGGGGCGACTCGACACCCGGCGGCTTGGGCTCCGGTGTGCAGGCGTCGGTCCCACACGGCGACGATCAGGCCGGGTTCACCGACAGCCAACGCGCTGGCCAGATGAACAGCGTCGGCTCCGCGCAAGGCATGGGCTCGGGCGAGGCGGCCGGCGTGCTGTTCAACCGTCGCGGTGAGTTCGACTGGGCGGGTGGCGGCCCAGAAGTCCTCCCAGTCACGCTCGGCTTCGGCGAGCTCGGATTCGGTTAGGTCGTGATTGCGGGCTGCTGCGGCGAGTGCGGCGCGGACTTCGGGGTAGGCCAGGCGGCTGGACAATGCGGCGTCGCAGCCGTCCCATAGCGCGGACGCCAGCGAGCTCCCTGTCTCGGTGGTGAGAAGTTTGACGAAGGCGCTGGCGTCGAAGTAGACGAGCGGCACCGGTCAGCGCCGCTGGTCGCTGACACGGTCAGACACCGGCCGCCGCGGTCGGGGTCCGGACCGTCCCGCAGCGACGGGCCGCTGAGCGGTGGCCTTGCCAATCACGCCTTCGGCCGTGAGGCGCTCCAAGGTGCCAGCGCTGTCCAGCGCAGCGAGTCGCGCGACCGGAATCCCGCGGTCGGTGATGACGACCTCAGCACCGGCCCGAGCTCGATCGAGCCAATCGCTGAGGTGCGCGCGCAACTCGGTCACGGATACCTCCACACCGTGAACTGTACACTCACTGAACCGTGATTTGTACGTGTCACTACTGAGTGCGGAATTGCGGACGACCGCCTGGCGAGGTGAATCTCTTGTGGCCGGATGCCAGTGTGAGATCCCGACGTAGGACAGAACTAGAACATCAAGGCGATGCCAACCGGCACCAGCAAATACAGAAACCCGCGCCAACCGAGGCTCGGAGCAGGTTTTCTATCAGGCGGTTCTCACTGCTCGACCTCCCCAGCGGCCTCGTCCACGTCGGGAATGGGGCGCATCATCACCTGTCCCGGCTCGAGCTCGCCGTCGTAGGACACGCCGATCGCTTCGGTGAGAGGCTCTAGTTCAGATTCGCTGTCTTCGATCCGGACGAACCGTCCGCGGAAGAAGAGTGCCTCTTTTCCGACAGTGAGCGTGTCGTCGCCGAGCGTCAATTTGGTGGACTTGATGGTGATGAACTCGTAGACCTTGTCCATCTCGCGCTCGACCGGCGGCGCGTCGGGCTGGTGTTTGACCGTGAAGTCGCCGGAGAGCTTGCCGGTGACGGACTCGCCGGAGACCAGCTTGGCGACCTCGCGGATGCGCATGGCCTGATCGAAGTCCATCTCTTTGGGCATCTTCAGCAGCACCGAGACGTGCTCCTGGATCGTCGCGAGATTCTCGCAGACGGCTGCCCATTTGCTCGCGTCTCGGTCTCGGTCGGTCTGCAGAGTTGCCACCACACCGAAGTTCGGTGGACCGTACGGAACGCCGAATGCAAGTCGGTTCGGAGACTTCCACCCAGCCAGGACTTTCAGCCCGTCGACGAATTCTGCCGGCCGGTGACCCGACAAGTCGTATTCGGTGTGCAGGGTCATCTCACCCTCGAGATTGCCGGACTTCATACGCATCTCGAGGGTGAAAATCCCGGACTTCTCAACGAAGACACTCCGTACTCCGGCCTGGCCGACGGTGAGGTCCGTTCGTCGGATTGTGGTGCATGCAATCACGGAGTCGGAATCGGGCGCGATGATGGCAAGTAGCAACTCGGCTGGCTCGTCGTGGTCGGCGAGGGCGTCCGGCGGCGACAGCACCGCCAGGCTGGCGGCACCGAGATCACCACCGAGGCCGCCGGGCAAATCAAGGGAACCGCTCACTGTGCCCGAGGGCATGCGGATCGGCGCACCGTAGTCGACAAATCGCTCGAATTGCTGACGAAGCTCGTCGTCCTCAGCGGGGATCGCGATCGTGAACTGACCTTTGATCGGCCTCTCCCGCAAGGCTTCTAGCGACAGAGCGATGATCTTGAACGTGATCCAGACCGAGTCCTGCCGCACGGCGTACACCGCGACTAGACCAGGTTCGTGCTCCGACGGCTCGTCGGACGGCGGGCTGTCCGACACCGTGAAGTCGTACCTGTAGAACGGATCACAAGCGTTCAGCGACGCATGAATTCCCGCATTTCTCCGGCCACCGCCTTGCCGAGGGCGCGCAGTCGCACCGCTTTGGCTGTGGTCAGTTCGTTGACCTTGCGGGCAAGGGTCGTCATGCCACCGTCGACGAAGTGCTCGGGCGAACGGAGAACCTCCAGGACGGCGATCTCCTTCTCGTTGAGTGCCGCCCTGGCCGGATTGCTGCGCACGTGCAGCACGACACCAGGAACAGGGGGGTCGGCCTTGCGCAACGCCGACGCTTCGAACTTGGCGGGCACCTGGGTCGTGAGCCCGAGACTGCGCGCCGCGGAATAGCCCGCGGGGCCAAAGCCGGAGTTGGGTGCACGAAAGATCTCCCGGACGACCGCTTCGACGCGGGGCTTGACCGGTCCGTAGCGGCTGGCTCCGGGCACCTTGAAATAGAGTCCACGCCGTATGCGGACCAAGTCTCCGCTCTGCACGGCGCGCGACGCCGCTTTACGGGCGGCTTCATTGCTGCCAGGTAGGTCTGAGACGTGCACAAATGACCGCGGCGCGGCGCGTCGAATCTCCATCGCTGGTGTGCTGGTCATGGCTGACATCTTTCAGATTTTGGCGGGAACGTGACATTCATTCAACAAACCCGCAGTTCAGGGCAATGCTTACGATCCCGGGATTCACGAGTGGCGCGTGACTCGGGCCTGCGTCGACCGCAGTGCGCCGACCAACCCGGACGCCGGTCGTATCCAGAACATGCCGCCCCTGATTGGTGGTGAGTACGCGGCGTTCGCTGGCATCGCGGCGGGTGGGTTGTGCGAAAGCGTTGAGACGCAGAGTAGTTGTTGTTACCGCTGGCTACGGGGCCATATGAGGTCTTCACATTCGAGGACGGTACGTGGAGCCTGGGAAATATCTTCGACGCCCGAACCGGCAGGCGGTAGACGCGGGTAGGGCTTTGGCAGTGGGACGAGCGGTGACCAAATCCGTGGTCATGTGTCGGTGAACCACTATCGCCAATCGGCATGAGCAAACACAAAAATCCACTTCAGACGAGTTACAGCAAATTTTCTATCTATGTAGCTAACAATTTGTGTCCGAGGGGGGACTTGAACCCCCACGCCCATTAGTAGGGCACTAGCACCTCAAGCTAGCGCGTCTGCCATTCCGCCACTCGGACAAAACCACTCGCATGGGTTGGCAGCTAAGGCTATCCGATCGGCTCGCGTCAGCCCAACCGGGCTCGCGGGACACCGGTGGATCAGGATGGACCGACCACCTCAGAGGCGACCGGGAGTGGCCGACAGTGGTAGGAAAGGTGACTGTGACAGGTGCGGGCGATGACGTTGCCGAGGTTGTCAGCAGGTTGATCCGATTCGATACCACCAACACCGGGGACCCGGAAACCACCAAAGGCGAGGCCGAGTGCGCTCACTGGGTGGCCGAGCAACTCGCCGAGGTCGGCTACCAGCCGGAATATGTGGAATCCGGTGCGCCCGGGCGCGGCAACGTGTTCGCCCGGCTGGCCGGCCCCAAGGGTCAAGTCGGTTCCCGGGAAGCGTTGCTCATCCACGGGCATCTGGACGTGGTGCCGGCCGAACCTGCCGATTGGAGCGTGCACCCGTTTTCCGGCGCGATCGAAGACGGCTATGTGTGGGGCCGCGGCGCGGTCGATATGAAAGACATGGTCGGCATGATGATCGTGGTCGCCCGCCATTTGCGGCGCGCCGGCATCGTGCCGGCGCGGGAGTTGGTGTTCGCCTTCGTGGCCGACGAGGAGCACGGCGGCAAATACGGCGCGCAGTGGTTGGTCGACAACCGGCCCGATCTGTTCGACGGCATCACGGAGGCGATCGGAGAAGTCGGCGGCTTCTCCTTGACCGTGCCGGGCCGCGACGGCGGCGGCCGCCGCCGGTATCTGATAGAGACCGCCGAGAAGGGCATCCAATGGATGCGCCTGACGGCGCGCGGCCGCGCCGGGCACGGCTCGATGGTGCACGACCAGAACGCGGTCCCCGCCGTCGCGGAAGCGGTCGCCCGGCTGGGCCGTCACCAGTTTCCGCTGGTGTGCACCGACACCGTGGCCGAGTTTCTGGCCGCCGTCAGCGAGGAGACCGGCCTGAGCTTCGACACCGATTCGCCGGACCTGGATGGGGCCATCGATAAGCTCGGCCCGATGGCCCGCATGCTCAAGGCGGTGCTGCACGACACCGCGAACCCCACCATGCTCAAGGCCGGATACAAGGCCAACGTCGTCCCCGCGACCGCGGAGGCGGTGGTGGACTGCCGGGTACTACCCGGCCGGCAGGCGGCTTTCGAAGCCGAGGTGGACGAGTTGATCGGCCCCGAGGTCACCCGCGAGTGGATCCGGGACCTGCCGTCGTATGAGACCAGCTTCGACGGCGATCTGGTCGATGCCATGAACGCCGCGGTGCTGGCCGTCGATCCCGACGGCCGCATAGTGCCTTACATGCTGTCCGGCGGCACCGACGCAAAAGCATTCGCGCGCATGGGGATTCGCTGCTTCGGCTTCAGCCCGCTGCGGTTGCCGCCCGATCTGGATTTCACCTCGTTGTTCCACGGTGTCGATGAGCGGGTACCCATCGATGCGCTGAAGTTCGGCACCGAGGTGCTGACACATTTCCTGACCCACTGCTGATGTTCCGTGAGCCGACTATCCGAAAGGACCGAGCATGACAACACCGCCCGACCCGTATGCCGCACTCCCCGAGCTGCCGCCTTTCAGCCTGACCTCGGATTCGGTGAGCAACGGCCAGCCGCTGCGCAGCGCGCAGGTCAGCGGGATCATGGGCGCGGGCGGACAGGACGCCAGTCCGCAATTGAGCTGGGCGGGCTTTCCGGAGCAGACCCGTAGCTTCGCGGTCACCGTCTACGATCCCGACGCCCCGACGCTGTCCGGGTTCTGGCACTGGGCGGTGGCCAACCTGCCCGCCGAGGTGACCGAGCTGCCCGAAGGCGCCGGCGACGGCCGCGAGCTGCCGGGCGGCGCACTGACGCTGGTCAACGATGCCGGTATGCGCCGCTATGTCGGCGCCGCACCGCCACCCGGGCATGGTGTGCACCGGTACTACGTTGCGGTGCATGCGGTGGACGTCCAGAAATTGGATCTGAGCGAAGACGCCAGCCCGGCCTTCCTCGGTTTCAACCTGTTCCAGCACGCGATCGCCCGCGCCGTCATCTACGGGACCTACGAGCAGAGGTAAGCCTCGGAACCTGGGAAACCACAGGGGTTTCCGCGATTTCGACTGACGGCTCTTCGTGACGGTGGGTACCCTTCATGGGTTCGCGCATCGGCCTCATCACGCAAGGAAGCGTCCATGAATTATGTGGTAGCAACACCGGAATTCTTCACGGCGGCTGCCCAGACCTGACAAGCGTCGGATCGGCGATCAGCGAAGCCACCGCGGCGGCCGCGGCTCCGACAATCAACGTGGTGGCCGCGGCTTCCGATGAGGTGTCGGCGGCCATCGCGGCACTGTTCGGCGAACACGCGCAGCGGTATCAGGCATTGATCGCCCAGGCGGCGCAGTTTCACGCACAATTCGTCACCGCTTTGATCGCCGGCGGCGGAGCCTATGCCCAAGCGGAGGCGGCCAACGTTGCGCAGTCTGTGCTCGATCTGATCAACGCGCGCACCCGGGCGTTAGTGGGGCGTCCGCTGATTGGCAACGGCGCCAACGGAATCCCTGGCACTGGGCAAACGGCGGCGACGGCGGCATCTTGGTCGGCAATGGGGGGGCCGGCGGTCCCGGAGGAGCCGCCATCGGTGCCGGCGGTCCCGGAGGAGCCGCCATCGGTGCCGGCGGTGCCGGTGGGCCGGGCGGAATGGGTGGATTGTTCAGCCCGGGCGGAGCGTTGTTCGGCGACGGCGGGGCCGGCGGCCGCGGCGGCGGCTCCAGTTCGGGTTCGGGAGGGGATGGGGGCAAAGGCGGCAGTGGCGCCCTGCCTGCGGCAGCGGCGGTCACGGCGGCAGG
>NZ_MVIF01000092.1 GCF_002086675.1 Mycobacterium persicum
CATCATCATCATTGGCGGCGGGTATCACCGCAGGATCCGCAGCAGGGGCTTGTTGAACAATCAGATGAGCGTTGGTGCCGCTGACCCCAAACGCGGAAACCGCCGCAGTTTTCACATGATCGGTATCCGGCCATTCAGTGCCGACAGCAAGGACACGTATGACTGATTCGTGGTCTGCTAAGGCTGAATTCGGCTCAGCAAAGTTAAGGGTCGGGGGCAATAGTCCGTTCTTAAAAGCAAGGGCCACCTTGATAACACCAATGACTCCGGCAGCGGCTTCAAGATGTCCAATATTGGGCTTTGATGAGCCTATAATGAGTGGATACTTGTGTTGCGCAACGTCGCTACTCCTATATACTGAGATAAGCGCTTGCGCCTCAGCGAGATCTCCGACTTGCGTACCGGTTCCGTGCGTTTCCACATAATCGACCACTGAAGGCTCAGTACGCGCCGCAACTAACGCGGTATTGAACAGACGTTTATGCCCGTCGACGGTTGGGCTTACGAGTGTGAGCCGGCTACCGTCGTTGATGATCGCGCCACCGCGGACTTCACAGTATAGCGGTCTTCCATGCGCGAACTTACTACCAGCTCGCGTAAGCACAATAAAGCCGCCGCCTTCACCTCGAACGTAACCATCGGCGCGCGCATCGAAGGGGCGACATATTCCGCTGGATGAGAGAACTCCTAATTCGGCCACACTCGCCGCCGCATATGGGTCAAGATTTAGATGGATCCCGCCGGCTATCGCCAGATCACACTCTCTCCTTCGCAAGCTTTCCATTGCCAAGATGACTGCAGCTAGGGATGACGACTGCCCGGTGTCGAGCACCAGACTCGGCCCTGTTAGTCCGAAAGAATGTGAGATCCTCCCTGCGATGACGGAACGAAGCGACCCTAGCGTGCTTCGAGAGTTAATCACTGAGTGGCTACGCGAAAGAAGGGAAGCATAGTCATCACGCATCGCACCGATAAAGAGCCCCACAGATTTGTCGGCGAGGTCTTCTGGAACAATGCATGCATCTTCGAGAGCCGACCAGACGAGTTCAAGACTTATGCGTTGCTGCGGATCCATTTTTTCGGCTTCATCGGCTGAAATGCCAAAAAATGAAGCGTCGAAACTATCCGCGTTTTCAATAAATGCGCCATATTTCAGTGCGCTGAGATGGTGTATACGAGAGTCGACGATCTCATCTGCATGGCGGTTGGGCATGCTCTCGGATACACTGCTCCGACTTTGCGTTAATAGTTGCCAGAACTCGTTGGGACTGTTGGCGCCGGCTACCCTACACGACAGGCCGATGATTAGTATTTGATTGCTGTCATCTGTCATAAATAAGGACCTTCGAAATTAGGATCTGGGCGCCTCGGTGACGCAACCCGGAATAATAAGTGAATAATGTTCCAAACAGTGGCTAGACTCCACTGAATAATGGGCACGGTTTCAATTGCGACGAATGTCAATTTTGAACGCGACGGATCGAAATGTTCTGAATTCAACGAAAATATCTCAGTTTTCGATAGATACTGTAGGCTGGACCAATTATGCATATTGGCGACTAACGTCCCTGAAGATGTCTGAGAATGCATGGCGCAGATCGGCTGCGACCAGTGAGCTAGTACCATGTCATTATGCCTTGTTCGCTTCAGGAAGTGGGTGCCCATATTCGCCTAATGAGCAACGAAAAGGAGTGGTATAGTGGTATGAGGGCATTGACATGCGCGTAGAGAGGGCAAACGCAACCTGCATCGCGTAGATTCGAGAATCTCCTATGACGCGACGCTTCATGGGTCGAGTATCCATCGTATAACCACACTCCGGCCATGCTATTTAATGTCGAGCACATGATCGCAATTGCGTTGTAGCGCCGCCATGATTAAGGTATCGCCCCGCTGAGTGCGTCCGGCCAACATTGCCGAAGCAATGATCCTTGCGACGCATAGTGGACTTCGCCGTCGCACCCCCTCGTAGACATCAGAGAGGCTGATTTGAGACTGTGCGCCCAGCGCGTTGTGGTACGCTCGTAGCAGGGTGTCGTAGTGTTTACGGCGCTTCTCCGTCGAAATAGCGCAGCCCAGGAAGTATGCCAGATCAGCCATCACTGGGCCCCAGCAAACGGCCTGCCAATCAATGACGGTTAACGGCCGCTCTGCAGTAGTGCCAAACAGTAGGTTATCGAGACGGTAATCACCGTGAACCAAACCGAACATACGCGGTCCGTCAGCTTCGTTAGCCACGTGACGACATTCGTGAAACGTAGCCACCACCCGGTCACACAATGCGCGGTGGCCGGGCAACATATTGTGGCCATACCGATCAAGGAAGCCGGGGTAGAGCTCGGAGATGAGTGCCTGGGTAAGAGGCATATTCCGATTGAGCCACGGGAACTCGGATAGCGCGCTGTCGCCGATCAGCAATCCGTGTATACGGCCCAACGTGACGAGCGCCAGTCGAGCCTGGTCTAGCGTGGCGCCCTGAATGTCGTTCCCGGCAACCGCCGGTGCTGCATCGCCCATGAGCAAGTGAAACGTTCCGGTAGAAGCGTCGAGCGCAGCATCATAGCACGGTACTAGCTGTCCATCAAAGCGGGATGCGAGGTCGCGATAAAAGCGGACTTCGCGCTCGTAGAACCCCAGTGCGAGCCCGGTTTGCCTGCTCGTCGGATCTTCTGCTGCGAGCTTCAATACTGCTGACTGGGGCTTCGGGCGGTTGGAGGGGTTGCGCGCGTAATCCAGCCTTAGGCGATAGCAGTCGCTCATCAAGCCGGTACTGATAGGCTCAACTTCAAAGTCCAGGACAGTTCCCGCTCCGATCTGCCTGCTAAGCCACGCGGCTGTGAGGTCGCTTGGCCGCGCGACAACTCGATCAAATTGGCTTGTCACCAGATGACCCAATCGCAACTAACATTATTCCGCCACAACGACGTTAGGGCATCAAACATAGCCACAGCGTTGCTCGCCGGGCTGATTGCCAACTAGCATCTGCGCTGACCTCGATTCCTGCGGTTGACAGCAGCAACAACGCCCGGACTGGCAACAACGACTTCGGGATCGGGCTCACCGGTGACAACCAGCTGGACGTCAACCTCTTAGCCTGGATCCACGGTTCCTCAGTTGTTTTCGCGTTCATCCCTGATGATGGCCACGTTAACGTTAATGTTTTCGAAATTCAACAACCTCCGTTATGGACGGAATCTTTTGCTTACTCTGTAAAATCACTCGCTCAAACGTGCGGCTGATCATAGATACCTGAATTAACAACAATATTGACTTGGTTCACCATTTCCGACGATTACACCGCCACTTGAGTAAAGGTGTCTGCAGCGACCCCGGTTGCACCCCTAGCCCTTACGGCGCAGCGTCTATATGGCTTCGACTGCCACGCCAGCCCGATTCATCTGCATTAGTAACGATACATACGTATCGGCAATAGTCGCACAGGTCAACGGTGTCGTCAACCCTGCGCTGTAGACAGATTTCTTGTGAGGAGCGGACCGTGGTTGCCTGACAGAATATCTCGAAGTAGGGGCGAACCGAAGAGGCCCAGTACTGCCTGACGAGCCGGTTAGCAGGTGTCCGTGATTATGTTGGTTGCCGTCGCTGAGCCTCAATCGTCATGGTGGCGAGGCGAGAGTCGCGGATCCGTGCCCGGCCGAACGGCGCGAGGAAGGCGGCGGAGTCATCTCGGTGGCCCGGTGTCGTCACTGGATAGCGTCCCGCGGATTGGTGGACTTCGGATCTGGCGTGGTTCACGCATGGTGCTCAACGAGTCATGTTGAACGCTAGAGGATTTGGTGTTCTTTGGTAAGTGCTGCAGCGGCGTGTTTGTTTAGCAATGACGGCGCGTAGTTCGTCCATGGAGACATCGGAGAGGTAGCGGCGGGTGACTTGCCATTCATCGTGGCCTTCGATGACCACCGCGGTGGACAGGCGCAAGAACGCTGCGGGGTTCGGGAAGATCTCCACGACATCGGCACGGCGCTTGATCTCCTTGTTGAGTCGTTCGATATGCGGTTGTTCGACCAGATCTGCCGATGCGCTTTCGGGAACGCGGTGCACGCCAACACATCGGTCTTGGCCTGGCTCATCATGTCGGCCGCCTTCGGGAAGCTGCCCGCCAGGGTGTCGGTGACCCGGTCCATTGGGCGGCGACTTCCTCAGGATCGGTGTGGGCGAAGATCGTCTTGACCGGGGCGGTCACCGCCGGGGCGTGTTTGGCCGATACTGCGGTGCGCAGCTTACGCAGGAAATGCACCGGCCGGCGTTGCCACGACGACCCGGTGAAAGGTTGTGCACAGCGGCTTTCAACCCCGCATGGGCATCGGAGATGACCAGATGCACCCCCGAGAGTCCACGGGCGCGCAGTGAAGCCAAAAACTCGCGCCAGAACTCGTAGGTCTCGCTGTCTCCGACGGCGGTGCCCAGCACCTCGCGGGTGCCATCGATGGACACCCCGGTGGCCACTACTAGGGGCATGGGAGACCACATGCGCCCCGACACGTACTTTGCAGAAGGTAGCGTCGCAGAACACGTACGAAACTGCGTGTGGGCCAGGCTGCGGGTGCGTAAGGCGTCGATCTCCTTATCCAGGCCGGCTCAAATGCGCGAGATCTCTGATTTGGAGACCCCACTGTCGACGCCCATCGCGGCCACCAGATCATCAACACTGCGGGTCGTCACCCCGTGCACGTCGGCCTCCATGATCACCCCGTGCAACGCGCGGTCGATGCGGCGGCGGCGCTCCAGCAGCGAGGGGAAGGACGATCCGGCCCGCAGCTTGGGGATCTGCACCTCGATGCCGCCGGCGGTGATGGACACCGTTTTGGGTCGGTGCCCATCACGGTGCGTGCCGCGATCGGCTGATCGCTGGTAGCGGCCAGCAACGATTGTTTCGGTGGCCTCCGCCTCGATCAATGCCTGCAGCCCGGCCCGGATCAGCTCGGCGAACACCGCACCGGCATCAGCAGACTTCAGCGCATCAAGCTGAGCAAGCAAGTCACAATGGTCCTGGGTCATCGTGTCGCGCGGTCCTCTCGTGAGTCTCTTTGGTCGGTAACTCACTGACCACTACGCGATGGCCCACCCCAACACCGTCAACGACACACCAGGACCTCTACAGCCCAGGCGCCGCCTCAGCCCCCCGAAAGCCCACCACCCCAGGGGGCTTACCCCGTCCCTGACCCGGCGCCAAACCCTTGGTGCCCCCGGCAGGATTCGAACCTGCGACACCGGCTTTAGGAGAGCCGTGCTCTATCCCCTGAGCTACGAGGGCGAAGCGCCGAGGGCCGCGAGGGCGCTGCTGGCCGTCGGTGTTGGGGCGGTGTCAGTGTATCGGGGGCGCGGCAGCACCCACGCATGCCAGCGACGTTCGGTCCTTGACCGGCGCGAGTCTCGCCGTGGTCGACCGGTCAGGCGGGGGCGTTGGTGTCAGACCGCGACGACGCGGATCAGTGTCTGGAGCCCAGAAAAGTCCTCGGTGTTTCGACTGTAGAGATCGAGGCGATTGGCGTGCGCGGTCGCGGCGATCAACAGATTCGCGAACCTACTTCGCGGGTTTCGCCCTTCCCGCACCACGGCGGCCACGATGAGCCCGTAACTGCGCACGGCGGCCCCGTCGAACGGGATCGGCTCCAGCCTCGATTCCACCTCCTGCAATCGGGCCTGGCGCTTGGCCGCCTCGATCGGCGTCGTGGCCAGCAGCGGACCGGCGGCCAGCTCGGCAGCCGTGATTGCTGAAATCGCCATTTCGTCGGGCAGTGCGGCGACGACCGCCGGGTCATGCCAGTCGATGACGACCGACGTATCCAAGAGGCCGGACGTCACCTCAGAGGCCTTGGTCGATCAACCGGTCGAGGTCGGCGCGGAACTGACGATGATCGATACGCACCGCTGCGCCGGCCAGTGCCGCGACTTCACCGCGAGTGATGAAGGTGCGGCGAATAGTCCGAATCGGGCGAAGCTCGGCCACCGGTTCGCCATTGCGAGTCACGACGAACGTCTCACCTGCCGCTACCGCATCGATGACCTTCGCATTGTCATTACGGAGATCGCGCTGCGCGATTGTCCTGGCCATGGGCCGATCGTAGCTGCACGTAGCAAAGAATGCTACGGCTCGCTACGCGTGGAGCGGGCGCCGGCGCAGCCGTCACCGGAAAGCGACTCAGCGCAGTTCCGCGATCACCTTCGCGAAGTTGTCCATGTGGTTGTCCTGGACGGTGAACGACGTCACCCCGTAGCTGTCGCGGTAACCGGACAATGTGTCGGCGATTTCCCGGGGCGACCCGCTGAGCACCGAGTGCAGCGCCAGTATCTCCTCGTCGGACAACTCCGGCGCGTACCGGCGGGTCATCGCCAAGTTCGGGATGCGCTCACCTTCGGCCGGCACCGCCGTGATCGCCAGGTTCAGCTCGAGCGCGTCGAACCGCTCGCCGGCGGCCCTGCGGACGAACTCGACCCGTTCGGCAAGCGGGTCCTCGGCGTCGTGGACCCGCGCGCCGGTCAGTCCGATGATGTCGGCGTGCCGGGCGGCCAGCGTCATCACCCGGTCGCCGTTTCCGGCGATCAGGATCGGCACTCCAGGGTGATGTTCTTCCAGATAGGTCGCCGTGTGTGCGAGGTGGTCCACCCGGGCCCTGGCGCTGGGGTACGGCAATTCGGCGGCGTCGAACTCCTCGCGGACGTAACCGGTGCCCAGGCCTACCTCGAGGCGGTGGTCACTGAGCAGGTCCAGCGCCTCGACCTCGCGACTGAGCAGGGCCGGCTTGTAGAACGCGGCGTTGAGCACGTACATGCTCAGCCGGATTCTCGTGGTGACCATGGCCGCCGCGGTCAGCGTCGGAAACGGTGCCGCGGCACCGAGATGATCGGGCACACAAAGGATGTCGAACCCCAGATCTTCGGCCCGCCGCACCTTCTCCTGCAGCGCCATCCGCGATTTGATGAAGCGAACGCTGAGTCCGAAGCGAAAGTCCTTGGCCACCAACAACCTCCGTTCACTTGCTGCGACGCCACTTACCAGGATCGCGCCCGGGGCCAGCGCGCGGGGTCCCAGCGGTGCAGAAAGTCGATCCAGCGTGGTGGTAGTCCATGGTGGATCGCGCCGTCGATGATGCGGGGTAGATAGCCGGGCCGCGGCGGGCCCGGGGTTACCCGGTGGTCGATGTACACCCAGGCCGTCGTTGGTCCGGTGCCGGTGTGCACGCTGCACCGATAGCGCCGGTAGCGGACCGGCACTCCCTCGGCGCTGTCCAGGGCGGCCAGGTCGTGGTCGGAGACCTGCCAGAGCACCCCGTGCACCTGACTTCCGGTGAACGGCTCGACGGTGGCTACCCCCCGCTGGTTGATCAACCAGTCGTGGTCCGACAGCACCGCGGGCCGCGGATCACTCGCGTCGGGGCAGCGCGTCGCCATCTGCCGGACGCACAGGTTGGAGCCGTAGGCGAAGTAGCGCTGCCGACCGGTGGCCATTCAGCAGGCCACCGTCGGATCGGTCAGCATGAGATCGCGACGCGGATGCCGTGTAGCAAAATTGACCTCCGGCGAGCCCCAGGGGATGACGACACCACCCATCCTGCCGTACCGGGCAACCGACGCGTCTGATTACCCCGCCACCGTCAGGCAGATCAACACCGCATTCAGCAGGCTGATCATGACCGCCACCACCCAGCCGACGAAGGTGGTGGCGCGGTGGTTGGTATCGCTGCCCATCACCCGCGGGTCGCTGGTCAGCCGGACCAGCGGGAGCACTGCGAACGGTATGCCGAACGACAGCACCACCTGCGAGAGCACCAACGTGCGAGTGGGGTCGAAGCCGATCGCCAGGATCGCCACCGCTGGGCACAACGTGACCAACCGGCGCACCACCATCGGAACAGACCAGTGCAGCAATCCCTGCATGATCGTCGCCCCGGCATAGGCGCCCACCGACGCCGACGCCAGACCCGACGCCAGCAATCCGATCGCAAAGAGCGCCGCGATCGTCGCACCCAATGTGTCGTGCACGGCCGCGTAGGCGCCTTCGATCGACGCGGTATCTCCGCGACCGCGCATGTTGAGCGCGGCGACCAGCAGCATGGCGGCGTTCACCCCGCCGGCCATCACCATGGCCAGGCCGACGTCCCACCGGGTGACCCGCAGCAGCCGCCGCCGGAACGGCCCCGGTTCGGGATGCCCGTGCCGGTCGCGGGCCAGCCCCGAATGCAGATACACCGCGTGCGGCATGACGGTGGCACCCAGGATGGCAGCGGCCAGAAGCACGCTCTCGGTGCCACGGAACCGCGGGATCAGGCCGGCCAGGACGGCATCCGATGGTGGCGTCGCAACGAAGAAGCTGGCGGTGAAGCCGACGGCGATAATCAGCAGCAAACCGGTGATGACCCGTTCGAACAACCGCTGGCCGCGGCGGTCCTGCACCGTCAACAGCAACATCGAGATGACCCCGGTGATGATCCCGCCGGCGGGCAGCGGCACGTCGAACAGGATGCGCAACGCGACAGCCCCGCCGATGACCTCGGCCACATCGGTTGCCATTGCCACGATCTCGGCCTGCGCCCAATAGGCCAGCCGGGCCGGACGCCCCATCCGCTTGCCGATCGCTTCGGGCAGGGAGTCGCCCGTCACCAGCCCCAGCTTCGCCGACAGGTACTGGACCAGGCCGGCCATCACGTTGGCGGCGACGATCACCCACAGGAGTAGGTAGCCGAACTGGGTGCCGGAGCTGACGTTGGCGGCGACGTTTCCGGGGTCGACGTAGGCGATCGCGGCAACGAAGGCGGGTCCGAGCAGATACCAGCTGGTCTTGAGCGATGTCTGGGTGTCCTGCGCCAACTCACCGACCTTTGATCCAGGCATCGAATAAAAAAGTGAGGTTAGCCGAAACCTGTCCGGCGGGGCCACCGCGCGGTCCGACTAATCGCCAGCGGCGTAGAGACCCTTACCGGTGATCAAGGGCAGGTCGAGCGTCGTGCGGATACCCGGTTCGGCGGCCACCACCGCCGGGATCGCGTTGACCAGGCGCATCGCCGTGGCGACCAGTCCCGCATGGTTGTGATCGCCGTGGCGGCTGCTCAGACAGATGTCCATGGCATACGAGGGCTCGCCGGTGATCTCGATGCGATACGAGCCGCCCGGTTGTGCGGGCTGCGGCCAATCCGGGCACAGGTCTGCGCGCAACCGGGTGACATGTTCGAGCACCACGGCCGGCGCGCCGTCGACCAGGCCCAGCACCTCGAACCGCAGCGCCGCGGCACTGCCTTCGGGAATGTGGCCCGAGGCGATGTCGAAGGCCTCCGGAGCCGGTTCGCGGACGTACATCTCCTCGACGACGTCGACGGTAAGGCCAAGCCCGGCGGCAAGTTGGCGCACCACCGAACCCCACGCCAAACTCAGCACACCGGGCTGCAGCAGCATCGGAATCTCGTCGATCGGCTTGCCGAATCCCATCACGTCGAACATGACGACGGCACTGTCATAGGTGGCGTAGTCGACGATCTCCATGCAACGGATTTGCTCGATGCTCTGACAGGTGCCGGCCAGTGCCAGCGGCAGCAGGTCGTTAGCGAAGCCCGGGTCGATACCGCTGACGTAGAGGCTCGAATTACCTTCGCGCGCAGCATCTTCGAGTGGCTTGACGAGCTCGTCGGGGATTACCTGCCACGGATACTGCAGGAAAACCGGTCCGCTGCCGACGACGTTCACCCCGGCCGCCAGGACCCGTCGATAGTCGTCCAGCGCCTCGGAGAGCCGGTTGTCGGCCATCGCGTTGTAGACGGCGCACTGCGGTCCGGTGGCCAGTACCGCGTCCAGATCGGTGCTGGCCTTGACTCCGGTGGCGTGCGGGATTCCGGCAAGCTCGGCCGCGTCCTTTCCCGCCTTGGCGTCCGACGACACCCACACCCCGGTGAGTTGATAGGCCGGGTTGGTGATGAGCGCCCGCAGCGAATGGGTGCCGACGTTGCCGGTGCCGAGCTGGACGACGGGTATGGGCATGCTGGCTCCTCACAGATCCGGGACGGGAAGATCGAGGTTCGGGTGGGTGAGGCCGCCGTCGACCTCCAACGTCTTGCCGGTCAGGAAGCTGCTCGCGGGCGAGGCCAAATACAGTGCGGCAGCGGCGATGTCGACGGGATCGCCGAGCCGGCGCAGCGGTGTGGCCCGTTCCATCGGGGCGCGCAGCTCGTCGTTGGCGGCCACCACGTCCAGCGCGGAGGTGAGGATCGACCCCGGCGCGATCGCATTGACCCGGATGCGCGGACACAGGTCCAACGCTGCCAGCCGGGTGTAGTGGGCCAGGGCCGCCTTTGCGGTGCCGTAGGCGGCGAAACCACGTCCGGCCAGCCGGCCCATGGTCGACGTGATGTTGATGATGCTGCCGCCCCCGGAGTGCTCCAGCATCAACGGCGCGGCGGCGATGGTCAACGCATGGGCGGTGGCGACATTGAAGGTGAAAGCGTCCTTGAGGTCCTTGGTCGAGGTGGTCAGCAACGTGTTCGGCATGGTGCCGCCGACGTTGTTGACGACGATGTCCAGCTTGCCGAACGCCTCGACCGTCTGACCGGCCAGCTCCGCGGTGGCCTCGGGATGGGCCAGGTCGGCGGCGACGACGTGGGCGCGCCGCCCGACGGCGCGCACCGCGTTGGCGACCTCGTCCAGTTGGGATCGCGTTCGGGAGGCGATGACCACGTCGGCGCCGGCCTCGGCGAAAGCCAACGCGATAGCCGCGCCCAGGCCGCGACCACCTCCGGTGATAACGGCGACTTTGCCGTCGAGACGGAACCTGTCGAGGATCACTGCGGCCTCGTTTCAGTTGTCGGCCGAGACGGCGGCGACCCTCGCCCGTCTCGGCTGGAGGTGTTTCTGGAACGGGTTCTACTTTCTCACAGCGACGCAAAGATGTAACGGGTCCACGCGTCGGGTTCGACGAACGCCATGTGTCTGCGTGGCGGCCGACTGATGAACTGGTTCAAGACGGCCGATTGTTACGGTAGCCTCGTGGCTGCGAAGAAAGCGGCTGGTTTGCGGGCCGTGGCCAAGTGCGGTCCGGCGAAGGTCTACCGTTAGGAATTGAATTGAAACTCAACGGGTTTGGCGCCACACTGAGCATCCTGGCTTCGGGCGCTCTGCTCTTGTCGGGCTGCGGCAGCGACAACAACGCGAGTGGGGGCGGCTCCACGTCAGGCCAATCGTCGGGCAACGTGAACTGCGGCGGGAAGAAGACACTCAAGGCGAGCGGGTCCACGGCCCAGGCCAACGCGATGACGCGCTTCGTCAAGGCATTCGAGCAGGCCTGCCCCGGTCAGACGCTCAACTACACCGGCAACGGCTCGGGCGCCGGGATCAGCGAATTCAATGGTAACCAAACCGATTTCGGTGGTTCGGATTCACCGCTGAGCAAGGACGAGGCCGCGGCGGCGCAACAGCGCTGCGGCGGCTCGCCGGCATGGAATCTGCCGGTGGTGTTCGGTCCGATCGCGGTCACCTACAACATCGGCGGCGTCAGTTCGTTGAACCTGGACGGTCCCACCCTGGCAAAGATCTTCAACGGCACCATCACCAGCTGGAACGATCCGGCGATCCAGGCCCTCAACTCGGGCACCAACCTGCCCGCGACCCCCATTCACGTGGTGTTCCGTAGCGACGAGTCCGGCACCACGGACAACTTCCAGCGCTACCTTGACGCCGCCTCCAACGGCGCCTGGGGCAAGGGCGCCGGAAAGGCATTCGCGGGCGGTGTCGGCGAGGGCGCCAAGGGCAACGACGGCACGTCGGCCGCGGTGAAGGGCACCGAAGGGTCCATCACCTACAACGAGTGGTCGTTCGCTCAGGCGCAGCACCTGAACATGGCCAAGATCGTCACCACGGCCGGTCCGGAAGCGGTGGCCATCAGCGCCGAGTCGGTCGGAAAGACGATCGCGGGAGCCACGATCAAGGGACAGGGCAACGACCTGGTGCTGGACACGGTGTCGTTCTACCGGCCGACGCAGCCCGGTTCCTACCCGATCGTGCTGGCGACCTACGAAATTGTCTGTTCCAAGTACCCCGACTCCCAAGTCGGTACCGCGGTGAAAGCGTTCCTGCAGTCGACCATCGGCGCCGGTCAGAATGGGCTGGCCGACAACGGCTATATCCCCATTCCGGACGGGTTCAAGTCGAGGTTGTCGACCGCGGTGAACGCCATCGCCTGATCTGAGGTCGACGTGGTCCGAGGCCCGCTGGCCATGCCTGCGCTGGTAGAGGTGGACGCGCGCGCGTCGCGGCGGGCGGACCGGCTGTTCAAGTCGGCGGCCTCGGCCGCCGGTTTGACGATCGTGGTCGCAATCGCGCTGATTGCGGTGTTCCTGTTGCTTCGTGCCGTCCCGTCGTTGCGCGCCAACCACGTGAATTTCTTCACCAGCGCCGAATTCAACACGGCCGACGACGAGAAGTTGGCGTTCGGCATCCGCGACCTGTTCATGGTCACCGTTCTTAGTTCGATGACCGCGCTGGTGCTGGCAGTACCGGTTGCGGTCGGGATCGCGGTGTTCCTCACCCAATATGCGCCCAGAAGGTTGTCGCGTCCGTTCGGCGCGATCGTGGATCTGCTGGCCGCGGTGCCGTCGATCGTTTTCGGGTTGTGGGGAATCTTCGTGCTGGCGCCCAAGCTGGAGCCGGTCGCAGATTTTCTCAACCGCAACCTTGGCTGGCTGTTCTTGTTCACGAAGGGAAACGTGTCGCTGGCCGGTGGGGGCACCATCTTCACCGCCGGGATCGTGTTGGCGGTGATGATCCTGCCGATCGTCACCTCGGTATCCCGAGAAGTGTTCCGGCAGACGCCGCTTATCCAGATCGAAGCGGCCCAGGCTTTGGGCGCGACGAAATGGGAGGTGGTGCGGATGACCGTGCTGCCGTTCGGGCGCAGCGGTGTCATCGCCGCGTCGATGCTGGGGTTGGGGCGTGCGCTGGGCGAAACCGTGGCGGTGCTGATCATCTTGCGGTCGGCGGCCCGCCCCGGAAACTGGTCGCTGTTCGACGGCGGTTACACGTTTGCGTCCAAGATCGCCTCCGCGGCGTCGGAGTTCAGTGAGCCGCTGCCGACCGGCGCCTACATCTCGGCCGGGTTTGCGCTGTTCGTCCTGACCTTCGTGGTCAACGCCGCCGCGCGTGCCGTGGCCGGCGGGAAGGTCAACGGATGAGCGTCGACGCCCTCGACCGACCGGTCAAAGCGGTGGTGTTCCGTCCGCTGAGCCTGGCGCGGCGGATCAAGAACAGCCTGGCGACCGTGGTGTTCTTCAGCTCGTTCGCCATCGCGTTGGTGCCACTGGTCTGGTTGTTGTGGGTGGTGATCGAGCGCGGCTGGTATGCCATCATCCGGGTGGACTGGTGGACTCATTCGCTGCGCGGCGTGCTGCCGGAGGAGTTCGCCGGGGGTGTGTACCACGCGCTCTACGGGACATTGGTGCAGGCCGGGGTGGCGGCCTTGCTGGCCGTGCCGCTGGGCCTGATGACCGCGATCTACCTGGTCGAATACGGCACCGGCCGGATGGCGCGGGTGACCACGTTCATGGTCGACGTCCTTGCCGGGGTGCCCTCGATCGTGGCGGCGCTGTTCATCTTCAGTCTGTGGATCGCCACCCTGGGATTTCAGCAGAGCGCCTTCGCGGTGTCGTTGGCACTGGTCCTGTTGATGCTGCCGGTGGTGGTGCGCTCTACCGAGGAGATGCTGCGGTTGGTGCCCGACGAGCTGCGCGAAGCCAGTTATGCGTTGGGCGTTCCGAAATGGAAGACGATCGTGCGCATCGTCGTTCCGATCGCGATGCCGGGCATTGTGTCCGGTGTGCTGCTGGCGCTGGCGCGCATCATCGGCGAGACCGCCCCGGTACTGGTGCTGGTGGGCTACAGCCGTTCGATCAACCTTGACATCTTCAACGGCAACATGGCCTCGCTGCCGTTGCTGATCTACACCGAACTCACCAACCCCGAACACGCCGGCTTCCTGCGGGTGTGGGGTGCCGCGCTGACGCTGATCATCCTGGTGGCCGTGATCAACGTGGTCGCGGCGGGGATTCGCTTCGTGTCCACCCGAGCGTCGACGATCGGCGTGATCCGGGCCGGGCTTCGCCTCATGGTCGCTCGGTAGCGGCCGCCGGCGCGCCGGGCCTGCCTAGGAACCCTGGGCGAGTTTCAGCACCCTGCCATTGCCGCGGTCGGCGACGTAGACGTTGCCCTTCTCGTCGACCGCAACCGACAGGGGGGTGTTGAGTCCGGTGAATGGCAGCTCGGTGGACGCGGTTGCCCCGGCCGGCAACTTCGCCACCGCGTTGTTGTCGTGTTCAGTGACGTAGACGTTGCCGGCACCGTCCACGGTGATACCCCACGGCGCGGTCAGGCCGGTGAACGGCAGGACGGATTGATTGCTGGTGCCGGCTTCGAGCTTTACCACCCGATTGTTGTCGGTGTCGGTGACGTAGACGTTCCCCTCGCTGTCGACGGCCACCCCGTCGGGGTTCTTCAGGCCGTTGAACGGCAGCACCGTCTGGCTGGTCGAGCCGGCCGCCAACTTGACCACCCTGTTGTTGCCCCGGTCGGCGACGTACACGCCGCCCTGGGCATCCACCGCGATCCCCTCGGGATAGTTGAGTCCGCTGAAGGGCAGCTCGACCTGGCGATTCGACCCGGCCGCCAACGACACCACCCGGTTGTTGAAATCACTGACGTAGATGGTGCCGGAGCCGTCAACGGCCAGGCCCTGCGGCTCGTACAGCCCGTTGAACGGTTTCACGGTCGGCGTGCTGGAGCCCGCCGGCAACGTCACCACCCGGCCGTACATGGTCTGGTTGGTGACGTAAACGGTGCCCTGGTCGTCGACCGCGACCCCGCCCGGAGAGAAGCGGAAGTTGAGCCCGTTGAAGGGCAGCACCACCTGACCTTGCGGAGGTGTCGAGCCTTTGGGTCTGGTGGCCACGAACGCGCTGATGCCGGCCACCACCAGGATGACGGTCGCGACGACGGCCGCGACGGTCCACGTCTTGCGCTTGTTGCGTGGGCTCGTGGGTTGAGATGGCGACGGCTGGTTGAACGACGGCAAGCCCGCGGAACCGGCACCCCGCCCGGCGGCCCCCTGGCCGACGGGGGACAGCCCGGGCTGGCTGGGCCAACCGGTGCCGGTGACGACGGGGGCAGCCTGGGTCCGTTGGTCGGAACTGTGTGGTTTTGACCGCCATCCCTGGAGGCTGGGTACCGGCCTGACCGCGGTCTCGTCTTCGGCCGGGTGCGGCGGTCGAGGAGCGATCGGCGGCGGAGGCTGGGGCTGGGGACCGGCGCCCGTGTAGTTGGTCCAGGCGCCGCCGAAACCCGCGTTGGCGATCAGTGTCGCGTTGTCGCCCCGCTCCAAGATGGTGGCTTCCTGACGCTGCTCGGGCATGGTGAGCGCATCGTGTGCGGCGATCGCCAGGTCCCCCGCGCTCATGTAGCGCTCCTGGGGATTCTTCGCCATGCCCTTGGCGATCACCTCGTCGAGGGCTGGCGGAACTCGGCCGGGTCGTAGCAGGCTTGGCCGTGGCGGCGGCTCCATGAGATGTGCGGCGATCAATCGTTCGACGCTGTCGGTCCGGTAGGGGGGCGCCCCGGTCAGGCATTCCCCCAAAACGCAAGCCAGCGCGTAGATGTCGGCGCGGTAGGTGATGTCGTCGGCGGTGAATCTTTCCGGGGCCATGTAGTTGTAGGTTCCCACGGCCATCCCGCTCTGGGTCAGCCCCGGGTCGTGGGCGGCGCGTGCGATGCCGAAATCAACCAGATAGGCGAAGTCGTTGGCGGCGACGAGGATGTTCTCGGGCTTGACGTCGCGGTGAGTGACCCCGCTGGTGTGCGCCGCGTCGAGTGCGGCGGCGACCTGCCGCACGATCGCCACCGCCCGTGCCGGGGCCAGCGGACCGTACTGGGTGAGCAAGGTCCGCAGGGATACTCCGTCGATGAGCCGCATCTCCACATAGAACTGGCCGTCGATCTCGCCGTAGTCGTGGATCGGCACGATGTGCGGTTCCGTCAGCCGTCCCGCGGTGTCGGCCTCACGCTGCATCCGCGCGCGAAACACCGGGTTCTCGGAGTACTGCGTCGAAATCAGCTTCAACGCCACGATCCGGTGCTTGCGGGTGTCCTCGGCCTCGTACACCTCGCCCATGCCGCCGCGACCGATCAACCGCACCAACTGGTAAGGCCCGAAGCGCGACCCAACCCGCGAACCCGGCTCGGTCTCGCTCACCGTCGACGCTCCCTTCGTCCGGTCCGCCGATCCACCGGACACCGTTGGTTAACACACGGTAAATCCTCAAAGACCGGGGACACAACAAAATCGGGCTTACTCTCAGTGATTTCTGACCAGCGGCTCAGGATAAAATTTGGTTTGCATTATCAGGTCGGCAACCGGTTGCCGGCCGAGGTCGTTGCGACACTTGGCGATTCGTGCGGTGATCGGCATAATTCCGCCTGGCTGGACCGGCGCCGCAATCGTCCCGCCACGAGTGGCGGCCGATCATGCGATGGCGTTGACCACCGGAATCAATTTCGATTGGAACGAACTCGGCAGCGGAATATAGCCGTACTCGTCCAAACCGATTTGGCCGTCGCCAATTGTGGCCTGCATAAACGCTTTTACGGCGGCACCGGTGGGCGCGTCGGGATATTTGGAGCAGACGATCTCGTAGGTCACCAGCACGATCGGGTAGGCGCCGGTCTTGGTGGGTCGATAGAACGAGGACGTGTCCACCACCAAGTCGTTGCCCTGACCCTTGAACGTGGCCCCGGCGATGGTCTTGCCGACGGTCTCGGCGGTGATCGTCACCGGATCCGGGCCGGCCGAGGTGATGATCTGGGCCATGTTCAGTTGATGACCCACCGCGTAGGACCACTCGTTGTAGGTGATCGAGCCGTCGGTTCGCTTCAGCGCCTGAGACGTGCCGTCATTGCCGGCGGCGCCTTCGCCGACACCTCCGTTGAATGTTTGGCCGGTGCCTTTGCCCCACGCGCCGTTGGAAGCGGCGTCGAGGTATTTCTGGAAATTGTCCGTGGTGCCGGACTGGTCGCTGCGGAAGACGACGTGAATGGGGGTCGATGGCAGGCTGGTACCCGAGTTGAGGGCGGTGATCGCCGGGTCGTCCCATCTGCTGATGGCACCGTTGAAGATCCTCGCCAATGTGGGGCCGTCCAATTTGAGCGTGCTGACACCGTTGATGTTGTAGGTGACCGCGATCGGGCCGAAGACCACCGGCAGGTCCCAGGCTTCCGACCCGCAGCGTGCCGCGGCCTTGTCGGGCTCGCCTTTCGCCGGGTCCATCGGGGAATCGGAGCCCGCCAGATCGGTCTGGTTGCCCAGGAAGAGCTTCATGCCGGCGCCCGAGCCATTCGCGTTGTAGTCCAGCGTGTGGCCGGGGCAGGCATGGATGTAGGCATACACGAACTGTTCGATCGCGTTCTTTTGTGCTGTCGAACCCGCCGCCAGGAGCTTCTTCTTGCCGCCGCAGTTCACCGGGACGCTGGGGGCGCTGGACCCGGTCGACGACGACGTGTTACCGGAATGACCGCCGCAGGCCGCCAAGACCACGATGCTGACCAGTAGCAGGCTCAGCGCGGCTCGAGTTCGTCCAGATCGGGGCAACTTCACGGAATACTCCTCTCGGCAGCACGACGAGCATAGGCCAACAGCGCCCACCCTGGTCAGGACTTGGACGCTTGTTTCGCGGGGGCCTTGTTCCGTGCCGGTGTCTTCTTCGCCGGTGTCTTCTTGGCGGCCTTCGTCGCCGGTGGTTTCTTGTCGCCCGAGCGCGCCTTGACGCTGGCTTCCAGTTTGGCGAGCAGATCGGAGACGTCTTCGGTCTCGTCCAGTACGGTCGGTTGCTCTTCGGTGGTAAATGCGTCCCCACCTTCGAGTTTGGCGTCGATTAGTTCCCGCAGCTGCTCCTGGTAGGTATCGCGATAGCGGTCCGGGTTGAAGTCTTCGGCCATCGACTCGACCACTTGTCCGGCCATCTTGAGCTCCGCCGGTTTGATCTCGACCTTCTTGTCCAGTACCGGGAAGTCGGGGTCGCGAATCTCGTCCGGCCACAACAACGTATGCACGACCATGACGTCGCGCTTGCCGAAATCCTTGACCCGCAACGCCGCCAGCCGGGTCTTGTTGCGCAGGGTGAAATGCACGATCGCCATCCGGTCTGTCTCTCCAAGCGTCTTAGCCAGCAGCACATAGGATTTGGATGATTTTGTGTCGGGCTCTAGGAAGTAGCTACGGTCATACAGCATCGGATCCACTTCACTGGCCGGGACGAATTCGAGGACCTCGATCTCGCGGCTGCGTTCCTCGGGCAAGGTGGCGATGTCGTCGTCGGTGATGATCACCATCTGGCCGTCGTCGGATTCGTAGGCCCGAGCCAGGTCGCCGTATTCGACCACTTCGCCGCACACCTCGCACACCCGCTTGTAGCGGATGCGTCCGTTGTCCTTGGCGTGGACCTGGTGAAACTTGATGTCGTGGTCTTCGGTGGCGCTGTACACCTTGACCGGCACGTTCACCAGGCCGAAGGCGATCGAACCCTTCCAGATGGAGCGCATGGAGTCAGTATGCCCACAACGCGGGGCGGTTAACAGCGACGCCACGGCGGCTTAGCGCACTGCGCGATCGAACCCCACGCACACTTTCGCCCCGCCGTACTGAAAAGCTAAGCCGGCGAATCTAGTTCGTCGACGTTGGCCCGGCGCAAGCCGGGTGCGCCGGCCGTCGCCGGACCAGCGTTGCCCATTGGACCGGGACGTTCGTCGACGTGCTCGGCGGCATCGGGCCATCGACGATGTCGACCAGGGCTCTGCCGATTGCCAGCGCGCGCTCCATGTCAACGGGTTACGTTGAAGGTATGGGTTCGGCGACGGAGCCGCGGGTGACGTTGACCAACGCGGACAAGCTGCTCTATCCGGCGACCGGGACTACCAAGCGCGATGTCTTCGACTACTACACCCGCATCGCCGAGGTGATGGTGCCGCATATCGCCGGGCGTCCGGCGACCCGCAAACGCTGGCCCAACGGAGTCGACCAGCCGTCGTTCTTCGAAAAGCAGCTGGCATCTTCGGCGCCGGACTGGCTGCCGCGGGCAAGCGTCGAACACCGGTCCGGAACTACCACCTATCCGATCATCGACAGCGTGACGGGGCTGGCCTGGATAGCTCAGCAGGCGGCGCTCGAGGTGCACGTGCCGCAGTGGCGGTTCGTCGCCGAATGGACGCGACGCGGCGCGCAAGAGCTGAAACCCGGTCCCGCGACCCGATTGGTGTTCGACCTGGACCCGGGCGAGGGCGTGACGATGGCCCAGCTGGCCGAGGTCGCACATGCGGTCCGGGACCTGATCACCGATATCGGGCTGACCACCTTCCCGCTGACCAGCGGCAGCAAGGGCCTGCATCTGTATGCGCCGCTGGATCAGCCGGTGAGCAGCAGAGGCGCCACGGTGCTGGCCAAACGGGTTGCGCAACAGCTGGAGAAGGCGATGCCCACGCTGGTCACCGCGACCATGACCAAGAGCCTGCGGGCAGGCAAGGTGTTTTTGGACTGGAGCCAGAACAACGGGTCCAAGACCACCATCGCGCCGTACTCACTGCGCGGCCGCGACCAGCCGACGGTCGCGGCGCCCCGCAGCTGGGAGGAGCTCGACGACCCCGGGCTGCGGCAGCTGCGCTATGACGAGGTGCTGGCCCGGGTCTCCCGCGACGGTGATCTGCTCGCGCCGTTGGATGCCGACCTGCCCGGCGTGGACCGGCTGACCAAGTACCGCAGCATGCGCGACGCGTCGAAGACCCCGGAGCCGGTACCTCGGTCTAAACCTATTGTCGGCCAAGGTAATATCTTTGTCATCCAGGAGCACCACGCCCGCCGGCTGCACTACGACTTCCGGCTGGAACGCGACGGCGTGCTGGTGTCGTGGGCGGTGCCGAAGAACCTGCCGGAAACCACCTCGGTGAACCATCTTGCGGTGCGCACCGAAGATCATCCGCTGGAATATGCGGCATTTGAGGGCACCATCCCGAAGGGGGAGTACGGCGCCGGCAAGGTGTTCATCTGGGATTCCGGCACTTACGACACCGAGAAGTTTCGCGAAGACGAAGTGATCGTCAACCTGCACGGCAACCGGATCTCCGGGCGGTATGCGCTGATTCACACCGACGGCAACCAGTGGCTGGCGCACCGCATGAAAGACCAGCAGGTCTTCGACTTCGACAGTCTCGCTCCGATGCTCACCACCCACGGTTCGGTCGCGCGTCTGAAGGCGGGTCAGTGGGCCTTCGAGGGCAAGTGGGACGGTTACCGGTTACTGGTGGAAGCCGACCACGGTTCCGTTCGGCTGCGCTCCCGCAGCGGCCGCGACGTCACCGGGGAATACCCGCAATTACGTTCGCTGGCAGCCGGTCTCGCTGATCATCAGGTGGTGCTCGACGGGGAGGTGGTCGCACTCGACCCCGCCGGCGTGCCCAGCTTCAACGAAATGCAGAACCGGGTCCGGGCCACCCGGATCGAGTTCTGGGCGTTCGACCTGCTTTACCTCGACGGCCGCGCACTGCTGCGGGCCAAGTACCAGGACCGGCGCAAGCTGCTGGAAACGCTCGCCGCCGCAAGTGAACTCATTGTTCCGGAGCTGCTGCCCGGCGATGGAGCCGAAGCCATGGAATACTCCCGCAAGCGCGGCTGGGAGGGGGTGATCGCCAAGCGGCGTGATTCCGGTTATCAGCCGGGCCGGCGCTCGGCGGCATGGATCAAAGACAAGCACTGGAACACCCAAGAGGTCGTCATCGGGGGCTGGCGGACCGGGGAGGGCGGCCGCAGCAGCGGTATCGGCTCGCTGCTGATGGGCATTCCCGGTGCAGCCGGGCTGCATTTCGCCGGGCGAGTCGGAACGGGTTTCACCCAACGCGACCTGGACAACTTGAAAAGGACGCTGGCGCCGTTGCACACCGACGAAAACCCTTTCGGCGCTTCGCTTCCAGCGCGTGAGGCCAAGGGTGTCACATTCGTCAAGCCGACCCTGGTCGGCGAAGTGCGCTACAGCGAATGGACCCCCGACGATCGGCTGCGCCAAACGAGTTGGCGCGGGCTGCGCCCGGACAAGGATCCGAGTGAGGTGGTGCGGGAATGAAGTGGGTGACCTACCGCAGCGAGGACGGCGAACGGGCCGGCGTGCTGTCCGGTGACAAGATCTATGCCCTGCCACCGGGAGTGGCGCTGCTCGACCTGCTCGGCGGTGGCGCCGACCGGCTGCGCGCCGCCGGCGAGGCCGCAATGCGGGCACCGGCTGCGGTCGTCGGTCTCGCCGACGTGTCGCTGGCGGCGCCCATCCCACGCCCGCCGTCGATCCGGGACTCGCTGTGCTTCCTGGACCATGTGCGCAACTGTCAGGAGGCCATGGGCGGCGGCCGAGTGCTCGTCGACACCTGGTATCGTATCCCGGCGTTTTACTTCGCCTGTCCGGCAACGGTTTTGGGTCCCTACGACGATGCGCCGACGGCGCCCGGAAGTGCCTGGCAGGACTTCGAATTGGAAATCGCGGCGGTGATCGGAACCGGCGGCAAGGACCTGACCGTCGAGCAGGCCGGACAGTCGATCGTCGGCTACACGATTTTCAACGACTGGTCGGCACGCGACCTG
Organism: Mycobacterium persicum; assembly: GCF_002086675.1. GTDB lineage: Bacteria > Actinomycetota > Actinomycetes > Mycobacteriales > Mycobacteriaceae > Mycobacterium > Mycobacterium persicum. The sequence continues at coordinate 21,653 of NZ_MVIF01000092.1, forward strand.
CAGATGCTGGAAGGCCAGCTGCGCATCGGACAGGCCAAGGGCAAAGACAGCGGAGTCACCCTGGGTCCATATTTGGTCACCCCGGACGAGCTGGAGCCCTACCGCCGCGACGGCAGGCTGAGCCTGCAAGTCACCGCGTTGGTCAACGACACCGTGATCGGCGCCGGCTCGACCGCGGCGATGGACTGGACATTCGCTGAGGTGATCTCTTATGCCTCGCGCGGGGTGACGCTGCGACCCGGTGACGTGTTCGGCTCCGGCACGGTGCCCACCTGCACGCTGGTGGAGCACCTGGGCAAGCTCGACTCGTTCCCGGGCTGGCTGCACGACGGCGACGTGGTGACCCTGCGGGTCGACGGACTCGGTGAGACGCGCCAGACGGTACGGGTCAGCTCGGCGCCGCATCCATTGACGCCCCGGCGCAACCCCGAAGCGCCGCCGCCGCGCACCCGTGTCAACCCGGCGCCGGCGCGAGTGCCCTACACACGCGGGCTGCACGAGGTCGCCGACCAGGGGTGGGCGTGGACGCTGCCGGACGGCGGGTACGGTTGGAGCAACGCCGGGCTGGTCGCCGGCGCGGGCGCATCGTTGTTGGTGGACACGCTGTTCGACTTGGCCCTGACCCGCGAGATGCTGGACGCGATGAAGCCGATCACCGATCGTGCACCCATCACCGACGCGCTGATCACCCACTCCAACGGCGACCACACCCACGGCAACCAACTGTTGGATCGCTCGGTCCGGATCATCGCCGCCACCGGCACGGCCGAGGAGATCGCGCATGGCATGCACCCGGACATGTTGGCCCGGCTGCAAACCGCCGACCTGGGCCCGATCGCCACCGGCTATGCGCGAGACCGCTTCGGGCACTTCGACTTCAGCGGCATCACGGTACGCAACGCCGACCAGACCTTCGACCGTCGGTGGACCATCGATGTCGGCGGCAGACGGGTGGAACTGCTGAACCTCGGACCCGCCCACACCGCCGCCGATTCGGTGGTGCACGTGCCCGACGCCGGTGTGCTCTTCGCCGGGGACTTGCTGTTCATCGGCTGCACGCCGATCGTCTGGGCCGGCCCGATCGCTAACTGGATAACGGCTTGCGATGCCATGATCGCGCTGGACCCCTCCGTCGTGGTGCCGGGCCATGGCCCGGTTACCGACTGCGACGGGATCCGTGCCGTCCGTGACTATCTGGTGTATATCGCCGAGCAAGCCGAAGCCGCCTACCGCAACGGGTTGTCGTTCGTCGAGGCGGTCGACACCATTGACCTCGGCGAGTACGCGACCTGGCTGGACTCCGAACGGGTCGTCGTCAATATCTATCAGCGTTACCGCGAGCTCGACCCGGCCGCCCCGCGGCAGGAGTTGCCGGGGCTGCTGGTGATGCAAGCCGAGTGGTTAGCCCGAAGTTGCGACCGTCTGGATAGGTGATTTGGGCTTTGACGTGGGGTTTTGATGGTTTTGGGTGTTTTGGGTCTGA
>NZ_MVIF01000093.1 GCF_002086675.1 Mycobacterium persicum
ACACATCAGGACGAGACAGCAGCCCATATCGCCAGCTCAGAACACTAATCCCCAGTCAGAACCCGTCGTAACTTCGGATTAGAGCCGCAGCCTGACGGCACACTTCGAGGCATCCAGACCGACACCGCTATGAGCGACGAATGCGGCAATCGCGGATATGTGTATCGAACCCCGCTGTTGGTGACACGCAAAGGCGATGTGCCCACGGCAGTGGTCCTCGCCGATCCATCACTGTTCGAGCTGCCATCCGAGCCACCCAGCACCAGCCCCCACCCGTAGAAAATTGATCGGACCAACCCGATCGAGTCGATCATCGCGACGCCGGCGGGTCACCAAAGGCCCGGGCTCCCCCGCGGCCGGGATGGCGTTCAAACTCATCGGGTCCGCCTCACGCCGATATGTGTTGGCGCCGAAGACCATTCGTTGCTTCTCGTCGTAGGTAGCGGTCATGAGGCGCTCCTCGTGTGCGGTTGAAGGCGTGTCGGGGATACAGATTGGAACCCATGGCGAGACTGATCGCCCTTGTGCTTCCGGAGTCCGGCCGCCCGCTTCGACCCGGCGGGCGGAAATGAGAGCGTGTCACGCCGATCCGCAGATCTTGCCTATTGCGCACGGCAGAAGTGACGCATCAGATTTCGCCGACGCCGGTCACCGGTCACCGGGGTCAATACTTGACCACGTGGGTTCCGCCGGCGAACTCGTCATGTTTGCCTTGTTTGGTGGGACTCGACTGGATGGTCGCCGCGATCACGATGCCGCAGACGAGCACGAGCACTTCGCCCATGAAGGGGATGATCGCGAGCAGTGTGAAGAGGTTACGGACGGCGGACTGCCGCACGGTCGGTTTCTCGGCGCCGGCCGGTCCGCGCACCCGCATACCCAGCAGCTTCTTGCCCAGGGTCCAGCCCTGACTCACCTCGAACGCCACGAAGTAGCTGAAGGCAAGCAACCCGGAAAACAAGCCGGGGAATAAGCCGGTAGCCCCGATGTGAGTTTCCGCCAGCACGGCCAGCGGCACCGCGACAATGACGACCAGCAGGCCGTCGATCAGCCGGGCGAGAAACCGCAAACCCAACGGACCGGGCTGCACACCGGACGGCAGCGGCCCGGGTGACGGCTGAGCACCAGAACGGCGTCGGTCGACGACCGCAATTACGGACAGCAACGTCGTGATTCCACCGGCGAGTGCGAACAGAGCGCCAGTACCGAGAAAGGTGAGCGGGGTCGCCATATCGGTTCCATTACCGACAGACAAGACCCCAAGTACGCAGCCGGCTAACCCGACGATGATTACCGCTGCCGCTTCGATAACGCTGAACATCGGGTGACTTGCGGGTCTTGTCAGCGAAAGGATGCCCAGCACCAACGCCCCGACACAGAGCGTCAGGATTGCCAGAAAGTAAGTGCGCCAGATGGTGTCGGCCCCCGCGGTGGCATATTCGTTCCAATGTGTAGGGCCTTCGGGTAAGGACGCCGAAGCAATGGACCCGAATAAGAGCGCCAGCAAGATCAGCGAGATTCCCCTGGTGACCGTCAGGCCGGAAGCTTCTCCACCTCGAGGGGTTCGATCGGATCTATCGGGTGGACGGTTTTCCACGACCATCATCGCGGCCATCGCGGCCTGATCCCGGGACGCAGGGGTGTATGGCGATGCGTCCCACACCGCGCCGTCCCAGTACCGGCGCCGGCTGGTGTCTACCGGATCCGGGTACCAACCCGGCGGCAACGGCGGCCCGGGGGGCGATCCGCCGAGTTCCGGGTACCACCAGGGTGATTGCGGTTTTTTCATCAGCGCCTTCTCCTGCGGGTCGAGGCATCAACTGTCGAGCCTGGGTGCGCGACGCGTCACCGATTTGTTCGGTAGGCAAAAGCTCACAGGTGCAGCGGTGCGTAAGTTGGCCGCTGCGTTCGGAATTGGGCGCGCCACCGCGTATCACTACCTCTCGGGGGAAGCTCTCTCCGATTTCTGCCGCAAATGTTGAGGCCGGTCGGCTCCTTGGGCGCTAGGGGACGGGCAGGTTCGGGCAGAGCCTGATGTAGGCGATGTCGGCGGACACCCAGTCGTGCCACTGTTTGTGGCTCATATTCGCGACGAGCTTGTCGCACAACAGATCAGGCCAGGCCGCGGGCCCCGGCCATAACCGCAGTGTCTTGTCGAGGCCGCCGGAGACGATGCGCCGCCCGTCGGAGCTGAACGCCACACTGAACACCGTGCCGGTGTGGCCGCTCAGTGCTGGTCCGATCTGCTCGCCGGTGCCCGCGTCCCACAACCGCACCGTGCCGTCGGCGATGCTGCCGCCGGAGACGATGCGCCGCCCATCGGGGCTGAACGCCACACTGGTCACCGAGTCGGTGTGGCCGGTCAGCGGGTCACCGATCGGCGCACCGGTGGCGGCGTCCCACAACCGCAGTGTGGTGTCGGTGCTGCCGGAGACGATGCGCTGCCCGTCGGGGCTGAACGCCACACTGGTCACCGGGTCGGTGTGACCGGTCAGCGGGGCGCCGATCGGCGCACCGGTGGCAGCGTCCCATAACCGCAGGGTCTTGTCGTAGCTGCCGGAGACGATGCGCTGCCCGTCGGGGCTAAACGCCACACTGGACACCGAGGCGGTGTGGCCGGTCAATGGGGCGCCGATCGGTTGGCCGGTGCCGGCGTCCCACAACCGCAGCGTGTCGTCGGCGCTGCCGGAGACGATGCGCCGCCCGTCGGGACTGAACGCCACACTGGACACCCACAGCGTGTGTCCGGTCAGCGGGGCGCCGATAGGTTGGCCGGTGCCGGCGTCCCACAACCGCACCGTGTCGGCGCTGGCGGAGACGACGCGCCGCCCGTCGGGACTGAACGCCACGCTGGCCACCGAGGCGGTGTTGCCGGTCAGCGGGGCACCGATGGGCTGAGCGGTGGCGGCGTCCCACAGCCGCAGTGTCTTATCGTCGCTGCCGGAGACGATGCGCCGCCCGTCGGGGCTAAACGCCACACTGGCCACCGCGCCGGTGTGGCCGGTCAGCGGGGCGCCGATCTGCTGGCCGGTGCCGGCGTCCCACAACTGCAGCGTGCACTCGACTGGGCCGGGGGGTGTGCGTCGCCCGTCCGGGCTGCCGGAGACGATGCGCCGCCCGTCGGGGCTAAACGCCACACTGGCCACCGGGCCGGTGTGGCCGGTCAGCGGAGCGCCAACCGGCTGACCGGTGCCGGCGTCCCACAACCGCACCGTGCTGTCGGCGCTGCCGGAGACGATGCGCCGCCCGTCGGGGCTAAAGGCCACACTGAACACCGGCCCGGTGTGGCCGGTCAGCGGTTGCCCGACCGGTTGGCCGGTGTCGGCGTCCCACACCTGCACCGTGCCGGGCCCGACGTTGCCGACGGGGCCGCTGCCGGAGACGATGCGCCGCCCGTCGGGGCTGAACGCCACACTGTCCCACGGGCCGCTGTAGCCGGTCAGCAGGGCGCCGATCTGCTGGCCGGTGCCGGCGTCCCACAACCGCACCGTGCCGTCGGCGATGGTGCCGCCGGCGGAGACGATGCGCCGCCCGTCGGGGCTGAAGCCCACACTTTCCACCGGGCCGGTGTGGCCGGTCAGCGGGGCGCCGATAGGCGCACCGGTGGCGGCATCCCACAACCGCAGCGTTTTGTCGTCGCTGCCGGAGACGATGCGCCGCCCGTCGGGGCCGAACGCCACACTGAGCACCGGGGCGGTGTGGCCAGTCAGCGGGGCGCCGACGGGAGTGCCGGTGGCGGCGTCCCACAGCCGCAGCGTGTTATCGGCGCCGCCGGAGACGATGCGGCGGCCGTCGGGGCTGAACGCCACGGTGTTGACGGCGTCGGGCGCCGGGATGATCTTGATCGTGGATTGTCGCTCAACCACCGCGGTGAGCAGCGCGCTGATGTCGGTGCTGGGCGCGATGGCCGGTGCGGCGAGGATCTGCTGGATCCCCCGCATATCGCCTCCGGCGCGAACACCCGCGAGGATGGCCTGTCCCTGCGAGCTCAATTTCAAGGCGATCGCTTCCCTATTCCAGGTGTCCGCCAAGTGTTTGGCGTCGACGGCTCGAATGAACCCGACCACGGCCACGATCGCCCCGACAAGGGCGATCACGACGGTGCCGGCCAGGACGGCGCGCTGGATGCGGACGCGTCTGCGCAGGTCGGCGGCGTGGGCTTCGGCTGTTGTGAGGTTTCGCCGTTCGGCACGTAGCCAGCCGGCCAGCTCATCCCATTGATACAGCGGGCTTTCCGGCGCCACCTGCACGACCACCTGCCCGTCGCGTTCGTCGCGCACCAGCAGCCCCTTGTCCACCAGCGCGTCAATCAGTGGGCGGCTTGCCTCGGGCAGATCGGCCTGGCGCGCCGCCCGCCGCATCGGTTGATCGTCGTCGGGATTGATGGTGACCAACCAGGGAATGAACGCCGAACGCAATAGCTCCAATGCGGTCTGGCGCTGCTGGGGGTCGCGCGGGAGAATCTGCTCGATCTCGTTGTTGACCGCCTCGTTGCCGCTCATGGGACCTACCACTCGTATTCTTTCTTGATCTGAAGTCCGGGGCAGGCTTCGACGTAGTCGATGTCGGGCGACACCCAGGCCTGCCACAGCCTGCGGCTCATGTTGCTGGAGAGCTTGGCGCACAGTCCCGACGTCGCGTCGGGATAGTTGAGCCACAACCGGACGGTCCCGTCCTCACTTCCGGACACGAGGAAGTTTCCGTCCGGGCTGAATGCCACGCTCGTTACGTCCGCGGTGGGGCCCCGAAGCGGAGCGCCGACGGGTTCTCCGGTGGCGACATCCCACAGTCGCACGGTGCGATCCCACATATTGGAAGCGATCCGCTTGCCGTCGGGGCTGAACGCCATGCTCATGTCGGGTTTGAGCAGGCCCGGATCACTCATCACCGTTTTCGCCGTCATCGGCCGGCCGACGGGTTTGCCGGTGGCCGAGTCCCATAACCGAATCCTGTTGCCCCAGACGAGAACCTCGTCGGAGGCGATGCGCGTGCCGTCGGGGCTGAAGGCGACGCTCTCGACGCCTCTGGTCTCCGTGCCGGTGCTCACCATCGGGCTACCGATTTGCCGGCAGGTCGTGACATCCCACAACCGCACACCGTCGAGGCTGCCCGATGCGATGCGCGTGCCGTCCGGGCTGAATGCGACGCTTTTCACATCGGAACTGTGGCCGGTCATAGGGTCTCCGATTTGTCGGCCGGTAGCCACGTCCCACAGCCGGACGGTCTTGTCGTCCCCGGCGGAGACGATCCTGGTGCCGTCCGGGCTAAACGCGACACTTCGCACGTCCCAGTTCTCCACCGGGGCGCCCAAGGGTCGGCCGGTGCTCACGTCCAACACATGGACCTTCCCGTCACCGATCGCGGCGATCCGCTTGCCGTCGCGGCTCAACGCCACGAATTCTCCGTATCCGGTGATCGGGGTGCCGATGGCTTGGCCGGTGGTGGGGTCCCACAGCGCGATGCCGTTACCACCGGAGGCGATCCACCTGCCGTCGGGACTGACCGCCACTTTGACGTTCGCTAGCCAGCCGGGTGGCTGTGGGCTCCAGCCGGGCGGGGTCAGCGACTGGCCCACGAGTGGGCTAGGTTCGGCACTCCACAGTCGGACTGTCCGATCCCCGCCGCCGGAGGCGACTCGTTTGCCGTCGGGACTGAACGCCACGGTCGCGACCGTCCATCGGTGGCCTACCAGTGGCGGGCCGGCGGGCTCTGCGGTGTCGGCATTCCATAGCCGCACAGTCTTGTCCTGACCGCCGGAGACGATCCGCGTGCCGTCGGGGCTGAATGCCAGGCTGTACACGTTCCCCGTGTGGCCGGTCATCGGTGGGCCGACTGCCTGGCTCACGTCGGCGTTCCACAGCTGTATGGTGCCCTCGTCGTTGCCGGAGGCAATCCGGGTGCCATCGGGGCTGAACGTCACGCTGAGCACCGAGCCACCGGTCATCTGCTGACCGACGGGTTGACCGGTGGCCGCATTCCACACCCGCACCGTCTTGTCCCGGCTGCCGGAGACGATCCGGCCACCGTCGGGGCTGAACGCGACTGCGAGGACCGTATCCTGGTGCCCCGCAAGAAAATTACCGACGGTTCGGCCGGTGTTGAGATCCCAGATCTGAATGGTGCCGTCCTTCCTGCCGCAGGCGAGCCGTGCATTGTCCGGGCTGATCGCCATGCTGTACGCGACGCCGATGAGCTTCACTGGGTCGCCGATCGGATGGCCGGTTTCGGCATCCAATACCTGCGCTTTGTCCCGCAAGAGGGCGACGGCCCGCGTGCCGTCCGGGCTGACCACCACGTCTGGGGCACCGCGGAGGTGCTCCCGCTCGCCGACTGGCTGGCCGGTTTCGGCGTTCCAGGCAGCTACCCCCGAGTCATCGCCTGCGATGATGCGCCGCCCGTCGCGGCTGAACGCGACGGCGGTGACGCTATTGGGTGGCTGGAAGGATGTCTCGATGATTTTCAATGCCCGGTAGTTGTCTTCCAGCACGCTGCGTAACGGACCGTCATCAGGGCTTGGCGCAAGTCGCTGCGCCGCGACCAGTCCTTGAAAGGCGGTGATGTCCGTCCCGGGACGGGTACGGGCCAGGATCGCCTGAGCTTCGGCGACCACGCGAAGGCTGGTCGCCTGGCGAAGATTGCGATTCGCCTCTCGCTTTGCGTGAAACGCCATGACGAAGCCGACCACCGCGGCGACCAGGACGATGACGACGGTCACCGCGAGTCCGGCGATGAGCGCGCGCGGGCGCCTAGGCTCAGCGACCGTAGTCGGGTGTTCGGCGGCCTGCCGCTCTTCACCGGTGACCTGGCGTTCGGTCGTGTCTTCCACCGAGATCTCCTTTGCAGTGTCGAAGACATCACCCGGGGCCGGCTCTTGCCCTGTGAACCTCCGGCGCTATCGGCCGGGATCGACAACCGATGCCAACGTCGCGATCCCGACTACTCAGTCTCAGCGGTCGAGAGTTCTCCAAACAGAGCCTTTTGATTCTCCAAACAGAGCCTTTTGACCTCTTATCGGCCCAATTCGGATAGCACCGGCAATGTGCCTCCGTGGTAACGCGTGAGCGCCGGGTGGGCATGCTGAACTTGGCTGGCTCGCAAGGTCGCTGTCAGCGGCCGGCTGCGTCGCCACGTGAGCGGTTCGTCCCCGGCGGCCAGAGTCCCCTAATGCGGCTAAGCGGCGGGCGAATCAGCCGGGTAATACCGAACTGGACCACCATTGCCACAGGGCGTCGACGCCGCGCCCCGGCAGGCTATTGGTCTCGGATCCCCCTTGGGCCAAGGCGATGAGCGGACCGGAGTCGTTCGTCCACAGCAAGGCAGCGACGTCGCCTTCAACGATGCCGCAAGCGATCGAGCCACCGGGCCGGCCGTCCGGTCGAGTCCAAGAGGCCGGCGTGGCGCCCGATCCAGGGCAGTGGGCGGGCCTGAAGTGGTGTGAGTGGTACATGCTCGTGAAGGTTTTCTAGCGCGCTGGTATCGCGGAGCAGTGTGTAGCGCGCGCTTGTTGGGCCGCCCGGCAACGAATTACCGGAACATTCCACCATGGCTATCGCTCCCGGGTCCGCCATCGGCCCGTCCACAGAATGGCACGAACTTTCGCTGTAGCCCGGCGGCAGCCTGTCCATCAGGTCGACGACCGGGTCGGCACCGGCTGCCGGAGGCGCGACGACGGCGGCTGCCGCGCTGGCTGCTGCGCCGGCTACCGCGACGAGCACTGCGCGGTTTGATCTGAATGTAAGCCATTGTCCTGCAGGGAGTTTGGTTAGCGCACTCAACAACGCACCGGACGTTTCGTTCGCAAATCCGTTGGCGCTCAGTCGATGTCTGGTCGGTAAGGCAGCGTCGCGCCGCACCGCCGCACCTCGCCATTGTCGAGGTCGGCTCCGACGGGGGGCTGACGATGCGTGCGCGAACCGCGGCCGCCGCAGATCGTCCGGCATCGCGCAAGACATGTGGACCCGTTGTGGTGGATGCCATCGACGGCGAAGCGCAGTCCTTTTACGAGCACTACCACTTCACTGCGGTCAGGGATCGCGAACGTCGACTGGTAATGAAGGTGTCCACAGCGGCGAAAGCGCTCAGCGAGCGCTGTCATGAGTAAGTGTGGCGCAATTACGCCAACAATGGGGTCGACGCAGCCGTACTTTTCACACCCCGGCCCAGCGAGTGACGGCGCTCAGAGCCCCTTCGCTTCGAGCGCCTTCATCAGCGAGGGGCGCCTGCCGTATTCTTGCCGGACCTTGGCGATGTACGACGCGAAATCAGCGCTGCGACCGCCGGTTTCATACAGCTTCGCCATCGTCGCCAGCTTTGCGGCAATGCCCGGGTAGAGCTTGGTGTTGGGATGCCGCAGGTCGTTCTCGAGCTACGGTCGCTACAGATCCGCGGCGGCTACCGGCCGAGCCTCGGCGCCTTGGGTAGCGAGTTCCTGCCATGCCCATCCGGGACCGTAGCGGTCGGCGGCCTCCCACGCGGCGTCAACGTCTCCCTCACTCAGCGAGAGCCGGACCAGCACCCCACGAGCCAGTTCTCGCGGGTGGTCGAGCGCCCAGGCGCGTTCGGTGTCGGCGCGATGGATCGTGGCGGCAAAGTCCAGCAGCGACCGATAGGCGTGGACCGTAGGTTGCCGGACGAAATCGGCACGCAGACCGGCGATCGCATTCGTCTCGAAGAAGTTCTTCACGACGAGAGTAACTGTCCCGCAGCGGTTGTCGTCGACGGTGACCGCGCCGCGCCGCCTGAAGACTGCGGGCATTTGGTCGACGCCGAAAGCCTCGCCGAGGTGCTCCCTGACCCCGCGCAGGCCGAGCCGGAACGGGTCAACAAGGGGTTCAGCGACTCGCACTTCGTGCCGCATGAGGAAGGCATCGACGTGCGCGTTAAACGCTGACAACCTCACTATGGCTTCCTGCCGGGCACGACGCGGTAGGACTTGAGTTGCCACCCACCGCGCATAATGTGTGGTCCCAAACCGGTCCCCGCCTGGACGAAGTGTCTTGTCCGGCCGCGGACACGTGACCAGCCAACAGAATTCCCGGTGACACGGCATCATGGGTCAGCCTGGATATCCAACCCGGCATCTATCCAGCACTCACGGCAATCGGAGTTCGAGGGTGCATGTCTTAAATCGGCACCAGTCGGGTCGACTGGGCCTGGCCGGCCAATTTCCTATCGAAGGTCCACAATGGTGTCGCGTTCGACAATTCCGCATGCGTGGCCAGGCAGCAATCTTCGAACGACAGCTTCGGATGATCGGTGAAAAACGGCAGTGCGAGCTTGAACAGGACACGGTTGCAATCGATCTGGGTCAACGACATCAGGCCCTCGATCGCCTCGGCTGCCGCGGCACGGCTGAACTCGTAGTGGCGGCACAGAGCGAAGACCACCTCGATGATGGCGAAGTCCGACACGACGAATGGCGCATCGGCACGTTCAAGTAGTGCGACTGCCGCCGCGTGCTGGTCCGGAACATCGTTAAGCAGCAGGCGGAGAACGACATTGGCGTCAAGTGAACCGCCAAATGTGGGCGTCACACTACGACCCGCGCTCGGACTGGTAAAAGTCATCGACATCCAGCAGCGCGGGGGTGCCCGGCTTGATATGGCGACTAACGCGTTCGCTCAACTCGTTGACACTCGGCGGTTTGGTGATGATGAGTTCCCCGGTCTCCTCGTTCAGGTGTGCGCGCAACACTCCGCCCGAATCGGCCAAACCGAGCTTGCGACGAACGGCGACCGGAAGCGTCGTCTGCCCCTTGCGGGTCACGGTAATGGTTATGTCCATAGCTATTACTCTACCGTTCTGCATTACGTACACGCTGAGGTAATGGCTGTCTAGACATCCCAGCTCCGAAGGCAGCTCCGATGGCGTTTGATGCAGTCCCTCTCTGCCAACCTGGGTTGAGGCGCCCGCCCCCTGACTATTAGCTATTAGTGACCCGAGGGCGGGGATGGAGAGACTCCCCGAGATGACAAGCAAGGTAACGACGTTGGTTCCAGCGACCGGGATGGAACATCCTGGTCGGATCGCCGACGATGGAACGCCACGTCCCGATCCCGAGGTGCCCGAACGTGCCCGGCGCCGGACGTTCACTGCGAAGTACAAGCCGGAGGTACTGGCCGCCTACGAGGCGGCACCCGATGGCGAAAAAGGCTCGGCGCTACGCCGCGAGGGGCTGTATTCCAGCCACATCGTGGAGTGGCGACGAGCCCGCGACGCCGGAGCGTTGGCGGGGCTGGCTGCCCCACGCGGACGCAAGCGACGCGACCCGCAGGCCGAGCGGATCGCCGAGCTGGAAGCCGACAAACAGCGACTGGAGCAGGAGCTGGCCAAGTCCCGCTTCGTGGTGGATGTGCAGGCAAAACTACACGCTTATGCGGGTGATCACTGTCAAGTGCCGGCTGGATCGAGCCGGTTGAGCAGTTGGAGGTAGACGGTTCGGCGCGGTTCGTCGCGCTCGGTGGCGTTGGCGAGCTGATTGGTCAGGGTGTGACGGTGCTCCTCGGTGGTGGCGAAGTGAGTACAGGTTTCGCAGATGGTTTCGTAGCGGCAGTCCAGGGCAGCGGGTCGGGTGCAGTGTCCGTTGCCGAGCAGGCGGGTGGTCTCTCCTCGCAGGCGTCGCATGTTGGGGCCTTCGGCTTCGGCGGGCAGGGTGGCTGCTGTTTCGGTGTAGAGGTTTTCGACGTGTGTTGCGACGGCGAAGTATTCGTCGGCGACGGTGCGCTCGGAGATGCGGGCATAGGTCATTGTCATCGACATGGAGGCGTGTCCGAGCAGTGCTGCGATCGCTTCCAGGCTCATCCCGTTGTTGATGGCCTGGGTAGCCAGGGTGTGACGAAGTTGGTGTGGAGTGACGTGGCCGATTCCGGCCCCGCGGGCAGCGGCTTGCACGGCATTGTCGACACGGCGACCGGGGATCGGCCGGCCGCGGTCGGTGAACATCAAACTGCTGCCGGGCTGCGGGGGGTGGGTGGAAAGCCATTGCGCCAGAAGCTCGTCCACGCGGGGGTGCAATGGGATGTAGCGGTCGGTGTGGAGCTTGCCGACCGGAGTGCGAAGCCACCGAGCCTGGCCGATGACAGTGATCGCATCGCGGGTCAGGCCGAGAAATTCACCCTTACGCAGGTGGCCACAAACCGGAACTGGTTGCTTGCCAACCGAATTCGGTCTGGTCGTGGGACATCACCAAGCTGCACGGCCCGGCGAAATGGAACTACTACTATCTGCATGTCATCTTGGATATCTTCTCGCGCTATGTCGTTGGGTGGATGGTGGCCAGCCGCGAATCGGCCGCGCTGGCCGAGGTCCTGATTCGACAGACCTGCGCCAAGCAGGCGATTGAGCGCGACCAGTTGACAATCCACGCCGATCGCGGCAGCTCAATGACATCCAAGCCGGTAGCGTTCCTACTGGCCGACCTCGGCATCACCCAGTCACACAGCCGACCACACGTCAGCAATGACAACCCCTTCAGCGAGGCCCAGTTCAAGACGCTGAAGTACCGACCCGACTTCCCCGGCCGGTTCGACTCGATCGAGGCCGCCCGCACGCACTGCCACATCTTCTTCGGTTGGTATAACGACGAACATCGTCACACCGGACTGGGCCTGCATACCGCCGCTGACATCCACTACGGTCTGGCCGAGACAATCCGTGACAAGCGCGCCACCGTCCTGGCCAGCGCCTACGCCGCACATCCCGAACGATTCGTCCACAAACCACCCGAACCGCCCAAGATCCCCAACACCTCATGGATCAACCGACCCGACCAACCACAGGAGGAAACTCAGTAAATACCGCGCAACGGCACCTCACTCAGGTTGACAGGTTCCGCTGCCGCGCACCAAGCCTGGCCGCAGCGCTGTCACTTTCGCGCGCCACGACGGGGCGTCGTCGTATACCGGTCCGGATGCTCCGGATGCACCTCGATTACAGCGATCCAACGATCTGTCTACGGCTGGACCTACAGTCGAATTGCTCGCGTGTCCTTGACGGAAAGCCGAATGTACTGCCATTGTGAGTACATGACTTCGATGAAGGACGACCGTTTGCAGTTGCGGGTCGACGCCGCCGCCAAACGGCGACTAGAAGAGGCGGCAAGCGAGCCCACCTCAGTGTGACGGCGTTTGTGCTCCAAGCCGCTAGCCGTGCAGCCGACGACGTGCTCGCCGAACGACAAACCATCCACCTCTCCCCCCATGCTGCGGCCGCTTTTGCCGAAGCGCTCAACCGTCCCGCACAGGTCAACGAGAGGCTCGCAGCAGCATTGCAACGGCCGGCGAAGTTCACCTGGCTTGACTGAGGTGCAGTTCCACCGGCCAACATTACTCGACCTGGACAAACACCACCGAAACGAATTCACCTCGGGCGAAACAACATTAGACGAGTGGTTGCGTCGCTACGCCGGCCAGAATCGACGCGGCAACACCGCCGCGGTGTGGGTGATCACCGACGCCAACCACAACGTCGTCTGCTACGCGAGCTTGTCGATGACCTCCGTCGATCGCTCCACCAGTCCCAAAACTCTGAGCAAGGGCGCACCGCGGCAGATTCTCGCGCTGCTGATCGGCCGCCTGGCCACCGCAACCCGCGTGGCCGGACTCGGACTCGGGACCCAGATGGTCAAGCACATCCTCGCCACCGCGGCCGAACTGAATATCAAGGCTGCCTGTCGTGCGGTCGTGGTCACTGCTCTCAACGTCGAGGCGTTCCGCTGGTGGCAACGGTTCGGATTCGAACCACTCGATGCCGACGATCCAGCCAACCTGGACCTCTACCTGCTAACCAAAGACATCGCCGAAACCCTGGCCACCCTGTAAGACTCCAGCCATGGACAGCGCGGTTGAGCTGCATCTTCGCCAACTGATCTTCGAAAGACTCGCCGACATCGTGGCCGAGAACGGCGTAGTCAGTCGGGCCGAACTCGAACGACTTCAAGTCGGAGACCAACACTGGCGAGTCATTGACCGCAGCCGCGGCATCCGGAACCCCAATAAACTCCTAGCCACGTTGTCGGTGATCTCTAACCCAAAAGGACCGTACGCAGATACGCATGTAGGCGACTCGCTCTACGCATACGACTACCGGGCAGGCAGCACCGACGGCGATAACCGGAAGATGCGGCGCGCAATGGAACTCGGCCTGCCAATCATCTTGCTCCGCACCATCCGCCCGGGCATCTTTGTGCCGATATTCCCTGTCTATGTGGTCGCAGACGACACTGACAATCGACGATTCATCCTCGCCCTCGACGAAAGCCTTCGCTTCGTCTCCAACCCGCTGCAACTCAAACCCGCCGAACGCGAATACGCCGAACGAATCGTCAAACAGCGTCTCCATCAACCCGAATTCCGAGGACGCATCCTCCTCGCGTACCAAACACAGTGCACCATCTGCACACTCCGGCACGGCAAGCTCCTCGATGCTGCCCACATCATCGGCGACAACAAACAGCACGGCCTTCCGATAGTCCAGAATGGTCTGAGCCTCTGCAAAATCCACCACGCTGCTTTCGACGCAAACCTGCTCGGCATCTCGCCGGATTACGTCGTCCACATCAACCGCGCCCTCATGGATGAAATCGATGGGCCGATGCTCCGGCACGGCCTCCAAGAAATGGACGGCCGACTCCTCACCTTGCCAGCGCGAGCGTCCGACCGGCCCGGAGCCGATCGGCTGGCCGAACGATTCGACGAATTCCGCGCCGCTGGCTGACAGACCAGCGAACAACAATCCCCTACTTGCCAGCGGTCTAGTTGGGTAGCGCAGAGTTGATGGCGACCTGGTGCTTTCCACCGCGGAGTTGGCCGTTGCGCGGGCTCGACAACCCATTTTGGTCCCAAATCGACCCCAAATCGCCCCACGCATGGATGACTGGAGGTTTGCAGAAAAGAGCATAATTGCAAGTAAACCGATGTTTCAATGTTGTCGGGCTGACAGGATTTGAACCTGCGACCACTTGACCCCCAGACTCAAAATCTGTGTTTGCTGGCGTTCGCTAACGTCCGCTATCGCAGGTCAACGCCGCTTGTCGGTACAGGCGCGGACAGCCACGAACACCCGAGAACCAGACGCCGTTGCGCTACCCGTTGCGCTACCCCGTGCCCGGTGGCCGGGCCGGTGTCGCCGTCATCTGCTGAATCACGGCCAGCCGTGCCCGATTCGTCGGCAGATACGCAAGCTGCGCCGACACGAACTCCGACTGCGCCACCTCGTCGCTCGATGCCGGCCAGTCCGCCCGCCGGAACGCGCGCAGGCGCTCAGGCCAAGAATCGTCCGGCGGCCAGCTCGGGCCTGCGTCGATCTCGCCACGCAAACGCACCCTTAAACACCCCGAATCGCGGTCACAGAGCCCGTTTTCGGGCCATTCCAGCGCCGTTTAGCCGCCTTCCGCTGATGCCCAGACGGCCTACCGCTGCCCGCAGCGTCTGGCATAGACACCCCCAGCGATACCGCCAGCCGATCCGCCAGCTTCTGATGCTCCCGCAACGCACCCAGCAACGGATGCACCCGCGGCTGACCCGCAGACCCCGAAACGGTGAGCGGCTGACCAGTAAGTTCAGCCTCAATACCGTCGATCCGGTCCACACAGCGACACAACTCCGCAAGCACCGTTGACTCAACCGGATCGAGTTCGAACGACTCATGCACCGCACGCCACAGTGCCCGACCGCGGGCCTGTAGTCCCGCTGGGCAACGCGGAAACGTCGTCATAGAACACATCCTCCCAAAAAAACAGATCGAGCATCAGGTTGCGAAACTCCATCACCCGTGGCGGTCTTGGTACGACGGTGGGTACAACGATGCCGACCCACCCCCCTGGGTCCGCGCGGGCGTGCCGGTCAACGCCTCCCCAGGAACTCCGGCCCGCCCGCGCGGTTTCCCCTGACGTGGCCGGTCGACGGGGAAGGAGGACCCACACCTGGGCCACGTCAGGGAAGACTTAGGCCGTGGTGCTCACGCGCAGGACACGGAAGGCGTTGTCTACCAACACTCCTGAGCCGACCCTCAGCCACAACCATGCGCCACGTTCACCCCTTGGCCGGCGGTTGGCTCCAACCAGATGCGGTATCAGCTCAAGGGACGACCCGGTGCGCAGAGTGATTGCGAACTGACTGAAGTCCCCATACAGCAACACATGGTTGCTCTCGGTGGCTGCCGCGTTGATGGTGCCGTCCATGTTCGAGTTTTCGTAAACGTTGCGGCCCAACAACATTGGCGGATTAGCCGCCAGCTCGGGGAACTTCAACGCACCGTTGGTTGTCTCGAATTGGCGGATTAAGTTCAGTATGGCCAGATTGGCGGTCCATGATGCTCGCGGCTGGAACCGTGGCGGCAGCGCATTCTGAACCTTGTAGATGTCGCTTGCGGCAAGGACTTCGGAGCCGTCACCGCTGACCACCGACGCCGGGACATCGGCCAGCGTGGAGACGATGCCGCTGGGCTGGCTGATTCCGCTACCCGTAGTGAAGGCCGTGGCAAGCAACTGGTCGGCGCCGTCCTGCAACAGCCGCCCTAGTTCCTGCATGAGCGTGGTTGCATCCCCTTGCAGCTCAACGGAAAACGGCACGAAGACGCTCGCTTTGTAGGACGGGATGGCGGGCTGCGTCAGGGTCGGGCTGGCGTCGGCGGCCTCCGAGGCTTCCGGAAGCCATTCCGCCGTAACACCTTCCGATGTGACGCCGTGCCAGGTATCGGAAACCGTTGTTATGACACGGGATATCCGCATTAACGGGTTATTGGAGCCGTCGCTACTGAGCAGCACGGATGCGTCCAACTCGAAGGGCACCAAAAATCCGCCGCCGACGTCGGTCAGCGACATCGCCCGTTGTTCGTGTTGCAGTGCGGTCACCCGCTGCCAGCTCTCCTGTTCCCTGGCATCCCATTGCAGGTGTCCGCGGGTGGGGTCGGCCAGCATCTTGCAGAACGCGTTGCGGTAATGCTGCGAGCCCGTTTCAGTGACCCAGCGGGCCGCCCAGGAGCGCGCCGGGGCCGGACCGGACCCAACCAGCCGCTCGACCACCTCAGCGCCGCCAGCGGTCAGCAGGCCGTCTTTGTGGCTGCGGTCCACGGTGCGTAAGGCGGTGTCCCGCTGGCGGTCGACGGGCGGCCGGTCCTCGTCCCCGTAGTGCGACGGCGCGGCGTATCCGGGTAGCGGCGTGCCGTCGATGCGGCGCATGCCGCCAGGCCCTTCGAGGGCGAACCCAGGATCGCCGTCACGGAGCCGACGCACCATGTCCCCGGCCTCGGCGGCCCGCTGCGCCTGACGCTGCCGCAGCAGCTCGGCGCGGCGGGTCAACGCTTGGAAGCGCTCGGCGGCCGGGCCGGCCAAGTCGCCATCGGTGGAGTCGAGCAACCCTTGCGCCTCAGCGCGGCACTGCTCCACGGTCATATCTTGAATTTCAGTCATTGGTCTACCAATCGAGAAGGGATAGCCGGGCTTCGGCTATCGAACGGGGAATGACAAGAGATTGCGCTCGCACACCAGCGATTTCCGCACCGGGATAGGCCGGGATACCGGTCAAGCTGACCTCGAGCAACGCGGCTTCGACCCGGACCACCACGTCGCCTTCGCGGCGATCCCGGATAGGCCGGAACCCCACCGAGAAGGAGTCGACGACACCGGCGTTGACGTTGGCCAGGGCCTCGTCTCCGTCGCGGGTGTTGGCGATCTCGAACGCCGCGAACAGGCCGAACCGTTCCTCGCGGAGTTCCACAGCCCGACCAACCGGATAGCGAGTCCTCGCGTCGTGGGACACCAGCAGCTTCAGCTTGTGGCCCCGCTCGGTGATGCTGCGCTGGAAGGCGCCGGGTGCGAACCGCTCCCGGTATTCTCCATCGAAGTCACGGACGGTGATTTCCTCGCCGTAAGGGACAACGGTCCCGAAGACCTGACGGCCCGAACCTGGTTTCAGTTCAGCATTGCGAAAGAGGATGTTATTCAACGGCGTTCACCTTGGCAGACGTGCGGAATCGCTTTGTCGTCGTGCATGGTGACCCGTGTCCGGGCTGGCCGCCCTCTGGCGGCTCCCGGCGCTCCGAGATACCGAGCTGCACCAATTCTAGCAGCGGACAACCATATTCCGAAGCTATCCAGCGAACGGATCATCATCGTCGCCGGAATCGACTGGAAGCGACGCCAACCGGGCTTCGGCCGCCGGATGAAAAGGGTGGTGAAAACCTCGCGGACCTCGCGGACCTCGCGGACCTCGCGGATTCCGAGGAAACAAGTGGCTCCTGCACCTCGTCGCGATTCTTCCCGCGCTGAAACCGAACTCGCGCGCGAATTGCAAGACCGGCCGCTACCAGGACCACCCATGGTCAACCTCCTGATTTTTGGATCGGCTTTTCTGACTGCACACACAGAGGGACACCGTGGCGGTGTCCCGTGGAGCAGAATCCCAGAGTCACGATTCACCCCCGGTGGTCACGGCGGTCACGGTCGGCATGGTCAACAACACGCCCAACAAGGTGATCACTTCGACCAGCTCGTCTCGCGTGAGGGCGGCGGTCCAGTGCTGGGCGGCGACTGCGTAGTTGTCGCTCATGTGGCGCGCTGCGGTGACGACGCCGCGCACCGCGTCAATCGTCGCGCTGTCGATCGGGAGATCGATCTGGTCGCGCATCAGCGTGTCCATTCATCTGGGACGGTGTCGGGCGTCGGCTGGTCGTTGACAAGCCCGAATTGCATGGGGCGGTCGTTGTTGAGGGTGTCGGCGTGCACCATCGCGAGTCGTCGGCCGCCCCAGCGGAACTCGATCAGGCCATCGTCACCGGGGTGCATGCGGATGCCTGGGCAGTTGTTGTCCCGGCAATAGGTGACGCGGGCGGCGTAGTCCTCCGGAGTCAGGGCGGACATAGCGTGTTCGAGGACTGCGCGGACGCGCTGGGCGTACTGGTCGTCGGTGATGGTCATGACGGTCTCCTCTCTTTGGTTTTGGCTTGCCGGCGGTGTCCCCGGCCGCGAATGTCTATCGCCCCAGTCCGCCACAGACGCCACAGCGCGCGTTCGACTAATTCCGGCGGTGCGCCGGTGTATTGGCTGACTACGCCGACGATGGTCGGCCAGGGTTCCCATGTTCCCGTCGCGAGCAGGGTCAACACGGCCTCGCGGATGCGGGAGCGGGCCACGACGCCGGTGTTCATGCGCGCGGCTCTAACTCGGCTCGTGCATCGTTTAATTGGCGTTGCAGCAGCGGACAGCCGATGTCGGCGTTGTCGGGGTGCAACACACGGCTCAGCGCGCGATGCACGGCCGGTGCGCGTTGTGGTCCGACCGCGCGGAACAGATGGTGTGCCCAGGTGTCAGTTCCGCTCGCGTGGGCGTCCGATGGCCTGGTGACGCTATGGCCGTGCCCGACCAGCTCGACCGCCAACACCGCAGTCCAGTCGGGGTCGATGTACCAGCAGCGGGCCTGCGCACTCCATGAGCGGGCGTAGCGGGGCACGGTCGCCTTTATCAGCGCCACCACTGCGCGGTCGTAGCGGAAACGGACGCTGGCGCGGCAGCCACCGGCCGCGAGGGCGATCACGACGGCGGTCATGCGGCACCGCCCGAGTTAGCTGCGCGAGTCAAATGGCAGCGCTCGCAGTGGCCGCGAGCCACCGACGCCGGCGCGTACATGTCCTGCCCACATCGGGAGCACGGCGACGTGACCAGAGATGGTCCGTATCTGTGACCCGCATGACCCGCAGACCCGCGGAGATACCCCGCAGGCGGGTCTGACCCGCGCTCTGGCCCGCGCTCTGACCCGCGCCCGTCTATGTCGTCTGAGCTGCGGTGATGATGCTCGGTGCGGGTCTGCGGGTCATGCGGGTCAGATATCCGGGCCGTCTCTGGTGGCGCGATGGTCCACCGGGTCACCTTCGCGGTGCATCGCGTGCACACACCCCGGATGCGGGCTGAACGCATGTGCTCCGGGATAGGGTCGCGGCACTCGCGGCAATGCCCATCCATACCGTTGCTGCACATCCCATCACTGTGCGCGACATCCGCGACAACCGCGACATCTTCGAATAACTGCTGTTCAGGGGATGTTTCGGGTGTCGCGGACGTGTCGCGGATGTCGCGCTCACGGTTTATCCGCGACACATCCGCGACGGATTGACCTGCAATGTCGCCCTTGTCGCGCTTGTCGCGCATACCGGCGTGAGACAAGTACCGGTGCCAGGCTTGGCCGAGCCCATCGTCCTCGGCCACGGTGTAGCCCTTGGCGTTGCGCGTGCCGATGCGGACCTCTTTTGACCGCACCCCGTAGCGCTTCAATTCCGTTGCTAGACGACGTTGGTCGAGGGGCTTACCCCACAGGTCGCACCACTCCGATTCGGTGTCGCGGGTCAACTCGGCCACTATGTCGGCAGAGAACATCCGGTCCAGTTCACCGAAGACCGTCTTGATGTCTCTCAGCAGCCGGATACCAAGCGACAGCCTGTCCTCGGCCCCACTGTCGAGCACGAAGAATCTGCACGCCTCCCGCGCACGTTGGGACCAGTTCCCACCCGCCAGCTCTGCGATGGCAAGCAGCGCTTCCCAGACCTCAGCGGGGCGGTCGCGCACACCATCGGGCATCATCGGCCGCGCGGCCGACAGGATGTCCAGATTGCTGGTCGCCCATTGCTCCAGCCGCACCTTGAGCGCTGCGGCCTCGATAGCGGCGTCGCGTTCGCGGAACTCGGCGACATGCTCTTCGGGTGCCCGTCGCCTCATGTGCAGGGTGACGGCCCGGTCGGTGATAGTGGCCGGCATCTTGCCCGCCAACCCCGCCAGGGCCACCGGGGCGAACACCGGGAACTCCACCACCCGCATGTTCTTGGAGTCGCCTTCGCACCGGTCAACGGTGGCGCCGCGCTTGTATCCGGCGTTGAACAGCGCACGCAGGTCCTCGGCCTGTGGGTTGTTCGTCCGGCCGAACACCGCGTCCGCTTCGTCCTGCAGTACCGTCGGTGGCTGCTCGCCAGCGGCCGCGATGCGTCGATACAACGCGGCGGTGGTGGTCGACAGCGTGAGCTTGGCGTTGCGGCACAGCAGCGCAAGCACTTCCAGCACCCTCGTCTTGCCGCTGCCCGGCTCGGGTGAGTCGAGGACCAGCCGCGGCGTCACGTAAAACGCATTCACCGCCCATGTGTGCACAATCCACAACACGACGACCACCAGATGGTGCGCCGTCGGGAATGCCAGGAATTGCCCGGCGAAGCGGTGCACATCAGCGAGCAGCTCGGTGTCGCGAATCGGCTCACCGTCACGGTCTATCCACTCCGCGTCGGGATAGTCAGTGCCATAGGGGATGTCGGGCATCACGACACCCCCTGACGCGGGATGTGGGCGCCGTCACTGATGGCCCGCTGGCGCTGGCGGATATCCCGGCTGGCCTCAGCCCAATTGAGGGCACCCGAGACGGCGCGACCGGCGTCGGCCATAGTGGTCTGGCATGTTTCCAGCCGCAGCGCCCAGTGTTGAGCGCCGTCGTAGACGGCTGCCTTTTTGCGCGGGTCGTCGGGGTCGAGCGAGCACCATTCTGGACTGCCGAGCAGCGGCCAGGCGCCGACTGATTGGAGCAGCGGCAAGACGTACTGCCGCACCGACCACCAGGCCGTCTGCTGCGCGGCTACAATCTTCGTATCGACTTGCCCAGTCGTAGGTGCCGGTTCCCCTTGTGGGGCCGGCACTTCACTTGAGGGCGGTCCCGCTCCCCTCGCGCTAGTTACGCGGCTCATGCGGTAGCGGCCTCGCTGAGCTTGTCCACATATGCCGCAAGCGATTCCGCGGTGATGAACCCGCGGCGGCCAATGTTCACCTTGACGAGCTTGCGACTTTTGACCAGTTCGTAGACGGTCGTGCGGCTGACGCCACCGAGCTTTGTGCATACGGCTGGCACTGGTACGAGCAGCGGCCCCTGTTCAGCCATTTCGATACTCCCTGCCTTTGTTAGCGAGTGACCGCCTGCGTTTAAGCGGTCGTGGACAGCATCCCAAACAGATGCCATACTGTCCTCGTCAGCGGCTAGGTTTTAGATGACTAGGCTAGGAGGCATCCGGTGCCAGAGCTAGAGGAAGTTCCTTTGTTCGGCGGCCACGGCAGGGCCTTCTATGACGAGGGCGCGATGACCACCGTCGGCGACCGGCAAGTCCCACAGCAGATTTACGTAGAGGTACGCGGCGGTACGTCTGAACCCGACCTTGGCCTGAAAATCGAAGTACGCCAAGGTGTTCCGGTGTATACCGAATTGGTATTACGTGCACGGCCCGACGGCCCCGAGATACGAGACAAAGACCTCAGCTATGTGTACTTGAGCGACTGGCTTGAGGAAATCGTCGCCGCCTGCACATGGGCACAGGACCAGACAGGGCACTGGATGGTCCAGACCATCGGCGGAGAGAAAGGCAAAGGCGAGCGGGCCGCTGCTGTCGCCAATGTGAGGCGCGTCCGAACCGGCCGCTCCCGGATGTCACAGGAGCAATTGCAGAAGGTTGCCGAGGTCTACCGCGAACACATCGACACTCGACCCACCCAAGCCGTCGCGGCAGCGTTCGGCAAGTCCGACAGGATGGCGGCCCGCTACGTCGACCTGGCGCGCAAGGCGGGCCTACTACCCCCCACCAGCCCCGGCAAAAAGAAGGCATGACGATGGCACGAAACGCGAACGGCGAAGGCAGCATCTACCCGTGGAAAAAGAACGGCAAGCCTGCCGGATACAAGGGTGCTCTGTCGTACAGAGACGAGAACGGGCAGACGAAACGCTATGTCGCGTATGGCCGTACGCGGAAAATCGTCAAGGACAAGCTGGACAAGGCGCGGGAACGGCTGGACGCTGGCGCCCCGGTGCGCGACTCCAAGCAAACCATTGGTGAGTGGTTGGCGTACTGGCGGGCAACGGGCCTAGCCGCGTCCGACCGCAAGGAATCGACCCGCGAGCTGTACGCGCGCCTGTCCCAGAAGCACCTAGAAGCAGCACCATTCGGCGCTATCCGACTCGACCAGCTCAAGGCCAGCCATATCGACGCGATGGTGTTGGCGATGAAAGCTGAGACTAAGCCCGCCGCGACTGAGGGCGGCGAACCGCGACGGGCGTTCGCCGACTCGACTGTCCGGCAGGTGTACACGGTGTTGCGGGCCGGGCTTGACGGTGCGGTGCGTGACGGGTTGATAGCGCGCAATCCCGCGACACTGGTCGCGCGCCCAGGGGTCGAGCGCCACGAGGCTAGGCACTTGGCCGCGGGCGATGTCGCCGCAGTGCTCAAGGCCGCTGAGGGGTCGCGCTACTACGCGGCGCTGGCGCTCATCGCGGCCACCGGCTTGCGTCGTGGCGAGGCGTTGGCGCTGTCGTGGGACCGCGGCGTCGTGAACCTTGACGAAGGCTGGTTGAAGGTCCGCAAGACGCTCGGCCGGGTCGGCAAACGGCTGGACAGCTCCGAACCGAAAACGGAGCGCTCGCGGCGCACAGTGCCGCTCTCCCCCGCCCTGGTGGCGATGCTGCGGAAACACAAGGCCGCCCAGGCCGCCGAGAAGCTGCGGGCGGGGAACCAATGGCGGGACAGCGGCCTGGTGTTCACCAATGAGTTCGGCGGGCCGGTCGAACCCCGGAACCTGCTGCGGGTCGTCGAGGCTGCGGCTAAGGCTGCCGGCGTCGAGGGTGTCGGGGTGCATACCCTGCGTCACAGCGTTGCGGTTGCATGGCTTGAGTGCGGCGTTCACATCAGGGCTGTAGCCGACCTGCTCGGCCATTCCTCCATCGCAATCACAGGCGACATATACGGGCACACGTCCGAGCAAGCGGCCCGTAGTGCAGTCGACGGTTGGAGCGGAGCGCTCGGGCTGTGAACACTCTTTCGAGCCCGTTGCGCTACCCGTTGCGCTACTGGTCCCCAAATGGTCCCCAGCGGCCCGCGTCGCGTTCTGTCGACCGCGGCATCGCAGCAGGTCACCGCACTTTCCTC
This sequence comes from Mycobacterium persicum, assembly GCF_002086675.1. GTDB lineage: Bacteria > Actinomycetota > Actinomycetes > Mycobacteriales > Mycobacteriaceae > Mycobacterium > Mycobacterium persicum. The sequence goes on from NZ_MVIF01000093.1 coordinate 22,933, forward strand.
TTGTCGGGCTGACAGGATTTGAACCTGCGACCACTTGACCCCCAGTCAAGTGCGCTACCAAACTGCGCCACAGCCCGCTGCCGCCGAAACGACGCGGCGGCAGGTCGAAAGCCTACCGCAAACGATCCCCAAAACCAGCCACCCCCTTAGGCCCCCAGCGACCCGGCC
>NZ_MVIF01000094.1 GCF_002086675.1 Mycobacterium persicum
ACCCCATTGATCGACCCGTCGCCCACACCGGCCCGGGCGGGCCGCACGGGCGACCGTTCAGCGCCTGATGTGGTGCACGACCACCCGCCCGCCGTCTTTCGGCAGGAAGCCGAGTCCACCCGCCCGAATCTTCTCCGGCGGTGCCGTGGTGGTTTCGATGATCAAGTGGCGCAAGATGGTTCGCAGCACCACGTCCATTTCCATCTTGGCGAACGCAGCCCCCGCACACCGCCGGGTTCCGCCCCCGAAGGGAACCCAGGCAAACGGCGACGGTTTCCCCTCGATGTAGCGTTGGGGATCAAAGCGATCGGGATCGGGGAACGTGGCAGCATCGGCGTGGCACCGTGAAATGCTGACGACGATGGAATAGCCCTCGGGAATGACGTACTCCCCCAACTCGAACGACGGTGCCCGCACCCGACGACCGGAGAAGTCGATCACCGACCTGGTGCGCTGGACCTCGTAAATCGCCGCATGGCGCAACTCGTTGTCGTCGGTGTCGGCCTCCTCGACGAGCGCCGACAACACCTCGGGCTGGCGGGTCAGCCGCTCGAACACCCAGGCCAAGGTGGTTGCGGTGGTCTCGTGGCCGGCGACCAGAAGCGTGAGCAGATCATCGCGGACGTCCTCTCGCGACATGGGTGAACCGTCGTCGTATGCGCTGCGCAGCAGCAGCGAGAGAATGTCGCCACGGTCCTGCGACTCCGAGCCCGCTTGGGCGCCCGATTGCGACTTGTCGATGATTCTGTCGATGATCGTGTCGTACTTGCCCCGCCATTCCGTCAGCCGGCCCCACGGGGTGTAGCGACCATAGGTCCGGGTCGGCAGGGGCAGCGTCGACAATCGTGAACCCCACTTCGCCCACGGCACGATGACTTGGCGCAGCTCGTCGAAGTCGTCTCCTTCGGCGCCGAACACGGCGCGCAAGATCACGTTGAGGGTGATGCGCTTCATCGCCGGCAGCGTCGGGAAGGCGGTGCCGTCGGGCCAGTCGGCGATTTCGCGCAGCGTCTCCTGCTCGACGATCCGCTCGTAATTCCTCATGTTGCTGGCGCGGAAGGGATGCGCCAGCAACTTTCGGCGCCTGCGGTGCTCGTCGCCGTCGAGCCCGAATACCGAACCCGGGCCCAACAGCCTGCTCAAGTTCGGCTGAATGGCGCCGAGTTCGTCTGTCGTGCTGGTGAATACCTTTTTGGCCAGCCTGGGGTCGGCCACGACGACCAGGCGTCCGAACACCGGGACATCGAGCCGAAACGCACCGCCGTAGCGACGTGCGAGCTGCTCGGTAGCCCACCGCCGCGCCGCGAAGAACGCCATGCCCTGCAAGCCCTTCGGGATTATCCGCGGTGGCGCCGGCGGCAATTTGGCCGTCGTGATCGCCGGGCCGGCGGGCCCGACCGGTTCACTCATGTCGGCCATACGAGACGGGCGACCGCGCGGCGGGAGGCTCTGAGGTCATGAACGAGGGATACCCGGCGGAATACGTCTAAAACAGTTGACAGCTTTATGAGTTTGCTATGCCGACAGCGGATCCCGGTTACTCGATCACCCCGCTGAGGTCGAACTCGGCCAGGGTGCGTGCCGCCAGCTTTCGCAATTGGGCCTTCGAGCAAACCTCATCGGCCTGGTAGGCGACGACGGTGATGCACATCTTGCCGCTGATCCGCACGAACACCAGCGACAGTTCGCCGTGGCGCTCGAGATGCTCCCGCGTGACCCGTTGGATCACACCACCGCCGAACGCGTATTCGGCTTCGGTTCCGTCTGGGCAGGCCGCCACGGCGGCCAGATCGCCGAGACTCGAACACGCCACGGGCAGGTCGTCGTAGCCGAACGCGGCTTCGGCCAGCCGTTTGAGCGCCCGCTTCGGGACGTAGGGCACCAGCGGGGTAAGCGGAAGCATCGGCGAGGCCACTTCCGGGGCTTCGCGCAAGGTGTTGAACACCCGCTTGATGGCCGCGCGGGTCTGCGACAAGTCGGTTGTCACCCGGCTCGGGTCGACACTCACGCTCACAAACGACAGCGTATTGGCCCGGGCGTCGTCTTCGGCGCGGTCGCTGAGCGGCACCTGCAGGGTGACCGTGCCGTCACCGGCACGCCGGCGCCCCATCCGCTCGCCGAGCTTGGCCGCCAAGCCGGCGGCCAGATGGTGACTGGTCCCGCCTAGGGCGTTGGCGCGCTCATCCCACTGATCCAGATCGACGTGGATGGCGATAGCCGGCACCACGACACGTTCGTCGCCGTAGCCGCTCCCGGCGGCGACGGGCCGCGACGGTGTCGACGCGGGCGGCTGCTCTTGGCGGCGGCGACGGGCCGCTCTCGCCGCGCCGGCAAGGGCCCGGCCAACCTCGGGCGCGCCGCGCACGGTTTGGCGGGCGTCCTGGGCCAGCGCCCGCAGCCGGGTGCGGGAATGCGGCGGCGGATAGCCGAGGTTGCGCGTCTTGCCAATGGCCGCCTCGGCGACCGCGAGGCCTATCCCCAGCCCGTCGATCAAGCAGTGCGACGCCACCAGACTGACCGCGGTCGAGCCGTCCATCAGCGGAAGGACGCCTAGGTGCCAGGCGGGCCCCCGCTCCGGATCGATCGGTTTCTGGGCTCGCTCGTCGATCCAGTCGCTGAGTTCACCGCGCGGACGCGGATGCTCGGCCACGTCCATCTCCGCCGGACCCCGGTCGCGGACCCATCGATCGCGGGCGAACGGCAGTGGTGAACGCTCGATGCGCCGCCCCAGCAATCCATGGCCGAGGTTGTGGTGGAAGCGTTTGAGTGCCTCGACGTTGACGGGATGTTCGTATACCCACGCGCACTGGACGACCGCGGCCCGATCCATGGCGCGCAGTAGCGCAAACATGGCTTGGTCCATGGACGACAGCTGATTGTCCGGCGGCACTTCGCCGATGGGTGCATTACCTTTCCGCAGCGTCTGCAGCGCGCGCGCCGGCCGTATCTGGACTGGCACTAGTCAGCCTCCGATCGATTGCACGTTGCGTCGCCGGGCAAACACCCGTGTCAACGGGTCAATGCCGGCGCCGCGCGCCGGCCTGACTTCCTTGCCGGCGATGGCCACCGGGATCCGGCGAACCCGGCATCAGACATTGGTCACGACGCGGTTGGCGACGGTGTTGGTGTGCTCGTTGATATAGAAGTGCCCGCCGTCGAAAAACGACAACGTGAATTTGCCGTCGGTGTGGTTGGCCCACCGGTGCAGCGACCCGGCATCGACGCGGTTGTCATGGCGGCCGCCGATGACGTGGATATCGGCGCGAATGCGCACGCCGTTGCTGCAGTCGTACCGGTTGAGCGCCTCGTAGTCGCATCGCGCCGCATTGGTCAGCAGCGCGGCGAACTCCTCGTCGGCCAACAACCGCGGGTCGGTACCACCCATGTTGGCAAGATCGGCCAGCAGTTCGGTGTCACTGGTCGGCAGCTCGGGCAAATCGGCGACCGCGGACGGCACCGGGCCGGCCGACACCCACAGCTTGCGCACCGCGATGCCGCGCTGTTCGGCGATCCGCGCGAACTCGAAAGCGACCACCGCGCCCATGCTGTGCCCGAATAGCCGCAGCGGCGCGGCGCGGTGCCAGGGTCCCGCCTGGAACAGCCCGCGGGCCAGGTCGTGGATATCTCTGGGCGCCGGATGGTTCAGCCGCTCGGCCCGCTGCGGGTACTGAACGATGAACGTGTCGCCACCGGCGGCCAGGGCCGCTGCCAGTTTCCGATAGCTGGCGGCCGCCGCTCCGGCGTGCGGAAATACCACGATAGCGCCGCGGTGAGGTTGTCGTTCCGGCCCCGGCACGCGCTTGATCCAGGGCGCGAATGTGGTTGACATGTCAGTCCTTTCATCGATCGTCAGTGAGTCAGTGGTGCCGTGTGGGGGCATCGCTTCGTGGCGGCCGGCTCTTCTCGACCGGGTCCTCCTGGTTGTCGGTGCGCTCTGGTGTGTTTGCGGGCGTCGCGTTCGCCTCGCGACGGCGCCGTCACGCGCGGGGTCGAGCGCCGCGGCGGCCCGGGCTGGATTCGTCGCGGGCCATCGGCGTCATCGGCTTCGACGCCTTTGAAGGCAGCCAGTGCGACCAACAGCACCGCCCCGGACCCAGTCCGCGCCAGGTGCTGCCCGCCGAGCCCCTCGAACACATCCACTGCGATTCCCTGCGCAGACGCAGTCAAAACTATGACGGGGGTAACGAAATAGTGGGCTCTGATGATCGGCTGCGACAGACCATCTCAGCGTCGGCCCGGTGTCGGCTCGGGTGTCGGCGAAAGTCATGACCAGGATGCGCGCCGCGATGGTGCGCACGTCCGGCCGTCGCGGCGGTGAACGACCGTTCATCGGGTCGTCCAAATACTGCGCGGCGCCCTCTCAGCTGCGTGTTTACCCTCTGGCGGCGGCGGGTATGCAGGTCGCAACGGTCTGCGTATGTGCAGACTGCGCAGCGATTTTCGCTGATTTCGCCACGTCGGCCGCCTTGACGGCTCGCCGATGTTGCGTCGCCAGCCGATCTGCCGGCCGGCCAAAGCTGAACATGTGGAGTTGATCCTGGGGGGAGGTGGCGAAGGCAATGCGTCTTGGCGCCCCGGCGTTTGGCCGGTACCGGCGTGGGTATGGACGAGCCCATGGCTCGGCCGGACGGGGCCCAATTGGGTGCGGCGGCGCTAGACCCGCCGTGCACCGATCGCTGGCCGCGCGCGGAGACGGGGCACACTGGGATGTCTGAGGCTTCTGAGATGTCTGGGATGTCTGACCACCAGCCGGGCACCGTCGTCGACCCAGATCCGATCGTCATCGTCGGCATGGCGATCGAAGCACCCGGCGGTGTCGACACCGCGGAGGGCTATTGGGACTTCCTGTCGCAACGACGGGAGGGGTTGTGCCCGCTGCCCACCGACCGGGGCTGGCCAATTCGCGATCTGCTGACCGGGTCCTGCCGCGAGGGATTCAAGAGGATCCATAATTGCGGCGGTTTTTTGACCGGGGCGGCGACCTTCGACCCGGCGTTCTTCGGCATTTCGCTGCGCGAGGCCATCTCGATGGACCCGCAGCAGCGGGTCGCCCTGCGAGTCGCCTGGCGCGCCCTGGAAGGCAGCGGCATCAACCCCGACGACCTGGCCGGACACGACGTCGGCTGCTACGTCGGCGCCTATCTCACTGGTTACGGACCCGACATGGCGGAGTTCTCCGGCCACAGCGGACGCCTGCTCACCGGGACCGCATCCGGCGTGATCTCCGGCCGGATCTCCTACCTGTTGGGGCTGGCCGGCCCGGCGTTGACGATCGACTCCTCATGCTCGTCTGCGCTGGCAGCACTTCATGTTGCGGTGCAGGCATTGCGGGCCGGTGACTGCGACATGGCCCTGGCCGGCGGGGTCACCGTGATGGGCTCTCCGGGCTTCTTCGTCGAGTTCTCCAAGCAGCACGCCCTGTCCGACGATGGCCACTGCCGGCCCTACAGCGCCCAGGCCAGCGGCACCATCTGGGCCGAGGGTGCGGCAGTGTTTGTCCTGCAACGGAAGTCGGCCGCGCTGCGCAACGGCAGGCGAATCGTTGCCGAGGTCCGCGCCAGCGCGCTCAACCAGGACGGTCGCAGCGCGGGGCTCGCGGCCCCGTCGAGTGCGGCCCAGAGCCGCCTGTTTCTGCGGGCGATGGCCCAAGCAGGGCTCGGGCCCGAGCAGATCGGAATGATCGAGGGGCACGGGACCGGCACCAGGCTCGGTGATCGCACCGAATTGCAGGCGCTGACCGAAACCTACGGCAACACCGAACCGGGTCGCGGCGCCCTGTTGGGGTCGGTGAAGTCCAACTTCGGCCACGCGCAGGCCGCCGGCGGCGCGCTCGGGCTGGCCAAGGTGCTGGTCGCCGCCGAGCATGGCGCTGTTCCACCCACCCTGCACGCCGCCGAGGCGAGTCGGGAAATCGATTGGGACGGACAGGGTTTGCGACTAGCGCAGGAACTCACCCCGTGGCCGGCCGTGAACGGGCAACGGATCGGCGCCGTCTCCGCCTTCGGCATCAGCGGCACCAACGCCCATCTCATCGTCTCGATGGCCCCGACGGCACAGGCCGCATGATGACGACGCACCGATTTCCCGATAACCGCGTGCCGGTACTGCTCAGCGCACATGAAGAGGAGCTGATCGGTCAGGACGCCGCGGCCATCCTCGACTACCTCGAGCACCTCGGGAGGCAACCCGGAACCGGCGACGTGACCCCGGCGGTGGCGGCCACGCTGCTGCGCACCCGGCGGGTGCGCCGCCACCGCGCGGTCGTGCGGGCCGCTGACCGCACCGAACTCGAGGCCGGGCTGCGCGCACTGGCCGCTGGTGAACAGCATCCGCTGGTCGCCCGGTCCTCGGAGAACGCCAAGACCCGGACCGCGTTTGCGTTCCCGGGCCAGGGCAATCAATGGGCCTCGATGGGAGCCGAGGCGTACCAGCACCTTCCGGCGTACCGGGCGGAGGCGGACCGCTGCGCGCACGCGTTCGTCGCCGCGGGTTTGCCGTCGCCGCTGCCCTATCTAGTGGGCGAGCCGCCAGCCGGCTCGGCAGCCGACACGGACCACGGCTGGTCGCAGATCGACATCCAGGGAGCACAATTCACCCACGCCGCCAGTTTGGCGCAGGTGTGGCGATCCTGCGGAGTGCTGCCCGACCTCACGATTGGGCACAGCCTGGGAGAGGCGGCTGCCGCCTACGTGGCCGGCACCATCACGCTGGCGGACGCGGTCGCGGTCGTGGCCGCCCGAGCCCCGGTGGTCGGCCGGCTGTCGGGCCGCTACGGCATGGCGGTCCTCAGCATGGGCGCCGACCAGGCCACGCGATTGATCACCGAAACGCCTGGCTGGCTGGAACTTTCGGCAGTCAACGGGCCGTCGTCGAGTGTCGTTTCCGGGGACCGCGACGCGGTGGCCGCCATCGTGGGACGAGCCGAAGAGGACGGCATTTTCGCTCGCGAGCTGACCGTCGACTATCCGGGGCACACCAGCAAGCTGGAATCGCTGCGCGACACGTTGCGCGAACTGCTGCCCGCATCGGAGTTCTTGGACGCACCGGTGGAGTTCGTCAGCTCGGCTCGCGGCGACGTCGTCACGCCACACACCGACTTCACCGACTACTGGTACCAAAACCTGCGCAACACAGTCAGATTCGATCAGGCCGCGGCAACGGCTCGGCAACGCGGCGCGGGCACGTTCGTGGAAATGTCGGCGCATCCGTCGCTGCGTTACGCACTCGCCGAACTGGCCGAAGACGCCCTGATCGTGGTTTCCGGCCGCCGTGACGGACCCGTCGTGGACCACTTGTCCGCCAATATCGCCGCCGCCGCGCTGGCCAATCCCGGTTACCGTTGGCGCGACGTCGCGGGCGTCGGCGACCAGCCGCTGCTGCGGGGTTTCCCGACCGCGCCGATGCGAGCCATCCATCTGTGGGCCACCCCCGAGCCGTTGCCGCCGGCACCCGGGTCGGCTCTGGTGGTCGCCCATGAGCGGTGGGAGAAATTGCCGGCGAGCGACCAGAGTCAACATGACGCGGCTGATCGGCCGGCCACCGCCGTCGCGATCGTGACGCCCGACTCCGCCGACGATCCGGTGGCGCGGCGGCTGACAGAGGCGGTCGCGGCGCATCCCGCGTGCGACCTGACGGGAACCGACGAGGCGGAGATCGCGGTGATCATCGCACCGGCGCTGATGCAGCCGGACGCGATCGCCGCGGCCGGCCAACTCCGCGGTGGCGCCCAGCAACTCGACTATCACCGGGCGGTCGGGGCGCGCTGTCGACGGGTATGGCTGGTTACCATCTGCGGTGAACAGGTGGACGCCAGCGCACCGGCGGCTTTGCCGGCGCAGGCCGCGCTGGCCGCGATGCACCGCAGCGTCGGTTTCGAGTTCCCCGACCAGACATTCGCCCACCTCGACGTGCCGAGCCGGGATATCGACGAGGCGACCGCTCGCCGGTGCATCGATGTGCTGCTAGACGATCACATCGAAGTCGCGGTGCGCGCCCACTATTCCGGCACCGGGCTCGATTGCTTCACGCGGACGCTGCGCGAATCCGCCGAATCCGCGGCCGAAGGCGTCGCCACCGCGGCGCTGGACCATGTGGTGATCACCGGCGGCAACGGCACCATCGGCCTGCGGTACGCCAGGCACTGCGTCGAACACGGCGCTCGGCGGGTCACGCTGTTGAGCCGCAACGGCGTCGACCAGGCCGAGCTGGACCGGTTGACCGCGGGATACCCGGCGCAGGTGCTCGCCCCGGCTTGCGATATCACCGACCCCGACGCGCTGGCGGCGGTGGCCGGCGAGTACGCCGGCGACGGCGCGTCGCTGCTGATCCACGCCGCCGGCGCAGCCCGCTTCGCCCCCCATGACCAACTCGGCGACCACGAGTGGGCAGATGTGTTCTCCGCCAAGGTAACCGGGCTGGTCCGAATGACCGACGCATGGCCGCTGCGGCCGGATGCGCGGATCCTGCTGTGTTCCTCGGTATCCGGAGTGTGGGGCGGCTACGGGCACGCCGGCTATGCGGCATCCAACCGGATGCTCGACACCGTGGCCGCCCAGTTGCGCGGCAACGGACTGAACTGCATGTCGGTGCGGTGGGGCTTGTGGCAGGGCACCACGATCGCCGCCGCCGACGACGTCGCCCGCATCGAGCGGTCCGGCTTGATCGCCATGGACCCCGACACGGCGGTCACGACCAGTCTCGGGTGCCGTCAGGGCGACCCGCTGATTCTGGCCGCCGACTTCGACCGCCTTCGGGTGTTCTTCGAAAGCCAGGGCGCCGCAATGCCGTTCGCGACGGCAACCACCGAAGGCGACGACGACTCGGCGGCCGACGGCCAGCGTCCGGACCAGCGACCGATCAGTGAGCTGGTACGCGCCGAGATCGCAGCGGCATTCAGTCTCGATGGTCCAGCGGCGGTCGACCTGAACGTGGCGCTGGTCGACCTCGGCGCGGACTCGATGCTGGCGCTGGACCTGCGTGACCGGTTGCGCCGATGGACCGGCAAATCGGTGCCCGCGGCCCGACTTCTCGGCGGTATCACCGGCGCCGAGCTGATCGCGATTCTGCAGTCGGACCCCAGCGCGGACGGCCCAGCCGCGAGCCCGGAGCCAACGGCGGAGCCCGGGTCTACCGCGAATCCCGTAAGACGAGAAAGGTTGAGATCCTCGCGTGACTGACACCCACCAAGACTTGACGTCGTTGCGCCGTGGGCTGGCCGAGCCCGACTTGGCCTGGTCCGCGTCGCCTTCCCAGGACTCACCGCAGGACACTGGCCCCGCGCTGTCCGACGGCCAGCGCCGGCTGTGGTTTGTGCAGTCGATCGATCCGAGCAGCTCACTGCTCAACGTCTGCGCGTCCTACCGGCTGACGGGAACCGTCGACGTTGAGCGGTTGCACCGGGCGCTGGACGCCGTGGCGGTTCGGCACCCGGTGCTGCGCACCACGTATCGCGCCGACGACGACGGAGATCCGCGCCCGGTGGTACACACCGACCTACGGCCCGGCTGGGCGCAACACGACCTTTCCGGGCTGGCCGAGCAAGCCCGGCAGTTGCGGCTGGAAGTGCTGGCGCAACGGGAGTTTCGTTGTCCTTTCGAGCTGACCGCCGACTCCCCGCTGCGGGTCACCTCGGTCCGGCTGGGCGCCGATGAGCTGATGCTGTTGATCACCGCCCATCACATCGCCTGGGACGACGGATCGTGGGGCCCGTTCTTCACGGATTTGACCCGTGCCTATTCCGACCCCGGCGGCCTCGACGCCGCGGCGCCGCCGGTATCGGCCGCTGCCGCCGACACCCTCGACGAAGATCTCGCCTATTGGCGATCATTGATGTCGGATCTGCCCGAACCGCTGGAACTTCCGGGCGCCAACGGATCGGCGGTGCCCAGCACCTGGCGAGCGCAACGGGTGTCAGCGCACCTGTCCGCGGACACCCTCGACCGGGTCACGGCGCTGGCCGGCGAGTCCGGCGCCAGCCCATACATGGTGATGCTGGCCGCATTCGCCGCGCTGATCCACCGCTACACCCATGCCACGGATTTCCTGATCGCGGCACCGGTGACCGACCGCAGCAGCGGGGCCGAGAATGCTATCGGCTATTACGGCAACACCGTCGTGGTGCGCTCCCAACCGCAATCCCGGCAAACATTCCGCGACCTACTGGCGCACACCCGCGACATCACCACCGGGGCCTTCGCCCACCAGCATGTCAACCTCGACTGGCTGGTGCGCGAGTCCAACCCCGACCGCCGCCACGGCGCCGACCGGATGACCCGGGTGAGCTTCGGCCTCCGCGAATCCGACGGCGGCGGCTTCTGCCCGCCCGGCGTGCAGTGTCAGCGTGGCGACCTGCAAGGCCAGTTCAGCCAGTTGCCGTTGAGTTTCACGGTGGAATTGTCCGAATCCGGGGCGCTGGTGGAGGCCGAGTATCTCGTCGAGGTGCTCGACCCGCCGCTGGCCGCTCAGCTGCTCGAGCATTACGCCATCCTGCTCGACAGCGCGCTGGCCGACCCCGACACCGAGCTGAATCGGCTCTCGCTGTTCGGCGCGGCCGAGGCCGAGTGGTTACGCAAAGTCGCCACCGGCGAACACTTCTCGACGACAGCCACCACCATGCCGGCGTTGGTGGCCGAACGCGCCGCGTCCTCGCCCGACGCCGTCGCCGTCGTCTACGAGGGCCGTCGATACAGCTACCGCGAGCTCAACGAGGAAGCAAACCGGTTGGCGCACTGGCTGATCAACCAGGGTATCGGCACCGAGGACCGGGTCGCCGTGCTGCTGGACAAGTCCCCAGAGCTGGTCATCACCGCCTTGGGCGTCCTCAAAGCCGGTGCCGTGTACCTGCCGGTCGACCCGACCTATCCGCAGGACCGGCTGTCCTACATCCTCGACGACGCCGAGGCCAAACTCGTACTGCGCGAACCGGTTACCGACCTGGCCGGGTATCCGCCGGCCGACCCGGCGCCCGACGAACTGGTCCGGCCGCTGCGGCCCGACAACACCGCCTACCTGATCTACACCTCCGGATCGACCGGGCTGCCCAAGGGGGTGCCGGTGCCGCACGCCCCGGTCACCGAATACTTCGTCTGGTTCGGCGACGAGTACCAGGTCGACGAGACCGACCGGCTGCTGCAGGTGGCCTCACCCGGGTTCGACGTGTCCATCGCGGAGATCTTCGGGCTGCTAATCTGTGGCGGGCGGCTGGTGATTCCGCGGCCGGACGGATTGCGCGACATCGGTTATCTGACCGATCTGCTCTACCGCGAGGGCATCACCTCGATGCACTTCGTGCCGTCGCTGCTGGGCCTGTTCCTGTCGCTGCCCGGCGTCAACCAGTGGCGCACCCTGCGCCGGGTGCCGATTGGCGGCGAGCCGCTGCCGGGTGAGGTCGCCGACAAGTTCCACGCCACCTTCGACGCGCTGTTGTACAACTTTTACGGACCGACCGAGACCGTCATCAACGCCACCAGCTATCAGGTCGAAGGCACCCAGGGCACCCGGATCGTCCCGATCGGCCGGCCCAAGATCAACACCCAGGTGTACCTGCTCGACGATGCGCTGCAGCCCGTCCCGGTCGGGGTGATTGGCGAAATCTACATCGGCGGAACGCATATGGCGCACGGTTACCACCGCCGTCCGGCGCTGACCGCCGAACGCTTCGTCGCCGACCCATTCACCCCCGGCGGCCGGCTGTACCGGTCCGGGGACCTGGCGCGCCGAAACGCCGACGGCGACATCGAATTCGTCGGCCGAGCCGACGAGCAGGTGAAGATCCGCGGCTTCCGCATCGAACTCGGCGAGATCGCCGCGGCCATCTCGGTCGACCCCAGCGTCGGGCAGGCGGTCGTGATCGCCACCGATCTGCCGGGGCTGGGCAAGAGCCTGGTCGGCTACGTCACCGGTTCCGACGGCGGCACCGAAACCGTCGACGTGGACCGCATCCGGGCCCGGGTGGCCGCCGCGCTGCCGGACTACATGACCCCCGCCGCCTATGTCGTCCTCGACGAAATTCCGATCACGACGCACGGCAAGATCGACCGGGACGCGCTGCCGCAGCCCGAAATCGCTTCGGCCGCCAAATACCGCGAACCCACCACGGCGTCCGAGCGCACTGTCGCCGGCTTGTTCACCCAGTTGCTGGGCCACGACCGGGTCGGTGTGGACGACTCGTTCTTCGACCTCGGCGGGCACTCGCTGGTGGCCACCAAGCTGGTCGCCGCGATCCGTTCCGAATGCGGCGCCGAACTCGGCATCCGCGACGTCTTCGAGCTGGTGACGGTGGGGCGGCTGGCCGAACGGGTCGACCAGTTGCAGTCGGGTGCGGTCACTTTCAAGCGGCCCAAGCTGGTCAAGACCTCACACGAGGGTCCGCTGCCGCTGTCGGCCGCCCAGCTGCGAACCTGGTTCGCCTACCAGATTGAGGGACCCAGCGAGGTCAACAACATCCCCTTCGCCGCCCGGCTGAGCGGGCCCTGCGATGTCGACGCGCTGGTCGCCGCCGTCGGCGACGTGGTCCGGCGGCACGAGATCCTGCGCACCACCTACACCGAAATCGACGGTGTGCCATATCAAGTGGTCCAATCGGCTACTGAACTGCCGGTGCGGCAGGCCTCCGGGCAGGGTGAACAGTGGTTGCGGCAGCAGCTGGACAGCGAGCGCCACTACAGTTTCCAGCTGGACCGCGAATGGCCGATCCGCGCCGCGGTGCTGCACACCCGTGACGAGCACGTGGTGTCGCTGGTGGTGCACCACATCGCGATCGACCACTGGTCGGGTGGGGTGCTCTTCGCCGACCTGCTCACCGCCTACCGCGCTCGCCACGCCCGGCAACAGCCGTCCTGGGCGCCACTGCCGCTGCAATACGCCGATTACGCGGCCTGGCAGGGCGAGTTGTTGTCGGAGCCAGACGAACACTCCAGCCTCGCCCGGGCGCAACGCGACTACTGGGTGCGCCAGCTGGAGGGCATACCCGAGGACACCGGGCTGCGGCCCGACCTTCCGCGTCCGGCGGTGCCCAGCGGGGCCGGCGACTCCGTCGAGTTCAGCATCGGCGCGCAGACCCGCGGCAAGCTCGCCGAGCTGTGCCGGGGGCTGGGTGTCACCGAATTCATGCTGCTGCAATCGGCGGTCGCCGTGGTGCTGCACAAAGCCGGCGCCGGCGTCGACATTCCGCTGGGCACACCGATCGCGGCACGTACCGAGCCCGAACTCGACCAACTGATCGGCTTTTTCATCAACATCCTGGTGCTGCGCAACAACTTGGACGGCAACCCGTCGCTGCGCGAGGTACTGACCCGGGCCCGCGAAACGGCGCTGGCCGCCTACGCCCACCAAGACCTGCCATTCGATCGGGTCGTAGACGCCGTAAGCCCGGTGCGCACGCTGTCGCGAAATCCGCTGTTCCAGACCGTCGTGCACGTCCGCGATCACCTGCCCGGCGAACGGGTGATCGACACCAGCGCGGCCGGCGACACCGTATTTACCGCGCTGGAGCCGACATTCGACATCGCCCACGCCGACTTGAGCGTCAACTTCTTCGCCACTTCCGATGCTGACGGAGCCGCATACCAAGGCAACATCCTCTACCGCACCGAGTTGTATCACCGCAGTACGATCGAGCGGCTGGTCGGATGGCTGACGCAGGTCATCGACGCATTTGGCGGCGACGTCGATCGGCGGCTGCGCGACGTGCAATTGCTCGACGCCGAGCAGCGACAGCATATTCTCACCCAGTGGAGCCGCGGCCCCGAGCCGCCGGCCGAGTGTCCGCGCACCATCGCCGAGCTGCTCGAGCCCAGCCGCCGATGGGGCACCGATCGCATCGCGCTGCGCTGCGGCGACGAGCAGCTCGACTACCCTGCGCTGCATCGTCGTTCGGACAACTTCGCGCACCTGCTCGCCGAGCGGGGCGTGGGGCCCGGATCGCTGGTGGGCCTGTCGACACGACGCGGCATCGACATGGTTGTCGCGCTGGTCGGCATCATGAAAGCCGGCGCCGGCTTCTTCCCGCTGGATCCCGGTTATCCGCTGGCACGCAAACAGCTGATGCTCGACGACGTGGCACCACAGGTGGTGGTCGCGACGTCCGAGGCGCTGGACACCATGCCGGAATCGCCTGAAGTGACGTTTATTTCGCTCGACGACCCGGCGGTGCGGGAGGCTCTGGACTGCGAGCCGTCGGCAGCTCCGTTACCCGCCGCGCATCCCGACGACCCGATGTATCTGGTGTTCACCTCGGGGTCGACGGGCACGCCCAAGGGTGTCTTGGGCACCCACCGGGCGATGACCACCCGGCTGAACTGGCAGCTGTGGAATTACCCGGTGCCCGACCGGGATATCCGGCTGGCGCAGGCGTCGTGGACCTTCCTCGAGGGCTGCATGGAAACCTTGGGCGGTCTGGCCGCTGGGGCCACAACGATCCTGGCCGACGACGCCGAGCACCGCGATCCCGAGGCGCTGGCGTCGCTGATCCAGCGCCATTCGGTGGCCCAGGTCACCGCGGTGCCCAGCCTGGTCTCGACCATCGTCGACGCGTGGCCCGAAGCATTGGGCTCGCTGTACCGGCTGGTGTGTGGCGCCGAGCCGCTGACCGCGTCACTGCAGGAGCGGCTGCTGGCCCACTACGGCTCCGACGGTTCGGCTTCGGGCCCGCAGCTGCTGAACAACTTCGGCGCCACCGAAACGTCCGGCGCGCTGGTCCGCGGACCGATGACCCCGCCGGTGCCGCTGCTGGGCACCCCGATGCCCGACGCGCAGGTGTATCTTCTCGACGACGGCCTGAACCCGGTGCCGCCCGGCGTGGTCGGCGAATTGTATTACGCCGGCGGGCAATTGGTGCGCGGGTACTGGAAACGGCCCGGCCTGACGGCAGCGCGGTTCGTGGCCAACCCGTACGCCACCGGGCCCGGTGCGCGGTTCTACCGCAGCGGTGACCGGGCCCGCTGGACCGCTGACGGTCGACTCGAGTTCGTCGGCCGCACCGACCATCAGGTCAAGGTGCGCGGTTTCCGCGTCGAACTCGGCGAGGTGGAAGCCGCCTTGAAGGCCGCCGACGGGGTGGCCGTGGCGGCGGCGCGCACCTGGGACGTCGACGGCAGCACCACCTTGGCCGGCTATGTGGTGCCGCATCGCCCCACCGCCGGCGAGGAGGCGAAATCCGCGTTCGCATCGGCGGTTCGGGCCGAAGTCGCCGCGGTGCTGCCGGGCTACATGATGCCGTCGTCGATCACCGTGCTCGACGAGATGCCCAAGACCGAGTCGGGCAAGCTGAACCGTCCCGGCCTGCCGCGGCCGTCGGTGAGCACCACCGGACACCGCGAGCCGCCGAGCACCGACACCGAGCGGGCGCTGGCCGAGGTCTTCGTCGACCTGCTGCCGATCACCGAAATCGGGCGCTTCGACGACTTTTTCACCCTCGGCGGAGACAGCATCCTGTCGGTGCAGCTGGCGGCGCGGGCGCGGGCGGCCGGTCTGCCGGTCAGTCCTCGGATGGTGTTCGAGAACCCGACCGTGCAGCAGTTGGCGGCAGCGGTGGAATCGCATGCGGCATCCGGTGGCGCCGTTGACGGCGACGGCGCTGCCGCCGCCGATACCCACCACGAGCCGATGAGCACATCCGGATTGTCCGCCGAACAGCTGGCGGCGGTCACGCAATCGTGGAGTAACCAATGACCGCCACCGAAACCGGTGCGCCCTCAGGCATCGAGGATGTGATGGCGCTGAGCCCTTTGCAGGAAGGGCTGTATTCGCTGACCGTGCTTTCCGGGCTGGCCGACACCGGCGACGGGTCTGCGGTCGACGACCCGTACCTGGTCGGGATCGCCGCCGATATCGCCGGTCCGCTCGATGTCGAGCTGCTCCAGGACTGTGCGGCGAAAATGCTGATGCGCCACCCCAACCTGCGAGCCAGCTTCGTCAGCCGCGATATTCCCCGGCCCGTGCAGATCGTGCCGTCGCGGGTCGAGCTGCCCTGGCGCCAGGTTGCCGCCGAGCCCGCGGATATCGAAAAACTTGCGGCCGCGGAACGGTCTCGGCCGTTCGACTTCGAAAAGACACCGGCGATCCGGTTCCTGCTGATCGAATTGCCTTATGCCCGTTGGCATTTGGTGATCACCGCGCATCACATCGTGATCGACGGGTGGTCGCTGCCGGTGTTCGCAGCGGAGATGATCGCGCTGTACGGGGCGGGCGGTGACCTGGAAGCGCTGCCGGTCAAGCCGCGGCCGTACCGCGATTACATCGGATGGCTGGCCGGGCGGGACCGCTCGGCCAGCGAGCGGGTATGGCGCGAGCACCTTGCCGGGTTACCCGGCCCCACACTGCTGGCGGCGTCGATGGCCACCGAAGCGCCCCGGACCGGATTGCCCCGGCGCACCGAGTTGCGCACCGACCGGCAGACCACCGCGCGGTTGAACGACGGTGCCCGCTCCCGCGGAATCACCGTGAACACCCTGATGCAGATGGCCTGGGCGCTGGTGTTGTCACGGCTGACCGACCGCGACGACGTGGTGTTCGGCGTCACGGTCTCGGGCCGGCCCGCCGAACTGTCCGGCGTCGAAACCATGATCGGGTTGTTCATCAACACCGTGCCGCTGCGGGTGCGGCTCGACGCCAACGCCGAAGTCGGCGCGCAATGCGTTGCGCTGCAACGGAATGCGGCGACGCTGCGGGACCACAGCTATCTCAGCCATGCGCAACTGCGGGCGATCGGCGGCGTCGGCGAGATGTTCGACACGCTGCTGGTCTATGAGAACTTCCCCACCTCGGGACTGGCCGACGGTGGTGAGTTGACCGCGGGCGGCGTGACATTCCGGCCGGCCGGGCTGGAGAGCGTGACGCATTTCCCGGTCGCGCTGGCCGCCCACCTGGACGACGGGCAGCTGGTCATGTTCGTCGAGGTGCTGCACGGCGCGCTGGGCGATACCACCGGTGAGACGCTCGGCCGGCGGGTGCTGGCCGCCGCCGAGCGGCTGCTGTCGAGCTGGGAGCACCCGCTGCGCGAGGTCAGCGTGCTGTTCGACGAAGAGAGCCGGCCGCTGCGCGCCGCCGGCACAGCGCCGGTCCGCCCGGCAGCAGGCTTTCACACCCGCTTCGCCGCGGTTGCGCGGGCCGGTCCCGACCAGGAGGCGCTGATCTGGGCTTGCGGGTCCATGTCCTACGGCGAGCTGGACGCGACGGCCAACCGGCTCGCCGCGGTACTGATCGGTCGCGGGGTCGAGCCGGAATCGCCCGTGGCGGTGCGCCTTTCCCGCGGCCCGCAGTATGTCGTCGCGCTGCTCGCGGTGCTCAAATCCGGTGCGGTGTGCGTGCCGCTGGAACCGGGGACGCCGCCGGAGCGGGTGGAATCGATCCTGCGCCAAACCGGTGCCACCATCGTCATTGACGAGGACATGGTGACAGCCTCCGCAGCGTCCGGCCAGGCCGACGATTTCCGTCCCGTCGACGTCGACCCCCGCCAAGCCGGCTACCTGGTCTTCACCTCCGGGACCACCGGAGAACCCAAGGGCGTCATCGGAACCCACGCCGCGCTGGGCGCCTATGCCGACGACCACATCGACACCGTGCTGCGGCCCGCCGCCGCCCGGCTGCGGCGACGGCTGCGGATCGCGCACGCCTGGTCGTTCGCGTTCGACGCCGCCTGGCAGCCGCTGGTCGCCCTGCTCGACGGCCACAGCGTGCACGTCGTCGACGAACGCACCCAGCGCGACGCCGAGTCGCTGGTGCAGGCGATCGCCGAGCACCGCATCGACATGATCGACACCACCCCGTCGATGTTCGCCCAGCTGCGAGCCTTCGGTTTGCTCACCAGCGTGCCGTTGACGGTGCTCGCGCTGGGCGGCGAAGCCGTCGCCCCGCCGACCTGGAAGATGATCCGCGACGCATGCGCGCGCAGCGGGATGGCGGCCTACAACTGCTACGGCCCCACCGAAACCACCGTCGAGGCAGTGGTCGCCGACATCACCGAGCACGCCGCGCCGTCGATCGGGCGCCCGACCCGGCAGAGCCGCGCCTACGTGCTGGACTCCGCGCTGCGCCAGGTGCCCCGCGGTGCGGCCGGTGAATTGTATGTGGCAGGAGCACAATTGGCGCGCGGCTATCTCGGACGCCCCGGTGAGACGTCACATCGATTCATCGCCGACCCCTTCGGGTCCGGGGAGCGGATGTATCGCACCGGCGACGTGGTGCGCCGCCAGCCCGACGACTCGCTGGCCTATCTGGGCCGCGCCGACGAGCAGGTGAAGATCCGCGGCTATCGGGTGGAACCCGGCGAGATCGCCGCGGCGCTGCAGGCGCACCCGGGGGTACGTCACGCCCATGTCGTGGTCCGCGAACACCAGGGGGGCGCTCGGTTGACGGCCTGCGCCGCGACCGCGAACGGCTCGGAGCCCACCGAAGCCGAGTTGCGGACCATGCTCGGTGAGCGGCTGCCGCGCTACATGGTGCCGCAGCGCATCGTCGTCGTCGACAAGATCCCGCTGACCGCCAACGGCAAGCTGGACGAGGCCGCGCTGCCCGACGTCGATGCCGGTCCCGTCGGGTCGGCACCCGAAACCGCCACGGAATCCGCACTGGCCGGGTTGCTTTCGGAGATGTTGCAGATCTCCGAGGTCGACGTGACCGCAGATTTCCTGAAATTGGGACTGGACAGCATCGTGGCGCTTTCGGTGGTCCAGGCGGCGCGCCGCCGCGGCATTCCGCTACGCGCCCGGCTCATCCTGGAGTGCAACAACATTCGCGAACTCGCCGCCGCGATCGACGCCGAAGCCACCGGCGCGGCCCGCGACACCGAGCACAGCAACGAACCGATCCCGTTGCTGCCCAACGCGATGTGGGTCTATGAATACGGCGAGCCGCGGCGGATGGGACAGGTCGAAGCCATCCGGCTGCCCGAGGAGATCACCGCCGAACAACTGCGGGCGGCGCTGACCGCCATCGTCGACAGCCACGAAGTGCTGCACACCCGCCTGGACCGCACCAACATGACCCTGGTGCCCACCCCGGTCGGTGACTTCTTCGACGAGGCAGCGGTGTCCGGCGATCTGCAGGCGGCGGTCACCGGACACGCCGAGACGGCTCTGGAAAGCCTTGATCCCGAACGTGGTTCGCTGCTGGCCGCCAGGTGGCTGCGGCCGCCGACCGGTCCGGGGGTGCTGCTTCTGGCCGCGCATGTGCTGGCGATGGACCCGGCGTCGTGGCGGGTGGTGGTCGGTGAACTCGACGCCGCGTTGCATGCGCTGGCCGGCGGCCACTCACCCGCGCCCGTTCCCGAGCACACCAGCTACCGGCGGTGGGCCCAAGCGCTCCTGCGGCGCGCCGAAACTCTTGACACCATGCCGTTTTGGCTTTCCCAGCTCCAGGGTGAGGACCCGGATCTGGGCGCCCGACGGGTACAGGCCGACCGTGATCGGGCCGCCGGCCTGCTGATCCGCGCCGCAGTGACCGACACCGACATCACCGGTCGACTGCTGGATTCGGGTGTGCCGATGTTCGACCTGCTGGTCGCGGCGGCGGCGCGGACGGTGACCCGGTGGCGGCAACGGCGGGGTCAGCCGACGCCGGCGCCACTGCTGGCCCTGGAAACCCACGGCCGCGCCGACGCTCTGGTCGACGACACCGACGGCATGATCGATACCACCGACACCGTGGGCCTGCTCAGCGCGATCTATCCGCTGCGAGTGTATTCCACCGACCCGCATCGCGTGACCGAGCAATTGGCGGCTGTCCCCGGCGCCGGAATCGATTACGGTCTGCTGCGCTACCTGCGCGCCGATACCGCGGCTGCGCTCAACTGTGTTCCGGGGCCGCAGCTACTGCTGAACTACCTGGGCCGCACCGACGTCGGTGACGCCGGCGCCAGCGTGCGCCTGGACCGCGAGCTGCTGGGCGGACTGCCGCCGCTGCCCGAACCGAACGTGGCGCTGCGTCACGAACTGGTCATCATGGCCACCGTGCTGGGCTCCGGCGACCAGCAAATCTTGTTGACCCAGTGGCGTGCCCTGCCCGATATCCTCAGCGAGTCGGATCTGGCTGCGCTGCAGGATCTTTGGAATGAATCTCTCAAGGAGACCGTGACATGACTACGCTAGCTGTCGTCGGCGCCGGGGCCAAGGCGGTGGCCGTCGCCGCCAAGGCGTCGGTGTTGCGCGCCATGGGTGTCGACACACCTGACGTTGTCGCCGTCGAACGCACCAGGGTGGCCGCCAACTGGCAGGCCGGCGGCGGCTGGACCGACGGGGCCCAAAGCTTGGGCACCAGCCCGGAAAAAGACGTCGGCTTCCCGTACCGCTCGTCGCTGGTGCCGCGCCGCAACGCCGAGCTCGACGAGCGGATGACGCGCTACAGCTGGCAGGCGTATCTCATCGCCACCGGTCAATTCGCCCAATGGATCGATCGTGGCCGCCCGGCGCCGATCCACGGCCGATGGGGCCAGTATCTGCGCTGGGTCGCCGAGCGAATCGACATGGCGGTGGTCTACGGCGAGGTCGAACGAATCGCCCTCGACGGCCGGCGCTGGGCGCTGCGCACCGCCGAGCGCACCGTGCACGCCGACGGGTTGATGATCACCGGGCCCGGCCAAGCCGAACGGACGCTGCTGCCGGGCAATCCGCGGGTGCTCTCCATCGCGCAGTTCTGGCATCGCGCCGCCCAGCACGACCGGATCAGCGCCGAGCGAGTCGCGATGATCGGCGGCGGCGAGACGGCCGCGGCCATGCTCCATGAGCTGTTCCGGCACCCGATTTCGACGATCACCGTCATCTCACCGCAGGTCACGCTGTTCACCCGGGGCGAAGGCTTCTTCGAGAACTCGCTGTTCTCCGACCCGTCCGACTGGTCTGCCCTGACTCTGCCGGAACGACGTGATGCGATCGCACGCACCGACCGTGGCGTGTTCTCGTCGAGCGTGCAGGATGCGCTGATGGCCGACGACCGGATCCGGCACCTGCGCGGCCGGGTTGCGCACGCGGTCGATCGCGACCAACAGATCCGGCTCACCCTGAGCACCGACCGGGGTACCGAAAACTTCGAAACCGTCCACGGTTTCGACCTGGTCATCGACGGCTCTGGGGTTGACGCGCTGTGGTTTACCACGCTGCTGAACCAGGATGCGCTCGACCTGCTCGAGCTCGGGCTCGGCGGGCCGCTGAGTAGCGAGCGTTTGCAGGAGTCGATCGGCTACGACCTCGCCGTCAATAGCGTCACGCCGAAGCTGTTTCTGCCCGGACTGGCCGGCCTGAACCAGGGGCCCGGATTTCCCAACCTCAGCTGCCTGGGCCTGCTTTCCGACCGGGTGCTGGGCGCCGAGCTACCCCAAACCGACCCTTCTAGTAGGAGAACTGATGAGCACCAATCCCTTCGATGACGAGACCGGCACCTTCGTCGTGCTGGTCAACGACGAGGAGCAGCACAGCCTGTGGCCCACGTTCGCCGAGATCCCGGCCGGCTGGCGCAAGGTGTACGGCGAAGCCAGCCGGGCAGATTGCCTGCAATACGTCGAGGAACACTGGACCGACATGCGGCCCAAAAGCCTGCGTGAGGCCGTGAATTCGAGGCGGTCTGGTTAGCCAGGCCCGCCGGCGCCGCGACTACGATTCCCCGATCGCGACAGCTACGACAACCGAAACCCGAGACGACATGAGTGAAGCCGACGTGATCCTGCCGCGGGAACTGACGGACCTACCCGACGAGGTCCGCAACATACCGCCGCCACCTGCCCAACCCGAAGTGCCCGAACCATACGCATTCCGGCTGGCCGATCCCGATACCGACGCCGGCATGATCGCCGAATGGATGCGCCGGCCCCACCTGGCCGAAGCATGGGAGTACGTGTGGCCGGTGTCGCGGTGGCAGCGCTACCTGCGCGCCCAGCTCGACGGCAGCTATTCGCGACCGATGATCGGCAGCATTGACGGACAAGACCACGCCTACGTCGAACTCTATTGGGCTGCCAAGGATTCCATCGCTACCCGGTACGAGTGGGCGCCCTATGACCTCGGCATACACGCCGGCATGGCCGACCCGGAGATTACCAACAAGGGAATTGCCCAATTCGTGTTGCCGCATTTGGTGGCCAGTGTGCTCAACACCGAACCGCGTTGTCGGCGAGTCATGTTCGATCCGGACTACCGAAACAAGATGGCGCGCAGGTTCTGTGAGAGCGCGGGATGTGTATTTCTCGGCGAACACGACATGGCCAATCGCCGGATGGCGCTCTATGCGTTGCCCCGAACGCCCGACGACGTTCCCCGGGCTATAGAGACGTGATTGCCGATACGTGAGTTCCAAAACGTCGTCAGGCTGGCACTGCCCGTTGTGGGGCCGGTGCGGTACGGGGACTCAGGCCCAGCTGGAGCCGACGGCGCTGTCGGTCTGCGCCATGTTGCTGCCGGCGGCCTGGACCTTCTGACCGTGGGCG
>NZ_MVIF01000095.1 GCF_002086675.1 Mycobacterium persicum
CGCCCGCCCATGGTGACCTCGGGCCTGCGGATCGGAACGCCCGCGCTCGCGACCCGCGGGTTCGCCGACGCCGAATTCAGCGAAGTCGCCGACGTGATCGCTACCGCCCTGGCCGACGGCAGCGCTGCCGATGTCCCGGCGCTGCGCGCCCGGGTGACCCGTCTGGCCAGGGAGTTTCCGCTCTACGAGGGCCTCGAGGACTGGAGCCTGGCAGGTCGCTAACCTGCGGCGAAACCGTTGTCAGCGCGATCACGCGGGTAAGCCACGACACGCGCAGCCCCAATTTCACGAAACCTGTGTCGTCGGGTTACAGTTACCGTATGGCACAGAAACCTGTCGCTAATGCGCTGACCCTAGAACTCGAGCCTGTGGTGGAAGAGAACATGGCTCGACATCTTGACACCGAGGACATCTGGTTCGCCCACGACTACGTTCCGTTCGACCGGGGTGAGAACTTCGCCTTCCTCGGCGGACGGGATTGGGATCCGTCCCAGGCGACGTTGCCGCGGGTCATCACCGACGCCTGCGAGATACTGCTGATCCTCAAGGACAACCTGGCCGGCCATCACCGCGAGCTGGTCGAGCACTTCATCCTCGAGGAGTGGTGGGGCCGCTGGCTTGGCAGGTGGACCGCGGAAGAGCATCTGCACGCCATCGCGCTGCGCGAATACCTCGTGGTGACCCGCGAGGTGGACCCGGTCGCCAACGAAGAGGTCCGGGTCCAGCACGTCATGAAGGGCTACCGCGCCGACGCGTACACGCAAGTGGAGACCCTGGTCTACATGGCGTTCTACGAGCGCTCCCTTGCCGTGTTCTGCCAAAATCTGGCCGCACAGATCGAGGAGCCGATCCTGGCCGGGTTGATCGACCGGATCGCCCGGGACGAGGCGCGCCACGAGCTGTTCTTCGCCAACCTGGTCACCCATTGCCTCAACGTCACCCGGGACGAGACGATCGCCGCGATCGCGGCCCGCGCCGCCGACCTCGAGGTCGTCGGTGGCGACATTGACGCCTACCAGGACAAGGTGCAGAAGGTGGCCGAGGCCGGGATCTTCGGCCCGCAGCAGCGGCGGCAGGTGATTTCCGATCGCATCACCGCCTGGGGTGTGGCCGATGAGCCCGCTCTCACGCAGTTCGTCACCGGTTAGCCCCGACCTCCACGGAGCACGTCGGCGCGCCTGTCCTGCGGGAGCGTCGTCACCGGAGTAGCGTCGCAGTCGATGGTCAGCGACATGCTCTGCTGCCAGGGCGGCACCTTCCGTCACTACAACGGCAGGACCGGCCTCGGTCCTGGTGCCGCGGCCCGCGCCGACACGCTCGTGTGGGTTCGCGCGAGCGTCATTCGCTCGAGGAGCGTTTCGTGACCGATATCCGGACGTATGTGCTCGACACCTCTGTGCTGCTGTCCGATCCCTGGGCGTGCAGTCGGTTCGCCGAACACGAGGTGGTGGTTCCGCTAGTGGTGATCAGCGAATTGGAAGCCAAACGCCATCACCACGAGCTGGGCTGGTTCGCCCGCCAGGCGCTGCGCTTGTTCGATGACCTCCGGCTGGAGCACGGACGGCTGGATCAGCCCATTCCCGTTGGTGCCCAAGGCGGTACGCTGCACGTCGAACTCAACCACAGCGACCCGGCGGTGCTGCCCGCCGGCTTCCGGACCGACAGCAACGACTCCCGGATCTTGAGCTGTGCTGCCAACCTCGCCGCCGAGGGCAGGCGCGTCACGTTGGTCAGCAAGGACATCCCCCTGCGGGTCAAGGCCGCCGCGGTGGGCCTGCCAGCCGACGAGTACCACGCACAGGACGTAGTCGCCTCCGGATGGTCGGGGATGCGCGAGATCGAAACCGCTGCCGAGGAGATCGCCGCTCTGTTCGCCGATGGCGAAATCGACCTGGCCGAAGCCCGGGACCTGCCCTGCCACACCGGGATTCGGCTGCTGGGCGGTAGTTCGCATGCGCTGGGCCGGGTGAACCCGGCCAAACGCGTCCAGCTGGTTCGCGGTGACCGCGAAGTGTTCGGGCTGCGCGGCCGGTCCGCCGAGCAACGGGTAGCGCTCGACCTGCTGCTCGACGAGTCGGTGGGCATCGTCTCGTTGGGTGGTAAGGCCGGCACCGGAAAGTCGGCGCTGGCGTTGTGTGCGGGCCTGGAGGCCGTGCTGGAGCGCCGGACCCACCGCAAGGTGGTCGTCTTCCGCCCGCTGTATGCCGTCGGCGGCCAGGAGCTGGGCTACCTGCCTGGCAGCGAGAGCGACAAGATGGGCCCCTGGGCCCAGGCCGTCTTCGACACGCTCGAAGGGCTGGCCAGCCCCGCGGTGCTGGACGAGGTCCTGTCCCGGGGGATGCTCGAGGTGCTGCCGCTGACCCACATTCGGGGCCGCTCATTGCACGACTCGTTCGTCATCGTCGACGAGGCCCAATCGCTGGAACGCAACGTGCTGCTGACGGTGCTGTCCCGGCTGGGCACCGGGTCGCGGGTGGTGTTGACCCATGACATCGCGCAGCGCGACAATCTGCGGGTCGGCCGCCACGACGGGATCGTCGCGGTGATCGAGAAGCTCAAGGGTCATCCGCTGTTCGCCCACATCACGCTGCTGCGCAGTGAGCGGTCCCCGATCGCCGCACTGGTCACCGAGATGCTGGAAGAAATCACCGGGCCACGCTGACGGGTGTTACGCCGGGATCATCGAGCGTGCGTCCTGGGCTGCGGTTGTGTGTCCAGGGCGGCGAAATTCGGCGGATTTCGCCTTGAGCACCCGCTCGACGCCCCGAGCGCACACTCGACGCCCGGTAAACTTCCTAGGTGCCCAAACGACCCGACAACCAGGCCTGGCGTTACTGGCGCACGGTCATAGGTGTCGGGGCGGCCGTCGCGGTGCTGGTGATCGGCGGGCTGACCGGTCACGTCACCCGCGCGGACAACCTCAATTGTTCGGTGGCCAAGTGTGTGGCGCTGACCTTCGATGACGGGCCGGGACCGTACACCGACCGGCTGCTGCAGATCCTGAAAGACAACGACGCCAAAGCGACGTTCTTCCTGATCGGCAACAAGGTGGCGGCCAACCCGGCGGGCGCCAAACGCATCGCCGACGCCGGCATGGAGATTGGCAGCCACACCTGGGAACACCCGAACATGACGACGATCCCTCCCGAGGACATCGCCGGCCAGTTCGCCAGGGCCAACGACGCCATCACCGCGGCCACCGGCCGCACACCCACGCTGTACCGTCCGGCGGGCGGTCTGTCCAACGACGCGGTGCGGCGAACCGCCGCAACCTTCGGCCAAGCCGAAATCCTTTGGGACGTCATTCCTTTCGACTGGGCCAACGACTCCAACACGGCGGCTACCCGGCTCTTGCTGATGAGCCAGATCAAGCCGGGCTCGGTGGTGCTGTTCCACGACACTTACTCCAGCACCGTCGACCTGGTGTACCAGTTCATCCCGGTGCTCAAGGCCAACGGCTACCGGCTGGTGACGGTCAGTGAGCTGCTCGGGCCGCGCGCGCCCGGGAGCAGCTACGGCAGCAGGGAGAACGGGCCACCCGTCAACGAACTGCACGACATCCCGGCCGCCGACATCCCGTCGTTGCCCAACACCCCCTCGCCCAAGCCGATGCCCAACTTCCCGATCACCGACATTCCCGGCCAAAACTCGGGTGGGCCGAACAACGGTGCGTAGCGCTCGCGCCTCCGCAGCCGAAGCGCATCCACCCAGCGCCCGCAGGTTGTTGGCTCACTATGCGCTCGGCCTCGCCATCGCCTACGTCCTCGCAGTCCTCGACGCCTCGGCCGTCTTGATTCCGCTGAGAGGCCACACCTACGTCGACTTCGCCGAGAAGAACATGGCGTTGGTATCGGTGTTGGTCGTGTTGGGGACGGTCGGCGTCGCGGTGGGTGGCGCCCTCCTCCTGGCTCCCACGCTGCGGTGGTTCGTCCCGGGCGACGAGCCCACCCCGCGGCAGCGAGAGGCCGCGATCAAACTTGGCGGCCGCCAGTCGGCCATCCTGATAGGTGCTTGGTCAGCGTCTGGCTCGGTGCTGATGCTGATCAATCATGCTGATGGCGCCAAGATATTGCTGCCCATTCTGTTCGGTGTGCTGCTAGGTGGACCCGCCGCCGCGGGCACCGGATTGCTGCTCGCACAACGCACCCTGCGGCCGATCATGGGAGTGGCCACCCGAGGATGTCAGCCGCGCCTGACGGTCCCCGGCGTGTTGGCGCGACTGGTCCTGTTGTGGTTATTGTGCAGCGCGATCCCCATCGGGGTGATCGCCGCCTTTGTCGTGCTGCGGTCCTATGGCTGGCTGATTCAGGAGACGGCATCGCTGGACGTGCCCATCTTGGTGGTGTCGCTGGCAGCGCTGCTGCTTGGGCTGCCGACGATGATCCTGACGTCGCGATCCATTTCCGATCCGCTCGACGAGATCGTTGACGCGATGGCGCAGGTCGAACACGGCAACATCGCCACCTACGTCGGCGCCTACGAACGTTCCCAAATAGGGCGACTGCAAACCGGATTCAACCGGATGGTCGCCGGGCTCGAGGAACGGGAGCGGCTGCGTGACCTGTTCGGCCGCTACGTCGGCACCGACGTGGCCCGCCGGGCCATCGAAGAGGGCTCGTCACTGTCGGGCGACGTGGTGGAGGCCGCAGTCCTCTACATCGACCTGGTGGGTTCGACGCAGCTGGCCGAAAATCGTCCGCCGCAAGAGGTGGCTCACGTGCTCAACGACTTCTTCCGGATAGTCGTGGACGCTGTGGACGAATATCAGGGCCTGGTCAACAAATTCGAGGGTGATGCGGCGCTGGCGATCTTCGGAGCGCCGCTGCGCACGAGCAAACCGGCGTCGGCGGCGCTGGCGACGGCACGTGCGCTGGCGAGCCGATTACGTGAGCTGCCCGTGGTCGACTTCGGGATCGGCGTGTCGGCAGGACGGGTGTTTGCCGGCAATATCGGCGCCCAAAAACGGCACGAGTACACCGTTATCGGCGACGCCGTCAATGAAGCCGCGCGGCTGGCCGATCTCGCCAAAACATCGGACCGGCGCATCCTGAGCTCGGCGGCGGCCGTCGAGCGCGCGGCCGAGGACGAGCGTAGACGCTGGGCCGAGTGCTATTCCACGGTGCTGCGTGGCCGCTCTGAAGCCACGCACATTTCGGCACCAGTCGGCGATGCTTAGTGGGCGACTGCGACCACTCAGCTAGGCGTTGGGGGGGCGGTCGGCGGACGAGCCGCCGACGACGTCGACGCCGGTGCGGGCGAACTCGTCGATGCCGCGGTCTGGCTGGCGGGGGCGCCCGGCGCCTGGCTGACCGCGATGGTGCGCATGTGTGCGCCGGGCAGCTCATCGGCTGTGGTGGCGGCGAAATCAACCCGCAGATCGTAGAGATGATCGGCTGTCTGATATTTGAACGCGATCGGAATGTAGGGCTGCTGCTCGAAGCCGGCCACCATGTTGGGCGCGCCGAAGACGGCTCCGACGTCGGTGGCGGTACTGTCCCAGGTCCATCCTTCGGGGAGTTTGCCCCGGTAGAGGTATTTCTGTTCGCGGATGTCGTTGTACAACACGACGCCCACCACGGTGGCGTGTTCGTCAGGAACCAGCCCGAACCCCTCGTTGGGCACCCGGACGACATCGGTCAGCGCGCGGATATCCTGCGGGTCCGGGGTTGACTGTTGACAAAGCTTTGGGTCGCCGTAACAAACCCGTCCGGGTCCGCCGGGCGCCGAGTTGAGGTAGTCCCGCAACGTCGGGTCGGTCAGCATGTTTTTTCCCAGTGCCCATTGCCAAATCTCGCCGCTGGGTGTCGCCGGCACCGCGGCCGCGGGGACCGAGATGACCGCCCAGGCCGAGGTTAATACCGTCAAGACCGCCGCCAAGGCGAGGCAGCACTTGCTTATCGGTCGAGCCATATCGGAAGTATGGACGCGCGGGCGCGATTCGTCACGATTTCGACACCTTCAGCGCGGCGATGACCTTGCTGATCGTTGCCGCCGAGCCGGCGTCGCCGATGGGTGTGGCGCCCATGAAGATAGTGACCGGTTTGGTGTCGACCGCGACAATGGTGACGGTGTCACCCTTCACGTGGCGTGAGGTGTCGGCAATCGTGATGTCGGCGTCCACCCGGGCCGCCTTGACTCCGTCGACCGTGATCGACGACGTCTTCGTCGGCCCCAGGGTGGGCTGGGACTGCGAATAGCCCGGGCCGCTGGCCACACATTGCATCAGCTTCGATGCTTGTTTGCCGACGTCCATGCTGGAGACGAAGTTGGTGATGGCGACTTCGGCCTGCATCATCCACTGGCTGGCGCCGGGCACCTCTTGGCCGACACCAACGGCCTCGATCAGGTTAGGGCTCTGGTCGTCGGAGAACGGCGCCCAGCCGGGTGCCACGCTGGAAGGGAACGACAGTTTGCCGGCGCTGATCGTGCCGTCGTCGGGTTTGTCGCCACCGGACACGTTGGGCGTGCAGTCGGTCGCGGTCTGCTGAGAACCGTTGGGCGGAGAGGTCGGGGCGCTCGTCGTCGCCGACGGTCCCGGGGAACTGGCCGTGGTCGAGCTGTCGCGATGGTTGAGCACCACCACCAGAACGATTACCAGCGCGATCACCCCCACCAGCGCGACGCCGGCGAGGATCAGCCACGGCATCTTCGAGCCGGGCGGCTTCGGCGGTGGTCCGGGCGGATACTGGCCCGGGGCCCAGCCGGGCGGATACTGCTGGCCGGGTTGCGGATACTGCTGGGGCTGATAGGGCGCCGCGCCGTAGGGATCGGTCCCTTGAGGGTTGGCGTACGGGCCACCCGGCGGGTACGGATACGAGCCGCCGCCCGGCGGCTGGCCACCCCAATAAGGTTGCTGCCCATACTGATTCGGATCTTGACCGTAAGGGCCGCCCGGGGGAGCCGTCATCTGCTAACCATCCTCGCTTCTGTGGGCTACCTCAGCGGAGGCAGCCGCGTGACGCCGGCATCGGCCGGTCTAGTCGTCGGCCGCTTCGACCTTGGCCATCGCCAACACGTCCAGGCGGCGGTCAAGCTCCTCGATCGAGAGTTTGGCGCCCACCAGGCCGCGATCGATGACGGTCTGGCGGATCGTCTTTCGCTCCTTGAGTGCCTGCTTGGCGACGGCGGCCGCCTCCTCGTAACCGATCGCCGAGTTCAGCGGTGTCACGATCGACGGTGACGACTCAGCCAGCTCACGCAGGTGCTCGACGTTGGCGGTCAGCCCGGTGATGCAGCGCTGCGCGAACAACTTTGAGACGTTGGTCAGCAGCTTGAACGACTCGAGGATGTTGCGGGCCATCATCGGGATGTAGACGTTGAGTTCGAAGGCGCCGTTGGCGCCGCCCCAGGCCACCGCGGCGTCATTGCCGATCACCTGCGCGGCAACCTGGGTAACCGCCTCCGGGATAACCGGATTCACCTTGCCCGGCATGATGGAGCTGCCCGGCTGCAGATCCGGCAGCCGGATTTCGGCCAGCCCGGTCAACGGGCCGGATCCCATCCAGCGAATGTCGTTGGCGATCTTGGTCAGTGACACCGCGATGGTGCGCAGCGCGCCGGATGCCTCGACCAATCCGTCCCGCGCGGCTTGGGCTTCGAAAGAGTTTGCCGCCGTACGCAATTCGGACAGGCCGGTCTGGTCCACCAGTACCGAGACCACCTTGACACCGAAGCCCTCGGGCGCGTTGAGGCCGGTGCCGACGGCGGTGCCGCCGATGGCCAGTTCGCCCAGCCGAGGCAGGGTGGCGCGCACTCTTTCGATGCCGGCCTCGATCTGACGGGCATATCCGCTGAACTCCTGGCCGAGGGTGATCGGGACGGCATCCATCAGGTGGGTCCGGCCCGACTTCACCACCGTCTGCCACTCCAGAGCCTTGGCCGCCAGCGCATCGTGCAACACCTGCAGGGCCGGGATGAGATGAGAGACCGCGGCCTCGGTCGCCGCGATATGGGTTGCGGTCGGGAAGGTGTCGTTGGACGACTGCGACATGTTGACGTCGTCGTTGGGGTGCACCGTGACCCCGTTGGCGGCGGCGATGCTCGCGATCACCTCGTTGGTGTTCATGTTGGAGCTGGTGCCCGAACCCGTTTGGAAGACGTCGATGGGGAACTGGTCGTCGTGTCGACCGTCGGCGATCTCGGCTGCGGCGGCGATGATGGCGTCGGCCTTTTCCGGCGCCAGCAACCCCAGGTCCTTGTTGACGTGCGCGCACGCGCCTTTCAACAGCCCCAGGGCACGGATCTGGGCGCGCTCCAGGCCCCGCCCCGAGATCGGGAAGTTCTCCACCGCACGCTGGGTTTGTGCGCGCCACAACGCTTTCGCCGGCACCCGGACCTCGCCCATGGTGTCGTGTTCGATGCGGTAGTCGGTGTCGTTCTCAGAGGCACTGTCGGCCATTGATCAGATCCTTGATTGTGGGGAACGGTTACGGCAGAGGGTAGGCGGCATTGGTGTCGCCGGTGAAGTCGATGGCCGAGTATTCGTTGAGCTTCGAAAGCCGGTGGTAGGCCTCGATCATCCGCACCGTGCCCGACTTCGACCGCATCACGATCGACTGGGTGGTGCAGCCGCCGGGGTAGTAGCGCACACCCTTGAGTAGGTCGCCGTCGGTGACCCCGGTGGCGCAGAAGAAGACGTTCTCGCCGGCGACCAGGTCTCTGGTGGTCAGCACCTGGTCGAGGTCGTAGCCGGCGTCGAGCGCCTTGCGCCGCTCGGCCTCGTCCTTGGGCGCCAGCTGGGCCTGGATCGCCCCGCCCATGCACCGGATCGCGGCGGCGGCGATGATGCCCTCCGGGGTGCCGCCGATGCCGGCCAGCATGTCGGTACCCGACTCGGGCCGGCACGCTGAAATCGCGCCGGCGACATCGCCGTCGGTGATCAGCCGGATCCGCGCCCCGGTGGCGCGCACGTCGTGGATCAGCTGCGCGTGCCGTGGACGGTCCAGGATGCACACCGTCATGTCGCGCACCGAC
Organism: Mycobacterium persicum; assembly: GCF_002086675.1. Taxonomy (GTDB): domain Bacteria; phylum Actinomycetota; class Actinomycetes; order Mycobacteriales; family Mycobacteriaceae; genus Mycobacterium; species Mycobacterium persicum. Next base: position 8,974 of record NZ_MVIF01000095.1, read on the forward strand.
AACTCCTTGACCTTGGCCACGGCCCGGATGTTTTCCGAAATCGGGGCGGTGATGTCCAGCACGTGTGCGGCGTCGGGGCCGACGGCGATCTTGTTCATGTAGAACACCGCCGACGGGTCGAACATCGCACCTCGGTCGGCCACCGCCAGTACTGAAATGGCGTTGGGCATGCCTTTGCTCATCAGCGTGGTGCCGTCGATCGGGTCGACGGCGAAGTCGCATTCCGGGCCGTCGCCGTTGCCGACTTCTTCGCCGTTGTAGAGCATCGGCGCATCGTCTTTTTCGCCCTCGCCGATCACTACGACCCCGCGCATCGAGACCGAGTTCACCAGCTCGCGGATCGCGTCGACCGCCGCGCCGTCGCCGCCCTCCTTGTCCCCGCGGCCCACCCAGCGCCCGGCGGCCATGGCGCCGGCCTCGGTGACCCGCACCAACTCGAGGGCCAGGTTGCGGTCCGGAGCTTCGCCGCGCGGCGGCCGGGTGGGCGAAGGGTCGGTTTTCGCAACCGTCGCCGGCGACGAACCGGATCCCTGTGCAGTCATGGTTGCTGATTGTCCCAGAAGCGAATCGCGCGACACGAGCTGGGATACTGGCCAGGTGACTGTTGAGCCGCAGCCGGCCCCGAAGCCGGCCAAACCACGGTTGCTGCACGACGGTCGCGACATGTTCTGGTCGCTGATGCCGCTGGTGATCGGCTGCATTCTGCTGGCCGGCATGGTCGGGATGTGTTCGTTGCAACCGGGCGGAACGACCCGGGGACGGATCCCGTCCTACGACGCGGCGACGGCACTAGGGGCAGACGCTGCGACACTGGGGTTCCCGGTCAGGCTGCCGGTATTGCCGACGGGATGGCAATCCAACTCCGGTGGTCGTGGCGGCATCGAGAACGGCCGGACCGATACGTCGGCCGGTCAGCGGCTCCATGCAGCCACCTCGACCGTGGGATACATCAGCCCGACGGGGAGGTACCTCAGCCTGACCCAGAGCAATGCGGACGAGGACAAGCTGGTCGGTTCCATCCATCCGGGCATGTACCCCACCGGGACGGTCGACGTGGGCGGAACGAGCTGGGTCGTGTATCAAGGTGCCGACAAGAACGGCGCCCTCGAGCCGGTGTGGACCACCAGGCTGGCCAGCCCCGCCGGTCCCACCCAGGTCGCGATCACCGGAGCCGGCAGCGCCGAGGAGTTCCGTACGCTGGCGACGGCGACGCAATCCCAGCCGCCCCTGCCGGCGAGCCGATAGGAGGGACGTAGCTTGAGCGGACCCGAGGCAGACCTGTCCGGGTGGTCGGCGTCGCCATTCACCGGCGGCGGCTACACACACCAGGTCTATCGCAGGGGCTCCGGCCCCGGCGTGGTGCTGATCCCGGAGATCCCGGGCATTCATCCCGGGGTGCTGGGCCTGGGTAATCACTTGGTGGACAACGGGTTCACCGTGGCCATACCGTCGCTGTTCGGTGAGCCGGGCAAGGCGGTGTCGGCCGGCTACGTGGCGGCCACGATCAGCCGGGCGTGTGTGGCCCGGGAATTCGCGGCGATGGCCACCAACAAGCAGCGCCCGGTGTCGCAGTTTCTTCGCGCGCTGGCGCGCGACCTCAACGCGTCGACCCCTGGTAAGGGTGTCGGCGTGATCGGCCAGTGTTTCACCGGCGGCTTCGCGCTGGCCGCCGCCGTCGACGACAGCGTGCTCGCCCCGGTGCTCAGCCAGCCCTCGGTGCCATTGCCGCTGACGCCCGCGCAGCGTCGCGACCCCGGGCTGAGTGAATCCGAACTTCGAGTCGTCGCCGACCGCTGCGCCAACGACGGCTTGTGCGCCATGGGGTTGCGTTTCAGCGAGGACAAAATGGCGCCGCGGGAACGGTTCGCCACGCTCAAGCAGCGACTCGGCGACGCGTTCGAGGTGATCGAGATCGACTCCAGCCCGGGCAATGCGGACGGCTTCAGCCGGATGGCGCATTCGGTGCTCACCGACGAGGTCCGCGAGGTCGACGGTCAGGCGGCTTACGAAGCCCGCAAGCGGGTGGTCGAGTTCCTCACTGAGCGGCTGAGTCGGTAGCCGCGCCGGCCGGGGTGTTCCCGGTGCGGCGCGAAAGCCACTTGCGACGGGTGGGTGGGTCGTGGTGCTGTTTGAGTTCGACTCCCTTGTAGACCGCCAGGTAGACGTCGATGGTGGTGACGATGAGGATCATCAGCACCGGACCGATGATGATGCCCCACGGTCCGAACATGCCGATGCCGGCGAACACCGAGAGCAACATGAGCGCGGAGTTCAGCCGGGCGTCGCGCGGAACCAGGATCGGTCGCAACAAGTTGTCGATGTTGGTGACTACCAGCAGGTGCCACAGCACCACGAACACGCCGCCGGCGATGTTGCCGTAGAAGATCATCCCGATGCCAAACGGGATCGTCACGATCCCGCCACCCAGCGGAATGATCGACAGCGCGGTCAACACGATCGCGAAGATGAAGAACCCGTGGTGAAATCCGGCGAGGTAGATGGACGCGGCGCCGGCCACTCCTTGGCACAGGGCGATGACGAACTGGCCGTTGACGGTGCCGCGCACCATCGAGCCCATCTTGCGCAGGTACAAATCGGTGACTTCCTCGCCCAGCGGGTTGAGCTGGCCGATCAGCGTCCTTAATCTGTCCCGGTTCAGCAGTAGCGCCACGAAAACATACAGAAAGATGATGGCCGACGTGACCGCGCCGGCGAGGCTTCCGGCCGCGCCCTGCAAGACATGCAGCAACCAGGTGCCAACGGTGCGAGCCGCCGAGATCATCGTGTTGCGCAACATCTCGGGAGTCACGGTCACATGCAGAAACGGCACCCGGGCCAGCAGGTCGTTGACCAGGTGCAACACCTTGTCGCCGAGTTCGCTGGGATCGGTGGTCTTGAACCACTCGGCAACGTTGTCGACCATCCGGGCGACCTGGACGACGGCCAGCACCACCAACAGCGCCACCGGAATGAAAACAATGGCCAATGCCGTCAACACCGTGCACGTTGCCGACAAGCCGGTGCTCAGCCGCTTGTTGAACCAGGTGAACAGTGGGGTGAACAGATAGGCGCCCACCGCCGCAACCACGATGAGCACGAAATAGTCACGCAAGAAGTAGGCGCCGAACAGCAGGGCGACCAGCGTGAGGACCGCCAGCGCGCGCTTCTGGGTGAGCGTGAATTCGGTGTTCATCTTCGGACCGGGGCTGCCCTCCGCATCGGTGCTTGTGCGCAACCTTAACCGGAGATCCCCTGGCGGCTGGGGTCGAATTTCTCGCAGGCTGCTGGTGAGCCGAAGTCTGCCCACAATGTCAAGACGAGCCCATTTCACGACATCTGGCGTGTCTTCGCTGGAATCGGGAGTGCGCCCAGGACAACGGGCGAAGGATGAACGTCGGCAGGTACGGCCTCAGCCGGACAGGACCGGCGTGCTTGGACGTTCTCGCGGTTGTCGTGGAGGGGTCGCGCCAGACTTGTCAGAAAATATCAAACAGCGCACAAGAACTATCTTGAAACCGGGTTTATAACGGATATTGCGCGCCACAACATCGAGCAGTTAAATGGAGTTGGCAAATATTGATGCCGGTGTATAGCCTCGACCCGTCCTGTAGCCCAGGTTCTCATCGATCGTCATCCATCCCCATATCCGTGTGGGAGAAGTCGACAATACTGCCTGGAAAGATACATGAGCTTGGTCCGTGCAGGGTTCCGATCAACTGCTGAACTACCAATGCATTCACCGTTGCCCAACCGTGCTGGCTGACTGCTTCGGATGCGATCCTGGTTATCGCCCACGTGCTCGCGCGGGTCGCGAGCGCAATGATGGCGCCGGGCTGTAGCTGCTTGACTAAAAAGTTAATCTTCACCTGGTGTTACCTAACTGACGTCGACATTTCGGGCAGGCCGTTTGACTTGGAGGCCGTGGTCCTACCGATGACATCGTCGGCTGGCCGAGACAATTACCGCAGTTAGGTGGCCATTCTTCGGTGTCCGTTGAAGCCGCAGCGACGATTGGACCGCCCGATCCGGCCGCATCTCATGGAATTGCTTTGACGCAGCGAGCATGTCTACTGCCGCAGTATAGAGGGGTAACGCCGATCTGCTGATCGCGTTTTTCAATGAATTGATATATCTCAACTATCAAAAGTGTTAGAGACGCATTGATAACCCGGCTCATTTCGGGAAGCAAAACCGTGAGTTAGTAGGCATTTGGGCATGCATCTGTTATCGGTTATACTGCGAGAGTAGCGGCTTGAGATGGCAATTACGCCATGCGATTCCGCTGCATGGGACACACGAGCCGGCGGCACACATCAGCTCATAAATTTAACCCAGCAATGACGGGCTCAAGCTGAACGCATAGGCTGTCGATCAGCAAACTAACAGGAAGGCGAATATAAACCACATATATCTTTCAGCTTCACCCGTCATAGTTGTGTCAGCCGGCCACGTCGAGGCGTCCCGGCAGAACAACGGCAAAGCATTGTTCATTCATTGCTTTTGCTGCGCTACGGGGTCGCTACGGGGTCGTGGTGCTGGCCAGCGCACCCCGCAGCTGCGATGTCTCGATCAAGAGGCCGGCATCAGGCCAAAGCGATCCAAGCGAAATGGGAGGAACTCACGTGACAACTTCAGATCGTTGCCGGCATGCGGCATCCCTGGTTGACGGTGAGGTCGTCGAGGAGTCAGACCTGGGCTCGATCCGACGCCTGACGGCCGACAACTTTCCGATACTGCGCGGAATGTCCATCAAACGGGTGGTCATCAATCCGGGCGTGATGCGCACGCCGCATTGGCATGCCAATACCAACGAGTTGACCTATTGCGTCTCGGGAACGTCGCTGGTTTCCGTCCTTGACACCTACAGCCAGTTCGCGAGTTTTACCGTCAGTGCCGGAGACATGTTCCACATCGATTCGGGATCGCTGCACCATATCGAAAATATCGGCGAGGATGTTGCGGAGTTCATCATCGCGTTTCGCAGTGAGCGGCCGGAGGATTTCGGTCTGGGCGCGGCGTTCGGAGCGATGACCGATGCGGTGCTGGGCAATACCTACGACCTGCCGGCGTCGGACTTCGCCGCACTGCGCCGCGAGACCATTGATCGCCCGTTGGCCGCACGGATCGGTGAGCCGAATGTTCCTTCTAACGCCTGGTTCAACGATCCGCACAAGTTCTCTGTCGAGGCGCAGAGCCCGCCGGTCGGGCTTGCTGTCGGGTCGGCACGGCTGGCGCGCGTGCAATTCTGGCCGGCGTTGAAGGACCTGTCCATGTATTCGCTGCGGGTGCGCGAGGACGGAATGCGCGAACCGCACTGGCACCCCATTACCGCCGAGATGGGTTACGTGAAAGCAGGTTCGGCGCGAATGACGATCATGGATCCCGATGGATCGCTCGACACCTATTACCTCAACCAGGGCGACGTGTACTTCGTTCCACGCGCCTACCCACACCACATCGAGGTCGTCGATGCGCCCGACATCCACTTCACGATCTTTTTCGACCAGCCCACCCCGGGGGATATCGGGTACCGCGCGTCGATCAGCGCGTATTCGCGGGAGGTCCTTGCGGCCACGTTCAACACCCATATCGACGACCTGCCGCAATTCCCGTTCACCAACACCGATCCGTTGATTGTCACGCGAAGTAATCCGGTCGACGAACGAGGGGTTGGGGAGTGACGGTGTCTCCGTCCTGGGAACTTCCGTACGCGTGGCCCCGCACGCCGGTGCTGGCACGCAACGTCGTGTGTGCCTCGCAGCCACTCGCGGCGCAGGCCGGGTTGCGAATGTTGGCCCAGGGTGGTAACGCCGTTGATGCTGTCCTGGCCACCGCGATCACGCTGACCCTGGTGGAACCAGTTTCTAACGGCATCGGTTCAGATGCTTTCGCGATCGTGTGGGACGGTGGGCAGTTACATGGCCTGAACGCCTCAGGTCGCTCACCTGCCGGGTGGACGCCGGAGTATTTTGGCGGGCAAGAGGTACCGAGCTTGGGCTGGAATTCGGTAACCGTACCCGGGGCGGTGTCGGCGTGGGCTGAATTACACAAGCGATTTGGGAAGCTGCCGTTCGCCGCTCTTTTCGAGCCCGCAATCCACTACGGGCGCAACGGGTTTCTCGTCTCCCCGACGATCGCCAGACAGTGGGCGGCTCAGGTGGCGTTACTGGCTGGTCAGCCTGGCTTCGGTGAGGCGTTCCTGCCGAACGGGCGGGCGCCCCGGGCCGGCGAGGTCTTCCGGTTGCCCGACCACGCGCGCACTTTGGAAGAGATCGCGACCAGCAACGGGGTTGCGTTCTACCAGGGTGGGCTAGCGGAAATCATTGCGAGACACGCAAAGTCGCACGGTGGAGTGATGACAGTGGAAGACCTTTCCGCCCATCGGGCGGACTGGGTGACACCGATCAGCCATGATTACCGGGGCTACCGGGTCCATGAGATTCCGCCGAACGGTCAGGGCATCGTCGCGCTGATCGCTTTGGGTATTCTGCAGCACTTCGACATGGCTGCGTTGGGTGTCGATTCAGCAGACAGCGTGCATGTCCAGATCGAGGCGATCAAACTGGCCTTCGCCGATGCGCTGGCCTACGTCGGCGACCCCGACTACATGCGGCTCACCCCAGCACAACTCCTCAATGAGGATTACTTGGCCGGTAGGGCGGCACAGATTGACATGCAGCGGGCGCAGTCGTTTGAAGCCGGCATGCCAACCGGTGGCACGGTTTACCTCACGGCTGCGGACAGCAATGGGATGATGGTGTCGATGATCCAATCGAACAACATGGGCTTCGGTTCTGGCGTGGTGATCCCCGGCACCGGCATCTCTCTGCATAATCGGGGCGCGAATTTCGTTGCGGCGAAAGGGCACCCAAACCAGGTGGGACCCGGGAAGCGGCCCTACCACACCATCGTGCCCGGGTTCGTGACCAAGGACGGCCGACCCGTCATGAGCTTCGGGGTCATGGGTGGCACCATGCAGCCACAGGGCCAAACCCAAGTCGTTGTTCGAATCGTTGACTTCGATCAGAATCCCCAAGCTGCTTGCGACGGTCCGCGTTTCCGGGTGGTGCAAGGTATGCAGGTCACCGTGGAAGATGGCTTTCCCGCGGCAACCATTGATGAGCTGGCTCGGCGTGGGCATGAGTTCGTCACGGTCGACGACTACAACCAATTCGGTAGCTGCCAAGCGATCTGGTGCCTGGACGACGGCTACCTGGCCGCCAGCGATCCCCGACGCGATGGCCAGGCGGTCGGGTTCTAGCGTGACGTGTGCGCCGGTTGCTGGGTCGGGCCAACTTTCGCACTGACTGTTGGCTCGGTTGTGTGGGTGTGGTTACACCCGTTGGGCTGGTCGAGGGCTGCACACGGTGTCTGGACACAACTGCGCGCGCGACTGTGCGAGCCGGGCTATCGGAGTCGATGGGCGACCAGTCGCTAACCTGACGTCAGGCATGGGAATGGGAGTTTCAGGGTATGGCGATCGACGACCGTGTGGTCGAAACCAGCTACGGCCCGGTCCGGGGCACCGACGACGGCACCACGACTACCTGGAAGGGCGTGCGGTATGCCGCGCCGCCGCTGCGCGACCTGCGCTTTCGGGCGCCGGAGCCGCCGAAGCGATGGACCGAGGTGGCCGACACCGTCAGCTTCGGGCCGGCCTGCCCGCAACCGGTCATTCCCAACATGCCACTCGATTTGGGCGCGCCTCAGAGCGAGGACTGTCTGCGGCTGAACATCTGGGCCCCAGCGGGCGCCGGGCCGGGCGCAGGCAAGCCCGTGATGGTGTGGCTGCACGGCGGCGCCTACCTGCTCGGGTCGGGTAGTCAGCCCCTCTACGACGGCCGGCGGCTGGCCGCCAGTGGCGACGTGGTCGTGGTGACGATCAACTACCGGCTCGGCGCGCTGGGCTTTCTCGACCTGTCAACGTTGCGCGCGTCGCGACGATTCGACTCCAACGTCGGGCTGCGGGACGTGTTGGCCGCCCTGCGCTGGGTACGTGACAACATCGCGGGCTTCGGCGGCGATCCCGGCAACGTCACGCTGTTCGGCGAATCCGCGGGAGCCGGGATCGTCACGACGCTGCTGGCCGTCCCGGCAGCGGCGGGGCTGTTCGACCGCGCGATCGCCCAAAGCTCCCCGGCCACCTCGGTATACGACCGCGACCGGGCGCAGCGGGCGGCGATGTGCGTTCTCGGCAAGCTCGGAATCGGCACCTCCGAGGTGGACCGGCTGGTCGATGTCCCGATCACCGCGATCATCACCGCGTCGAAAGAAGTGTTCGACGAAGTGCCCGTCCGCAACCCCGGCACCCTGGCGTTCGTGCCGATCGTTGACGGCGACGTGTTGGACGACTACCCGGTGAAAGTGGCGCAGGAGGGCCGCTCCCATCCCGTCCCTTTGATCATCGGCACCAACAAGCACGAGGCGGCGCTGTTCCGGTTGATGCGTTCGCCGCTGATGCCGATCACTCCGCGCGCGATCACGTCGATGTTCACCCAGATCGCCGCCGAACAGCCCGACCTGCAATTGCCCACCGAGGAGCAGATCGGGCAGGCCTATTCGCGCATCCGGCGCAAGGCGCGGCCGCTGAGCATCGCCACCGACGTCGGCTTCCGGATGCCCTCGGTGTGGCTGGCCGACGGACACCGCAGGGTGGCGCCGGTATATCTTTACCGCTTCGACTATTCGACGCCGTTGCTCAAGCTGCTACTGGTCAATGCCGCGCACGCCACCGAATTGCCTTATGTCTGGGGCAATCTCGGCGGACCCCACGACCCGACGCTGCGGCTCGGCGGGGTCAGGACCGCCAAGGCGGTCTCCGGCAGAGTGCGGACCCGGTGGGTCAACTTCGCCAGGCACGGTAAGCCGGCGGGCGAGCCGGACTGGCCGGCGTACGACGACGCCGACCGGGCCTGCCTGGTCATCAACAGAACCGACAGCGTTGCGCGCGATCTCGACGGCCACCTCCGAGCTGCCTGGGGCGGCGAGGTCGTGGGCTTCCGCTAGCCGCGGGTGGATCGAGAGGTGGGTGCGGTGAGCTCCAACGCCCAGACATCGCGAGCCTTGGTCCTGGAGGCGCCGCGCCGCCTGGTTGTCCGGGAGCTTGCGGTGCCGGAGATCGGCGCTGACGACGCGCTGGTGCGGGTGGAAGCCTGCGGATTGTGCGGCACCGACCACGAGCAGTACACCGGGGCGCTGAGCGGCGGCTTCGCCTTCGTTCCAGGTCACGAAACCGTCGGGATCATCGAGGCCATCGGGCCGCAGGCAGCCCGGCGCTGGGGCGTGGCCGCCGGCGACCGGGTGGCGGTCGAGGTGTTCCAGTCGTGCCGGCAGTGCGCAAACTGCCTCGCCGGTGAGTACCGGCGCTGCGAACGCCACGGTCTGGCCGACATGTACGGCTTCATCCCCGTCGACCGCGCACCCGGCCTGTGGGGCGGTTACGCCGAATACCAATACCTGGCGCCCGACTCGATGGTGTTGCCGGTCCCGGCCGGCCTGGATCCCGCGGTGGCCACCCTATTCAATCCACTGGGAGCCGGAATACGCTGGGGTGCAACGCTTCCAGGCACCGGCGCCGGTAACGTCGTCGCGGTGCTCGGACCGGGTGTCCGCGGACTGTGCGCTGCCGCGGCGGCCAAGGAAGCCGGCGCGGGATTCGTCATACTGACCGGGGTGGGTCCCCGTGACGCCGACCGGCTGGCGCTGGCCGGCGAGTTCGGTGTTGACCTCGCCGTCGACGTCGCGACGGACGACCCGGTCGCGGCGCTGGCTGGGGCGACCGGCGGGCTGGCCGACGTCGTCGTCGACGTCACCGCCAAGGCGCCGACGGCGTTTGCGCAGGCGATCGCGCTCGCGCGGCCGGCCGGGACGGTCGTGGTCGCCGGCACCAGGGGCATGGGAGCCGGCGCGCCCGGATTCTCGCCGGACCTGGTGGTGTTCAAGGAGCTGCGTATCCTCGGCGCTCTCGGGGTGGACGCCACCGCCTACCGGGCGGCGCTGGTGATGCTGGCATCTGGTCGCTACCCGTTCGAACACCTGCCGCGACGCTGCGTGCGCCTCGACGGCGCCGAGGAGCTGCTCGCCACCATGGCCGGCGAGCGTGATGGCGTCCCGCCCGTGCACGGAGTACTCACGCCATGAGTCCGCACCGGGCTGACCTGCGCTTCGTCATCATCGGCGCCGGCATGGCCGGGGTGTTGGCCGCCATCAAGTTGCGCGAGGCCGGCTTCACCGATGTCAGCGTGTATGAGAAGGCCGGGCGGCTGGGCGGAACCTGGCGGGAGAACACCTACCCTGGCGTCGCCTGCGACGTGCCGGCACACCTGTACACCTACAGCTTCGCCCCGAACCCGGAGTGGAGTCACGCGTTCGCGCCCGGGCCGGAGATTCTGGCGTATTTCGAGGGCGTCGCACGCCGCTACGGCGTCGAGGAACTGGTCCGCTACGGCCACGCGGTGCGCCGCCTCGAATACGACGGAAGTTGTTGGCGCATCGAGACATCCACCGGCGAACGCGACGAGGCCGACGTCGTCATCGCCGCCACCGGCGTGTTGCATCACCCGCGCTACCCAGATATCAACGGGCTCAACGAATTCGGTGGCAGCATCTTCCATAGCGCCCGCTGGGACCACAGCGTGCCGCTGGCAGGCATGCGAGTCGGGGTGGTCGGCACCGGCTCGTCGGCGGTGCAGATCACCGGCGCCATCACCGAAGTCGTGCGCGAGCTGCATCTGTTCCAGCGCACCCCGCAGTGGATCCTGCCAGTCGACAACCCGCCCGTCGACGATGCCGACCGCGCACGCTACCGGTCCGACCCGGCGGCGCTGACCCGGCTGCGCGCCCAGCTGAACCGGGACTTCGTCCAAAGCTTCGCCAACGCGGTCGTCGACGCCGACTCGCAGGCACTGCAGGCGCTGCAACGGGTGGCCCACGCCAACCTCGAGGACAGCGTCGCCGACCCCGGACTGCGGGACAAGCTGCGGCCCGACTACCGGGCAGGGTGCAAGCGGCTGATCATCTCCGGCAACTTCTACAAGGCGATCCAGCGGCCCAACGCCCATCTGGTCACCGAGGGCATCGACCGCGTCGAGGCCGACGGGGTACGCACCTTCGACGGAACGCTGCATCGCCTCGACATGCTGGTGCTAGCCACCGGTTTTCGGGTGGATCGTTTCTTGCGCCCGATGGATGTGGTCGGCCGCGGCGGTGTGCGTCTCGACGATGTGTGGGCACAACGGCCATTCGCCTACTTGTCGGTGTCGTTGCCCGATTTCCCCAACCTGTTCATGCTCAACGGGCCCAACGGGCCGGTGGGCAACTTCTCGCTGATCGACGTCGCCGAGGCTCAGATAGCTTATCTGATCCAGCTTTTCGAGCTACTGGCCGACGGTCGGTGTCGCCAGATCAGTGCCGGTCGCGAGGCCACGGCACGCTTCGAAGCCGACCGCATCGAAGCGGCGAAAAAGACGGTGTGGGTGACCGGCTGCCGCAGCTGGTATCTCGATGACCGCGGCGTTCCGGTGGCATGGCCGTGGACGTTCACCCGCTTCCGCGATGTCATGTCGCGTCCGGCCCTCGACGACTACGAATTGCGGTAGGGCGGTGCTGATCAAGTTGCCGTACTCAGTGGAGTCCCAGCGGGCGCAGTGCCCCGTCGAAAGCGCAGGTGAGACGCTGATTGACGAGCCGCCGGGGGTCTGCGAGCACTGATCCAGGTACGGGGACCAGGAGCCGGTGATCGTGATCCGTATCGGCGCCTCGCCTGGGCAAGCCCACAGCGACAAGCAGTGGGCTGCGGGGGAACTTCGGCCCGCTGACCGCCCAGCCGCAACCCGGCAACCAAGAACACACTGTGGGCCACCGTGCAATATCGAGGCCTATCCAGAGAAATATACGCCAAATAGCTGATGGTTTCCTTTGGGCAATGCCGTATTTCTGAAAATGTCACGTTCGCTTACATCGGATGATTTAGCGCGTCAACGCTGAGGTGGTAGAAGGATGTCCGCAATGGCCATGCCATATGTCTACAGTGGTGAGGTTTGCATCATTTCAGCCGGAATTGTCCACCCAACTGCGAAGCGGCGCAGGTGGAACCGGGTCCTGATGGGCGATGCCGTCCTGCGCTGTGTGATGGCCCAACCAACCGGATCCGGCGAGGCTATCCCTATGATGCCCATTGCGCCGCGGACCGTGGGATCGCGTTTCGCCACGCCCGCGGAGGTAACCACCCGCGGCGGTATCGGCGCTGAGATCCGCGAGCAGGGATCGGATAACGGCCGCAACGGCGCGCACACGTTGCCCAACAACGACATTCGTAGACCCCAGGAGGATGAGCCGTGTCATTTGTGACCATAGAGCCGCAAGCATTGGAATGCGCCGCAACGGATTTGGCTGCTATCGGTTCGGCATTTAGCGAGGCCAGCGCCGCCGCCGCCGTCCCCACCACAGGGTTACTGCCCGCCGGCGCCGACGAGGTATCGGCGGCGATCACCACCCTGCTTGCCGGCCATGGCCAACGGTGGCGCGCCTTCAGCAACGACTACGAGTGGCTGCACCAGCAGTTTGTCGACCTGCTCAACGGCGGCTCGATGCGGTATTGGATCACCGAGATAGAAAACGCCGCCCAGAATGCCCTCAAGACAGCCAATGCCGATAGCGAATGGCTCGTCGGGCGCCCGATCATCGGCAACGGCGCCAATGGACTCAATGGGACCGGGCAAAACGGCGGCGCCGGCGGATGGCTGTGGGGCAACGGCGGTAACGGCGGATCCGGCGCAGCGGGTCAAAACGGCGGCAACGGCGGCGCAGCAGGGCTGTTCGGCCATGGCGGCAACGGCGGAGCCGGCGGCACCGGCGCCAACGGCGGCGACGGCGGCCCCGGCGGACTCCGTG
>NZ_MVIF01000096.1 GCF_002086675.1 Mycobacterium persicum
CCGCAATGGGCATCCGCGCCAGATATGCGTCGGCTCGCTGCTGTGGGGTCATGGTGAAGGACGCGCTCAGCTTGCCCGACAGCCTGCGGCCGGTACGCAGCACCGACCGGCGGCCTTTGGCTGTGCGGGTAAACTGTTGTGAGGCAATAAAGTTCGTGGTGGTGGCGGTCATTGTTTTCTCCTGCCGGCAGCCCGATCGACTGGCGTCATCGCCGGCGCTGCGAGCGCCCGGTCAAGCGCCGCGTGAAAACGCCTACGCGGAAACGGAAGTCCGGGAAAGCTCAGGCGGCAGGAATGCCGGAGCCGGATCGGGACAAGACGGATTTCGGATACGGACTATCGCCCGGACTACTCATCTCGCCCTCACCTCCTCACGGCCAGGACACACGCGGGTGTAATCACGGTCACCTGTACGAGGCAAGAACGCCCGGCGCCAATCGCTGGGCGCACCCCTCTCGTCGGAGCTTTGGCACTGCACAGCGTATCCGGACTACGCCCGGAAGCCACTTGGGCTCAACCCTTAGGCCGGGAAGAGCTGTCCTGACCCGGGGCGTCTTTCGACGTTCGGGGTCAGTGGCCTGTATCCATGCAGACGCCTCACCTACCGAGGTGCTTGCGGGTTAATGCTTACACCGGTATCGGCGGCTCGTCAAACGGGATGTCGCCGAGGCCGTGGCCGTCGATCACCTCGTGTTGACAGTCCCGGCGGGGTTCTTGATTGACGCGGGTGTGACGTGTCGGCCGGGTCAGGGGGCGTCGTGGCGGTGTCATTAAGGAGCCAGTGCGTCAACGGAGGGCCGGTTGGCTCCCGTGACGGGTACTAGCGGGAGTTTACAAGCTTTGGTCGGGCCAGTCCTGGGTCGGACAAGGTGCGTTCGTGTGGCGTGGTGCGGCTTCGCTTAACTGTCACTCGACGCAATGGAAGGAGGCGGCAGGCCTGGTGAGTTATGAGCTGACGATGAAGTTGGAAGCTATGGCGTCGGCTGCGCAGGTCCTGGCAAACCAGGCCGATGAGCTACAAGAGGAATTGGACAGCATCACCTGCGACTGGCGCGAGCTGTCGTCCACGTGGACCGGTGTTGCGGCCTCGGCTTTCGAACCACCTTGGGAAGAATGGCATGCCGGTGCTGTGAAGTCGGCGGAAATTTTGTCCGAACACTCGCGGCTACTGATGCAGTCGCTGGACCTGATGCTTGACCATGAAAGCACCGCGGTGAAGGCTTTCGAGGCCCTGCATCGGAAGGGGCCGGCGGTTTGAGTCGGCGCTACACGGTCGATTTGGATGCTCCCTCGGCCTTTGCCGATCGGCTGGCAAAGTTCACTGCGCGTGCTGAACAGATCGCTACCGCCGTGGATCAATGTGTGGCCGAGCTGCATGGCAGCTGGCTTGGCCAGGGCGCGGACGCCGAACTGGAATACCACCAAAGGTGGACGGCTGCCGACAAGCAGATGCGTGAAGGTCTCGATGACCTACGAAGAAACGCTGAAGTGGCCCACCGCAATTACACCGGGGTGGCGCAGCTCAACACCACGATGTGGCCATGACTCAAGACGTCGATCCTGCGATCGTCGCCGAGGCCGGGCGTGTCTACGGCAAGGTCTACGACGCCGCCGCAGCTGCGGTGCATCACCTATCGGGGGTGCTAAAGGGGTCTGCCGGCATGGGCGGCACCGACAATGCCGGCCACTCCTGGAGTCTGAAATACGACGCGCTAGTTGGCGGACGTGCTGGTGGAGCCGGACTCATGGAAGCGGCCACCGCCACGATCATGGGGTGCAGCCCAATGTTCGGATCTATTGGCCACAACGGCGGTGAACCACCAAAACGCCGATCAGCAGTCAGCGATGAATAACGCTGGTGCACCAGCGTTTCCGCCCACCGCTAAGCCGATGTTCTTGGTGCCGGCGATCCCTTCGGCGGAGGGCGGACACGATGATGTTCCCGGGTGGTGGCACACCATTCAGGCATACGTGCAGGGTGAAATGTGGCCAAATGGCCACCAGGACAAGCTGCGTGCGGCCGCTGACGCCTGGCATACGGCCGCACGTGAACTGCGCTCGGCGGCCGATATTGCCAACGACGGTGTTATCGAGTCAGTGCGGGCGCAAAAGTCACCCGAGTTCCCGGTAGCGGCCACCCCAACTGCACCATGGCGCGCGATTCGCTCAAAGCCGTCGCCGAGGGGTTTGATGCCGCGGGCAAGGCGTGTTCGGACTACGCGCAAGCAATCGATGACGCGCACTCGAAGATCCTGCACGAGATGGCGGTGCTCGGGGCGACTGTCGCAGTTACCGAGGTCGTTGCGGCGGTCTTGATTCCGTTTACCGCGACCATAAGCGAGGGTGTCGAAGGTCGTCGATGTCGCACGTTTGACGGCCACCGGAGCACGGATCGCGACGATCATTCGAGAGTTTCGGGTAGCGGCCGAAGCCTCTAGCCTGCCGACCGTTAGCGCCCTCGGCACCGCCGCGCGGGCTGTGGGTGAACTCTCCCCACTGCTGGCCGCCCGCGCGCAGCTCTTCTTGGCCGAGGGAACGGTCCCCGGACTGTTGGGCACCGAGGGACTGGATCTGCTATCGCGCCCCTACGTCAGGTCGGAACGCGACAAGCTGTCGAGGCAGCAGCCAGGAAGACACCTGACGGCAAGTATTACGTCAGTGCCACCGATGAGAACGTGTTAATCCCGGTTTCCAAACAGTACGAGGATGCGATCTTGAACCCTACCGAAGAGCGCGGACGGCAAGTATTACCTCGGCGCCGACGGCGCCCGGTATCCGGTCGATCCCACCTACCACCTTGGCCACGTCGGCGGTCAGGAGTGGTGGCGCATTCGCGACACGGCGATCCAGCAGCACTGGACACGCCAGCAGCTCATCGAATATTGCAACCGTCCCGAGCTTTATCAACTCGAAGACGCACCAGGAAACCTCAGCCACGCATTCGAACTACCAAGGGAGGCCGGATGAACCCAAACGATCGTGACCGGGCGGGCCGAACGCCGCTACACTACGCCGTCATTGACGCGCCGGTGGGCCTGGACCATACGACGGCATTCAAGGATCCCGCGTTGAAAACCGAAAACCACCGCAAGATAGTGGAATTCATCCTGGCCAACTTTAGCAGGCTGTTAGACGCCGGCGCCGACGTCAACGCCATCGACGAGCAGGGTTGCACACCGCTGCATTTTGCAGCTAAAGGAGAAAGCGACGAAGTAGTGCGGCTCCTGCTGGATGCCGGCGCCGACGTCAACGCCAGGAGCAATAGGGGTGAAACGCCTCTACTCAACGCCGTGACGAACACAACGCTGGCAAAGCTTCCCATAGTTCGGTTACTTCGCGAACATGGCGCCGATCCGACGGTGATCGCACACGATGGCTTCAGCGCCCTCAAATATGTTCAGCGGTACGGGAATCCCGAACTCCGCGAAATATTCACCGATCTGCTCTAAGCCAATCCGCGGCCGGCCCCCATTTACAGATTGCCGGCCCGACGACATGGAACCTCCGCCCCAGCTGCCGCGCACCTGACTACCGCAGCGACTCCTCGAGCCAGGGCAACAGCCACTTGACGCCTTCCGGGGTGAGGTGGACGCCGTCGCTGCGCACCTGGATGCCGTCGACCTTGGCGGTGTAAACGCCGTCGGGACACAGCTTCTTGTTCAGGTCGATGATCCCGACGTTCGGGTGGTCACGAACCGTGTTGCGCAACATGGTGTTCCATTGGTTGACCCGGTCGGGCTGGTCCTCCGGGTACAGGCGGCCGTCGGGTTTCTCACCGCCCCGGCTGTAGGGGACGGTGGCCACCATCACCCGGACTCCGCTGGAGCCGACAATATTGAGAGCCCGCCGCAGCTCGAAATTGAGGTATTCGTCGAAGGTCGGGTCACCGATGTGGGTCCACTTTCCTTCGTTGACCCGGTCTACGGTCTCCCACCGGCCGATGATCAGCAGCGCGACATCGGGTTGGTCCTGACTGATCTGGGTGGACCACCTGCTCGGCCAGCCGTCGCATTCCGGTCTTTGCTCCAGGGTCTGGCCGATGTACCGATACGGCGTACCGCGCACCAGGCTGCACCCGATGACCGTGTGGTCGAGGAATCGGAATCCGGGTGCGGGCGGCAGGTAATGCATCATGGTCCAGCCGATCGAATCACCGAACACCGAAACGGTGAACGGCCGGTTGGGATCTCGCGGACCGGGATTCGGACCCGAATGGCCCGCGCCCGGCGGCGACGGGGATACCGCCGCGACCGCCGAAACCCCCGGGGGCAGACCAACTTCGCGCAGACCGGGTCCGGTAGCGACGGGCACGACCAGCATCGTCGCCGCAGCCGCGGTCGCCACAGTCGCCGCGGCCAGCGGCAGCAGCGGTACACCTGAGGGGCGCCAGCGGCGGATGGGTTGTTCGATCAACCACCATGATGCGGCGGCCACGGCCACGGTGGCGGCGCAGCGCACGCCGAACAGTTGGAATCCGGTCCATCCGGTGCGTTCACCGTTGAGCGTCAAGAAGATCGGCCAGTGCCACAGATAGACGCCGTACGAAATGGCGCCCAGCCAGACCAACGGCCGCCAGGCCAGCACCCTCGCCACCGCTCCGCGCTGCTCGAGCGCCACCGGGGCGACCAC
The DNA here is from genome assembly GCF_002086675.1 of Mycobacterium persicum. GTDB lineage: Bacteria > Actinomycetota > Actinomycetes > Mycobacteriales > Mycobacteriaceae > Mycobacterium > Mycobacterium persicum. The sequence continues at coordinate 4,630 of NZ_MVIF01000096.1, forward strand.
GAAGACGGCGGCCACGGCCACGACGAGCAGCAGACCGTGCCGGAATTCCGCGACGCTGCCGGTCGCGAAGTGTGTCAGCGCCGCCAACCCGGCCACGCCGACGATCGGCAGCAGGCGGGCCATTCGCCGCCCCCACCGGCTGCGGACCAGACACCAGCCGCGGTTCAGCGCGGCCCAATCCCGAACCAGCAGAGCCGATGCCGCGGCGCCGATTAACAACGCCTGGGCGCGCGTGTCGGTGCCGAAATAGATCCGGTCACGCGTTGCCGCGGAGACGCAGACGATGGCCGCCGCCGCCGAGCCCAGAGCGCCCAGGGTCGCGATCACGAAGGCGGCGAACCGGACGTGGCCCACCGTGGTCTTGGCGAAGTAGCGTTTGGCCCGGGCCGCCAACAGCAAGGTCACCGCGATCAGCAGCAGCGGCCAGGCGATGTAGAATTGCTCCTCCACCCCGAGTGACCAGGTGTGCTGCAGCGGTGATGGCGGGGCGCCCTGAGTGAAGTAGTCGGTCTTCTGCGCCACGAACCGCCAGTTGGCCATCCACAGGAACGCGGCGATCGCGTCGCTGCGCAGACCGGTTAGCGCTTGGTAAGGAAGGAATTCGCGTGCCGCGGTGACGGTGAGCACCATCAACACCAGAGCCGGCAGCAGCCGCCGAGCACGGCGAATCCAGAACCCGGTCAAGCTGATGCGCCCGGTGTGCCGCAGCTCGTCGAGCAGCAGCGAGGTGATCAGGAATCCGCTGAGGACGAAGAAGATGTCGACACCGATGAACCCGCCGCCCATGCCGGGAATGCCGCCGTGCCCGGCGAGGACCAAGGCAACCGCGATCGCGCGCAGCCCGTCCAGCGCGGGGATGCCGCGGTGTCGCTCGGGTCGATCCGGGACGGTTCGCCGTCCGGCACGGCCCACCGGGGCCACCCAACGGCGTCGTGGTGCCGAACGTGCCGGTACGGAATGTTTTCCGTCCGGCTCAGTGCTCGCTGTTAGCGCGCCCTGACCGTATTGCCGCCCGGCGCCGTCGTTGCTGCCGATACGTCGCTGCCCCTCCTCGTGATCCCAGCCAGCTTAGCTAGGGCGGCGCCGAGATCCTTCGAAGACACGCGCGGACGGGCTCATTCGACGATGTCGGCCTCCACGCCCAGGCCCAGTTCGTCGAGCACCTCGGCGTTATGTGCGCCCAATTCGGGGGCCGGGCCGGCGACCCGGCCGGGCGTTCGGGAAAACCAGGTCGGCACACCGGGAAAGCGCACCGGGCCATGGACAGTGTCCACCGTCTCGAAGAAGCCCACGGCGTTGAGGTGCGGGTCGTCGAATAATGCCGCGGGACTGGACAACGGCGACGCCGGTATCTCCAGCTTTCGGAACAACTCGAGCCATTCCGCGGTGGAGCGCTGGGCAATCGTCTCGGCCAGTAGCGCATACACCGTGTCGATCTCGCGCGCCCGTCCCTCCAGCGTGGCGTAACAGCCGTTGGCCCAGTCCGGTCGCACCGCGTCGACGAAGGCCGCCCAGTGCTTGTCGTTGTAGATCAGCGCGGCGATGTAGCCGTCACTGGTTCGATATGGCCGGCGATTGGGAGCCACCGTGCGGGGATAGACCGCCGGACCCAACGGCGGATCGAACATGGCGCCGTTGGCGTGCTCCACCAGCATGAAAGCGGCCATCGTTTCGAACATGCCGACCTCCACTTCTTGCCCTTCGCCGGTGCGTTCCCGGTGGAACAGGGCCATCATCGTGGCGTAGAGCGCGGTCAGACCGGCGACCTTGTCGGCCATAATCGTTCCGACATAATTGGCCTCACCTGTCAGCTGCTCCTGGACGAACGGCAAACCGCAGGCCGCCTGGATGGTGTCGTCGTAGGCCGGCAGATCCCGGTTGGGTCCGCGCCGCCCGTATCCGTAGCAGTTCGTGTAGACGATGCCGGGATTGATGGCGGCCACCTCGGGATAGCCGAAGCCGAGCCGGTTGATGGCTTTGGACCGCATCGAGTGGATGAAGACGTCGGCTTGTTCGACGAGCGCGCGCAGTGCCGACTTGCCACACTCGGAACGCAAGTCCACGGTGATGGCGCGCTTGCCCCGGTTGACGTTGACGAAGACCCCGCTCATGCCGCGGGCTGGCCCGACCGAAACGTAGCGGGTGTCATCACCGTCCGGCGGTTCCACCTTGATCACGTCGGCGCCCATGTCGGCCATGATCTGGGTGCAGTAGGGCCCCATCACCATTGCGGTCAGATCGACGACCCGCACCCCGAGCAGTGGGCCCGCGCTGTTGCTAGGCATCTGGCAGACCTGTGCCGCGCGTGGCGATTTCGAAGCTGTACCGGAGGTGTTCGCCGTGACCGTCGGGCACCACCGGAAACACCAGCGGGTCGGCGAGGTCGCGGATGTCATCGAGGCATTCGGTCACGTCCTCGATCGACCACGACCGCCGGTGCACGCCACGGGATTCGGCGATCACCGCTCTGGCGATCCGGCCGGCGACGGCGATCAGCATCTCGCCGGTGACCGGGCACGATTCGTGAGTCAGCAGCCCGACGGCGGGCGCCACCAGGTCCGCGCCCATCGGCGGGTACACCGACATATCCAGTCCATCAGCCATTCTCGTGACGGCCGCGGGAACGATCACGTTGCAGAGCACTCCTTCCGGGGCGCCTTCGAGAGCCACCGCATTGCACAAGCCGACCAGGCCCGCTTTGGCGGCAGCATAGTTGGCCACGCCGTGATTGCCGTACAGACCGCCGATCGACGACGTCAGCACGATGCGACCGTAGCGCGCCGCGCACATCAGCGGAAACGCCGGCCGCACCACATGGAACGCCCCGCGCAAGTGCACGTCGATGACGGAATCGAAGTCCCGGTAGCTCATCTCCTTCAGCGAGGCTCGTCGCACCGTGCCGGCGTTGTGGATCAGGACGTCGATCCGCCCGTAGCGGTCCAGCGCCGTCTGGACGATCGCCTGGCCACCCGCGGCGGTGGCCACCGAGTCGACGGATGCGACGGCGTCGCCACCGGCCGCCCGGATTTCAGCCACCACCTGGTGCGCCGGGCCGGGGTCCATTCCATCGCCGCTCAGACTGGAACCGGTGTCGTTGACGACGACATTGGCGCCCCGGGAAGCCAGCAGCAGGGCATAGGTGCGGCCCAGGCCGCGGCCGCCCCCCGTGATCACGGCCACCCGGTCGTCGAATCTGAGCTGACTCATCAGGACTCCAGGGCGAGGCCGTCCAGGCCGCCTCGGTCGCGCCAGGCCGCCAACAGGTCGCTGAACGCGTAAAAGCCCGGCCCATATGGCTCGCCCAGATGCGATCGGATACCTTCGGTGCCGCCACCTTCGTTGTTGTAGTAGCCCGGCGTGCATTCCAGGTCGAACGCGCTGTTGTCGATCGCCGTCTCGCTTATGGTCCGGCACCAATCATCTTGCGCCTCTTGGGTCGGCTCGACCGTCGTCGCACCACGCGCCAGGGCCTGCGAGATGATGTAGGCGATGTGCTCGCCCTGCAGCTCGTAGTTGGCGGCGATATTCGCCGAAATGCCGACCTGGGTGAACCCGGTGAAGAACTGGTTGGGGAAGCCACGGCTGATGAACCCGTGGAAGGTCCGGTAGCCGTTGCGCCAGTGGTCGAACAGTGACAGCCCGTCGCGGCCTTCGATCGCCTCGATCGAATATCGGCGGCTGATCTCGGTGGTGATCTCGAAGCCGCTGGCGTAGATGATGCAGTCGACCTCGTACTCAATTTCGTTGGCCACCAGCCCATTCTCGGTGGCCCGCTGTACGCCTTTGGTCGCCGACACGTCGACCAGTGTCACATTGGGTCGGTTGAAGGTCTGCAGGTATTCGTCGTTGGTGCAGGGTCGCTTGCACAGGAACCGGTAGTAGGGCTTGAGCGCCTCGGCGGTTTCGGGCTCTTCGACGATGGTGGAGACCCGGTGCCGCAGCCGCTCCATGACTTTGTAGTCCTCTTCCTCCCGGATTGCCATGAACCGCTCCGGGGTCATCGCCGCAGGGTCCGGTAGCGCGAGCACCCGTGCGGCGGTGTTGCGGCCGAGCTCGGTCCAGAAGTCGCAGACGTAGTCGGGTTGGCCGAGGGCCATGCCCTCGAATGTCCAGGCGTGGAAGTTGCGCTGCCGTTCCTTCTGCCAGCCGGGCTGAAGCGACTTCACCCACTCCGGATCGGTGGCCGTGTTGTTGCGCGGGCCCACCGACGACGGTGTGCGCTGAAAGACATAGAGCTGCTTGGCATACCGGCCCAGGTAGGGGATGATCTGGACGGCGGTTGCCCCGGTGCCCACCACCGCGACCCGCTTGTCGCTGAGCTTGACCAGGCCGCCGTTGCTGTCTCCCCCGGTGTAGTCATAATCCCACCGCGAACTATGAAAGCTATGCCCCTTGAAATCCTTGATGCCGGGAATCCCTGGGAGCTTGGGCCGGTGGAACGGTCCGGAGGCCATCACCACGAAACGGGCCCGCAGGTCGTCGTCACGGTTGGTGCCGACCCGCCAGCGCTTGATCGACTTGTCCCACCGCAAGGCCCGCACCTGGGTAGAGAAGATCGCCGAATCGTAGAGCCCGTAGTGCTTTCCGATGCGCCGGCAATGCTAGTAGATCTCGGTGCACTCGGCGAACTTCATGATCGGCATGTAGTTGAGTTCTTCGAGCAGCGGTATGTAGCAGTAGGATTCGTTGTCGCACTGCAGCCCGGGGTAGCGGTTCCAATACCAGACACCGCCGAAGTCGCCGCCCAACTCGATGATCCGGACGTCGTCGACACCGGCCTTCTTCAGATACGCACCGCACAGCAGCCCGCCGAAGCCCCCGCCCAGCACGACCACGTCGATGTCCGCCGAGATCGGATCGCGAACCAGCGGCGGCGAATGCGGGTCGGTTTCGTAATACCCCGCGAAGTCGTCGACGAGTTCGATGTACTGCTGGGAACCCTCCGGCCGCAACCGTTTTTCGCGCTCGCGTCGGTACTTTTCTCGCAGCGCCGGGAGGTCGATATCCTGCGGCGTCTGTGTCGGCGGGCAGTCAGGGGCCGTCATGCCAGGGCGTTTTCGGGCAGCGCCGCCGGATGCAGCGGCGCCTCCATCTCATGCGCCGCGGGCAGCACCTCCGCGGCGAACAGCCGGGTGCTCGCCATCGCCTCCTCGTAGGGCATGGTGCCGAACTGCGGGACGATGGTCAGCTCGGAGAACGAACACGCCTGCTGCGCGGCGCGCAGCCGCGTGAAGATTTCCTCCGGTGTCCCGATCAGCAGGTTGGAGGCGTGATAGCCCGGCGTCTTGGGAGCGCTCTTGGGGTCACCTGTCACCGACGAGGCCAGAACGGCGGTGGCGCTGGCCTCGCGGGCCGCATAGGCTTCGTAGCCTTTGACACCCTTGAAGTTCGACGCATCGGCGAATCCGTAGTGCACCGTGACATCCCGGTTCGCCGTCCAGATCCACTCCTCGGACTTGGCGGCGTCTTCGGGTTTGGCGGTGCAGTACATGAACATGACGTTTTTGGGCTGGCAGGGCGGCAGGCCCTCTTCTTTGCGGAAGATGTTGACCTGCTGGACCTCCCGGCCGGCGTCCTCGATCGGTTTGTTGCCCACGAACAGCGGCACCATGCCGCGGCGGGCGAGGATCTCCAGCGACTCGGCCGTCGACGACGAACTGTAGATCCGGGAGAACAGATCACGGGTTTGCGGCTCGGGGCGCAGCGACATCTCCGGGACCGTGAAGATCTCGCCTTCGTAGCCGAACCGTTCGCCTGACAACGCCAACTGCAGGATGTCGAGGGTTTCGTTGAAACGCTGGCGGCTTTCTTCCCGCGGGACGCCGACGGCGGCGAACTCCCCTTTCGACACCCCGCGCCCGATCCCGATCGTGGTGTAGCGCCCGTTGGACAGGATGTCGAGATAGGCGATCTGGTGTGCCAGCCGGACCGGATGCCACCAGGGCGCGACGACCACGAAGGTGCCCAGTCCGACGCGCTCGGTGCGTCCGGCGAAGTAGCTGAGCGCCTGAATCGGGTTGGGTGTCATGCCGTACGGCGTCCCACAGTGCTCCGGAAGCCAGATACCGTCGAACCCCAGCGGTTCGGCCAGATCACCGAGCGCGAGCGTGGCCTGGACGCATCGCCAGTCCGGGGTGGCGGGTGGCTGGCTGAAATCTCCGGCCAGCACGCGGTCCCAATCGTGGGCGTTGTGCGCGCCCAGCCCGATATTGACCTTCATCGCGTCATCTCCGTTGTCAATTGGCGTGGCGCACCGGTGCCCATATACATGGCCAGATTGCGGTGCAGGTTGGCGGTGCTGCGTTCCATGTAGGGGTTGGGCTTGGGGCCGGGGAAGCCCAGCGATTTCATGCCCTGCTGAACCGCGGCCATGTTGGAGAAGTCCTGCGGCAGCACACTGCGCCAGCCCGGGTCGTCGGGCGGCGCATACACCCATTCGGTTTGCGGCTCTTCGCCTTTCGGGAACAGCTCGTAGCAGGAGGCTTCGAAGATGCACTGGTCGGGTTGGTAGCCGTGCGGTCGGGCGCTGTAGCACAGCGCGGTGGTAAGGCCCTGCCCGATCTGGAAATTAGGAAAGATCTGCCAGGCCGTGCCGCTGTCGGCCAGGTGTTCGGGATCGATGGCCGGCCAGATCACGCCGCGGGCGGCGTCGTCACGGCGCGCCGCGGTCAGCCAATGCTCGAGCACCTGACCGGCGGGTGTGTCCTCGGGCAGCTCGTCGACCAGCCGAAGTGCCGCGTCCACCAACGTCTTGGTGGTGGTCGCGTTGGTCTCCTCCAGCGTGTAACGCTGCATTTCGGCCGTGGACATCCGCGCGTCGGCGCCGGTGCCGAGCCGGATCTTGGATTTGGTTTCTTCCAGGCCTTCCGGCGCGTCGTAGCCGATGTTGCTGTGTTTTCCGTGCGCCCTGGCCCAGCCGCGGAAGTTGCCGAACCGGTTGAACTGCGGATGGGTGGTCGCGACGTGGTAGGTCTCGTTAAAGGCTTCCATCGCGACCTTCCAATTGCACCGGAAATGCAGCCACTTTCGCCACTTGCAGCGCATGTCCTGCAGGTTGAACGGGTCGAGCATGGTGGCGGCGGGCTCGAGATAGTCGCGTAACGGCTCGGCGGCGGGATCCATGTTGATCCAGATCCAACCGCCCCAGGTGTCGACGCGCACGGGCGCCAGATGGGTGTTCTCTCGAGTCAGTGCGCCCTGCCAGTCCTGTTGTTCGGGAATGTGGATGCAGTTGCCGTCCCGGTCGTAGGTCCAGCCGTGAAACCCGCAGACGAACGACTTCTTCTGGCCGCATGCGCTTTTGGCGCCCGCCGGGATATCCACCAACCGGCGGCCGCGGTGCATGCAGACGTTGTGGTGCGCTTTGAGGGTGCCGGATGCGGTGCGCACCACCACGATCGAATCGTCGAGAATGTCGTAGGTCAGGTAGCTGCCCACCTTCGGCAGGTCTTCGACGCGCCCGACCTGCTGCCATACCCTGCGCCACAGCTTGTCCCGTTCGGCGCGGACGTAGTCTTCGGAAATGTAGGCTTCGACGCCGATAGTGACCGGCGCGCTCAGCTCGGCATCGGTTTCGGCCAGATCCGTCGAATTTGTCATCCAGCTCAATCCTCCCAGCGCTTGATCGCCGCGCGAATCGAATCGTCCTTGAGAAACAGCGAGGTGTTGTCGGCGCCCAGATGCCCCCACTTGAGGCTCAGGCCACCATCGACCAGCAGGGTTTGTCCGGTGATATAGCTCGAAAGATCGGACAGCAGAAACAGAATGACGCCGGCCACCTCATCCGGCCGTCCGCGCCGTCCCATCGCGATCGCACGGCGGTCGCGGTCGGGGGCCTCGTCGGTGTAGGTGCGCGAAGCCGGTGTCTCGGTGACCCCGGGTGCCACCGCGTTGACCCGGACGGTGGTTCCGGTTGCGCCGCAAGCGAGTTCGAGAGCCATCGTGCGAGTCGCCGCCACAATCGCGGCTTTGGCGGTGCCATAGGCGATATGGAACGGCGCGGTATTCATTCCGCTGATCGAGGACAGCGAAACGATTGAGCCCGGCCGCTTTTGGCGGTGCAATTCGGCGGCCACCGCCTGGGTCATGAAGAACATCGTCTCCAGATTCCTAGTGAATAGCTCGCGCCAGTCGCTGCGGGTGATCCGCGTTGACGGCGTCCAGGTCGACGGGTCGGCGCCGCCAGCGACATTGACCAGCCCGTGCAGATCGCCGTCGGCGAGCCGTACCGCCGCCATGGTGGTGTCGACGCCGTCGTCGGTGGAGATATCGGCCGCCACCTTCAGCACGGGCAGTCCCGCGGCGATCAACGGGTCCAGGTGCTGGTCGAGATTGTCCTGCCCGCGGCTCACCGCGACCACCGTCGCCCCCGCCTGGGCAACCAGGCGCGTCACGGTGGTGCCGATACCGCCGCCCGCCGCACCGGCGACCACCACAACCCGTCCGGCCAAACTCAACAGATCGTCAGTCATCTAATTGTCTGGACAAGATAACGGCGTGCATCCACGAAAGAACATGATTCTCGTAGGCGGCGCGGCGCGTCAAGGCGGTCTCGAAACGCAGTCGCCATATTGTCTGGACCACCGTTCGATTGCTATGGTCCGAACAGTGATAGCCGGAACCGGACCGAGACACCACACGGCCCACTCGCAAGGCCGCTACCAGGCCGCGCGGCCGCCACATGTCGCCGACGGCTGGAGTCTGACCCGGCTCACCGCGCCCAGCCGGCTGTTCGGCGCCAACGGTCTGCGCACCGGTCCGGACGGCCGGGTGTACATCGCGCAGGTGACCGGCAGCCAGATCAGCGCGCTCGACCTGGCGACCCGCCGACTCGACACCATCAGCCCCAAGGGAGGCGAGATCGTCGCACCCGACGACATCGCCTTCCACCCGGACGGCAACCTATACGTGACCGAGGTGATGGACGGGCGGGTCAGCCTGCGGGACAAGGCCGGCCGCACCCGGGTGCTTCGGGACGACGTGCCGTCCGCGAACGGGATCACCTTTCATCGGGGCCGGTTGTTCGCCGGCGAATGCCGCGAAGCCGGACGCCTGCTCGAACTCGACCTCGACGGTGGTGAGCCGCGGGTCCTGCTGGAAAACGTGCCGTTACCCAACGCCATGGAGGTCGGGCCGGACGGGTTGTTGTACTTCCCGGTCATGGGCGCCAACGAGATCTGGCGCATCGATCCCGACGGCGGCGTCCCGGAATGCGTGGCCGGTGACCTCGGCGTTCCCGACGCGGTGAAATTCGATTCCGACGGCTGCCTCGTCTCCACCCAGGCGCGCACCGGGCAGGTGCTGCGAATCGATCCCCGCAGCGGCGACCGCGCGGTGTTGGCGACGCTGAATCCCGGTCTGGACAACCTGACTTTCGCCGGTGAGCGGCTGTTCGTCTCGAATTTCACCGGCGAGATCACCGAAATCCTTCCCGACGGAACCACCCACGCAACGCTGGAAGGTGGGTTGAACTGGCCGCTGGATCTGTCGGTCGGCGCCGGCGGCAATCTCTACATCGCCGACGGAACCCACTTCTACTGCTTGTCCGAGAACGGCGCACTACGAGCCTCCGGAATGCTGTTCACCGCAGGATATCCCGGCTTCCTGCGAGGTGTGACGGCCGTGGGCCCACAGGAATTCGTGGTCACCACGTCCAACGGCGAGGTGGCCCGGTACCGGCCGGATGACGGTGAAAGCGATTTTCTGGCAACTGGTTTCGACCAACTCTATGGCGTGGCGGGGGCTCCGTCCGGCGCCGTGGTGGCGGCCGAGCTGGGAACCGGACGGGTGCTGTCGATCGGCCGCGACCGGGTCGACGTGCTGGCCTCGGGTCTGAGCGAGCCGATTGGGGTGACGATCGCCGCCGACGGAACCTGCCTGGTTTCCGAGGCCGGAGCCGGTCGGGTGCGTGGTATCGGTGGCACCGGCATAGTCCTGGACGGGCTGCAGCGTCCCCAGGGCATCCTGGCGCTCGACCGGCACATCTATGTCGTCGACGCCGGTGCGCAGGAAGTCGTCCGATTCGACCTCGACGGCGGCGCCCGGCACACCATCGCGTCGGATCTGCCGGTCGGTGCTCCACCGGGGGTCATACCCAAGCCGCTGCGCGGGATGCCGCCGTTCTCCGGACCACAGGGTCCGTTCGCCGGCATCGCCGCCGGGCCCGACGGCGCCCTGTATGTGTCCGCGGACGCCGACGGCAGCGTACTGGCCTTGCGCCGGGAATCCTGAAGGACGCCAACGTTGTCCGAACCCAAGGTCATCGACCACCGCTATCTGCAGGTGGCGCGCACGTTACGCAAAGAGATCGTCGACGGTGTGTATCCGGTGGGGTCGCAGTTACCGACCGAACACGAGTTGTGCGAGCGGTTCGCGGTGAGCCGCTACACCGTTCGCGAGGCACTGCGACGCCTGCGCGACGACAACCTGGTGGCGTCGCGGCCACGCACCGGAACGCTTGTCATGCCGCGGCCGTCGGCCGATTCTTATGTGCAGCACGTCATGTCGATCAACGACCTGCTCGCGTTCGCCACCGGTACTCGGTTCGCGATCGAATCCATCGCCATGGTCACCGTCGACGACGAGTTGGCGGACCGCACCGGGCTGGCCGGCGGTGAGCAGTGGCTGGCCGTCCGCGGCTTCCGGCTTACTGAAGGTGCCGAGGCCGCCGGTATTGCGCTGTGCCGCACCGAGTACTACATCAACCGGGCGTTCGCCGCGGTCGGCAGGCTGCTGCAGCGCCACCACGGTCCCATTTTCCCGCTGATCGAAGATCTTTTCGGGCTCAGTATCGTCGAGGTTCATCAAGAGATCGCGGCGGTCCTCATTTCACCGGCGCTGGCAGACGGCCTCGACGTCGAACCGAGTACGCCCGCCCTGCAAGTGCGGCGCACCTACACCGCGTCCGACGGGCGGGTCGCCCAGGTCACACTCAACACCCACCCCGCGTCGCGGTTTCGTCACTCGATGACGATGCGGCGGATGCGCGGCTGACCGTGGCCGCACACCGGAAGCTGATCGACGGCCGATGGATCCGTTGGGACGACGAACGCGCCGCCGAGGCGTACGCACGCGGTTGGTGGGTGGGAGAAACGCTGGCCGATGCGCTGCGCCGGGCCGCGCGGAACACTCCGCACCGGGTGGCGCTGGTCGACGGCGATCAGCGGCTGGATTGCGAAACCCTGCACCACCAGGCAACTACGCTGGCACACGCGCTCAACGCGCGGTTGCCTCCGCACAGTGTCGTGTCGTTCATGCTGCCCAACTGGCACGAGGCCGCGGTGATCTACCTGGCCGCAACGCTGGCGGGGATGGTGGCCAACCCGATCCTGCCGTCCTTGCGCGATCGTGAGCTGCGTTTCATCCTCGATGACTCCGACAGCCGAATGGTCTTTGTTCCTTGGCTTTTCGGCAACCAGGACTACCCGTCGATGGTGCGCCGGGTGATCGCCGAGCTGGCGTCGCCGCCCTCTGTCGTCCTGCTGCGCGGGGATTGCGATACCACTCAGATTGCCTTCCAGTCGCTGTTCACCGATCCGACGCCGGAAACTCGGCTGCCCGAACTGGATTCTGATGCCGTCCGGATGATCCTGTACACGTCTGGAACCACCGGACGCGCGAAAGGCGTACTGCACACTCATAACTCGATTCATGCGTTGATCCGTCAAATCGGTGAACACTGGCTGATCGAGCCGGGCGACGCGTTCCTGGTTGCGTCACCGATCGCCCACATCGGCGGCTCCATCTATGCGTTCGAAGGCCCGCTGCTGCTGGGTACGACCGCGGTACTGATGGACCGGTGGAACGCCGAGGGTGCGCTGCGGCTCATGCGGGCCGAGCGCTGCAGCCATATGGCCGGCGCCACTCCATTTTTGGAGCAACTGCTCGCCGCCGCGCAACGAGCCGATGTCAGGCTGCCCGACCTGAAGCTGTTCGTGTGCGGCGGCGCATCCGTATCGCCGTCGCTGATTCGCAGCGCCGCAGAGTATTTCGACCCTGCCGTCGTCACCCGGGTGTACGGCTCGACAGAGGTGCCGGTCAGCACCGTAGGCTCACCGGATGACTCCGACCACGCCGCCGAGACCGACGGCCGGGTCGGCCTCGCCGACGTCAAGCTGGTGTCCGGCGAGGTCCTGGTACGCGGCCCGCAGATGCTGGCCGGCTACCAGCACCCCGACGACGAGGACGGATCCTTCGACGCCGACGGCTATTTCCGAACCGGAGACCTCGGGCGCTGGGCCGACGACGACTACCTGGTGATCACCGGGCGCGCCAAGGACGTCATCATCCGCAACGGTGAAAACATCTCACCGAAGGAAGTCGAGGACATCCTGGTCAACCATCCAGGCATCGCCGAGATCGCGATGGTCGGACTGCCTGACGAGCGCACCGGGGAACGGGCCTGTGCCGTCGTCGTACCCACCCACCCGCCGGGCCCGGACGTCGCCGGATTGCGCAGCTTCCTCGAGGCCGCCGGCGTGGCGCGGTTCAAAGTCCCCGAACAGGTGGTGATCTGGGATGTCCTGCCGAAGAACGACGCGGGCAAGGTCCTCAAGCACCAGATCAAGGCGGCACTGATGAAAAGCGAGCAGTGAGATGCAGGTGGCTATCGTCACGGGGGCAACCGGCGGGATCGGGTTCGGTTGCGCGACAAGGCTTGCCGAGATGGGCATGGCGGTCATGGTTACGGGACGCAATGCCGACAAGCTGGCCGCGCTGGCACGTGCCATTGGCGATCCGGACCGGGTGACCACCCACGCCGTCGACCTGACCGATGACGACGCCCCCAGGCAGATCACCGACGTCGCGGTCACCCGTTGGGGTCATATCGATTTCCTGGTCAACGCCGCCGGGGTGGGCAGCCCGAAGCCGCTGCACGAGACGGACGACGAGGCGCTGGACTACTTCCTGAACTTGATGTTGCGGGCGCCTTTTCGCCTCACCCGCGAAGTGTTGCCGCACATGCCCGCCGGCTCCGGGATCGTCAACATCACCTCGACGTTCGCCGTCGTCGGCGGAATGCGCGGCGGGGCCTATTCGGCGGCCAAGGGTGGCCTCACCGCGCTGACCACCCACATCGCCTGCCAATACGGGGCGCAGGGAATACGGTGCAACGCAGTGGCTCCCGGGGTCATTCAGACACCCATGACCGAGGATCGGCTGCGGGACGAGCGGTTTCGACGGATCAACGTCGAGATGACGCCGCATACCCGGCTGGGGAGCGTCGACGACGTCGCCAGCACCGTGGCGTTCCTGTGCTCCCCCGGCGGGTCCTTCATCAACGGTCAGACGATCGTCGTCGACGGCGGCTGGAGCTCCACGAAGTATCTCTCCGAATCGGCGCTGACCGCGCAGTGGAAGTCCGAATAGAACCATCCGGCGTTGCGCCGTCGGCGATGGCAACCGCCAGATCGATCAGCGCCAGACCTCCGAAATGCGGACTAGCAGTTAGCTCGTGGCTGACTTAGGGCAGTTGTACTCTCGTGCGGCTATCCGCTGAGATCAGCTGGTCGTGACGCGCCGTGCTCTGACATCGGGAAGGTGTCGCTGTGCCAGTTCGTAGTCGGCGTCGTCATGAAGGACCACCAGTCCGCTCGCTGCGGCGGTGCCGCAGATGAGCAAATCGACTACTGACAAAGCACGTACCGCTCCTGCGCCCGCCAGTCGGTACTGCGCCGAATCTATCCACCGCCACACGGATTTCGGCACCGGCACGTCAGGAAAAATGTCACCAAACGTCCGGTTCATCTGATCGAGCTCGTCGGTGTTGCGTGCTGATCGACGGAACTCGGCTCGTTGTGGTTCACACGACCCAACGGCCCCGCTCAGTAGCGGCGCGGTCCACGCCGTGGCGAGGTCGGGCTGTCGCAGCAGCCGCCAGACCGCGGAGGAATCCGCGAGGAAGCCGATCAAGCCCCGGCCGCCTTCTCATCAGCTCGAGCGTCCAGCCAACCCTCATAATCCCAGCTCTGTGCCTGCTCGCGGGACCTGGCCAGCGCATCGATCCGCCGAAAGCGAGCGACGTAGTCGCGCATGGCGAGGTTTACGGCCTCTTTCTTGGTGTGTACGCCCGCAATCCGCATCACCTCGGCCAGCGCGTCGTCGTCGAGGTCGATCTGAGTCACCGACATGACAGACCTCCTATGTTTGATATGTACATGGTATAGATACATTGCCAACGTTGACGTGAACTAACACTAACGCAACGTTGTCGACGTAGGCAGCGCGTTGCGTAGGTGACAACCGTTTCTCAAGGAGCGCGCAGCCTCTCAATTCAGCGCGAACCTGCCAACGGGTACTCGCCTATCCCGCCGAGCGGCATTCGAAGTGGCGGCGGATGCCGGACAGCATCGCCCGATGTGCCTTGACCGCCTCGCGGATGGTGAACGCCGCCAGCGGCCGGGGCGCGGTTATCCGAATTCGCTCGGTGAGCCGGGTGCCCGCGTCAATCGCCTCGAAACTCACCGCCGCGCGTACGTGGACCCCCGGCGACTGGTCGGCCTCAGTCCTGACATCGCCGTCGTCGGGAACGTGCAGCCGCGCCCGGTAGCTGATCTGAATAGCGAATGGCCCCAACGTGATTCGATCCACAATTCGATAGCTCTGCAGATAACCCTGCGTGGTTTCGTGGCGGTCCGTCGGCTGAACGGACACGATCAGTGGGTGCGCGCGCTTGATGTTGTCCAGGTTCACGTAGAAATCGCGGACCCGATCCGGTGGCGCCGGTACCGATTCGGACAACGTCCGCTCGGCGCACGCCACCCACCAGCTCATGCCGAAAACTCCGCGAGCAGACTAGCGGTGCGCCACCAGGTCAGCCCGGCCAACACAATCAGAACAACGATCGTCGCAGCGACTTGGACCCTGTTCCGGCGTTCCCGCGGCGGGTAGACGTAGGCCGCCGCGACCAGCCCACCGGTGACCAGTCCGCCCACGTGTCCCTGCCAGCTGATCAGTTGTGAGCTGACCGCCGGAACGACGAAGGTGAAGGCCAAATTGATCGCAATGATCGCGACGACCCAGCGCACGTCGAGGGCCAGCCGTTTTCCCACCACGAAGGTGGCACCGAACAGGCCGAAGATTGCTCCCGATGCGCCCGCGGTCGCCGTGCTCAGCGGCGACAGCAGGTAGACCAGCACCGACCCGCCCAGCCCGCTCAGGGCGTACAGCGCGCCGAAACGTGTTCGTCCCAGCCATATTTCGAGCGGTGGGCCTACGACATACAGCGCCCACATGTTCAGCAGCAGATGCGTCGCGCCGTAATGCAGGAACGCCGAGGTCGCCAGGCGGTACAGCTGGCCTTCGGCCACCGCGGGTGACCACAGGGCCAGCTGCTTTTCCAACGTCCCCGACGACATCTGCACGACGAAAGCCAGCACGTTGATCACGATCAGCGTGTAGGTGACCACCGGCGTGGCCGACCGCTGCCGACCGCCGAAGTGGGTCCGCGGCTGTCGAACGGTCCGGGCACCCGCTTCGACGCACTGCACACATTGGTGTCCGACGGCGGCGTCGCGCATGCAGTCCGCGCAGATGTGCCGCTCGCAACGGTTGCAGCGCACATACGCCGGGCGGCCCGGATGCCGGTAACAGGTCGGCGCTTCGGCCGGCGACTCCGGTCCGCTGGGGCTACTCATCGCACCATTCTTGCCCGGGTCGCCGCCGCGGGGGTGGCGGGTTGGGCGAACGCACATTTCTCGGCTTTCTAGCCCCAGCGCGTTGCCTTACTGTTTTTTCGTGGAGCCAACGGCATGACCGAGACCGGCGCAGGAGTCGTCGAGCGTTACCTGGCCTGCCTGGCCGCTCATGATTGGGATGGCCTGGCCGCCACCATCGCCGACGACGGCCTGACGCGGGAGGGCCCGTTTTGCGACGTCATCGAGGGCAAACAGCACTATGTCACCTATCTGCGCAAGGTGCTCACCAATCTCAAAGGCCACCGGCTGCGGGTGCAGCGGGTCTCGAGGGTGCATGCGCGGCTGTCCTACGTCGAGTTGACCGAGGCCTTCAAGATCGACGGCGCTCCGGCCGAATGGCCCGAATGCATCCTTTTCGAGCAGAACGACGACGGGCTGATCTCCCGCGTCAGCGTGTTCTTCAAGCAACGCCGCACTGACGCCGACTAGCTTGCCCCTGCGGCACCGTCGGAGCCGTAGACGGTGCCGCCCTTGCCGCCGGCGCCTCCCGGCCCGCCGAAAATGCCGTCCCCGCCGTCGCCGCCGTCGCCGATCCACCGGGCGTTGCCGCCGTTGCCGCCGGCGGCGGGCTGTCCGATGCTCGTGCCGGCATTGCCACCGGCGCCGCCCCAGCCGATGAACCCCGCGGTGCCCCCATCACCACCGCCGCCACCGCTGATGCCGCCGAGGCCCATCCCCCCGGCGCCGCCGGCTCCGCCCTGGCCGACCAAACCGATCGCGTTGCCACCGTTACCGCCTTTGCCGCCCGGGTCGCCCATTCCGCCCGCGCCGCCGTTGCCGCCGTTGCCGATGACGATGCCGCCGTTACCGCCGACACCACCGGCCGACGAGGTGCCGGCAGTCCCGTACTGCCCGTCGCCGCCGGTGCCGCCGTTACCGAAGAATCCGGCGTCGCCACCGTTGCCGGCAGGCCCCGCGTTGGAGCCGAGGCCGGCGTCCCCGCCGGCGCCGCCATCGCCGAGCATCCCACCGCCCCTGCCGCCGGTGCCGCCGGCACCGCCGTCTCCGTTGACGCCCGCAACGCCGCCAGCTCCGCCGGCGCCGCCGGTACCTATCAGGCCGCCGTTGCCACCGTTGCCGCCGCCACCGCCGTTGTCGTTGCTGCCGAAGCCGCCAGCCCCGCCAACACCGCCGTCACCCACCAGCCCGCCTATTCCACCGGCACCGCCACGGCCTCCGTTGTCGGCGCCGATACCGCCGTCACCGCCGGCCCCGCCGTCCCCTAACAGGCCCGCCTGGCCCC
>NZ_MVIF01000097.1 GCF_002086675.1 Mycobacterium persicum
CCACCGTCGAAAATCAAGATCGAAAACCGCAATCCGAACCGATCAGGCCGCCACGTCAACCCCGCGAAACATCCGGGCTAGCTGACTCCGCCATTGACCCGGTATTCGGTGTGACTTTTTCCTCTCCCCGGCCGCAAATATAAGAATTTCTTATCTAGCGCTCCTCTGGCCGATCCCCAATGCGGTAGCTAAACGAGATATAATCGCAGTTAAATCACCTTTGATTCGTTTGCTGACAGCGTGGTTATGAAATGGCCGACTTTCGCATTCTGAGCGTATGCTGAGTCGCTGATGTGACATAGTTAACAATGGCGAATTTTAATCCTATTTGCCTGGAATTCAACGGCTAGACTCTCGCAAAGACGCTGGAAGGACAGCACATCGGATGCTGGCGTCCGGCTAATCGCGGGGGGTCAGGTCGCACAGAGCAGTCGCGATGTCTGAAGCCCGCGCAACACAGCAAAGGCGGTGCCAACGTGAGCGATGTGAACGGCCAAAACCCCGGCTGGGATGAACAAGATGACGCACAGGTCCAGCTTTTCGGGTCAGGCGCCACACCCGATTTGCCGGCCGCGGTCGAGTGCCGGGTGAACAACGGCCCCATCGCCGCCATGGCCATGAGCCCCGACGGCAGCCGGCTGCTGGTGACCAATTACAGCGACCACAGCGTGTCGGTCATCGACACCGACACCTGCCGGGTGGTGGAGACCATCGCCGGCGTCAACGAGCCGTTCGCCATCACCACCGGCAGTGCGCCGGCGGAGCGGGCATACGTCAGCATCGTGTCGCCGGCCTACGACTCAATCGGCGTCATCGACGCGTCCACCAACACCCTTGCCGCCACCCACCCGCTGACGCTCAGCGTCAGCGACCTCACCGTCGACCCCGGCGGCAACTACGTCTACGCCAGCCGGAACGGCGCCCGCGGTGCCGACGTCGCTGTCCTGGACACCGCCACGGGCGCCGTCGAGGCCATCGACATCGCGACCGCCCCGGGCGCCACCGCCGAGTGCGTGCGGATCAGCGCCGACGGAAGCCGGCTCTACGTCGGCATCAACGGTCCTTCCGGCGGCCAGCTGGTCATCATCGCGACCCGCGCATAGCGCGACGCGGATCGTGGCGCCGCCGGCCGCCCGCGCTGGCGCCGCAAGAACCCCAGAAACCCGCACGGCGGCCAAAACAGTAAGCCGCAACTGCGCGTCGTCGACACGGTCGACATCGGTTCGGCGGTTCGCGATGTCGCGGTGAGCCCCGACGGCGCGACCGTCTACGTCGCCAGTTGCGGAACCGACTTCGGCGCCGTAGTCGACGTCGTCGACAGCCATGCCCGCAAGGTCACCGCTACCCGCAAGATCGACCAGATCGGTGGTTTGGTCACCCGCCTGACCCTGAGCGGTGACGGTGATCGGGCCTACCTGGTGAGCGAGGACCGGGTCACGGTGCTCAACACGCTCACCCAGGACATCGTCGGCACCGTCCGCGTCGCGCAACCGTCCTGCGTCATCGAGAGCCGGGACGGCGGCCACCTGTACATCGCCGACTACGCCGGCACGATCACCATGGTGCCGGTCGCCGCGACCGTCCCGGGCATCGGCGACGCCCGCGAGTACGAGGCGTCGACCGAGTGGATCATGCCCGAGCTGCTGCAGTACGAGGCGGCGCTGGCCTGACGGTCGCGGCCGGGACGCTCCGGCCCGGCATTGAATGCGGTTCTCGGGGGAACCCGTTCTCATGACTTGCCCGCGGCGATAGCATTCGCCCGACCAGACATGAGGCGGTGCTGCGCCGTGACCCGTAAGGCGGTACCTCGATGTACAGCACGATGCAGGAATTCCCGCTGACCATCACCGCGATCATGCGGCACGGCTGCGGGGTCCACGGCCTACGCGAGGTCGTGACGGCCACCGGCGATGGGTATCGGCACACCAGCTACCGCGAGGTGGGGCAGCGCGCCGCCCAGCTGGCAAACGGATTGCGTCGCCTCGGGATTACCGGGGACCAGCGGGTGGCCACCTTCATGTGGAACAACACCGAACATCTGGTGGCCTACCTCGCCGTGCCGTCGATGGGCGCGGTGCTGCACACGCTGAACATCCGGCTGTTCGCCGAGCAGATTGTCTACGTGGCCAACGAGGCCGAAGACCGGGTCATCCTGGTCGACCTCTCCCTGGCCAAGCTGCTGGCCCCGGTGCTGTCCACACTCGACACCGTGCACACCGTGATCGCCGTCGGGGACGGCGACACCGCGCCGCTCGAGGAATCGGGCAAGACCGTGCTGCGCTACGCCGAAGTGATCGACGGCGAGTCGGCCGAATTCGACTGGCCGCAGCTCGACGAGTATTCCGCGGCCGCGATGTGCTACACCAGCGGCACCACCGGCAATCCCAAAGGTGTTGTCTACAGCCACCGTTCGAGCTTTCTGCACACCATGGCAACGTGCAGTACCAACGGCATCGGAGTGGGCTCCAGCGATCGGGTGCTGCCGATCGTGCCGATGTTTCACGCCAACGCGTGGGGCCTGCCGTATGCGGCGCTGATGGCCGGCGCGGATTTGGTGCTACCCGACCGGCATCTCGACGCTCGATCGCTCATCCACATGATCGAGAACCTGCGGCCCACCCTGGCCGGCGCGGTGCCGACCATCTGGAACGACGTCATGCATCACCTGGAGAAGGACCCCGGCCACGACGTGTCGTCGCTGCGCCTGGTGGCCTGCGGCGGCTCAGCGGTCCCGGAATCGCTGATGCGCACCTTCGAAGAGAAGCACGGCGTCCAGATCCGCCAGCTGTGGGGCATGACCGAGACCTCGCCGATGGCCACCATGGCGTGGCCGCCGCCGGGAACCCCGCCGGACCGGCACTGGGCCATCCGCTCGACGCAGGGCCAGCCGGTGTGCGGGGTGGAGGCCAGGATCGTCGACGACAATGGCCAGGTGCTGCCCAATGACGGCAAAGCCGTGGGCGAGGTAGAAGTCCGCGGGCCGTGGATCACCGGCTCGTATTACCTGGGATATGACGAGTCGAAGTTCGACTCCGGGTGGTTGCGCACCGGCGACGTCGGCCGCATCGACGAGCAGGGCTTCATCACGCTCACCGACCGGGCCAAGGACGTCATCAAGTCCGGCGGCGAGTGGATTTCGTCGGTCGAGCTGGAGAACTGTCTGATCGCGCATCCCGAGGTGGTCGAGGCCGCGGTGGTGGGTGTGCCCGACGAGCGTTGGCAGGAACGGCCGCTGGCGGTGGTCGTGACCCGTGAAGGGGTCCAGGTGAGCGCCGCGGATCTCCGGAAGTTCTTGGCGGACAAGGTAGCTCGGTGGTGGCTGCCCGAACGATGGGCGTTCGCCGACGAGATTCCGCGCACCAGCGTGGGCAAATACGACAAGAAAACCATCCGCTCGCGCTACGGCGACGGCATCTACGACGTTGTCGAGGTGCATAACTGAGCGCCCCGGGCCGCCACCCGCTGTGCGCGAGCAGTCATAGAATCGCATAGCCACGCGGCAAAACGTGCGATTGTGTGTCTGCTCGCGAGGAAGGTGAGTTCGAGGACATGAGTCTGCGGGTCGTTCAATGGGCAACCGGGTCGGTGGGGGTCGCCGCGATCAAGGGTGTGCTCGAGCATCCAGAACTCGAATTAACGGGCTGCTGGGTGCATTCCGAGGCCAAGAACGGCAAAGACGTCGGTGAGATCATCGGCACCGCACCGCTGGGCGTCGTCGCCACCAACAGCGTCGACGACATCCTGGCCCTCGATGCCGACGCGGTGGTCTATGCGCCGTTGCTGCCCAGCGTCGACGAGGTCGCGGCGTTGCTGCGCTCGGGCAAGAACGTCGTCACTCCGGTCGGGTGGTTCTACCCGAGCGAGAAGGAAGCCGTGCCGCTCGAAGTGGCCGCGCAGGCCGGCAACGCGACCCTGCATGGCGCCGGTATCGGGCCCGGAGCGGCCACCGAACTGTTTCCGTTGCTGCTGTCGGTGATGTCGACCGGCGTGACTTTTGTTCGCTCCGAAGAGTTTTCGGATCTGCGAAGCTACGGGGCACCCGATGTGCTGCGCTATGTCATGGGGTTCGGCGGCACCCCGGACAGCGCGCTGACCGGGCCGATGCAGAAACTGCTCGACGGCGGATTCATGCAGTCGGTCCGGCTGTGCGTCGACCGTCTGGGCTTTGCCGCCGATTCCAAGATCCGCACATCGCAGGAGGTCGCCGTTGCGACCGCGCCGATAGACTCGCCGATCGGGATCATCGAACCGGGCCAGGTTGCCGGTCGCCGGTTTCACTGGGAAGCGCTCGTCGGCGACAAAGTGGTGGTCGAGATCACCGTCAACTGGTTGATGGGGTCCGAAAACCTGGATCCGCCATGGTCTTTCGGACCGCAGGGAGAGCGCTACGAGATCGAGGTGCGGGGTAATCCCGACACCTTCGTCACCGTCAAGGGGTGGCAGCCGGACAGCGTGGCGGCCGGGCTGCAGAGCAACCCGGGCATCGTCGCCACCGCGGCGCACTGCGTCAACGCGATCCCCGCGACCTGCGCGGCCCCGGCGGGTATCCAGGGTTTCTTCGACCTGCCGTTGATCACCGGCCGGGCGGCCCCGGATCTGTCGCGATGACCACCGGGGGGCACCGTACCCGATATCGCGGTTAGAGTTGTCCGGAAGTCGATTTCGAGATAAAGGGGATGGGCAACTGACACGCTCTGTCGTAGTCGAGCAATCGCGGGCAATCCCGGTTACCGTCGAGGACGCCTTCAATCGAACGCTGCCGATAGCGCTGCCGGTGATCTGTTCTCGGTGGTATGGGGTGATCCCGCCGATCAAAGAGGTCCGGGACCAAAGCGGCGATTGGGATGCGGCGGGCCAAACCCGTGTCATCGCCATGGTCGGTGGCGGCCTGGTGCGCGAGACGCTGACCAACGTCGATCCGCCGCGATCGTTCAGCTACACGCTGACCGACATCAAAGGCCCGTTGGCGCCGCTGGTCAGCCTGGTGGAAGGCAAGTGGAGCTTTGCGCCGGCGGGGACGGGAACTAGGGTCGCCTGGCAGTGGACCCTGCATCCCAAATCGGGCGTCAGCGCACCGCTGCTGCCGCCGTTCGGCAGGATGTGGAAGGGCTACGCCCGCATCGTGTTGGAGAAACTCGCCGAGCAACTGGTGGGTTGAACGGCGGCGCGCGGCTACTGCGCCGGAGCGGCCTCAGCCCAGCGTCGGGCCGTACACCTGCCGGCCGGCGAGAAACGTCGCGCGTACCTCGAGATCGGCGATCTCCTCGGGAGCGACCGTCCGCGGGTCCTGCGACAACACGACCATGTCGGCGTACTTGCCGACCTCCAGCGAACCGATCACGTCGTCGGCGAACAACTGCCACGCCGCGTCCAGCGTCTGGGCGCGGATCGCCTGCTCGACCGTCAACCGCTCCTCGGGCGCCAGTACCCGCCCGCTCGGTGCGGCACGGGTGGCCGCGACGCTGATGTTGCGCAGCGGTTCTTCGGGGGTGACCGGCGGATCATTGTGCAGCGATATCCGCAGCCCGGCGGCCACCGCGGAACCGGCCGGCGCCCAACGTGATCCGCGCTCGGGCCCGAAAAGACCGTCGACCAGGATGTCGCCCCAGTAGTGGATCTGGTCGACGAACAGGCTGGCGGTGACGCCGAGGTCGGCGGCGCGGCGCAGTTGGTCCGGGCGCAGCATCGGGGCGTGTTCCAGCCGTAGCCGGTGGTCGGTTCGGGGATGCTTGCGCAATGCTTCCTCGTACACGTCGAGGATGGTGTCGACTCCGGCGTCACCCATGACGTGACAGGCCATCGGCCAGCCGAGCGGGAAGTAGGCGTCGACGATCTCGGTCAACTGCTCGCGGCTGTAGTTGGCGTGCCCGCAGGAACCCGGCGCGATGCCCATGGCGCGGCTGGCGCCGGTGTCGAGATAAGGAGCCGACAGGTCGATGTTGCCGATCCACGGCGAGCCGTCGACCCAGATCTTGATGCCCACCTGGCGCACCATGTCGTCGCCGTTGTCAGGGGTCATGTCGGTGGTCAGCGCGGCGGTGGAGATCTCGTAGGTGCGCAGCCGAACGGTCAGCTCACCCGCGTCGTTCAACTGGGCAAGCATCGGGCGAAAGGTGGGCTCGAACGCCATCTCCGAGCACGTCGTCAGGCCCGCCTGATTCAGCCGCGCGCACTCGGCGCGCAGCATGGCGGGGTAGTCGGCCGGGTTGATCGCTCCGGCGACCAGTGGCAACAACGCTGCGGTTTCCTCGGCGGTGCCATCGAGCTCGCCGTTGGCGTCGCGACCGTACTTGGCGCCCTTGGGGTTTGGCGTATCACGGGTGATCCCGGCCTGTCTGGCGGCAGTCGAGTTGAAGTAGGCCTTGTGGCAGGAGTTGTGGAAGATGACCAACGGGGTGTCGGCGGCCAGATCGTCGAGCCAGTGCAGGGTCGCTTCCGGGAGACCTGGTTGCAGCAGCGGATCCCAGCCGAACAGGTACGCGCCCGTCGCACCTCGTGCGGCGACTTCCCGCCGAATCGCGCCGACCACCTCGCCCGCGTCGCGGACCGTCACCGGGCGGATGTCGACCATCCGGTTCGACAGCACCATGGACTCCAGCAGCGGATGCCCGTGCGCCTCCACCAGCCCCGGCATGACACAGCCCGATCCGAGGTCGACGACCGGCGTGTCGGAGCCGACCCAGCCCTCGACATCCGACCAGTTGCCCACCGCGACGATCCGCCCGTCGTTGACGGCGAGGGCTTCGGCGGTCGGTCGCGCGTCATCGACGGTCAGTACCGCGCCGCGGATCACGAGGTCAGCAGCTGCCATGGGTGGCCTCCCACCTGATATGCCGCCGGCAACCGGGACGCCACCGAGCGCTAGCCCGTATTTGACCACACCGGACGGCGGCACTCATGACTGCCGGTGCGTGCCGAGTGCGCCGGGGCCGGCGACTTCAGATTGGGTAACGTCGAGGCCATGTGCCGACTCTTTGGCCTGCACGCCGGGAATGAGGTTGCCACGGCGACTTTTTGGTTGCTGGACGCCCCGGACAGTCTGGCAAGGCAAAGCCGCAGAAACCCCGACGGCACCGGGGTGGGGGTGTTCGACGAACACGGTCGGCCGCAGTTGCACAAGGAGCCCATGGCGGCTTGGCATGACACCGCGTTCGCGACCGAGGCTCGCGAGCTGTCCGGCACGACGTTCCTCGCTCACGTGCGCTACGCGACGACCGGTTCGCGCGACGTCCGCAACACCCACCCGTTCTTGCAGGACGGCCGGATGTTCGCGCACAACGGCGTGGTCGAGGGCCTGGACGTGATCGACGGACGACTCCGCGAACTCGGCGCCGCGGACCTGGTGCTCGGCCAGACCGATTCCGAGCGGGTGTTCGCGTTGATCACCGCCACGATCCGCGCTCACGGCGGCGACCAGTCAGCCGGCCTGGTCGACGCCTTGCAATGGTTAGCCGCGAACGTGCCGATCTACGCCGTCAACGTGCTGCTCAGCACCGCCACCGACATGTGGGCGCTGCGTTATCCGGACTCTCATGAGCTCTATCTGCTGGACCGGCGCGATCCGTCGTTATGCGGTCCGGAATTTCACCTGCGCAGCAACCGAATTCGCGCGTGGTCGGCGCACCTGTGCACTCGGCCGTCGGTGGTTTTCGCCACCGAGCCGATGGACGAGGATCCGCGTTGGTCGTTGCTCGGCCCGGGCGAGTTGGTCCATGTCGACGCCGCGCTGCAGCTGACCCGCGATGTGGTGCTGCCGGATCCGCCCGGTCGGCTGCTGCGGCGGTCAGATCTTGGCTCGTCGGTGATGGCAGAGTAGGCCGAGGTGGTAGGCAGACGGGCGCTCGTGCTGGCCGGCGGCGGCCTGGCCGGAATCGCTTGGGAGACAGGTGTTCTGCGCGGCGTCGCCGAGCAGTCGCCGCCGGCGGCCCGGCTGTTGCTGGATTCGGACGTACTGCTGGGGACATCGGCCGGATCGGCGGTGGCGGCGCAGATCGGCAGCGGTCGGCGCCTGGAAGACCTGTTCGATCTGCAGCTCGCCGAGACGTCGACCGAGATCGACCCCGGCGTCGACATCGACGCCATCACCGCGCTGTTCCTGCAGGCCCTGCGGGAGCCGGGGGAGCGCGGGCCACTGCAGCGGATCGGGGCCGTGGCGCTGGCGACGCATACCGTTCCCGAGCCGGTTCGCCGTGCGGTGATCGCCCAACGCCTACCGGCTCACCACTGGCCGGACCGGGACCTGCGTGTTACCGCAATCGACACCGCCACAGGCGAATTGGTGGTCTTCGACCGCCACTCGGGTGTCGACCTTGTCGATGCGGTGGCCGCCAGCTGTGCGGTGCCGGGAGCCTGGCCGCCGGTGACGATCGCGGGCCGCCGCTACATGGACGGCGGCGTGGCCAGCTCGGTCAACCTCGGCGTCGCCGACGACTGCGCGGTGGCGGTGGCCTTGGTGCCGTCCGGCGCGGAGACGCCGTCCCCGTTCGGCCCGGGACCGGCCGCCGAGATCGCGGCCTTCCCGGGCAGCGCATTCGCGGTGTTCGCCGACGAGGAGTCGCTGGCGGCGTTCGGGCCCAACCCGCTGGATCCGCGTTGCCGCGCAGCTTCGGCCATGGCGGGGCGAGAACAGGGCCGTCGGGAAGCGGCGGCCCTCGCCCGCTTCCTGGGTGTCTGATTCAACCCTCGATCGCCGGCGGGGCCGACTGTTGCTCGTCGGCGGCTTCGAGCGCATCGAGGGCACGCGCGGCCAGGGCCCGACCCGTGGCGATCACCTCGACGGCCCGGTGGAACTCCAGGCTTCGGCAGGTCGCACGCGGCACCTCGATCAGCAGGTCGGCGGGATAGGCCGCCAGCGTGTGGCGTGCCAGCGCGGACTGGGCGATGTCGATGGTTCGGTTCATCACCTCGAAGCCGCCCATTTTCGGGACTTCGGGTGCGGTGTCCGCGGTGTCGGCGTCCTCGCCCTCGTCGGCATCCGACCAGGCATCCGGTTCCTGGGACCCCCCGCCGAACCGGCTCAGCACCGCGCGCGCCGTCGGCCGGTCGAGTAGGGCCCGGGCGGCGGTGACGTCCAACAGCGCCGAGGTGCTGCGGACCACCCGGTTCAACCACTCGGCGGTGACCCCGGGTTCGGAGCCGCGTGGCAACCCCGCTTCGCTGCCGTTGAGGCTGACCGCGATGGTCAGGTCGGCATTGACCGCGGCGATCGGCGCGATCGGCAGCGGATCCAGGATGCCGCCGTCGGCGAGTAGGCGCCCATCGAGTTCGTGCGGGGCGATGACCCCGGGTATCGCGATCGACGCGCGGATGGCCTCGTCGAGAGGTCCGCGCTGAAACCACACCGACTTGCCCGCCAACAGGTCCGTCGCCACCGCCGTATAGGGGATCGGCAGCTGTTCGATGGTGACCGGGCCGAGGATGTCGCGCACCGCGTCCAGGATCTTCTCGGCCCGCAGCACTCCGGCCGCGGTAATGGACGGGTCCAGCAGTCGCAGAATGGTGCGTTGTGTCAACGACTTCGCCCAGTCGGTGAACTCCTCCAGCCGCCCGGCCGCGTGCAGGCCGCCGACCAGCGCCCCCATGGAGGAGCCGGCGATCCCGACGATGTCGTAGCCGCGCTCCCGCAGCGTCTGGATCACCCCGATGTGGGCGTAACCACGGGCGCCGCCGCTACCGAGCGCCAACGCGACGCGACTCGGAGACGATCCGCGCACGCGCACGGCTGCTGGCCCGGTCATCCCTTCATTCTGCGTGGCCTTCATGGCTCCCGCGGAACCGGTCGGCAGTTTCTTGCAGCCGTGATCGCAATTGCGCGACCGGCTGGAACATGGCTACCCGCATTCGTTGTTGGCCGCCGCGACCGCCGCCACGATCACCGCCGCCTGACGCGCCGGGGTCAGTTCCGCCCAGCGGATGTTCCAGCTGCCGGCAACGCCGGATTGCGAGGCCTGCACCATCGCCAGGTACGGCTCGATCACGGCCTCGCCGGTGACGGGCTGGGTCTGCATCCACACCTTGGCGGCATGGCAGGCCTGGAAGTATTGCTCCTCGGTCGACTCGGCGGGCACGTCGACCCGGGTCGTCACGCCGGTGGGTGAGACCCCGACAACACCCGGCGGCAGCGAACTCGGGGCGGTTGGTGATAGCGCCGACGACTTGGCCGAAGACGACGACGCGGTCCTATCGCCGCCGGTGTGCCAGCAGCCAGTGACAACCGACACGCTCGCCGCGACAACCAGCGGCCCCCACAGGTAGGCGCACGCCGGGCCCCGAGGTCGCGATCCGCGCATGGTGCCAATTTATGCAACACTGGCGGCCGTGATGAAGTGCGTCGGATTTTTCGAGTGTTGTCGGCCCTGACCTGCCGCCGATAACCCGATCCGTTTTCGCACATTGGAGTCCCTTCCATGGCTATGCCACTTCTCACCTCACCTGCCGTTGCATCGCCGTTCCCCGGGCCCACCTGGCTGCGGGTGCCCGACCTGTTGCACGCCACCGACCAAGTCGCCGACGACGTGCTCAGCGGGCGCTATGACCACCTGCTGCCCCGGGGCGGCCTGCCCGAGACGGAGCGCTGGTTTGCCCGGGTTCACGGGGACGACGACCTCGATATCTGGCTGATCAGCTGGGTGGCCGGGCACGCCACCGAATTGCACGACCATGGCGGTTCGATCGGGGCGCTGACGGTGCTGTCCGGGTCGCTCAACGAATACCGGTGGGACGGCCGGCGGTTGCGACGCCGCCGGCTCGATGCCGGCGATCAGGCCGGGTTCCCGCTGGGCTGGGTGCACGACGTGGTGTGGGCGCCGCGGAAAGTGCCCGTTACCCAGCCGGCCGTCGAGCCACTGTCGGCTGCCATACCGCCGACGTTGAGCGTGCACGCATATTCGCCGCCGCTGACGGCGATGTCGTATTACGAAGTCACCGAACGCAATACGCTGCGCCGCCGGCGCACCGAGTTGACCGGCCAACCCGAAAAGTCGTGATGAGCCGGATCGATCGGATACTGGACACCGCGCGTAGCCGGTATCGGCGGCTGCCCGCCGCCGAGCTGCCCCAAGCGTTGCGACGCGGTGCGGTGCTCGTCGACATCCGCCCGCAGGCCCAGCGGGCGTTTGAGGGGGAGGTGCCGGGTGCGTTGGCGATCGAACGCAACGTCCTGGAATGGCGGTGTGACCCGACCAGCGACGCCCGCCTGCCGCATGCCGTCGACGACGACGTCGAATGGGTGATCCTGTGCTCGGAGGGCTACACCTCCAGCCTGGCGGCGGCCGCGCTGCTGGACCTCGGGCTGCACCGCGCCACCGACGTCATCGGTGGCTACCACGCGCTGGCCGCCGCCGGCGTGCTCGCCGACTTGAAGCCGCGGGGCCGCTCAGCCTGACGAGCCGAGCGGCTTGGCGTCGGAGTGCAGCACCGGCCGTAGGCGCTCGGTCATCTGCTGCGTCCAGCCGGGTGGCGACAGTATCGCGGCCCAGGCGTCGGCCGCATCGGCGACGTAGTGGTGCCCGTGTCCTGGCGGCACCTCCACTGCCACCGCCATGTCGGCGGTGACTTGCAGGAACGTCACCACCGGGATCCAGCGGGTCTGCGGCAGCACGTCGTAACCGCGCGGTTCGCGCAGCCAGTCGGGCTTCTTGAACAACAGGTCGGGCGTCCACCACGCGATCGGATCCGAGGCGTGCTGCAGATAGACCACGCGCGGCCGCCCCCACGGCTCGTCCGGACGTCGCAGATCACTCGGGCGCGCCACGAACCGCACATTGGCGCCGTGGTGATAAATCGGCAGCCACTCCGGTGAACCGGGATCGCGGGTAGAGGTCAAGTCATTCCAAATGGTGTTGTTGAAGGTCGGGCCGCTGAACAAGGCGCCGTCGGTGCGGGCGAGGACATTGTCGAGAGTCATGAACGGCGCCTCGCCGCCGAAGGATCCGAGACTCTCACCGAACACCACCAGCTTGGGACGCTTGAATTCCGGCATCTGCCGGATCAACTTGTCGACCGCCTCGAACAGGGCCTGCCCGGCATGCCGGGCGTTCTCCTTGTCGACCAGGAACGACAACCAACTCGGCAGGTACGAATACTGCATGCTCACGATCGCGGTGTTGCCGTTGTAGATGTACTCCAGCGCGTCGGCTTCGGCCTCGTTGATCCAGCCGGTGCCGGTGGTGGTCGCGACGGCGACGACAGTGCGTTGTAGACCGCCGGTGCGCTGCAATTCGCGCGCTGCCAGCTCGGCCGTCTCCGTAATTCCGTTGGCCGAGTCCAAGCCGGCGTAGGCCCGGATCGGCTCGGTCGCCGGGGTTCCGTTGAACTTGGTCAGTTCGGCGACGGTGGGACCGGCCTCGACGAAGATGCGGCCCTGGTGACCCAGCGAGTCCCACGTCACCAGTGACTGCGGGCCGCCCGATCGCAGCGACGTCTTCGGCGGCGCCGTGTTGGGGTTCATCTCCTCGTTGACGGAGGCAAAGGTGCTGTTCATGGAGCGCATCGCGAACTTGAGCACGACACCGTTGAGCAGCGTGATCGTCAGCGCCACCAGCAGGACCACCACGATGGTCGCCGATACCCGGAACGGCGCGATCCGGTCGACTTGCCCCACCAGAAAACCGAACAGCCGCCGGATGAACTGGCCGATCTCGACAAGAGTGAATAGCGCGATCAGCGATACGGCCGCGGCCAGCGGGTAGTCGTACCACTTCAGGTGCTCGACACCCATCAGGTCGCGCACGTCGTCCTGCCAGACGTGGAACCAGATCGCCATCAGGACCATGCCGACCGCGCCGACCGCGATCAGCGGCAGCCACACCCAGCGCGGTGGTGGCGGGCTGAAATTCTGCGAGCGCATATACCGGACCAGCCAGACCGTGAAGACGCCCAAGCCATACCCGATGGCGCCCGAGATGCCGCTGACCAGACCCTGGTAGAGCGGACCGCGCGGCAGCAGTGACGGCGTCATGGAGAACCACAGGAAAATCAACCCGAGCGCGGTGCCGGTGAAGGTGTAGTGGCGTATCCACCACGCGTTGCGAACCGCTTGCGGCTCAGGCGTTTTCGCGGCCGGGACGGCGGACGACTCGGCGCCGGCGGTTTTCGGTTCCGGGCCGGTGTCGGTGCTCGTCGCAGAATGCGGTTCGCTCATCGATGGGTGAAATGAGGCAGCCGCTTCTCGATGAAGGCCGCCATGCCTTCCGATTGATCGTCGGTGGCGAACGTGGAATGGAAGAGCCGGCGTTCGTAGAGCAGTCCCTCGGCCAGAGTCGATTCGAAGGCTCGGTTGACGGCCTCTTTGGCCATCCGGGTGGCTGACCGTGACAGCTGCGAGATGGTGCTGGCGACGGCCCTGGCCTCGGTCAGCAGGTCATCGGCCGGCACCACCCGCGAAACCAGGCCACTGCGCTCGGCCTCGGCGGCATCGATGGTGCGCCCGGTCAGGATGAGATCCATGGCCTTGGCCTTGCCGATGGCCCGGGTCAATCGCTGCGAGCCCCCCATACCGGGCAGCACACCGAGCTTGATCTCCGGCTGGCCGAACTTGGCGGTATCGGCGGCGATCAGTAGGTCGCACATCATGGCCAGCTCGCAGCCGCCGCCCAGCGCATATCCGGCCACCGCAGCGATCGTCGGAGTACGCACGGCGGCGAGTTTGCCCCAGGCGGCGAAGAAATCGGCGTCAAACGCGTCGGCGAACGTCAACCCGGCCATTTCCTTGATGTCGGCCCCCGCTGCGAACGCCTTGGCGGAGCCGGTGATGACGATCGCCCCAATGCCCGGATCGTTGTCCAATTCCGTTGCCGCGCTGGTTACTTCGTTCATCACCCGGCTGTTGAGCGCATTCAGCGCCTGCGGGCGGTTCAGCGTGATGGTGCCGACCCGCTCGTCGCGCTCGACCAGAATCGTTTCGTATCCCATGGATTGCCTTCCTAGAAGCTCAAGTCGTCATCGACCGGCTCGAAATACGCTGCCACGTCAGCCTTGGTGATCTCGGCCAGTGCCGACGGCGACCATTTCGGCTTGCGGTCCTTGTCGATCAGTTGCGCGCGGATGCCTTCCACCAGATCGTGGGAGCGCAGCGATGCCGACGACACCCGATAGTCTTGGAGCAGAACGTCTTCCAGCGTTTCCATGGTGGCGGCGCGGCGAACTGCCTCCAACGTCACCGACAGCGCGATGGGGGAGCGGGTGGCGATCAGCTCGGCGGCGTCGTTAGCCGGTTGTGAACCATGGTCGCGCAGCTCGGCGACGATCTCGGCGACGGTATCGCCGGTGTAGCACTCGTCGATCCAATCGCGTTGTGCGGCAAGCTCACTGGGTGGAGGGTCGACGGTGTAGTGGGCAAGTGCGCTCGCCACGCCGTCGGAGGTGATCGCGGCGCGGAACGCGTCGAGGTCGGCGTGCGGCACGTAGTGGTCGGCAAAGCCCATCGCGATGGCGTCGGCTCCGGAAAACGACGCTCCGGTCAACGCGGCGTGCAAACCCAGCGCGCCCGGCGCCCGGGACAGCAGATACACCCCACCCACGTCGGGGATGAACCCGATGCCGACCTCGGGCATCGCGACCTTGGAAGTGTCGGTGACCACCCTGACGTCGCCGTGGGCGCTGACGCCCACGCCGCCGCCCATCACGATGCCGTCCATCAGCGCCACGTACGGCTTGGAGAACCGGCCGATCTGGCCGTTCATCAAGTACTCGGCGCGCCAGAACCGCCGCGCCTCGACACCGTCCTTGCGGGCGCTGTGGTAGACCGCGACGACGTCGCCGCCCGCGCACAAGCCGCGTTCGCCGGCCCCCGAAACCACCACGGCACGGACTTCGTCGTCGCCTTCCCAACGAATGAGCACCGTGCTCAGCAGGTCCACCATCGTCTGGTTCAGCGAATTGATCGCCTTAGGGCGGTTGAGGGTAATCAAGCCGACGCCACCGTCGACCTGGGTCAGAACTTCGTCGGATTCGCCCGTCACGGCCTCAGTCACGCCCTAGTCTCCAATCGCAGGAATCCGTCCCAAGTCTGCCCATGAGTTTGACGAGCAATCTAGATCGTGACTCGCCCCGGGGTGCCCGCGGGGCTAAGGTTTATCTTGAGCCGGACGACAAAACAGCAGCTCCGCTGGGAACCCGGCCGGGCCACTGATCGTTGAGCAGGTGTTCGCACAACTCGAAGCTGAAGTCCGAAGCTTCCGAAGCTGTAGTCATATGTGGAGCCACAAGAGAGGATCCGACGGTGCGGGAGACAAGTAACCCGGTATTTCGTTCGCTGCCGAAGCAGAGGGGCGGATACGCACAATTCGGTCCGGGCCTGGCCCAGCCGGGATACCCGGCCGACCCTTACCCTGCTCCCTACCAGGAAACCCGGGCTGCGCGCCCGCTGACCATTGACGACGTCGTCACCAAGACCGGCCTGACCTTGGCCACGCTGACGGCCAGCGCCGTGGTCTCCTACTTCCTGGTCGCCCAGAACCTCAACCTTGCGATGCCGCTGACCCTGATCGGCGCGCTCGGCGGGTTGGCGCTGGTGCTGGTGGCCACCTTCGGTCGCAAACAGGACAACCCGGCGATCGTGCTCACCTACGCCGGACTCGAAGGCCTGTTCCTGGGAGCCTTCTCGTTCGTCATGGCCAACTTCTCGGTGGGTTCGGCCAATGCCGGAATGCTCATCGGAGAAGCGGTCCTGGGCACTCTGGGCGTGTTCTTCGGCATGCTCATCGTGTACAAGACCGGGGCCATTCGGGTGACGCCCAAGTTCACCCGGATGGTGGTCGCTGCCCTGTTCGGCGTGCTATTCCTGATGCTCGGCAACTTCGTGCTGGCGATGTTCCATGTCGGCGGCGGCGAGGGTTTGGGCCTGCGCAGCCCCGGTCCGCTGGGCATCATCTTCTCGCTGGTGTGCATCGGTATCGCGGCGTTCAGCTTCCTGATCGACTTCGACGCGGCTGACCAGATGATCCGCGCGGGAGCGCCGGATAAGGCGGCATGGGGTATTGCCCTCGGCCTGACCGTCACGCTGGTCTGGCTTTACATCGAGATCCTGCGCCTGCTCAGCTATCTGCAGAACGATTAGATCGGGCGACAAAAAGCCGGCACGTACGTGCCGGCTTTTTGCTGCGCTGTGTGCGGTGGTGGCGTCGAGTGTGCGGTGGTGGCGTCGCCGGTCGGCGTGTCTTCACCCCAGACGCACGGTGAACGCCCAGAACGCACACTCGACCCGGCCAAAACGCTGGCTCGATCGGCTGGCCGGAGCTCCGCTAACAGCTAACTGAGCCGCTCGATCACCATCGCCATGCCCTGGCCGCCGCCCACGCACATCGTCTCCAGACCGAATGCCTTGTCGTGGGTCTGCAGGTTGTTCAGCAGGGTGGTGGTGATGCGTGCGCCGGTCATGCCGAACGGGTGTCCCAGGGCGATCGCTCCGCCCGAGACGTTCAGCTTGTCCTCGTCGATGCCCAGCTCGCGGGCCGATCCCAGCACCTGCACGGCGAAGGCTTCGTTGATTTCGACCAGGTCAATGTCGTTGATGGACATGCCAGCTCGTTCGAGTGCCTTCTTGCAGGCCTCGATCGGGCCGAGGCCCATGATCTCAGGGGACAAACCGCTGACGCCGGTGGACACGATGCGTGCCAAGGGCGTCAGACCGAGCTCCTTGGCCTTGGTGTCGCTGGTGATCACCACCGCCGCTGCGCCGTCGTTGAGTGGGCAGGCGTTCCCGGCGGTCACGGTGCCGTTGGGCCGGAACACCGGTTTGAGCTCGCTCACCTTCTCGTAGGTGGTACCGGCCCGGGGGCCGTCGTCAGCGCTGACCGTGCTGCCGTCCGGGAGCCTGACCGGGGTGATCTCGCGCTGGAAGAAGCCGCTCTTGATCGCCTCCTCGGCGCGGTTCTGGCTGCGTACACCCCAGTGGTCCTGGTCTTCGCGGGAGATGCCGGTGAGGATTGCGACGTTTTCCGCGGTCTGGCCCATCGCGATATAGACGTCGGGCAGCTTGCCGTCGGCGCGGGGGTCGTGCCATTCGTCGGCGCCGGCGGCCGCAGCAGTGGAGCGTTCCTGGGCCTCGTCGAAGATCGGGTTCTTGGTGTCCGGCCAGGAGTCGGAGTTGCCCTTGCCGAACCGGGAAACTGTCTCCACCCCCGCGGAGATGAATGCGTCGCCTTCGCCGGCCTTGATCGCGTGGAATGCCATTCGGGTGGTCTGCAACGACGACGAGCAGTACCGGTTGACCGTGGTGCCCGGCAAGAAGTCATAGCCGAGCGCAACCGCGACGACGCGCGCGATGTTGAAGCCCGACTCGCCGCCGGGTAGACCACAGCCCATGATCAGGTCGTCGATCTGGTGTGGGTTCAGCGCGGGGACCTTGTCCAGTGCGGCACGCACTATCTGCACGGCCAGGTCGTCGGGCCGCATGGTGACCAGCGAGCCTTTCATGGCGCGGCCGATGGGCGAGCGGGCGGTTGAGACGATGACGGCTTCCGGCATGACGGACTCCCTCCATTGGGGTGTGCGAAGCAAAATCTAGCTTGGCGACGATGCGGCCCGCGAAGCGGGGCGAGGAGGAGTCCGGCGATTGGGTTGGGCCTGGCGACGATGCGACCCGCGAAGCGGCCACCCCCGAGCTGGCGGGCTAGACGACCCCGGCCGAGCTCAGCCCCCGGCCGGTGCGGCGACGGCTGCGGGCACGGTCGGCAGCGGACGCCGCCATAGCCGCGACATGATGCTGCCTCGGGTGGGCTCACACCCGCGTGCCGGCGCAGCGGGTCGGAATGGCAGCTCACCCCCCGGGCGGGCGATCTTTCCGCCCAGCGCGTCGCGCAGGGCGAGCAACAGCTGGTCGGCTGCCAACGCGTAGGCGGTGGCCGACGGGTGGTATCGGTCGGCGGAGAACATGCCTTCGGGAGCGGCCCGGAATTGGGGCGCGAGCAGGTGTGCCAACGGCACCGGCACCCCACCGGCAGCTTTGACCGCGACGGTCTGGGCGCGGGCCAGCCGCGTGGCACGGGTGTGTGCCAGGGAACGCAGCGGCTGCGGGATGGCCGTGATGACGCCGAAGTCGGGACAGGTGCCGACGACCACGGCCGCGCCGCGGGCGCGCAGTCTGCGCACCGATGAGGCCAGCCGCTCGGCGGATTCTCCGATGCGGTTGAGGGACGTGACGTCGTTGGCGCCGATGATGATCACCGCCGCGTCCGGCGGCGGTCCGGCCACGAACATCGCATCGACTTGACCGCTAACGCCTTTCGAGGTGGCGCCGACGATGGCTTTGGTGCTCAACCGGACCCGCTTGCCGGTCTGCTCGGCGAGTTTGCGTGCGATCAGCACCCCCGGGACTTCCTCGCCGCTGGTACATCCGTATCCGCACGCCGTCGAGTCGCCGAACATCATCAGGTGCAGGTCGAACGGTGTTCCGCGGCGCCACCGTTGCACCGGCCCGCCGCCGCGGGTGTAAACGCCATCGGCACGAGGCGGCATGTCGCAGGCTCGGGGAATGACCGTGCGCACGTGTGTCGCCTGGCCGACCAGCAAGTTACGTGCGCCCAGATAAGCCGTGCCCGTCGAGGCAAGTGCACCTGCTGTGGCCAAAGCGATAGTCGAACGTCGCGGCACGCTTATGCCCACGAGACCAGTTTAGATCGGCTTCGCTGTTTGCGCGGGTAGCTGACAAAACAGGTGAATTACGGTGCGGATCAATTGTGATATCGAATCAGACGCTACGATCGTTGGCTCGGGAATATGCTGTCAAGCTAAGTCGGACGAGTTGGCTGACCGCCTCGGGGGCGCAGGTGAACCGGACGCTCAACCTTTTCGTCACATGCTGTATCGGACTACAACGGCGTAGGAAGTGTTGAGCATGACGGCACCGAACAGGGTATCCGGTTCCCCCAGACATCCGATTCGCCCACGCGACGTGCTCAAGGCACGTAGACTACAGGCACGTAGATTTGCCATCAGCGACGGCGCTCCGGTTGAGGTCGTCGAGTCTGGCCCAAGTATTGCTGCGCGAGTTGCTACGCTGACGTCGCGGCTGACGATCCGGCCCGTCCTCACTGTGGGTAGCTACGTTCCGCATGTGCCGTGGCCATGGGGCCTGATCGACCACGCGGCCAAGATGCTGCTTCCGGCACCAGTAACCGTCAGGGCCTCAGTGAGCTTGCCGAATGCGTCGGCGCAACTGGTCCGGGCGCGCGGCGTGCTGCCCGCGGACGGCACCCGGCGAGTGGTTCTGTATCTGCACGGCGGCGCGTTCTTGACCTGTGGAGCAAACTCGCACGGACGGCTCGTCGAGTTGCTCTCACAGTTTGCTGATTCGCCCGTCCTGATCGTCAACTATCGGCTGATGCCCAAGCACTCGATCGGGATGGCGCTCGACGACTGTCACGACGGCTACCGTTGGCTGCGGCTGTTAGGTTACGACCCGGAGCAGATAGTACTGGCCGGCGACTCCGCTGGCGGCTATCTCGCATTGGCGCTCGCGCAGCGGCTGCAGGACGAGGACGAGGAGCCGGCCGCTCTGGTGGCGATCTCGCCACTGCTACAGCTGGCAAAGGAGAACAAGCAAGCGCACCCGAACATCAAGACCGATGCGATGTTCCCGGCGAAGGCCTTCGATGCGCTCGGCGAATTGGTTGCTAGCGCAGCCGCCAACAACGCTGTCGACGGCAAACCCGAGGAGCTTTACGAGCCACTGGAGCACATCCGGCCGGGCCTGCCGCGAACGCTGATTCACGTGTCCGGATCCGAGGTGCTGTTGCACGATGCACAGCTAGCCGCGCGCAAGCTGGCGGCGGCCGGCGTGCCCGCCGAGCTTCGGGTCTGGCCCGGCCAGGTGCACGACTTCCAGGTCGCAGCGCCGCTGCTGCCCGAGGCGGTGCGCTCGCTGCGCCAGATCGGCGAGTACATCCGGGAAGCCACCGGCTAGCAGCTGGATGTACGCGGTCCCAAACCGCCTGAGACCATGAACGTATGCGGATCGCGCAGCACATCAGTGACCTCATCGGCGGCACACCACTGGTCCGTCTGAACTCGGTCGTCCCGGGCGGGGCCGCGACCGTTGCGGCAAAGATCGAATATCTCAGCCCGGGTGGCAGTTCCAAGGACCGGATCGCGGTGAAGATGATCGACGCCGCGGAGGCCAGCGGACAGCTCAGACCGGGCGGCACCATCGTCGAACCCACCTCCGGCAACACCGGGGTCGGGCTGGCGTTGGTGGCTCAGCGCCGCGGGTACCGGTGCGTGTTCGTCTGTCCCGACAAGGTCAGTGAGGACAAGCGAAATGTGTTGCGCGCCTACGGCGCCGAGGTAGTCGTGTGCCCGACGGCGGTGCCGCCCGCCGACCCGGACAGCTACTACAGCGTCTCCGACCGGTTGGTCAGGGAAATCGACGGCGCCTGGAAGCCCGACCAGTACGCCAACCCCGAAGGACCGGCCAGCCACTACGCCACCACCGGGCCGGAAATCTGGGCCGACACCGACGGCAAGGTCACCCATTTCGTCGCCGGCATCGGCACCGGCGGAACGATCACCGGCGCGGGCCGCTATCTCAAAGAGGTGTCCGGAGGTCGGGTGCGCATCATCGGCGCCGACCCCGAGGGATCGGTGTATTCGGGCGGCACCGGCCGCCCCTATCTGGTCGAGGGGGTCGGCGAGGACTTCTGGCCGGCGGCCTACGACCCTTCGGTTCCCGACGAGATCATCGCGGTGTCAGACGCCGACTCGTTCGACATGACCAGGCGGCTGGCCCGCGAGGAAGCGCTACTGGTGGGCGGGTCGTGTGGGATGGCGGTGGTGGCGGCATTGAAAGTTGCCGCAACCGCCGGACCCGACGCGCTGGTTGTCGTCCTGCTGCCCGACGGCGGCCGCGGCTATATGTCGAAGATCTTCAATGACGCGTGGATGTCGTCCTACGGATTCTTGCGGAGCCGTCTCGACGGGTCGACCGAGGAAGCCACCGTCGGTGATGTGTTGCGCCGCAAGTCCGGTGCGTTGCCCGATCTGGTGCACACCCATCCGTCGGAGACGGTGCGCGACGCGATCGGGATTCTTCGCGAGTACGGGGTGTCGCAGATGCCCGTCGTCGGCGCCGAGCCGCCGGTGATGGCCGGCGAGGTTGCCGGCAGCGTATCCGAACGCGAATTGCTGTCGGCCGTTTTCGAGGGCCGCGCCAAGCTGGCCGATGCCGTGTCACAACATATGAGCCCGCCGCTGAAGCTGATCGGGGCCGGCGAATTGGTCAGCGTGGCCGAAAAGGCGTTGCGGGACAGCGATGCGTTGATGGTGGTGGAGGAAGGCAAACCGGTCGGCGTGATTACCCGCTACGACCTGCTGGGTTTCCTGTCCGAAGGCGCGGGTCGACGCTGAGTGACCGCGGGGATAGCCACCCGACACGGCGCTGCCGGCGGCTTTCGCCCAGCCTCCCAACGGCATCCGACCTCAGGTACTGTAAGGCCGCCTCAAGCGAACCCTGAGTGGAAGGTTGCTCCCATGACCGATCAGCCGCCCCCCGGC
>NZ_MVIF01000098.1 GCF_002086675.1 Mycobacterium persicum
CCACAGCCCCCTCCCTGACCCGCCGCGACCGTGAGCGCGCTGAGCTCGTCCAACAGGCCCAAGTCGGCAATACCGTGTACTTCCGCGTGCCGGCGGTGCCGCTCTCGCCCGGCGGTTACGACATGCATCCAGTAGGGACGAGCGCGCGCGGCGATTCGTGAGTTGGTCGAGACCCTGCCAGCCAGCACCGACGACGAGGAGTCGGCAAAGGGAATCCTCGGCGCGCCACGGCTATTGAGATTGGCCATACAAGACATTAGTAACGTTGCGGCCTTGGTGCCAGAAGGCCTCGAACTCGACCTAGAGACCAGCGCCGAGGAAATCAAATCCGTGCTCACCCGCGACCGCGCCGCGAAACTTCTCACCTTTTTGGGTAACCGAGACACCGTCGAAGACACCGAAACCGTGGTCGGCAGACTTGACGGATTTCGGGGTACTCGCCGCGTTTTCTACCTGATCAAGGACGACAATTCCGAGATCGCCGGGTCAATCGAAGGCGACCTTCTTTCCACCGTGCGCAATTTGGTGGGCACCAGGGTGCGCGCGCGCGTATCGACAACTCGGTGGCGAGCGCAGAACGGCCGCCTCGGCCCAAAGCACTACGGCTTGCTCGACCTCATGCCTGCCGGTGAGCAGGAAGCCATGTTCAGCGATGGATAGGTGGTCGATCGTCGAAGCTCCTGACGTGAAGCCATCGCTGTCGGATGAGCCACGCGCATAGCGGGTGCCGATTTGATCCCGATCCCTTGGCCGCGCAAAGACAACCTCGGTGTCAAGTGGTTGCGCCACACCGACGGAGGCAGCTGCTCATGTGTCAACTGCGACACTCCGGCACCTCACCGACGTACCCAGCCAGGCTAATTGACGGTCACACGGTCAGTTGGCGACTGCGGTAGCCATCTCGTCACAATCCGTCACCGTCAACCGAACTTTGGTCCAAAAGAACGTCCGGCCTGGACCATACTCTACGTCGGGGGTTCGCCGAGCCGCTGCAGTCTCGACAAGGAGCCGGCATGGACACACACGAACTGCGTATTTGCAACGTCGATGTCTTCGACAGCGTCGACGGCCGGATCACCGGGCCGATGGACGTCACCATCCGGGAGGGCGTGATCGCCGCGGTGGCGCCCGCTGGTTCGACGGAATTCTCCGGCTCGAAGATCGACGGGACCGCAAAGACGTTGATACCCGGGCTGATTGACGCGCACTGGCATGCGATGTTCGCCACCATCCCGGCAGCGGTGGCGCAATTCAGCGAACTCGGTTACGTCTACGCCCGGGCGATCACCGGCGCCCGGGAAACGCTGCTACGCGGCTTCACCACGGTCCGCGATCTCGGCGGGCCGGTGTTCGGGATCAAGCAGGCGATCGACGAGGGCGTGATCGTCGGCCCGCGCATTTATCCTTCGGGCGGGTTCATCTCCCAGACCGGTGGACACGGCGACTTCCGGCTGCCCCACGAGGTTCCTCGCGGTATCTGCGGACACCTGAGCTACACCGAGATCATCGGTGCCGCCGTCATTGCCGACGGCGAAGCCGAAGTGCTACGGGGGGCACGAGAGATGTTGCGGCGCGGTGCCTCTCAGCTCAAGCTGATGGCCGGTGGCGGCATCACCTCGACGTACGACCCGGTCGACGTGGCCCAGTTCACCGAAACCGAGATCCGCGCCGCAGTGACGGCCGCGGAGAACTGGGGCACCTACGTCACCGTGCACGCCTATACGCCGCGCGCGATCCGCACCGCCGTCGCCGCCGGGGTCCGGTGCATCGAGCACGGCCACCTCATCGACGAGCACACCGCCGCGCTGCTCGCCGAAAACGACATCTGGTGGTGCCTGCAGCCATTCCTGAACGACGAGCCGACGATCGCCGTTACGCCGCAGACGACGGCAAAGCTGCGGCAAGTGGTCTCCGGCACCGACGCCGCGTATCGGCTTGCGATCAAGCACCGGGTCAAGGTCGCGTTCGGAACCGACATATTGTTCGACACCACATTCGCCAGCCGGCAAGGCGCCCAGCTTGCCGAGCTCACCCGCTGGTTCACGCCCACCGAGGTGCTGCAGCAGGCGACCATCCGCAACGCCGAGCTCTTGGCCATGTCCGGGCCGCGCAACCCGTACCCCGGCCGGCTGGGTGTGGTGGCCGAAGGTGCCCTGGCCGACGTGGTTCTCGTCGACGGCAACCCGGTGGCCGACATCTCGCTGATCGCCCGGCCCGACGAGGCGTTCGTCGCCATCATCAAGGACGGCCGTCTGGTCAAAGGCACGGCCGACTAGCCAGGGCGCACCTGGACATGCCAGTGCGGAACAATCGGGGTCAGCATGGTCGACAACCCTGGTTCTCCGCTGAAATCCCGACGACACCACATCGTGCGGCTTGTCGTGTTCGCCGGCTTCCTACTCGGGCTGTGGTACCTGGTAGCCGTCGCACGAGTCGTCGACATCGAGGTGGTGCGGCGCGCGGTCTCGGCGACGGGTCCGGCGGCTCCCCTCACCTACGTCGTGGCCTCAGCTGTCCTCGGAGCGTTGTTCGTGCCGGGCCCGGTCCTGGCCGCGGGCAGCGGTCTGCTGTTCGGTCCGCTGCAGGGCATCTTTGTGACGCTGGGTGCGACGGTGGGTACCGCGATCGTCGCCAGCTTCGTCGGCCGTCGGGCCGGACGCGACAGCGCGCGTACCCTGCTGGGGACGAGCCGCGCCGACCGCATCGACGCGCTGATCGAACGACGCGGACTATGGGCGGTGGTCGGTCAACGCTTCGTCCCCGGCATCTCGGATGCGCTCGCCTCCTATGCGTTCGGCGCGTTTGGAGTTCCGTTGTGGCAGATGGCCGTCGGCGCGTTTATCGGTTCGATCCCGCGGGCATTCGTCTACACCACGCTGGGCGCCGCGATCGGCGATCGGTCGTCACCATTGGCATACGCGGCGATAGCGGTGTGGTGCGTGACCGCCGTCATCGGCGTGTTCGCCGCACGGCGTGGTTACCGAACATGGCGTGGGCGCGCCCTGCCGAGTCAGCGGCCGCGGCGCTGAAGATGTGAGCCGACCAGCTCCTTGCGCGCGGCGGCGCCGCGGCTGCGGTAGACGACGTAGGGCCGGAACAGATACGCGACCGGTGCGCTGAACGCGTGAACCAGCCGGGTGAACGGCCAGATCGCGAACAGCGCCAGCGCGATCATCACATGCAGCTGGAAGTACAGCGGCGCCAGCGCCATCAGTTCGCCGCGCGGTTGCAGCACCCAGATGGACCGGAACCACACCGACACGGTTTCGCGGTAGTTGTAGGACTCGCCGAACGTCCCCGAACCCAGCGCGGTCGCATACAGCCCCGCTGATATCGCCCCCGCCAGAAACACATACATCAGCTTGTCGTTGACCGTGGTGGCCATGAACACCGGCCCGCGGCTGCGTCGCCGGTAGATCAGCAGCGCCAGCCCCGTCAGCGTGGTGCCGCCGGCTATCGACCCCAGCACGACAGCCTGGACGTGATAGGCGTGATGACTCACCCGGGCTGCGTCCGTCCATGATTCCGGGATCACCAGGCCGATGACGTGTCCGACGATCACCACCAGGATGCCGTAGTGGAAGAGCGGGCTCGCGATCCGCAGCAACCGCACCTCGTAAAGCTGCGACGAGCGGGTGGTCCACCCGAACTTGTCATAGCGGTACCGCCACCAGGTGCCAACGGCAACAATGGCAAGTACCACGTACGGCACCACATCCCAGAACGTCTTGCCGAGCACCGCATTCACCTCCGTAAGTTGCGTCGCCTGCAGTGACCTCATCGCCGCCGCCCGCGCGGGAACATTCCGGGCGGCACCCCGCGACCGTCCCAGTTCAGTAGGTTGACCCGCGACGGCTGATTGGCGTTGGCTGCCATCTGTTCACTGGTCTGCCGCTGCCGCAGCGCGTGAAAGGTCTCGACCGCCACCGGCACCGGTCCTCCGCTGGCCTCACCGAACGGGCCGGACCCATACATCCCGGGACCGCCGTCGAACGACAACGAGCAGCCGGGTTCTTCGATTGCCTCGCCGTCCAGCTCGTATGCCGTCGGGATCACATACCGCTCTTCGTATTTCGCCAACGCCAGCAGCCGGTACATCTGGTAGATCTGCTCCTCGGTCATGCCGACCGATTCCGGGATGTGCGGCTGCGTCGGCCGGCCGAGGTTGATATCGCGCATATAGGAACGCATCGCCGCCAGCCGGCGCAGCACGGATTCCACCACGGTTGTGTCGCCGGCGGTGAACAGCCCCGCGAGGTACTCGATCGGGATGCGCAGCGCCCCCAGCGCCCCGAACAGATTGCCGAGGTCCTCGCCGTCGTGTCCGTCGCGGCCGATGGCGTCGACGACCGGAGACAGCGGCGGAATGTACCAAACCATCGGTACGGTGCGAAATTCCGGATGCAGCGGAAGCGCCACCTGGTAGGTGTTGATCAGCGCATAGACCGGAGAGCGCTGGGCGGCCTCGATCCACTCGTCGGGGATCCCCTCGGCGCGGGCACCGGCGATCACGTCGGGATCGTTGGGGTTCAACAGGATTCGCCGGTGGGCATGGTAGAGATCAGCCTCACGCTCCGCCGACGCGGCTTCCAGCACCCGGTCGACATCGTAGAGCACCAAACCGAGGTAACGTAACCGTCCGACACACGTTTCCGAGCACACCGTCGGCAGACCCACTTCGATGCGCGGGTAGCACATCGTGCACTTCTCCGCCTTACCGGTCTTGTGGTTGAAGTACACCTTCTTGTACGGGCAACCCGACACACACATCCGCCAGCCGCGGCAGCGATCCTGGTCGACGAGCACGATCCCGTCCTCGGTGCGCTTGTACATCGCACCCGACGGGCACGAGGCCACACACGACGGGTTCAGGCAGTGCTCGCAGATTCGCGGCAGATAGAACATGAACGCCTGCTCGAGTTCCAACCGCACCCGTTCGCTGACCTGCCGCAGCACCGGGTCACCGGGCACGATTTCCGGTGAGCCGCCGAGGTCGTCGTCCCAGTTTGCCGACCACGACACCTTCATCGGCTTGCCGCTGATCAGGCTGCGCGGCGGCGCCACCGGCATCTGCTCACCCAGCGGTGCGGTGATCAGCTTCTCGTAGTCATAGGTCCAGGGCTCGTAGTAGTCGCCCAGGCTCGGCATCTTCGGGTTGGCGAAGATCTTCAGTAGCTTGGCCAGCCGCCCGCCGCCGCGCAGCCGCAGCCGACCGCGGCGATCGCGCTGCCAGCCCCCGCGCCAGCGCGTCTGGTCCTCATAGGTGCG
Source organism: Mycobacterium persicum (assembly GCF_002086675.1). Taxonomy (GTDB): domain Bacteria; phylum Actinomycetota; class Actinomycetes; order Mycobacteriales; family Mycobacteriaceae; genus Mycobacterium; species Mycobacterium persicum. The sequence continues at coordinate 5,269 of NZ_MVIF01000098.1, forward strand.
CGGATAGCCTTGTCCTGGACGGGTTTCGACGTTGTTGAACCAGACGTACTCGGTGCCCGCGCGGTTGGTCCACGCCTGCTTGCAGGTCACCGAACAGGTGTGGCAGCCGATGCACTTGTCGAGGTTCATCACCATCGCCAACTGCGCCATGACTTTCATCAGTAGGCCACCTCCTGGGAGCGCCGACGCACCACCGCCACCTCGTCACGCTGGTTGCCGGTTGGGCCTAAGTAGTTGAACGCGAACGCGTTCTGCGCGTAGCCGCCCGCCAGGTGGCTGGGCTTGATCAGCAGCCGAGTCAGCGAATTGTGGATGCCACCGCGACGCCCGGTGGTCTCGGTCAGCGGCGTGTCGATGGTGCGCTCCTGGGCGTGGTAGACGAAGACGACGCCGTCGGGCATCCGGTGGCTGACGATCGCTCGGCACACCACCACCCCGTTGCGGTTGACCGCCTCCACCCAATCGTTGTCACGCACACCGATTTTCGCAGCATCACCCACGCTCATCCACATGGTGGGACCGCCCCGCGACAGCGACAGCATGAGCAGGTTGTCCTGATACTCCGAGTGGATCGACCATTTCGAGTGTGGCGTCAGATACCGCACGGTCAGCACCGCGCCGTCACCGCCCAGTCTCGGCTCACCGAAGAGCCGCGACATGTCCAGCGGCGGACGGTAGATCGGCAGCTGCTCGCCGAGCTCTTCGACCCAGTCGTGGTCCAGGTAGAAGTGCATCCGGCCGGTCAGCGTGTGAAACGGCTTGAGTTCCTCGATGTTCACCGTGAACGGGGCATATCGGCGTCCGCCGGTCTCGCTGCCGGACCACTCCGGGCTGGTGATCACCGGCACCGGGCGGGCCTGCGCGTCGGCATAGGTGATGCGGCGTTCCTCGCTGCCTTCGGCCAGATGCGCCAACCTGCGCCCGGTCCGTCGTTCCAGTTCATGAAATCCCTCGACGGCGAGCCGGCCGTTGCTGGTTCCCGACAGCGCCAGGATCACGTCGGCCATCCGCTCGGCGGTGGTGATCGCCGGCCGGCCGGCCGCGGGCCCGGAGTTCAGCACCCCGAATTTGGCGGCGAGCTCGTCGACTTCGCGATCCGGCACGATGGTGATGCCCTTGGTGGTCAGCCCCAGACGTTCGGTCAGCGGCCCCAGCGCGGCCCACATGTCGGCAATGGCGGCGTAGTCCCGCTCGACCACCGCGATGGTACCCATCGTCTTACCCGGCTTGGGCCGCTCTCCTGTGGCGCGCCAGTCGGATTCGACTCCCGACGGGTAGGCCATCGCGCCGGGTGTGTCGTGTTGCAGTGCGCCGAGCACGACGTCGGTGCGGGTGCCGAGGTGCTTGGCCGCCAGCGTCGAGAAGGCGCTCGCGATCGCCCCGAACGCCTCGTAGTCGGAGCGGGTCTCCCACGGCGGATCGATGGCGGGGCTGAACGCGTGCACATACGGGTGCATGTCGGTGCTCGACAGGTCGGCCTTCTCGTACCAGGTGGCGGCCGGCAGCACCACGTCGGACAGCAACGTGGTGGACGTCATCCGGAAGTCGATCGACGTCAGCAGGTCGAGCTTGCCTTCACCGATGTCGTCGCGCCAGACGATGTCGTTGGGCCGCAACGCTTCTGGCGTCGGCGTCGCCTGCAGGTTCGACGTCGTGCCCAGCAGGTGCGCCAGGAAGTATTCGTTGCCTTTGCTGGACGAGCCGAGCAGGTTGGCACGCCACACGTTGAGCACTCGCGGCCAGTTCGCCGGGTCGTCGGGATCGGCGAGCGCCGGTTTGAGCGCACCGGTGGCGAGTTGTTCGACCACGTAGTCCGCGATGTCCCGGCCGGCCGCACGCGCCTCGTCGGCGACGTCCAGGCTGGAGCGGTTGAACTGCGGATAGAACGGCGTCCAGCCCATCGCGACGGCGGAGGCCAGCACGTCCATGGTGTGCTTGCCGGCGAACCGGCCGCGACCGGCCGGGCTGGCCAGCGCGTCGGCTCGGTAGCCGTCGTAGCGCCACTGGTCGGTGTGCACGTACCAGTACGACGTGCCCGCCATCTGGCGCGGCGGCCGCGACCAGTCGGTGGCCATCGCCATCGTCGCCCAACCCGTGACCGGGCGGCACTTTTCCTGACCGACGTAGTGCGCCCAGCCGCCGCCGTTGCGGCCCATCGACCCGGTGAGCAGCAGTAGTGCCAGCACGGCCCGGTAGGTGGCGTCGCCGTGGAACCACTGACAGATGCCGGCGCCCATGATGATCATCGACCGGCCACCGGATTCCTGGGCGTTGCGGGCGAATTCGCGTGCCACCCGAATGACCTGATCGGCCGGCACCCCGGTGATCGCCTGCTGCCAGGCCGGCGTGTACGGGTATGCCGCATCGTCGTAGTCGGTGGGCCAGTCTCCCGGCAGCCCGGGCCGGGCCACCCCGTATTGGGCCAGCATCAGGTCGAACACCGTGCAAGTCAGGTGCTCGCCGATGCGGCGCACCGGCACGCCACGAGTCATCGTCTCGCCGCGGCCGTCTGCAGTGTCGAAGCGGGGCAGGATGATTCGCGCGGATTCGCCGGGCGTGCGGTGCGCGACGGTGAGGGCCGGCACGATATCGCCGAGGTCGAGGTTCCACTTGCCCGCGCCGTCGTCGCCGTACCGGAAGCCCAGCGAACCGTGCGGGACCGCGGCCCGGTCCGTGGCGCCGTCCAGCAAGACCGGTTTGAACGCCGCATTCTCGACCTGGTGGCCCAGGTCGGCGGCGGTGAGGACCTTGCCCGGCACCAAGTCGTCACCGCGGCTTTCCAGTTTGACCAGAAACGGCAGGTCGGTGAACCGGCGCACATAGTCGACGAAGAATGGAATCCGTTGCTTGACAAGGTATTCCGAGAGAATTACGTGTCCCATCGCCATCGCCAGCGCGCCGTCGGCGCCGGCCGCACACGGCAGCCACTCGTCGGCGAACTTGGTGTTGTCGGCGTAGTCGGGGCGGACGGTGACCACCTTGGTGCCGCGGTAACGCACCTCGGCCATCCAGTGCGCGTCGGGCGTGCGGGTGACCGGCACGTTCGACCCCCACATCATCAGGTACGCGGCGTCCCACCAGTCGCCGGACTCCGGCACGTCGGTCTGGTCGCCGAACACCTGGGGCGCCGCCACCGGAAGGTCGGCGTACCAGTCGTAGAACGACGTCATCGCCCCGCCGATCAACTCCACGAAACGGGAGCCGGCCGCGTGGCTGACCATCGACATCGCCGGGATCGGCGAGAAGCCGGCGACGCGGTCGGGACCGTAGGTCTTGATGGTGTGGACGTGCGCCGCGGCGATCATCTCGGTGGCCTCGGCCCAGGTGACCCGCACCAGCCCACCTTTGCCCCGTGCCCGCTGGTATCGGCGGCGCCGGTCAGGATCGGACACCACGTCGGCCCAGGCCAGCACCGGATCGGTCAAGCGCGCCTTGGCTTCCCGATACATGTCGACCAGCACGCCGCGGGCGTACGGGTGACGCACCCGCGTCGGCGAATAGGTGTACCACGAGAACGCGGCGCCGCGCGGACAGCCACGTGGTTCGTATTCGGGGCGGTCGGGGCCGACGGACGGATAGTCGGTCTCCTGGTTCTCCCAGGTGATGATCCCGTCTTTGACGTAGATCTTCCACGAGCACGACCCGGTGCAGTTGACGCCATGGGTGGAGCGCACCACCTTGTCGTGACTCCACCGGTCGCGGTAGAAGACATCACCTTCGCGCCCACCCTCCCGGGTGACGGTGCGCAGGTCATCGGAGAACGTCCCCGGCGTGAAGAACCTTCCGCAGCGCTCGAGCAGTTCTTCGATCCGGCCCCCAGGCGGGCCGCTCACGCGGTCGCCTCCCTGCGTTCGGGTTCGTTGGCATGCAATCCCAGCGCCGTGTACGCCAGCGCCACCAGGGCGGTCGCGACCAACAGCAGCAGCCCGACGGTGTAGTCGTTTTCGACAGGGTCGTAGGTCGCGCCCATCACCAACGGCGGGAAGTAGCCGCCCAGCCCGCCCGCGGCGGCGACGATGCCGGTGATCGTGCCGACAGATTGGGCGGGTGAGCGGCGGGCGACCCAGGCGATCACGCCGCCGGTACCGGCCCCCAGGAAGATCGCCAGCGTGATGAACGTCAGCGCCGAGAACACGTCGGGCGGCGGCTTGAACGCCGCGATGAACGCCAGCGCCGCGGTACCTGCCAGCGACCCGAGGACGACGTACTTGGGCGCGATGCGGTCGGCGAGCGCGCCGCCGAATGGCCGGGCCAGCACGGCAGCCACGGCGAAGCCGGCCGTGCGGGCACCCGCGTCGACGGCGGAGAAACCGTAGATGGTCTTGATGTAGGTGGGCAGGTAGTTGGCGAACGCGACGAAACCACCGAACACGATGGCGTACAGGAACGACATCTCCCAGGTCACCCGGAGCTTCGCGGCGGCGATCAGCTTCGGCAGCACCGGGCCGGTGTTCGGTGTGAAATCCGGCGAGTTGCGCATCACCAGCACACACGCCGCAGCGGTGAGCGCCAGCACGACGGCGATGACGGCGTGCGTGTTGAACAGGCCGAACCAGCGCACGAATCGGGGTGTGAAGAAGGCGGACAACGCGGTGCCCACCATGCCCATGCCGAATACCCCGGTGGCGAACCCACGGCGGGCGGGCGGGTACCACGCGTTGACGAACGGGATCCCGACGGCAAAAACCGTGCCCGCGATCCCGAGGAAAAACCCGAACACCAACAGCAATGGGTAGGAACCCGACTTGCCGGCAAGACCCACGGCCAGCACCGGCGCGATCGTCGCCAGCGAGATCGCGATGAACATCGCGCGACCGCCGAACCGGTCGGTCAGCGAGCCGATGACGATCCGGCCCAGTGCCCCGACCAAAATGGGCGTCGCCACCAGCAGCGAGGCTTGCGCGCTCGACAGCCGCAAGTGTTCGGCGTAGGTCGTTGACAGCGGGCCGATCATGTTCCATGCCCAGAAGTTGACGGTCGAGACCCAGGTCGCCAGGGCCAAGTTCGCGTCCTGCCGTGCGCCGGTATCCGGCGTATTCGCCGTAGTCACCGCTCTACCCAATCACCTCATCAGCCGGTTCGAAACCAAACCGAGGTAATCGGCGGGCCGGTGTTCGGTGCATATTGCGCTAGGCGCCGGCCCGCACCGCGGACACGAACATATTCCGCGGCGCGCTGTCTTGGGCCTCCTTCGGCGGGTTGCGGTCGTAGCCGGCCATCAGCTGCGCCGACGGCGTCACCGTCACCTCCCAGCCGTGGCGGCGCAGCCAGTCGCCGACGTCGTCGCGCTCCTCGAAGTACCACAGCTCGTCCGTACTGGGCACCTCGCGCTGCGGGTCGACCTTGGCCATCAGCGCGCGAACACGGTCCATCCGCTCGCGCCGCTTGGCGCGGAATTCGGGGTCCATAAAGTCGGGTCCGAGCGCCTCGACAGCAATCCGGCTACCGGCGACGGAGAGGCCGTCAACGCGGTTGAACAGCAGATCCTGGGCTACCGCCGGCAGATACGGCATGAGTCCCTCGGCTGACCATGCGCTCGGTGCGGACGCGTCGAAACCGGCCTGCTGCAACGCCTTCGGCCAGTCTTGACGCAGGTCCACCGGGACGCCGACGCGCCGGCAGGTCGGCTCGACCCCGTGCTCGCGTAGCGTCGCCGTTTTGAACTCCAGCACCTTGGGCTGGTCGAGTTCGTAGACCGTGGTCCCGTCGGGCCACGGCAACCGCCAGCACCGCGAGTCCAGGCCGGTCGCCAGAATCACTGCCTGACCGATGCCCGCTCGGGTCGCGTCCAGGAAGAAAGTGTCGAAAAATGCTGTGCGGCAAGCCATATAGTTGGTCATTGCCTGCATTCGCAGCGACACCTCGGGCTCGGCTTCAAGGACTTCGGCGGGCAGCTGCGACCCCGAATACCAGTTCCACACGCCGTCGCCGGCCGCGTCGAGGAAAATCCGCGCGAACGGATCGCTGATCAGCGGATTGGCGCTCTCGGTTTCGGCCGCGCGGGCCGCCGCCACACCCAGCGCCGTCGCGCCGACGCTCTCGGTGATCTCCCAGCTGTCGTTATCGGTTCTGGCGGTTTTGGCCATGCTCACTTCCTCCCGTCAACACCGACCCTACGGGCAGGTATCCAACTCGTCGGTCCGGGTCGGGCCACGCCGGTTGGCCGGGTATCAGCAGGCCGTCGGTACGAGGACCGCGACGTCACTGTGCAAGTGCGCCAGTCCGCTATCGAGAGTCGCCAACTGCCCGTTGCGGCTTCGGGCCAGCTGAGCCAGGTAAGCATCGGTCACCTGTCGGTGGCCGACCACGCCGCCGCTCTCGACATCGGCGAAAGAGACGCTGTCGGGCCAGAACTTGTGGCGCTTTGCGGTTTCGACGGCGCTGACCACCTCCCGCGCCGCTGCCGCGGATTGACCCGTCCGCAGCAAGAATCGAACCAGACTTCCCTGCGTGATGGGGCACGTCGCGAAACCGGCGTCACGCGTGGACAGCCATGCCGCGGCGGCGTCGTGATGCACGTGCTCGGCGACCACCAGCGCGATCAGCACGTTCGCGTCCAGCAGCGCGATCACGCCTCATCCTCCAACGAGCGCACGTCCTCGGAGGTCACGACTTTGCCGACGCTCACCAGTGGCAACCCGGTCCTGGGATCGGTGGAGATCGCGGCGGTACGGCCGGCTCCCAGGCCGCGTCGCATGAGGTCGGCAACGGTTTCACTCAAGGTGCGGCGGGTGTCCCGGGCGATAGCCAGCGCCTGTTTGTGCAGGTCGTCGGGCAGATCAATGGTGGTACGCACACCCAAGCCTACATCACTGCATCACGATGCCATGATGCCATGATGCGGCCGACTTTGAGCCGACCGACAACCCGAAGCAAGCCGGCGGGGCTCTCGAGGCGCGGCTCGCCGGCGCATAGGGTGGTCGCCGTGACCGATGCCTTCACCGGGTCCGAGACCCTGGCAAGAATCTTGACCGAACACGGCCCGTTGGACGCCGACGACATCGCAGCGCGGCTACGGGACGACGGCGTGGCCGATGCGGATGCCGTGCTGGCTCAGGTTCTCGACGAAATACAGTGTCCAGCAAGACAGTTGGTCGACGAGAGGTGGGTGTGGCTGCCGGCCGTGCTGGCCGGACGGGTGTTCACGCACCGGGTCAAAGCGGACGAGCTGGCCGACGACCTGCTGACTGTGGCCCCGGATCTGGACCCCATCACCGAGCTCTGCGAGCACGCGCAGTACCAGCGGCTCGCCGACGGTTCACCGACGCAGGTCATGCTGGCCGGGTTCGATGACGAGTTGCTCGAGCAGCGGGGCATTCCGGACGAGGCGGTCGACCCGCACGGGGTGCTGCTCCTGGCGCCGGGCACGTTGGTGGCATTGGGGGTGGCCGAGGGCGACCTGGTGGGGATGCGGCTGACCGAGAAAGGGTTGGTGGTCGAGCGGGTCACTGAGGTCGCGTCGGCCGAAGGAGTGGGTGCGCGGCTAGCCGCGACGCTCCACGCCCAGGAGCCGACGTACTTCGACGCCGCGGTGTGGACGGTGTGCGCCGAAGATCCGACGCTGTTCACCGAGCCGCTGCCGCCGTTGTCCGAGATCGTCGACGACTATGGTCTCGCGCGCCAGCGCGATTGGCTTGCACCGGGCGGATTCGATTTTAGCGCTTGGCGTTTCAAGCTAGGGTGCCAAGCGCTGGCCGAACGTCATGAACTCGACCCCAATGAGGCGGTCGCGTTGTACGTGCTGGTCAAGTTGCACGACCAGATCGCAGAGCTGCTCGACGCGGGCATGGCGCCGCAGGAAGCGTTGGCCGCGGCCACCCACGGCGCGACAGCACCCGACATGGATCTCGTCGGCGCGTTGGGTGCCGCACTCGCTGATCCGCTGCTGGCCGAGCTGCTGGTGGCCGAGACGGTCGGCGACGAAAGCGTCGGGACGGCCGCGCTGGTCTTGTTCGCCGAGGTGCTGGAGTCGAAGGTGCCCCGCGCGGCGCGGGTGGCGTGTCGGTGGCTACGGGCGGTGGCGCTGGAGCGCATCGGCGACATTGCGGCGGCCGAACGTGAACTGCTGGCCGCCGAGTCGATGGATCCGGATTGGCCGTTGCCGTTGTTCGATCTGGCTCGGATCGCCTCCGATCGCGGTGACGTCGAGCGCGGGTTGGCGTTGCTGCGCCGGGCGGGCGCCGAGCCGGACTACCCGCTGGTGGAGCTGCTGGAGCAGTACCAGGCCGAGCCGCGCCGTGACGTCGGCCGAAATGACGTGTGCTGGTGCGGGTCTGGGCGCAAGTACAAGAAATGCCATCTCGGGCGTGAGCAGCTGCCGCTGGACGACCGGGCGCGCTGGTTGTACGCGAAGGCCATCCAACATGCGCTGGTGAGCGGCTGGAGCGACCTGTTGATCGACGTGGCCTACGAACGCTCCCGCCATGCCGGCGATGATCCGGACGCGCTGACCACCGCGCTGGGCGATCCGCTGGTGATCGACGCGGTGCTGTTCGAGGGCGGGGCGTTCGAGGAGTTCCTCGAAATCCGCGGGTCGTTGCTGCCCGACGACGAGCGACTGCTGGCGCAGCAGTGGTTGTTGGTGCAGCGGTCGGTGTTTGAGGTGGAGCGGGTGCAACGCGGCCACAGCGTCACCGTGCGCGACCTGCGCATCGGCGACACCCATGAGGTGCGGGAGCAGGCGGCCAGCCGCCAGCTGAAGACGGGGCAGCTGGTGTGCGCGCGGGTGCTGCCTGCCGGTGACACCATGCGATTTTTCGGCGGCGTGGAACCGGTCGCGCTGCACGAGCGCGACCCGCTGAGCGAACTGCTTGACACCGAACCCGACGCGGTGACGCTGGTGGCCTACCTGAGCCGCCGGTTTGCGCCGCCGACGCTGACCAACACCGAGGGTGATCCGCTGGCGTTCTGTGAGGCCACCGTGCGCATCGGCGACCGTGCCGCGATCCAGGCCGCGCTTGACAACACCTACGACCGGGTCGAAGGCGAACCGCCGCCGCGATGGCACGAGTACGTCAACGACGATGGGACGCAACGGATCCGGGCGACCCTGGTGCTCGACGCCGACACGCTGCGGGTAGCGTCCAACAGCGACAAGCGGATGGACCGGGTGCTGGCCACGGTGGCCGCCCTGGATCCGGCGATGAGCGTGCTGGAGGACTCGCGCCGCCCGTTGGGCGATACCCGCGAGCTGGCCGAGCTCGCCAAGCAGCTCCCGGCTACCGAGGAAAGAGAGCCCGATGGGCCCGAGGTGGCCGCGGCACTCGAGGAGTTCGTCCGCGACTACGAAACCAAGTGGCTTGACCAGCCCATCCCGGCACTCGCCGGGCGCACCCCGCGGCAGGCCGCCGACGACCCCACCCGACGGAGCGATCTGATCAAACTTCTCGACAGCTTCCCCGCCGCGGCACGTGCCGGCGCCATGGACGCCAACCGGCTGCGCGCCGCGTTGGGACTGTAGTGCGGATGCGGTGACGCCACGCCTCTGCAGAACCGGCCGGCGATTCCGGCGGAAATAGGCGCCGGGCGGCGCATGATGGAAGGGTGCGGATCGGAGTCGGCTTCTCCACCGCGCCCGATGCGCGGCAGGCGGCGGTGGCGGCGGCCACGCAGGCGTGCGATGCGCTTGCGGGTGAGGCGCCGTCGCTGGCTGTGCTGCTCGGATCGCGGTCGCACTCCGATCAGGCGGCGGACGTTCTCAACGCGGTGCAGGGCATCGTCGGGTCGCCCGCGCTGATCGGTTGTGTCGCCCAGGCGGTTGTCGCCGGCCGGCGTGAGATAGAGGACCGGCCGGCGGTGGCGGTGTGGCTGGCGTCGGGCCTGGCCGCCGAAACGTTCCAGCTGGACTTCGTCCGCGCCGGCTCGGGCGGACTGCTTACCGGTTACCGGTTCGACCGGACCGCACATGATCTGCACCTGCTGCTGCCCGACCCGTACACCTTCCCGTCGAGTCTGCTCATCGAGCACCTCAACAGCGACCTGCCGGGGACGACCGTGGTGGGCGGTCTGGCCAGCGGTGGACGCGGCCCGGGCGGCACCCGGCTGTTCCGCGACGGTGGTGTGTTCAGCTCGGGGCTCGTCGGGGTGCGCCTACCCGGGGTGCACGGGATACCGATCGTGTCGCAGGGCTGCCGGCCGATCGGCCGCCCCTACATAGTCACCGGCGCGGACGGGGCGGCGATCACCGAGCTGGGTGGCCGTCCGCCGCTGGTGCGCCTGCGCGAGATCGTTGAGGATCTGCCCTTGCACGAGCAGGAGTTAGTCAGCCGTGGCCTGCAGATCGGCATCGTGGTCGACGAACACCTGGCGGCTCCGGGGCAGGGCGACTTCTTGATCCGCGGGCTACTGGGCGCCGACCCTTCGACCGGAGCCATCGAGATCGGCGATGTTGTCGAGGTCGGCACGACCGTGCAGTTCCAGGTGCGTGACGCGGCGTCGGCGGACAAGGACCTGCACCTGGCCGTGGAGCGGGCGGCGGCGGAGCTGGGTGGGCGTCCGGCGGGTGCGCTGCTGTTCACCTGCAACGGGCGGGGGCGGCGGATGTTCGGGGTGGCCGACCATGACGCGTCGACGATCGAAGACCCGCTGGGCGGGATTCCGCTGGCCGGGTTCTTCGCCGCCGGGGAGATCGGTCCGGTGTTCGGGCGCAATGCGTTACATGGCTACACGGCGTCGTTGGCACTGTTCGTCGACTGAGCTGGGCTGGCGTGCATCACTTTCGTCAGACTGGTCATCGCTCTGGTGCACCATGCGTTATGCCCGGCGATGATCGGACGCCAGTGTGCCCAAAGTCGTTGCCTTTCCATCCTTTCCATAACAGTGGCTCGCGCAGGTCGGTGGCCAGTGCATAGGACGGGCAATCGCCGAAGTTCAATCCGGCCGGGTGGCCGCTGCCTTTGCCGAAATCTGCGTAGGCCTGGCACGCAAGCCGGGCCTGCCGTTCAGTGACCGGCTCCACCACAAACCCGGCCTCCTCGAGCAGCTCGTCCAAACCTCTGCTGATGATCGGATCGTGTTGGGAATCCAGGACGTCCCGACGTGGCTGGCCATCTGTTCGGACGTGAACGCACCGACTCGCCCCGGTGCGCGGACCGTTCCGGGACGCCTACGGTCCGCACTGCTTCTATTGCGGCACGCATCTGCCGGCCAACAATCCGGTCGATCACGTGCTGCCGTGGTCGCCGGTCGGCATCGACGGCCCGGCCAACCTGGTGTTGGCGTGCGCGCGCTGCAACGGCGACAAGAGCGGTGCGCTACCGGCGGTGTCGATCGTGGACCGAGTGCTCGATCGTGACCGAGATGTGTTGGAACAGATCGCATCCGAGATCCAGTGGCCACCGCAGCGCTATCGTGTGGTGGCCGCGGCGCTCGGCATCTACCGGGTGCAGCCGCCGGTGCGCCGACGTGGTCGGGGTACCAGCGGAGCGAGCGGCTGGATATCGGCTTTGTGTCGTCGTGGAGGTGAATTGTGGTGTGCCTCGGTGTCGCCCGGCTTCGCTGCCGTGTGTTCGCCCGGTTGCTACCTACGTCCCATGGCGCGGGGCGCATATGCAGGCCGGACGGATCCGCATTGCCCGGTGTGACAAATCCGCAACAACCTACTGGACGGATTCGCAATAGATGACTAGGCAGATCCGCAGCGTATGCTGTCCACATGTCCGTAGTCGACCGCGCGATCGCACCCATGGTGCTAGCCGCGCTGGCCGACACGCCGGTCGTCGTCGTCAATGGCGCACGCCAGGTCGGGAAGACGACCCTTGTTGCGCGACTTAACTACCCAGGGTCAAGCCAGGTCGTCTCCCTCGACGACGCCGCCAACCGCGATGCTGCCCGCCACGATCCGCGCGCATTTGTCTCCCGGCCGGTGGACACGCTCGTGATCGACGAGTCACAACTGGAACCGGGACTGTTCCGGGCGATCAAGGCCGAGGTTGATCACGATCGCCGACCCGGCCGCTTCCTGCTTACCGGTTCGGCGCGGCTGCTTTCTGCCCCCGACATGGCCGACGCGTTGGTCGGCCGAGTCGAGATCATCGAACTCTGGCCGTTCTCGCAGGGTGAACTCGCCGGATTCGCCGACAACTTCGTCGATCTGCTGTTCAGCGCACCTCGCGAACTGATCCACAGCTCCGATTTGCGGCGCGCCGATCTGGTCGAGCGCATCGCCACCGGAGGCTTCCCAGAGATCATTGTCCGCACGCCGTCGAGACGCCGTGCGTGGTTCGACAACTATCTGACCACTGCGGCGCAGTCGGTCATCCGCGAGCTCTCCGCAATTGAGCGGCTTGCCGAAGTTCCACGATTACTTCGGCTCTGCGCGACGCGGACTGGCGCCGAACTCAACGTCAGCGCGCTGGCGAACGAACTGTCGATTCCGGCCCGCACCACCGACGGCTATCTGGCCTTGCTGGAAGCGGCCTTCCTGATCCATCGGGTGCCGGCCTGGTCGACCAACCTGACCCGCAAGGTGATCCGCAGACCGAAGCTTGTCGTGTCGGACAGTGGCCTGGCATGCCACCTGCTCGGTGCTACCAGCGCGACGCTGGATCGTCCAGGTGGTCACCTCGGCCCGCTTCTCGAGACGTTCGTGGCCAACGAGATTCGCAAGCAGCTCACCTGGTCCGCCGAGCCGGCCAGTCTGTGGCATTTTCGCGACCGCGGCGGCGCCGAAGTCGATCTGGTGCTCGAACACCCCGACGGCCGGATCTGCGGCATCGAAGTCAAGGCGACCAGCACCCCACGAGCGGAGGATCTTCGCGGTCTGCGCTATCTGGCCGACAGGCTCGGCGATCGTTTTCAGTTCGGCGTGCTGCTCACCGCGGCACCGGAAGCCACGCCGTTCGGCCCCAACCTTGCGGCCCTACCGGTCAGCACGCTCTGGGCGTCTCGGTGAGGCTCGACACCCTCGATAGCGCGACACGATCCTGGCGTCGCCACCGGACATCTTGCACCCAAGATCGCGCGACGGGATATGACAGACCCTAATCGCCATTGCGCCAACGGGTAGCTTCGCCAGGTCGCCTCCCTCGATGACACCATCAACCGCGATGCCGCACACGAATCCAGCGACTCCCCGAAGCCGGCATCCCGCTATCGGTCAACGCGGTCGGCAATTCGTTCACAGGACTTACTGGCTCCCTGCCCGAAACTATCGACGTGTTGTGCAGGCCCGAGTTGACCAAACCACCGCTTGCGCACCATCGAAGTGCTCGAGTTAGCCATGGAAGCATGGACCGGTTCGACGAGGACGGTGAATCCGAGCGCGTTGGCTTGGCGGACGATGCGGCGCATGGCGCGTTCGGGATCTAGCCGCGCGAAGTAGTCACCGCCAAGATCGGCGTAGTCGACATCGTCGGCGAGCACGTGCCATCCCGCGGTCAGGATTGAGTATTGGATGGCGACAATGGCTTGGTCTTCCCGAGCCGGGGCGCCAGAAGCTGATATCGGGCGCCGAAGTAGGTGATGCCTTGTGCGGGACGCGACCATCGTGGCGGCGCCCAACGCGCTGGTCAGCCATCGGTTGCCGCGACGGGTCGTGTCGGCGGCGTTCGTCGGCCGACTCCTGATGGCTCAGGGCACACACCCGCCCGCGGCGCCAGGTGCGCGGCGGTGACAAGCGGTCACACCCGAATGATCGTCACGCTCGCCGGGCAGTCGAAGGCGAAAGTCATCCACAGGTTGATCACACGGTTGACTTCTGCAACCATTTCCGATACAGATGTATCCGTTACAGTACGCCCGTATGTGTCGCGCCCGAGCGTGTAGCGAAAGCCGAGGCAGTTGCGGAGTTTCAGATCAGCCCGAAGGGATGTCAGCAGTGACGCGGTAGGTAATTCCCGAAGGGCTAGCGGACGCCGCGCCAGCGGTGGAGTCGTTGAACGCACGGTCGGTGGCAGCCTATGCCGCCGCAAGGCCCGGCGATCGAACCACATGGTTTCCGTTGCAGCCGAACCCATTTCGTTTGGACCGCAGCCGGGCTGAGCGCCCCCGGCAGACAGCGCGTGGCCGCAGCCGCCGAAGGCCTGTTTCGCAGTCCGGTATCGGTGCGCCCGGACAGGCCTCGCCGATGCCACTGCAGCAGCGCTGAAACCATGCCCGACAACAGCTCTCGACTGACCACACCGGCGACGCCATGACCGGCGCACCTCAAAGACATCGCTCAACAGCAGTACCGAAGAAAGGACCGCCCGACCATGCCGAAGCCGACTCATCCCGCCAAACCTGAAAGCAACGCCGACGATGCCGAATCCGGTTCGGCTCGTGCTAAAGGCGGGATCGGCAAGTCGCGGCGAGGCAGGCTTGCCGCCGGCGCTGCACTGGGAGCGCTAACACTGACAAGCGGCATCGCCGGCATCGTCGACGTGACCACCCCGACCACCGCCAACGGCTTCGGTGTCAATGTGGGGCGACTCAATATCACGCTGACCTCCCACGGCGGCTTCAAGCTCGACAGCTGCACGAGCAACACCAACGACACTTCTGGTGGCAGCCTCAGTGGCGCTGGGTCGTCGAGCAATTCGACTGACACGACGGCTACTACCCAAGACAACACCACCGCAACCATCAGTTCCGGCGGCGGCAATGAGCTTCCCACAGATACGCAGACAAATTTGATCCCGGGTGACGACCAGCCAACCGGGACGCAAGTTACGTCCAGCACAGGCGCCGCAGGCGGGTATGACGACGACTACTACTACAGCTCGAGCGAATCCGACGACGACAGTTCAGGTACAAACACCATCGCGCAATGGCAAGCAAACAACAACGAATACCGGCCTGACGACCCCAATTCCGAAGAGCAGTCGGACCTCGACTTTGCAACCGCGTATGCGGCTGGCGACCCGTATAACCCTGACAACTAACGGTAGACAGGCAGATCGGCATTTCATATGCGTTCGACCACCCGGAGACGTCAGCGGCACAGTCCCGATTGTCCGGCTCGGCAAGAAAGCGGGCGAGGTTATGGTGGCCATTGTCGATAGAGCCCCCTCCCTTACCGGTACCTCTGGTATCACAGCTGCTGAAAGCAATGATTCGGACACGGAAGTGCTCGACGCTCATCTTCGTGAGGCGTTGGCTTTCGAGGCGCCGTATGTGCTTGATCGGATGCTTAGCGACCGGGTAGTCGAGACCCGCGCGCAGGCCCAGGAGCTTTTCACCGAGGTCAAGAAGTATCTGGTTTTGTCTGAGCTGAGCCACGACATGGTCATCGGCATGTATTCAGAGATGGTCGACGCCGCCTGGCACGCATTTATCTTGTTCACCAGCCAATACGCGGATTACGGGCATCGCTACTTCGGCCATTACCTTAGCCATGCTCCGACAATCCACTCCGGCCCTGGATACGACGGGCAGTTCGGCGCGGCTGCCGAAAAGCGACGCCCAGGAATTTCGCGGCCCCGACGGCGAACACGCAAGAAATCCACGTTCACCGATTTCCGCGAGCGCTATGAAGCGTTGTTCGGACAACCGCTCCCCGATGTCTGGCATGACATCTGCTTTATCACCGTTAATCGACGAATGCTTGTCGACGACCGCGCGGGCCGGCTTACCTTGGCTCGCAGCGACGGCTACGTCGCGCTGTGTCGCACCGACGGCACCGCCGTCTTGTCGGTCAACGATATGGCCTGTGCCGCATTGCAATTCATCATCGCCACGGGCGCCTTCTACGTCCGGGAATTGCCCGGCGGGCTGACCGACGACGAAAAGATCGGGCTTGCTCAAGCGCTGGTCCGGTCTGGCGCACTCAAAGTCGCTCCGTAGCAACATGTCCGGTTCTGACGGTGCCGCCGGAGGGCGCGCGCATACATCACCGGCATTGGTCCCGACGACCCCGCGGGACGGTCTGGCGGGTCGGCGGTACCGGATCAGTTCGTCACTGCTGGCAAGCAGGCGGCGGTTTCCCATCATTCACCACCAGCAAGGCCAGGAGCCATCGTGTTTGATTTTGCGCTGTTACCGCCAGAGGTCAATTCGGCCCGGATGTATACCGGTGCAGGCTCGGGTTCGCTGCG
>NZ_MVIF01000099.1 GCF_002086675.1 Mycobacterium persicum
GTACCGGCGGCGATGGCGGTGCCGGCGCCGACGGCGGCGGCATCATCGGCTCGGGTGGCAACGGCGGCGACGCGGGTAGCGGCGTCGGGGCTGCTAATGGCGGCAACGGCGGCAACGCCGGAATAGCGGCCAACGGCATGTTCGCCCCGTCCGTATACGGCGATGGCGGCAACGGCGGCAACGGCGTCAACGGCGGAAGCGGAGGCAAAGGCGGCAGCGCCGGCACGCTGGGCACCCCGGGAAAGAACGGATCGCCATAGCCGGCCGATAGCCGGCTGAGCGGCAAATGCTGTTACGTGCCCTAGTCGGGGATGTGGTCGGCGACGATGGTGAAGCACGCCGAGTGGATCGAGGCGTGCGACTCTTGAAACAAAACCTCGTGCGTTATCGCGTGTGTGCGGCCGCCCTCGTCGTGACCGAGGACAGCGCCGGCCGCGACGCCCATGGCGGCGATGGCGATCCCGGCTCCGACCGGCTTGAGTCCGATCTTGCGATCCGTCATGTGGTGCTCCTGTTCGCGTGGCTGATGTCGGTGCTGCCTTCGGCGCCGTCCGCCCAAGTAATCGAGCTTCGGTGGTGCCCGAAACCCACCGAGTTGCACCAGCTTTCACCGCGACGAAGACGATCGCTTCTTTGACTCGGACGATAACCGAAGCTTATCGCGCGGCGCTTTACGTTGACCGACCGGTCAGCCCGGGCCGTCGCTGGCCGCGGCCAACAGCGGCACCACGACATCGCTGATCGGGGTTGCCAGGCCGTGGACGCGGGCCTTGCGGACGATCACTCCGTTGCGCAGGTCCCATTCCAGGCGCCGATGGGCTTCCCGGTCGGCCAGGATCGAGGTGCCCATGTCCTCGGGGGCAGACCGGAACAGATTCACCATCTCCTCGACCGCGTCGTCGCCGAGCCGGGCACCCTCGGCGCGCGCGACCGTCAGGCATTCGGCGACATAGCGGCGCGACAACGCGGCGACGTCGTCGCGGCGGAACATTCCGGACCGTCGCCCGGACAGCGCCATCAATCCGGCCAGCGCGTTGAGCACGAGTTTGCGCCACAGCACCGTGGTGAAATCGGGGTCGCAGTCCACCCGGGCGCCCGCGTCGCGCAGCAGTTCGGCCACGGCTTCCGCCGTCGGCCCGGTCGGCAGCACCAGTGCGGCCTCGCCGCGCAATCGCACCCAGCCCTCCGGTTGGGTCTCCGCGGAAAACCACACGCTGCCGGGCACGACGATCGACGACGGGCAGTGCGGCTGCACCTGCTCGACCTGTTCCACCCCGTTTTGCAGGACGGCCACCACGGTGTGCTCGTCGCACAGGCGGGCCAGCCAGTCGTGGGCGTCGTCATTCTGGGTGGCTTTGACCGCCAGGATCACCACCTCGACCGGGCCGGCGACGTCGCCGGGATCTGTGTGTACCGGACCGGGCACCACGATGGGATCCGCGCCGTCGGGCCGCAGTTCGATGCCGCCGCGAGGGGTGTGGCCGCACAACAGCACCCGGTGGCCGGCCGAATGCAGCAGCGCGGCGACCGTCGTGCCGACGGCGCCGGGACCGACCACAGCGATGTTGGAGGCGATGAGCCATAAAGTACCGGGTTCGTTGGCCCGCGGAGGCGGCCATTTAGACTGGGCAGTCATTCCAACCGCGTGAAAGGGAGTCTTGTGCTGCGCAGCCACGGCGCTGGTTCACTACGGGATCGCGACGCCGGGCAGCAGGTGACCTTGGCCGGCTGGGTGGCTCGGCGCCGCGACCACGGCGGTGTCATCTTCATCGATCTGCGCGATGCCTCCGGAGTGGCGCAGGTGGTCTTCCGCGATCCTCAGGTGCTGGCCAAGGCGCATCGGCTGCGCGCGGAATTCTGCATCACGGTCTCCGGCGTGGTCGAGATCCGCCCGGAAGGCAACGCCAACCCCGAGATCGCCACCGGCGATATCGAGGTCAATGCCACCGCCCTGACGGTGCTCGGCGAATGCGCGCCGCTGCCGTTCCAGCTCGACGAGCCCGCGGGGGAGGAACTGCGGTTGAAGTACCGCTACCTCGACCTGCGCCGCGACGGCCCGGCATCGGCAATTCGATTGCGCTCCAAGGTCAATGCCGCAGCCCGCAACGTGCTGGCGCGCCACGACTTCGTCGAGATCGAAACCCCGACGATCACCCGCTCCACCCCGGAAGGGGCGCGCGACTTCCTGGTGCCGGCCCGGTTGCACCCGGGTTCGTTCTACGCTTTGCCGCAGAGCCCGCAGCTGTTCAAGCAGTTGTTGATGGTGGCCGGGATGGAGCGCTACTACCAGATCGCCCGCTGCTACCGGGACGAGGATTTCCGCGCCGACCGCCAGCCCGAATTCACCCAGCTCGACATGGAGCTGAGTTTCGTTGACGCCGAGGACATCATCGCGATTTCCGAGGAGATCCTGACCGCGCTGTGGGAGTTGATCGGCTACCGGATTCCGACGCCGATCCCGCGGATCAGCTACGCCGAAGCCATGCGGCGCTTCGGCTCCGACAAACCCGACATGCGGTTCGGTGTCGAGCTTGTCGAGTGTACGGAGTTCTTCCAAGACACCACATTTCGGGTCTTCCAGGCGCCCTACGTCGGCGCCGTGGTGATGCCCGGCGGAGCGTCGCAGCCGCGGCGGACGCTGGACGGCTGGCAGGAGTGGGCCAAGCAGCGCGGGCACCGCGGGCTGGCCTACGTGCTGGTCGGCGAGGACGGCACGCTGGGTGGGCCGGTGGCCAAGAATCTGTCCGACGGTGAGCGCGACGGTCTGGCCGCCCACGTCGGGGCCCAACCCGGCGACTGCATCTTCTTCTCGGCGGGCCCGGCGAAGTCGTCGCGGGCCCTGCTGGGGGCGGCGCGCAGCGAGATCGCCCACCGGCTCGACCTCATCGATCCCGACGCCTGGGCCTTCGTCTGGGTGGTCGACCCGCCGCTGTTCGAGCCCGCCGACGACGCCACGGCCGCCGGTGACGTCGCGGTCGGCTCGGGGGCGTGGACAGCGGTGCACCATGCGTTCACCGCGCCCAAGCCCGAGTTCGAGGACCGCATCGACTCCGATCCGGGCGGCGTGCTGGCCGACGCCTACGACATCGTCTGCAACGGCCACGAGATCGGTGGCGGCTCGGTGCGTATCCACCGCCGCGACGTCCAGGAGCGGGTGTTCGCGGTGATGGGTCTGGACAAGGCGGAGGCCGAAGAGAAGTTCGGTTTCCTGTTGGAAGCCTTCATGTTTGGTGCCCCGCCTCACGGCGGGATCGCGTTCGGTTGGGACCGGATCACGGCGCTGCTGGCCGGGGCCGATTCGATCCGTGAGGTGATCGCGTTCCCCAAGACCGGCGGCGGCGTCGACCCGCTGACCAACGCGCCCGCGCCGATCACCGCCCAGCAGCGCAAGGAATCCGGAATTGACGCCAAGCCCAAACCGGCTGACCGCGCTTAGGAGACACGCCCGAGGCGGGTGCGCGGCGCATCCCGTCCTGCGGTAAGCAAGCCTGATGAGGACTTCGCGGCTTGCCCTGGTGGCTGACGGCGGCCCGGCGGCGGTGCAGCGACTGCGCGCCGTGGTGTGGCCGATCACCCAGACCTCGGTGGCGGCCGGCCTGGCCTGGTATCTGACTCACGACGTGCTGCACCACCGGCAGCCGTTCTTCGCGCCGATCTCGGCCGTGGTGTGCATGTCGGCGACCAATGTTCTGCGGGCCCGACGGGCGGCGCAGATGATCATCGGGGTGGCGCTGGGGATCGTGCTCGGAGCCGGGGTACACGCCCTGCTGGGCGCCGGACCGACCACCATGGCGGTGGCGGTCTTCGTCGCGCTGTGCGTCGCGGTGCTGAGCGGACGCGGCTTCATCGCCCAAGGCCTGATGTTCGTCAACCAGACCGCGGTCTCGTCGGTGCTGGTGCTGGTATTCGCCGGTACCGCCGGTGTCGTAGCCGAGCGCCTGTTCGACGCGGTGATCGGCGGCGGCTTGGCTCTGGTGTTCGCGGTGTTGTTGTTTCCGCCCGACCCGGTGCAGATCCTGTGCGATGCCCGCGCCGATGTGTTGGCGGCACTGCGCGAGACGCTGGTCGAGGTGGCCGACGTGCTGGATGATCCTTCCCGCGCCGCTCCGGACTGGCCGATGTCGGCCTACGACCGGCTGCATGACCAGCTCAGCAGGCTGGCCGAGGCCCGCACCACCGCGGTCGTGGCCACCCGGGCTCCGCGCCGCTGGATTGCGCGCAACACCCTGCGCGGCATCGAACAACAGTCGGCGCGATTGGCGATGCTGGTCAGCGGCGTGCTGCAGCTATCTCGTGCGGTCACCCGGCTCCACCGGGGACAAGTCCCGGGTCCGCTGCACATCGCCCTGACCGAGCTCTCCGCCGGTATGGCCGTTGCCGACGACGAACCCGCAGCGGCCGGCGCCCATGCCAGCGCGGCCAGAGACCGCGCAGCGGAACTGGAGGCCGGGGCCCGCGACAAGAATCAGGTGGTGCTGGCCGACATCGTGTGCGCCTGCGCCGACGACTTACAGGAGCTGATCGACCTCCCCAGCCCGCGAAAGTAAGGTCTGCCAGCTCCTTCGGGACGGCGTGCTGGTGTTCGGCGATAGGGTGCCGGTGGTGCGGGATTCGTCCCGTGGCCGGCGTGGCGGTCGCGGGTTGGGCGTCGAGAAGTCAGGAGTGAGTTGTTGTCCCTGCCGTTTGATGGGCCTGCTGACGCGCGGTTCGACTCGCCGGCCGTCAAGCGTTATCGAGTCACGCACCGCACCGAATACCGCTACTCCGACGTGGTGACCAGCTCCTACGGCCGCGGGTTTCTCACCCCGCGCAGCTCGCCGCGCCAGCGCTGTGTCGCACACCGGCTGACCATCGATCCCGCCCCCGCCGACAGCTCCACCAGCCGCGACACCTACGGCAACATCAGCTCTTATTTCCATGTCACCGAACCGCACCGGTCCCTGACCATTACCGGCGACTCCATCGTCGACGTGGCGCCGCCGGCATCCGGGCTCTATACCAGCGGTCCGGCGCTGCAGCCGTGGGAGGCCGCTCGGCCGGGTGCGCCGCGCGGTGCGCTGGCAGTCGACTTCGCGCTGGACTTGGACCCGCCGGAGATCACCGACGAGGTGCGAAAGTACGCTGCTCCCAGCTTCGTTCCGGGCCGCCCGTTGGTCGAGGTACTGCGCGAGCTGACGACGCGGATCTATACCGACTTCACCTACCGTTCCGGGTCGACCACCGTTTCCACCAAGGTCGACGAGGTGCTGACTGCCCGGGAAGGGGTATGCCAGGACTTTGCCAGGTTGGCGATCGCCTGCCTGCGCGCCAACGGGCTGGCAGCCTGCTACGTGTCCGGTTATCTGGCTACCGACCCGCCGCCGGGAAAGGATCGGATGATCGGTACTGACGCCACCCATGCCTGGGCGGCGGTGTGGACGCCCCAACAGCCGGGCCAGTTCGAATGGCTGGGTCTCGATCCCACCAACGACCAACTGATCGACGAGCGTTACATCGTGGTCGGCCGTGGCCGTGATTACGCAGATGTGCCGCCGTTGCGCGGCATTATCTACACCAACTCCGAGCACACCGTGATCGACGTCGGGGTCGACGTCGTGCCCTTCGGCGGTGATGCGCTCGATGCGTGACTTTCACTGTCCCAGTTGCGGCCAGCGCCTGACCTTCGAGAACTCCGTGTGCCTGTCCTGCGGCAGTGCGCTGGGTTTTTCTCTCGACCAGATGGCACTGTTGGTGATCGCCGAGCGCGGCGCCACCGGGCACGCCGGGGCGGTGCCCGCCGAGGAGTATCAACTGTGCGCCAATTTGCACCTCGCCCAATGTAATTGGCTGGTTCCGGTGAACCAGCCCAATGGGTTGTGCACGTCGTGTGCGCTGACTGTCGAGCGGCCCAACGACGTCGACACCGTGGGTCTGGCGGGGTTCGCCCGAGCCGAGGCGGCCAAGCGGCGGCTGATCGCCGAGTTGCACGAGCTGAAGCTGCCGATCGTCGGACGCGACCAGGATCCCGACCACGGGCTGGCATTCCGGCTCTTGTCCAGTGCGCACGAGCAGGTGATCACCGGGCACGCCGACGGCGTCATCACCCTGGACCTCGCCGAGGGCGACGACGTCCACCGCGAACAGCTGCGGGTGGAGATGGACGAGCCGTACCGAACCCTGCTCGGCCACTTCCGTCACGAGATCGGGCACTACTACTTCTACCGGCTGATCGACCCGTCCGGCGACCACCGGGCGCGCTTCACCGAGTTGTTCGGCGACCCGGACGCCGACTACCAGCAGGCGCTGGACCGGCATTACCGTGACGGCGCGCCGCCGGGTTGGCAGGACGGCTACGTGTCGTCGTATGCGACCATGCACCCCGCCGAGGATTGGGCCGAGACGTTTGCCCACTACCTGCACATCCGCGATGCCCTGGACACCGCGGCCTGGTGCGGTTTTGCCCCGGCGTCGGCAACCTTCGACCGGCCGGCATTGGGCCCCAGCGCTTTTCCCGCCATCATCGACATGTGGCTGCCGTTGTCCTGGTCGCTGAACATGGTGAACCGGTCGATGGGCCGCGACGACCTGTACCCCTTTGTGCTGCCGGCCGCGGTTTTGGCGAAGATGCAGTTCATCCACACCGTCATCGACGAATCCGCCGTCAACGGATAACCCATCCGGATTTGCAGGCACGCGGGCTGTTGCGTCGCCAGAGCCAGCCAACCCACATGATGCGCGGTGGAGCGCAGTGTAGCGGTCGCCCGAATGGGGAGAGGCGAATCCCGACCGATGGCTGCTGATTTCCTAACCGGTGCCGGAGCATGTCGGCGCGCGGTTGCGCCATCGCCATCGACCAATCGGCAGGAAATGCTATCCCTTCGCGCGGTCCAGCTTTCGGGATTGCCACTACCCGTTCGATAATGGGACAGGCGAATTAGGCCGGCATCGTCCGCCGTTCCTCGGGCCCCCACAGCTGCTGCATGCCCCCGGGCAGCTTCAACTGTGTCGCGGTGATCACGTCGGCAACGTCGCGCAACGCGGCATGTATTGCGGTCAGCAGGTCGGCCAGATCCGCGCGGCGCCCGTCGACGACGCCCTCCAGCTCGGCTGGATCCGAGCGGCGCAGCCGGATGTTGATCTCGTCGACCATCCGCTCGGGACGCGACGATCCCGACGAGCCGGGAAGGTCCTTGAGGTCGGCCCGCAGCCGCTCCAGCTGATACACCAGCGACCGCGGGTTCTGCGGGTCGAACAGCATCAGGTCGGTGACCGCGGCGACGCTGACCTTGCCCACGGTGCGGCGCCGGTAGCTGACCGAGGACTCACAGGCCTCCAGCGTCGACTCTATGATGGTTTGTTCGGCGGCCACGCCACGAACCGTGGTCAGCGTGTCCGCCAACAGCGCGGTCAGCCAGAGGCCACGCTCGATCCGCTTGCCGATGTCCATCATCGTCCAGCCCGCGTCGCGCACCATCGACTCGGCGGCCACCCCGGACAGCGTCAACATCCCGGCCAGGGTCTGCGCCTGAGCCTCGGCGAGCAGGGCGTCGGCCTCGGCGAGTGACTGCGGCGGGTCCGACCGCAACGCGACGGCGCGCTCGACGCCGGCCAGCACCATCCAGGTGTCGTTGGACAGCTGGTCGCGCACCGCCCTGGCGCACAGCGCCAGCCCTTCCACCGACTGGACTAGGGATCCCGGCCGCTCCAGGTCCACGGTCATCGACCACAGCATCGAGGGGGCGACGGCGATCATCTCGGCGTGGTCGTGAGCGGCCCCGGTGTCGGTTCCGGTGATCTGGCCGAGCGCGGCCATGAGCACCGGCACGCACTCGCTTTCCTCGGTGTGCTGCTGGTGGCGGAAGACGTGATAGCGCTCCCGGGCCACGATCAGCAACCGTGCCATGTTCTCGGCGCGCTCGCCGTAACGCCCCATCCAGAACAGGTCCGAGAGCACCCGCGGGGAGCTGACCGCACGGGTGCCCGCGCCGGTCTTGGCCGGGAGGAGCGACGGCGGCAAGGTGGTGACCGTCACCGCCTCAGCAATCGCCCGCTCTGTCGGCCGCACCCAAACATCCTTTGCTGCAACGGATTTCAGCATGTATGCGGCCGCGCCGGGCGCCAGTACGTAGCCCAGGCCGCCGATCATCGGCGCATAGCCGCCGCGTTGGGCGACCGTGAACAACCGCATGCCGACGCCGGCCGAGGTCAGCATCCCGGCGTGGTCGGTGGGCGCCGAGGAGAACGCCGGCAACTCCTGGCCGAGCCACTGCCACGGCATCGCCTCGACACACGCCGCCAGCTTGGCCAGCTGCCGAGACGAAAGTGCTGGCCCGGCGAGGGTTTTCCTGCCAACCGTGGATCTGACCAGCAGCGAGGAGAGATTGGCCAGCAGGTGTGAGCGTTCACTGGCGATGCCGCCCCAGTAGACCGGAGCTGTCGGCAACAACGGGTCTTCGCCCAGTAAGCGCCGGGCCAGCTCGGGCAGAAACCGCAGCAGGCCGGGGCTTTCCAGGATGCCGCTGCCCAGCGTGTTGACCACGGTCACGGTGCCGCGGTGCTGGGCCTCCACCAGACCGACCACGCCGAGCCGGGAATCGGCGCGCAGATCCAGCGGATCGGCGTAGTCGGCGTCGACGCGGCGCAACACCACGTCCACGCGTTTGAGGGTTCCCAGCGAGCGCATCCACAGCTTGCCGTCGCGCACCACCAGGTCCGCACTTTCCACCAGCGGGAAACCCAACAGCGTCGCCAGATACGCCTGATCGAAGGCCGTCTCGGAATAGATGCCCGGGCTGAGCACCACCACCACCGGGTCTTGGGCGACGTCGGGAGCCGCGTCGATCAACGCCAGCCGCAACGCTTGGGCAAACGGGGTCGTGGGCCGCGGCGCAATCCTTTCGTACAAGTCCGGGATCGCGTGGGCGATCACCCGCCGATCGGCCAGCGCATAACCTGCCCCCGAGGGCGCCTGCGTCCAGTCGGCGTTGACTCGATAGCTGCCGTCGGGCATCCGGCTGAGATCGCAGGCGTGCAGGAAAAGTTGGTGCCCCGGCACCGTGATCCCGTTAGCCGGGCGCACATAACCGGGATGGGCGAATACCAACTCGGCGGGCAGCACGCCCTCGGTGAGCAGGCTGCGGGGTCCGTAGAGGTCCGCCAGCACGGCATCGAGCAGGCGTGACCGCTGCACCAGGCCGGCCTCCAGGACGGCCCAGTCGTCGGCTGACACCACCAGCGGCAGCGTGTCCAGGCGCCAAGGTCCGGGCTCCAGGCCGTGGGCGCCGTGCTCGTCGCGGGTGGAATCGGCCCCCGTGTAGCTGATGCCGTCGTGGTCGATCAGGCTGTGCACGATCGTGCGCAGCCGGTCCAGCCCCCCTCTGCCGCGCTCGGCGACGGTGTCGGCCAGCTCCGTCCAGGCCGGCCGCACCTTCCCGTCGGCGTCGACGAACTCGTCGTAGCCGGTTCCCGGACCGTCACGCAGGTCGAAGAGCGATTGCTGGGCTCGCGCGGTGCGGTAACCGTCCAGCAGGTGGTCGGCATCGGCCACCGCTCGACCCGTTCCCCACGTCACGTCGGCGGGCGCCATTACTGTCGCAACATCAGGGACTGCCCTCGCCTACACAGCGTTCGCTGCGCCGAACCCGCTGGTTCCGGCCGGGCTTATGCGTACTGCTGCCCTGGCGGTGGTGCGGGCGGATAGCCGCCCGGGGGTGCCGACTGCTCGATCGGCACCACCTGGCCACCCGTCAGCTTGCGGTAGGTGTAGACCTGGACCAGCGCGGCAACCGGAACGCCGACAACCAAGCCCACCAAGCATGCGAGTTCGCCGATCAGCACGGCCGCATACTGCACCAGCCAGGACAGCGCGCTGTTTCCGAGTTCGCCCCGAACGGTCGCGATGCTGGCCTTGATCGACTCGATCGGCGACAGGGATCTGTCGACGACGAACGCAATCGCGAATTGGGCGAAGAAAGCCAAGACCAACGGCCCGACAATGGTGCACGACAGCACCATGGCCGCGACGGCCAGCAGGAATGAGGTGAGCACCACAGTGCCCACATTGCGCGGCTTGAAGAACGTTCCGATGCTGACCGGCTTGCCGTCGGCAATGTCGAGGCAGCCGCTGACCAGGCCGGCATGCATGTAGGCCACCACGAAGAACACGGCGATGTAGCCGATGATCGTGAGGATCCAGCCGATCGCGGAAAACTCTGCGGACGTGCTGTGGTAGCTGTAGTCGTACTCGACAACGGTGGTCGACGTTTTTTGCGCGGTCGCGAAGGCGATCGCCAGCGGGATACCGATCACCGCGGTAATCGCCAGGCCGTAGATGACCAGCGGCACGACCAGCGCCGCGACGTTCTTGGTGAACTTGTTCCACGCCCAACTGATCGCTTCGCCCACGTTGAAGCCCGACTTCGGCGGTCCCCCGAAACCCGGCTGAGGCGGGTAGCCCGCGGTGCTGTGTTCGCCGCCCTGGGGGTCGGCCGGAGTGCCTGGGTGTTCTGGCGGCTGGCTCATCGCTGTCCTAAGTGGCTGGTCGTTCGCTCTCGCCTGGTATGCGCGTGGAATTAGCAAACCGGAACTTAGCAAATGTGGGCCGGAGGCGCGCGGGTTGGTGGTGCTCCTTTTTCTTTTTCGGGTAGCGACCCGGCGCGTGCGACGCCTCGGCTTCCTCAGTGCTCGCGTGGTATGTCTGAAGCGTGTCCGACGGTCTGTTCGACCTGCCCGGCGCACCGAAGCCGACCGATCATGGCCTCGACGTGTCAGCCGGCGCGCCGCTGGCGGTGCGGATGCGTCCCGCGTCGCTCGATGAAGTCGTCGGGCAGGACCATCTGCTGGCGGCGGGGTCGCCGCTGCGCCGCCTGGTCGAGGGGTCGGGCGTGGCGTCGGTGATCCTCTACGGTCCGCCCGGAAGCGGCAAGACGACGCTGGCAGCGCTGGTCTCGCAGGCCACCGGACGCCGGTTTGAGGCGCTGTCGGCGTTGTCGGCCGGGGTCAAGGAAGTCCGGGCCGTCATCGACGAGGCGCGGCGGGGGCTTCTTGCCGGTGAGCAAACGGTGCTGTTCATCGACGAGGTGCACCGGTTTTCCAAGACTCAGCAGGACGCACTGCTGTCGGCGGTGGAGAACCGGGTGGTGTTGTTGGTCGCCGCGACTACCGAGAATCCCTCCTTCGCGGTGGTGGCCCCGCTGCTGTCGCGATCGTTGATCCTGCAGCTACGGCCGCTGACCCCCGACGACATTCGGATCGTCGTGCAGCGTGCGATCGAGGATCCCCGCGGGTTCGGCGGGCGCATGGTGGTGACGCCCGAGGCCGTCGAGTTGCTGGTGCAATTGGCCGCCGGGGACGCGCGCCGGGCGCTGACCGCGCTGGAGGTGGCTGCTGAGGCCACCGAGCAGGTCACCGTCGAGGCGATCGAACACTCCCTGGACCGGGCCGCCGTCCGCTACGACCGCGACGGTGACCAGCACTACGACGTCGTCAGCGCCTTCATCAAGTCAGTGCGCGGTTCCGACGTCGACGCCGCACTGCACTATTTGGCCCGCATGCTCGTCGCCGGCGAGGACCCCCGGTTCATCGCGCGGCGGCTGATGATTCTGGCCAGCGAGGACATCGGCATGGCCGACCCGACCGCGCTGCAGACCGCGGTCGCTGCCGCTCAGACCGTGGCACTGATCGGCATGCCGGAGGCTCAGTTGACGCTGGCCCACGCCACGGTGCACTTGGCCACCGCGCCGAAGTCCAACGCGGTCACCACGGCCTTGGCCGCGGCGATGGCCGACATCAAGGCCGGCAAAGCCGGCCTGGTCCCGGCTCATCTGCGCGACGGGCACTACTCCGGTGCCGCAGCGCTGGGCAACGCGCAGGGCTACAAGTACTCTCACGACGACCCGGATGGTGTTGTGGCTCAACAGTATCCGCCGGACGAGCTGGTGGGTGTGGACTACTATCGGCCCACCGGTCGCGGTGGCGAACGGGATATGGCCGGCCGGCTGGACCGGCTACGGGCGATCATCCGCAAGAAACGGGGACGGGCATGAAGGTCTTCACCGACGACGAGATGAACCAACTGCTGCCCACCGCCAAGCCCTATAGCGTCGTCATCCTCAAGCAGGGACCGAAGTTCGGTGACGGGGCGGCGCCGGCCATCGTCTGGGAGCACGGGCGCCGCAACTTCGGAT
Source organism: Mycobacterium persicum (assembly GCF_002086675.1). Classification (GTDB taxonomy): domain Bacteria; phylum Actinomycetota; class Actinomycetes; order Mycobacteriales; family Mycobacteriaceae; genus Mycobacterium; species Mycobacterium persicum. The sequence continues at coordinate 12,165 of NZ_MVIF01000099.1, forward strand.
TGCGCGACGAGGGTGTGCTGGCGGTGGTGCTGCCGGTCACCGACGGGTCTGACGTCTGCGGCATCGGGGTGTTCGCGGCGACGGTGGACGACACCGCGGCGATCATGAACGATGACCCGGGCGTCGCCGCGGGCGTATTCACCTACGAGGTACACCCTTGCCGAGGCTTTCCGGGTGACGCCCTGCCTTGACGGCAGCGCGGAGGGATCGAGCAGGCATCGAATGTGCATCCGCGGCTTCGAGTGTGCGCGTATGGTTTTCAAAGTGTAACTGCGGCGGCCGACGGGCCCTGAACACGCCACCGACGCACGCTCGACGCCACCGGCGCACGCTCGACGCCACCGGCGCACACTCGACGCCGGGTCAGACGTCAGACCAGCTCAGGTACGCGTAGGTGGGCGATCGCCAGCTCGAACTCGGCCACGTCAAGCACCTCGGCGCCCAATTCGCGGACCCGCCTGCTGCGCAACTCGGTCGCCTGGTCGCGGTTGCGGGCCATCGCGTCCATCGTGTCGAACGTGGTGCATGACACTGCGCGCCGGCAGGCGGGATGGTCAACCATCAGGCTGGCACTGCAGAACCCGTCCAACCCCTCCATCTCGGGCAACACATGCATGCCGTAAAAGTCCAGCGATCGCTCGATCTGCTCGGGCACCACCTTGAGCCAGGTGGCCCGCACGCATGCTCCGGGATGCGAGTGATGGTCGCGGTGCAGCATGGCGATATTCCATTCCTCGACCCGCGCGTTGCCGGAGAACATCATCGCGGCCCGATCCCGGACGGGAGCGACCCGCTCGGCGCTGGCGCGCATTGCCTCCAGGGTCTCCCAGGCGCTGGTGGCGATGCAGGTACCCGACTGTCGGTCAACCAGCAGCGACAACCCGACATATCCGTTGATCGCCTGCAGAGCGGGCATCACGACATCGCGAACGTGCGCGATTCCAATGTCGACCGACAAGGGTTGTGCCTGGATGGTGGTAGAGCGTGCGTACACGATCGGCCCCTCCTATGTCGGGGCGGCGCCCCGGTGGCGCCACCGGTCTCACCGAATACCTTCCTCCTACCGAACAGCCGTGGCAATAAAATCTTGGGCCCCTCCTCCGATCGGCACTTGGATCGCCGGGCCGTGAAATCCGTCCCGGTAGGCTAGGCGGGTGGATACCGATGTGCTCGACGTTGACACCGCGCGTCGCCGCATTGTCGATCTCACCGACGCGGTGCGCGGCTTCTGCGCGTCGCACGGTGACGGGTTGTGCAACGTGTTCGTTCCGCATGCGACGGCCGGAGTCGCGATCATCGAGACCGGCGCCGGCTCGGACGATGACCTGGTCGACACCCTGGAACGACTGCTGCCGCGCGACGACCGCTATCGGCATGCGCACGGATCTGCCGGTCACGGCGCCGACCACGTGCTGCCGGCCCTGGTTGCCCCGTCGCTAACGGTGCCGGTCGCGGGCGGCGAGCCGCTGCTGGGTACCTGGCAAAGCGTCGTTCTGGTCGACCTGAACCGGGATAATCCGCGACGCTCGGTGCGTTTGAGTTTTGTGGAAGGCTAAGCCGGGCACCAAGCGTTCTCTGGAAAGCCGTCTAATAGACCGGCGAATAGGCTGGTATTGAATCCGACCGAGGAAACTTAGGGAAGCGACCACAGTGCAGACACACGAGATCAGGAAACGGTTCCTCGATCATTTTGTGAAGGCCGGTCACACCGAGGTGCCCAGCGCATCGGTGATCCTCGACGACCCCAATCTGTTGTTCGTCAACGCCGGCATGGTCCAATTCGTGCCCTACTTCCTGGGACAGCGCACACCGCCGTACCCCACGGCCACCAGCATCCAAAAGTGCATCCGCACCCCCGACATCGACGAGGTGGGCATCACCACCCGGCACAACACCTTCTTCCAGATGGCCGGCAATTTCTCGTTCGGCGACTACTTCAAGCGCGGGGCGATCGAACTGGCCTGGTCGCTGCTGACCAACGCTGTTGCCGCCGGCGGATACGGGCTGGACCCGGAAAGGCTTTGGGCCACAGTCTATCTCGACGACGACGAGGCCGCCGGCCTGTGGCGGGAAGTCGCCGGTCTGCCGCCCGAGCGGATCCAGCGCCGCGGCATGGCCGACAACTACTGGTCCATGGGCATTCCCGGGCCGTGCGGGCCGTCATCGGAGATCTACTACGACCGCGGTCCCGACTACGGGCCCGAAGGCGGGCCGATCGTCAACGAGGACCGCTACCTCGAGGTGTGGAACCTCGTCTTCATGCAGAACGAGCGCGGCGAGGGAACCACCAAAGAGGACTACGAGATCCTGGGTCCGCTGCCCCGCAAGAACATCGACACCGGCATGGGGGTCGAGCGGGTCGCGCTGGTATTGCAAGACGTGCACAACGTCTACGAGACCGACCTCCTGCGACCGGTCATCGATGCCGTCGCCGCGCGCGCCTCGCGCCCCTACGACGCCGGAAATCACGCCGACGACGTGCGGTACCGCATCATCGCCGACCACAGCCGCACCGCAGCGATCCTGATCGGCGACGGTGTAAGCCCCGGCAACGACGGCCGCGGCTACGTGTTGCGCCGGCTGCTGCGCCGTGTCATCCGGTCGGCCAAGCTTCTCAACATCGATACCCCGATCGTCGGCGAACTGATGGCCACCGTGCGCGACGCGATGGGTCCGTCGTATCCCGAACTGGTCAGCGACTTCGACCGGATCAACCGCATCGCCGTCGCCGAGGAGACGGCTTTCAATCGCACGCTGGCGTCGGGTTCCAGGCTGTTCGACGAGGTCGCCGGCACCACCAAAGCCAAGGGCGCCACGGTGGTTTCCGGTGCGGACGCCTTCACCTTGCACGACACCTACGGCTTCCCGATCGAGCTCACCCTGGAGATGGCGGCCGAATCCGGGCTGGCGGTCGACGAGAGCGGCTTCCGCGAGCTGATGGCAGAGCAGCGTCGCCGAGCCAAGGCCGACGCAGCCGCGCGCAAACACGCGCACGCCGACCTCACCGCCTATCGGGAACTGGTCGACGCCGGACCCACCGAATTCACCGGATTCGACGAACTTGCCTCGGAGGCACGAATCCTGGGCATCTTTGTCGACGGCAAGCGGGTTCCGGTCGTCGCCCACGGCGACGCTGTGGCGGCCGATCGGGTGGAGTTGGTGTTGGACCGCACCCCGCTGTACGCCGAGTCGGGCGGCCAGGTCGCCGACGCCGGCGCCATTAGCGGAACCGGCTCGGGGGCCAGCGCCCGCGCGGCCGTTACCGACGTGCAGAAGATCGCCAAAACCCTTCACGTGCACCGGGTTAACGTGGAGTCCGGGGAATTCGTCGAGGGCGACACCGTGATCGCCGCGGTGGACTCTGGCTGGCGCAAAGGCGCCACGCAAGGTCACTCGGGGACCCACATGGTGCACGCCGCATTGCGACAAGTGCTGGGGCCCAACGCGGTTCAGGCCGGCTCGCTGAACCGACCGGGCTATCTGCGGTTCGACTTCAACTGGCAGGGGCCGCTCACCGAAGACCAGCGGACCCACATCGAAGAGGTGACCAACGAAGCCGTGCAGGCCGATTTCGAAGTGCACACCTTCACCGAGCAGCTCGACAAGGCTAAGGCGATGGGCGCGATGGCGCTCTTCGGCGAAAGCTACCCCGACGAAGTCCGGGTCGTCGAAATCGGTGGGCCGTTCTCGCTGGAGCTGTGCGGGGGCACCCACGTCGAGAGCTCGGCGCAGATCGGGCCGGTGACCATCCTGGGCGAATCGTCGATCGGCTCCGGGGTACGCCGGGTGGAGGCCTACGTCGGGCTCGACTCCTTCCGTCACCTGGCCAAGGAGCGCGCCCTGATGGCGGGGCTCGCTTCGTCGCTGAAGGTGCCCTCCGACGAAGTCCCCACGCGAGTGGCCAACCTGGTGGATCGGCTCAAGGCCGCCGAGAAGGAGCTGGAACGCGTCCGGCTGGCGAATGCGCGGGCAGCCGCGGTCAACGCCGCCGCCGGCGCCGAACGCATCGGTAACGTCCGGGTGGTGGCACAGCGCATGTCGGGCGGCATCACCTCGGCCGATTTACGTTCCCTGGTCGGCGATATCCGCGGCCGGCTGGGCAGCGATCCGGCGGTGATCGCGCTGATCGCCGAAGGCGAGAACGACAGCGTGCCCTATGCCGTCGCCGCCAATCCGGCCGCCCAGGACCTGGGGATCCGCGCCAACGAGTTGATCAAACAGCTGGCCGTGGCCGTCGACGGCCGCGGCGGCGGCAAGGCCGACCTGGCCCAGGGCTCCGGAAAGAAACCGGCCGGCATCGACGCCGCGCTCGACGCGGTCCGCTCCGAGATCGCCGCGATAGCCCGGGTCGGTTGAGTGAGCGCCCCACTTCACCGCCAGCCCGACCGGCCCGGCGACTCAGACCCCGGACCGGGACGACGCCTCGGCATTGATGTGGGAAGCGTGCGGATCGGTGTGGCGTGCAGCGATCCTGACGGCATCTTGGCCACTCCCGTGGAAACAGTGCGCCGCGACCGCTCCGGCAAGCACCTGCGCCGGCTGGTGGCGCTGGCCGCCGAACTGCCGGCCGTCGAGGTGGTGGTCGGACTGCCGCGCACGCTGGCCGACCGCATCGGCCCCGCCGCCCAGGATGCGATCGACCTGGCCGATGCGCTGGCACAGCGCATTGTCCCGATACCGGTGCGGCTTGCCGACGAGCGGCTGACCACCGTGAGCGCGCAGCGATCACTGCGCCAGGCGGGCATTCGGGCCAAAGACCAACGTGCGGTGATCGACCAGGCCGCCGCCGTGGCAATCCTGCAGGCGTGGCTGGATCAACGCCGCAGTACCGCGCCCGGACCGGTAACCGGGAACGTGGCCGATGGCTGAGGACGTCGACCGTCAGCGGGCCGAGCCGGTGGCGGTGGGGCCGCACCGGCACCGGATGAGCAGAGCAGACCGGCGCAAGCGCAGCCACAGCCGCAGAAGACGGCGGCGCATCTTGGGCGGATTGGCCTTCAGCGTGCTGGTCGCGGTCGTGGCGACGGCCGTGATTTTCGGCGGCAAGCTCTGGCACCTGATGCTGGGCGCCGGAAACGACTACACCGGAACCGGCAAGCGCGACCTCGTGATTCAGATCGAGGCAGGCGACTCGACCACGGCGGTCGGGGAGACGCTGTACAAGCACGGCGTGGTGAAAACGGTTCGGGCGTTCGTCGACGCCGCGCACGGCAACGAGGCGATTTCGTCGATTCAGCCCGGCTACTACCGGATGCGCACCGAGATTCCGGCAGCCAACGCGGTCGCGCGGCTGGCCGACCCGAAGAGCAGGGTGGGCAGGCTGGTCATCCCGGAAGGACGTCAGCTCGACGACACCACCGACATGAAGACCAACGTGGTGACCCCCGGAATCCTCACGTTGATCTCGCGGGCGACGTGTGTGGATCTCGACGGGAACAAACACTGTGTTGCGGTGGCCGACCTGCGTGCCGCGGCAACCAAGAACACCCCGGCGATGCTCTCGGTGCCGCCGTGGGCGGTTGAGCCGGTGATCGAGCTCGGCGATGACCATCGCCGCATCGAGGGGCTCATCGCGCCGGGCACCTTCAACGTCGATCCGTCGGCCTCGGCGGGCGCCATCCTGTCGTCGCTGATCAGCGCCGGCGCCGTCGAATACGCCAAGGCGGGTTTGGTGGACACCGCCACGTCGCTGGGCCTGTCACCCTACGACATCCTGGTGGTGGCCTCGCTGGTACAGCAGGAATCCAGCGTCCAGGATTTCCCGAAGGTGGCGCAGGTCATCTACAACCGCCTGCACGAACACCGCACGCTGGAGTTCGACTCCACCGTGAATTACTCGCTGGATCGCCGGGAAGTGGCCACCAGCGACGCCGACCGCGCGCTGCGCACGCCGTGGAACACCTACATGGCCGAGGGGCTGCCGGCGACCGCGATCTGCTCGCCCGGGGTGGACGCGCTGCACGCAGCCGAACATCCGGCACCCGGGGACTGGCTGTATTTCGTCACCATCGACTCTCAGGGCACGACGCTGTTCACCCGGGATTATCAGCAGCATCTGGCCAACATCGAACTGGCTAAACACAACGGTGTCCTCGACAGCACCCGCTAGAAAAGCCAGGAAAGCCGGGGTTCTCGGTTCGCCGATCGCCCACTCCCGGTCCCCGCAACTGCACCTGGCCGCCTATCGCGCGCTGGGTCTGAACGACTGGACCTATGAGCGCATCGAGTGCACGGCCGAGCAATTGCCGGCCGTGGTCGGCGGGTTCGGGCCGGAGTGGGTCGGCGTATCGGTGACCATGCCGGGCAAGTTCGCCGCCCTGCGGTTCGCCGACGAGCGAACCGCCCGCGCCGAGCAGGTTGGTTCGGCCAACACGCTGGTGCGCACGCCGCGCGGGTGGCGGGCCGACAACACCGACATCGACGGGGTGACCGGCGCTCTCGGCGCGGCTTCCGGAGACGCGGTGGTGCTGGGGTCCGGCGGCACCGCCCCGGCCGCGGTCGTCGGGCTGGCCCAACTCGGCGTCACCGGCATCACCGTGGTGGCACGCAATCCCGGGAAAGCGGCCCGTCTGGTCGACCTGGGAAGGCAGGCCGGCGTGACCAGCCGGTTCTGTGCCCTGGACGACGCCGGGTTGGCCGACCAGGTCGCCGCCGCGCAAGTGCTGGTCAGCACGCTGCCGGCGGACGTAGCCGCGCGCTACACCCCGACGTTGGCCGGCGTCTCCGTCCTGTTGGACGCGATCTATCACCCGTGGCCCACACCGCTGGCCGCTGCGGTGACGGAGGCTGGCGGCCGGGCGATCAGTGGACTGCAGATGCTGCTGCATCAGGCGTTCGCTCAGGTGGAGCAATTCACCGGGATGCCCGCGCCTCGTGAGGCGATGACTTGCGCATTGGCGGAGCTGGACTAGCGTGCCCCGAGATGTGGATGGGCACGCTGGGGGCGGCGGTTGCGCTGTGGATGGGGGCGCTGTGCGGCTACGACGTCCGGGAGCGGCGGTTACCTAACGCGTTGACCGTGCCCGGGGCCGCGGTGATCCTGCTCGGCGCGCTGGTTGCGGGCCGGGGCGTGCCGGCGCTGGCCGGCGCGGCCGCGTTGGCCGGGGTGTACCTGCTGGTGCACCTGGTCACCCCGGCGGCGATGGGCGCCGGTGACGTCAAGCTGGCGTTCGGCGTGGGCGGGTTGACCGGCTGCTTCGGTGCCGACGTGTGGTTTCTGGCGGCGCTGGCGGCGCCGCTGCTCACGGCGGTGTGCGGCCTGGTTGCCCGGATTATCGGCGGCGCCGACAGCGCCGCCACCTTGCCGCACGGCCCGTCGATGTGTCTGGCCACCGCCGGCGCACTGGCACTGGTAGTGATGTGAGCTGGGGGTTGCGTGCGCCCAACCGGATTTGTAGCACATTGAGTGCTACCATGGGTAGCCGTGGAAGTGATTGGGGTCCGAGAGCTCCGGCAGCACGCATCGCGGTATCTCGCCCGGGTGGAAGCTGGCGAGGAACTCGGCATCACCAATAACGGGCGGCTCGTCGCCCGACTTGTTCCGGTGCGGGCGGCAGAGCGTTCTCGCGAAGCCCTGATCGAATCAGGCACCGTGATTGCGGCCCCACGCCCGCGGAACCTTTTCGAGGTGACAGCAACACCGGCGCCGGATCGCAAGCGCACTCTGTCCGATGTTCTCGACGAGATGCGCGACGAGCAGTGATTTACCTGGATACGTCGGCTCTGACCAAATTGCTCATCGCTGAACCGGAGACGGCCGATCTGCGCAGCTGGCTGACTTCGCAACGAGAACAGGGCGAATTCGCGGCGACGAGCGCACTCGGACGAGTCGAGTTGATGAGAGTCGTTGCCCGGTACGGGGACCCGGCCCACGTCGAACGTGCACGCTACCTACTGGACGGGCTCGATATTCTTCCGCTCACCGCGCCGGTGATGAATCTCGCCGAAACGATCGGCCCGGCCACCCTGCGCTCGCTCGACGCGATTCACCTCGCAGCGGCCACGCAGATCAAGCGGGAGCTGACCGCGTTTGTGACCTATGACCGCCGTTTGTTGGCCGGCTGCCTCGAGGTCGGGCTGATCACCGCATCGCCCGGCGCAGTCCGCTAGTCGTCGGAACCGACAGTTGTCGGCGACATACGGCCTCCAGCCGGTCAGCGAGCACACCGCGTCCACATGGGAAGATGTTCGGGTGTTGCGCTGGATCACCGCGGGCGAGTCCCATGGCCGGGCGTTGGTGGCCGTGGTCGATGGCATGGTCGCCGGAGTAAACGTCACCTCGACCGAGATCGCCGATCAGCTGGCCCGCCGCCGGTTGGGCTACGGCCGCGGCGCCCGGATGACCTTCGAACGGGACGCGGTGACCGTATTGTCCGGCGTGCGCCACGGCAGCACGCTGGGCGGGCCCATCGCCATCGAGATCGGCAACACCGAATGGCCGAAGTGGGAAACCGTGATGGCCCCCGATCCCGTCGACCCGGCGGAGCTCGAAAACAGCGCCCGCAATGCGCCGCTCACCCGACCCCGCCCGGGCCACGCCGACTACGCCGGCATGCTCAAGTTCGGCTTCGACGACGCCCGGCCGGTGCTCGAGCGCGCCAGTGCCCGCGAGACCGCCGCTCGGGTGGCCGCCGGAACCGTCGCGCGGCAGTTCCTCAAACAAGCGCTGGGCGTCGATGTGCTGTCCCATGTGATTTCCATCGGCCCGTCGGTGCCCTACGACGGCCCGCCGCCCGGGCCCGAACACCTGGCCGCCATCGATGCCAGCCCGGTCCGCGCATTCGGCAAGGCTGCCGAGCAAGCCATGATCGCCGAGATCGAAGCGGCCAAGAAAGACGGCGACACCCTGGGCGGCGTGGTGGAGGTGGTGGCGCTGGGGCTGCCGG
>NZ_MVIF01000009.1 GCF_002086675.1 Mycobacterium persicum
TTGCCGTACAACCACCCGCCGGCCCCGCCGGCCGCCCCCGACCCCGCCGTCGCGTTGGCGCCGTTGCCGATCAGCGGGCGCCCGGTAGCCGCCAGGAAGGGCGCGTTGATCGCGTTGAGCAGCGGACTGGTTATCGACGCGGCGCTGGCGGCCTCGGCGGCCGCATAGGAGCCCGCGCCCGCGGTCAAGGCCTGCACAAACTGGTCATGAAACACCGCGGCCTGCGCACTCACCGCCTGATAGGACAGGGCGTGCGCGCCGAAGACCGCCGCCACCGCCGCCGACACCTCATCAGCGCCCGCGGCCAGCACCGCCTCGATGTTGCCTGCCGCCGCGGCGTTGGCCGCGCTGATCGTCGAACCGATACCCGCCAAATCCGTCGCCACCGCCGCCATGAAATCCGGCACCGCGATCACAAACGCCATGGGACACCTCCCAACCTGTCATGACCCAATGAGCCAGGACGACCCGGGAGATGCCCGGGTCACCGTCGACCCTTAGGGCAGGAGCGGATCATACCGCAGTACGGAATGCGAAATCCCGATTTCGCATTGATCACCCAAATGCCCGCGGAGCCCTATTCGTTGCCTCGAATGAGAATGCCCGCCCACGACGCGTCGTCCAAAAAAACTGAGCGTGGTTCGGCGCCGCAGGCTTGGAATTGACGACGGCAGAGCGCAAGGCCGTAACGAAGGCGGTCGCGGGCCCGCCACAAGCGGGGGACCGGGCCCGGCAAAGCGAAGTTAATCGATGAGTCGTGTGCCACCACGCCGTGCCATCGCGATCATCCACGCAAGGCGCTGCGTGGTTCCTCGCGACAACGAGCGGTCCGCCAACGGCCGCCGCGACTACCCAAGTACGGACCGAAAGTCATTGCGGCGCTTATCTTCTGCTGGGTGACGCTCGGACCTGGGGTGAGCTGGTTGTCAGACTATGCCGCTTTGGCGAGCTGGCGAGCTGGACATCGATGGGGAACGCGGTCAGGGAATCAAATCGGGGCGCCACGCGACCGTAAGCTGTGTCCTTGTGAGCATTCCGAACGTGCTGGCCAGCCGCTACGCCAGCGCCGAGATGGTCGCGATCTGGTCCCCGGAGGCCAGCGTGGTCGGCGAACGTTGGCCGTGCGGCGGGCACAGGCCGAATTGCACCCGAATTGGACCCGAATTGGATGTAGCCATCCCGCAGGCCGCGATCGCCGACTACGAGCGCGCCCTCGAAGATGTCGACCTGGAGTCGATCGCTGCCCGAGCACGGCCGCTGCGCCATGACGTCAAGGCCAGTATCGAAGAGTTGTATGCGTAGCAAGCGGCCACACCGGCATCCGGCACCTGGCGGTGGAACTGGTTGGGAATTAAGGATTGTCCATGAGCAAACTTGCGATGATCTTCACGGCAGCAGTTCTCGTCGCCGGTTGCCACAGCCATAACCAACCAGCACCCAGCGCCGGTACAACGGCGGCCAGCGCCGCGTCTGGGCCACCGACCTCCAGATCCTCGACGTCCAACACGCTCCGCGGAGCGACTGCCACCCTGTCCGCCAACTACCCCACCGTCGATGACGTCTTCACCAACACCGTCACCGGGAAGGTTCCAGTTAGTTGGCCCAAGGGAACGCTGTATGCAACACGTGGTCCCATGGTGCAGGTGCTGGCCAGCTTCGACGTCGCGGATACCACAGTGACCGAGACGTTCCTGACGACTGCGAGCTTGGCAGTAGGGACGTTTAACGGACCCGTTTACACATTCAAAGGCGCGCCAGTCATCACGAACGTCACCGTGGACCCCGGCAGTGACCATGAAGTCGACCCGGTCAACATCTCGTTCACCGCCGACTCCATTAGCGTCAACGACTCGGGTATCCACGTCACCGACGGCGCCAAACAAATCCTCCGTGTGGAGTTCTCGACGTTGTAACCCTCGGGTAGTCGGGCACGGGATCCACAGCTCCTCGAAAGGGCAACCCACAGTTGAGCTTTGACGGGTTGCACACTGCGTGCTGTCAATCTGGCCAGGGCGGAGTCGTGGTGTGCTACGAACAGGTGTTGCCGCTGTTTGCAGCCCGGTTGAACTCGTGGCTTGCCGATCCGGCCCGCCGATGTCGAGCCGTCACCCGATGTGAGCGGTGCCAGCGACCGGAACCCTGTCGAAAGCGGCGGATAACCACCATTTCTCCGTGCGCAATATGTCGGTCCATTCATAGAGCGTGTCGCGCGACCGCGCGCACGGCGCCTGGGAGTTGGCCAGAGCCGGCAGGTCCGGTGCGAAGACCGTCAGCGTCAAGGTGGCCGCGGCACCGCCGCCTCCAACATCGGCCCGAACCCGCAAAGAATTGATCTCTGGCGGCAACCCCTACAAAGACGTTAGTCGGGAGGCCGACAAGCTATCCGGAATTCCATCCAATCCGAATTAATTAACAAGACCGTTAATGTGTGACGACCTCGCCGCTTTCTTGCTCACGCTTTATTTCCAAAGCGATATCGATCAGCTGGTCTTCCTGACCGCCGATCAGCTTGCGCTGACCTGCTCGATACAGCAGCGCCGACGCCGGCACACCGTAGCGCTCGGCCTGACGGACGGCGTGCTTGAGGAAGCTCGAGTAGACCCCCGAGTAGCCCATGATCAGCGCGTTGCGGTCCAGCAGACATTCGGCGGGCATGGCCGGGCGCACCACGTCTTCGGCGGCATCGGCGATGTCGAAGAAGTCGATGCCGGTTTTCACCCCGATCTTGTCGAACACCCCGATCAGCGCCTCTACCGGGGCGTTGCCCGCGCCGGCGCCAAAACGCCGCACGCTGCCGTCGATCTGCTTAGCGCCGGCGCGCACCGCCTCCACCGAGTTGGCCACCCCCAGGCCGAGGTTTTCGTGGCCGTGGAAACCCACCTGGGCGTCCTCGCCGAGCTCGGCGACCAGGGCCGAGACGCGGTCGGCCACCCCGTCGAGCACCAGGGCCCCGGCCGAGTCGACGACGTAGACGCACTGGCAGCCGGCATCGGCCATGATCCGGGCCTGGGCGGCCAGCTTTTCCGGCGAAATGGTGTGGGCCATCATCAGAAAACCGACGGTTTCCAGCCCCAACTCGCGCGCCAGCCCGAAATGCTGAATGGACACGTCGGCCTCGGTGCAATGAGTGGCGATCCGGCAGATCGACCCGCCATTGTCCTGTGCCTCTTTGATGTCGTCCTTGGTGCCCACCCCGGGCAACATCAAGAACGCGATCCGCGCCTCTTTGGCCGTCTCGGCCGCCAGCTTGATCAATTCCTGCTCGGGAGTTTTGGAGAAGCCGTAATTGAACGACGATCCGCCCAGCCCGTCCCCGTGGGTCACCTCGATGACCGGCACCCCGGCGGCATCCAGGGCCGCCACGATGGCGCCGACCTCCTCTTTGGTGAATTGGTGACGCTTGTGGTGCGACCCGTCGCGCAACGACGTGTCCGTGATGCGGACATCCCAGATGCTGGTCATCGCGTGCCTCCGGTAACCGAAAGTGTCACATCTTTGCTCTTGCGGGCGATCTCCTCGCCGACCTTGGTGGCCGCCGCGGTCATGATGTCGAGGTTGCCGGCGTACGGCGGCAGGTAATCCCCGGCGCCCTCCACCTCGACGAACGTGGTGACCACCGCCTGGCCGCCCGAGTTGAGCGACGGCTCGTCAAACTGCGGCTCGTTGAGCAGCCGGTAGCCCGGCACGTAGGTCTGTACCTCAGCCACCACATCGTGGATGGACTTCGCGATCGCGTCCCGGTCGGCGTCCTCGGGGATGGCGCAGAAGATGGTGTCGCGCATGATCATTGGCGGGTCGGCCGGATTCAGGATGATGATCGCCTTGCCGCGGGCGGCTCCACCGATGGTCTCTACTCCGCGTGAGGTGGTCTTGGTGAACTCGTCGATGTTGGCCCGGGTGCCCGGGCCCGCCGATACCGAAGCCACCGACGCGACAATTTCCGCATATGGCACTGTCACGACCCGCGACACCGCATACACGATCGGGATCGTCGCCTGACCCCCGCAGGTGATCATGTTGACGTTCGGTGCGTCCAGGTGTTCACGCAGGTTGGCCGGTGGAATCACCGCCGGGCCCACCGCTGCCGGCGTCAGGTCAATGGCCCGGATCCCCGCGTCGGCGTACTTCGGTGCGGCCGCCTTGTGCACGTAGGCGCTGGTGGCCTCGAACACCAGGTCGGGTTTTTCGGGCTGCTCCAACAACCAGTCGACCCCTTTGTGACTGGTCTCCAGACCAAGCTTGCGGGCCCGCGCCAAGCCTTCGCTTTCCGGGTCGATGCCCACCATCCAGCGCGGTTCCAGCCACTCCGAGCGCAGCAGCTTGTAGAGCAGGTCGGTGCTGATGTTGCCCGACCCCACGATCGCCACGCTTGCCTTAGACGGCATGTTGCTCCTATCTCTATGGTCGCGACCCGCCGCGCCCGGCTTCGCCGCGCTTGCGATCGCTCCTATCTCTATGGTCGCGACCCGCCGCGCCCGGCTTCGCCGCGCTTGCGATCGCTCCTATCTCTATGGTCGCGACCCGCCGCGCCCGGCTTCGCCGCGCTTGCGATCGCTCCTATCTCTATGGTCGCGACCCGCCGCGCCCGGCTTCGCCGCGCTTGCGATCGCTCCTATCTCTATGGTCGCGACCCGCCGCGCCCGGCTTCGCCGCGCTTGCGATCGCTCCTATCTCTATGGTCGCGACCCGCCGCGCCCGGCTTCGCCGCGCTTGCGATCGCTCCTACTCGAATGCCAACCGGACCGAGCCCAGCCCGGCGAATTCGGCGACGAAGTCGTCGCCGGCATGGGCGTCGATCGCGCGCGTGCACGATCCGGGCAACACGATGTCGCCTTGCCGCAACCGAACCCCGAAGCTGTCCACCTTGCGGGCCAGCCAGGCCACGGCGGTGACCGGATTGCCCAGCACCGCATCGCTTCGGCCCGCAGCGACCACCTCACCGTTGCGGATCAGCGTCGCCTCGATGGCCGTGACGTCGATATCGGCGGGAGACACCCGCGCTGCGCCCAGCACGAAGCCCGCCGAGGAGGCGTTGTCGGCAATCGTGTCGCACAGCGCGATCTTCCAGTCGGTGATCCTGGTGTCGATCAACTCGATCGCCGGCACCAGGGATCCGGTCGCGGCCAGCACGTCGTCCTCGCTGCAGTCCGCGCCCGGCAGGTCCGCCGACAAGATGAAACCCACCTCGACCTCGACCCGCGGATACAGATATCTGGCCGCCTTGACCCGCGTGTCCTCGAACACCTGCATCTCGTCCAGCAGATGCCCGTAGTCGGGCTCGTCGACGCCCATCATCTGCTGCATGGCCTTGCTCGACAGCCCCACTTTGTGGCCCAGCACCCGGGCGCCCTCGGCGACCCGCTGGCGAATGTTGATCAGCTGGATCTCGTAGGCGTCGACCACGTCCATGTCGGGGTGGGCGGCGGTCAGCGGAGCGATCGGCTCACGGCTGCGCTCAGCTTGCGCCAAGTCGGCGGCCAGCTCGTCGCGGGTCGCAACAGTGAGCATTTACCGAAGTCCCCTCGTCTTGCCGACCTCATGGTGACCGGGTCAGTAGCGCCCGACCCGGGCAATTCTATAACGTGTTCTACATGACAGCACAGGACTACGACGTCGTCGTGGTCGGGAGCGGTGGCGCCGGTATGGTGGCAGCGCTAACCGCCGCGCACCGCGGTCTTTCGACAGTAATCGTCGAGAAGGCCGCGCACTACGGCGGATCGACCGCGCGCTCGGGCGGCGGCGTCTGGATTCCCAACAACGAGGTACTCAAGCGCGCCGGCGTCCGCGACAGCTGCGAAGCGGCCCGCACCTATCTGCACGGCATCATCGGCGACGTGTCGAGCAGCGGGGTCGAGCCGGAGCGCATCGACACCTACCTCGAGCGCGGGCCCGAGATGCTGTCCTTCGTGCTGAAGCACACCCCGTTGAAAATGTGCTGGGTGCCAGGCTATTCCGACTACTACCCCGAGGCGCCCGGTGGCCGCCCGGACGGCCGCTCGATCGAGCCGAAGCCGTTCAATGCCCGCAAGCTCGGTCCCGACGAAGCCACGCTGGAACCTGCTTACGGCAAGATTCCGCTGAATGTTGTTGTGATGCAACAGGACTACGTGCGTCTCAACCAGCTGAAGCGGCACCCACGGGGTGTGTTGCGCAGCCTGAAGGTCGGTGCCCGCACCACCTGGGCCAAGGCCACCGGCAAGCATCTGGTCGGCATGGGGCGCGCCTTGATCGGCCCGCTGCGGATCGGGCTGCGGCAGGCCGGGGTTCCGGTGTTACTCAACACGGCGCTCACCGACCTCTACGTCGAAGACGGGGTGGTGCGCGGCGTGTACGTCCGTGACGCCGGCGCGTCGGAAGCTGCCGAGCCGCAGCTGATCCGGGCCCGGCGCGGAGTGATTCTGGCGTGTGGCGGTTTCGAGCACAACGAGCAGATGCGGGTGAAGTACCAGCGCGCGCCCATCACCACCGAATGGACTGTCGGCGCCAAGGCGAATACCGGCGACGGCATTGTCGCCGGCGAAAAGCTAGGTGCGGCACTGGATCTGATGGAGGACGCGTGGTGGGGCCCGACGGTGCCGCTGGTGGGCGCGCCATGGTTCGCGCTGTCGGAACGCAATTCGCCCGGGTCGATCATCGTCAACATGTCCGGCAACCGGTTCATGAACGAATCGATGCCCTACGTCGAGGCCTGCCACCACATGTACGGCGGCAAGTACGGGCAGGGTCCTGGACCAGGTGAGAACATTCCCGCCTGGCTAGTTTTCGACCAGCAATACCGCGACCGCTACATCTTTGCCGGACTGCAACCGGGCCAACGTATTCCGCGTAAGTGGCTGGATTCCGGCGTGATCATCCAGTCCGACACGCTGGAGGAACTGGCCACCAAAGCCGCCCTCCCGGTCGACCAATTCATCGCGACGGTCCAGCGTTTCAACGGCTTTGCCCGCTCTGGCGTCGACACCGACTACCACCGCGGGGAAAGCGCCTACGACCGCTACTACGGTGACCCGACCAACAAGCCCAATCCGAACTTGGGCGAGATCCGGCACGCACCCTACTACGCCGCCAAGATGGTTCCCGGAGACCTGGGCACCAAAGGCGGTATCCGCACCGACGTCCACGGCCGAGCGCTTCGCGACGACGGCAGCATCATCGACGGTCTTTATGCCGCAGGCAATGTCAGCTCGCCGGTGATGGGACACACCTACCCGGGCCCGGGCGGCACCATCGGGCCGGCGATGACCTTCGGCTACCTGGCCGCCCTGCATATCGCTGGAGAGCGCCAACATGCCGATTGACGTCGAAGTCGCACTGAACGCCGAACTGGATCCGGTCGAATTCACTTGGACCAGTAGCGATGTCCAGCTCTACCAACTGGCATTGGGTGCCGGGTCGAACCCGATGGACCCGCGCGAGCTGCGGTACTTGGTCGACGACACCCCGCAGGTGCTGCCGACTTTCGCCACGGTGGCCGCCACCTTCCATGCCACCAAACCGCCCACCGTCCGGTTCCCCGGCATCGATATCGAACTGAGCAAGGTGCTACACGCCAGCGAACGGGTGGAAGTGCCCGGGCCGCTGCCGCCGTCGGGCTCCGCGCGCGCCGTCACCCGGTTCACCGATATCTGGGACAAAGGCAAGGCCGCGGTGATCTGGAGCGAGACGAGGGTGACCACACCCGACGGCGAATTGCTGTGGACGCAGAAGCGGTCGATCTACGCCCGCGGCGAGGGGGGATTCGGCGGCGAACGCGGCCCGTCAACCTCGGATGCCCCGCCGGAGCGCGCACCTGATCTGCAGGTCGCGATGCCGGTGCTGCCGCAGCAAGCGCTGCTCTACCGCTTGTGCGGTGATCGCAATCCGCTGCACTCTGACCCCGAATTCGCAGCTGCCGCAGGCTTTCCCGCGCCCATTCTGCACGGGCTGTGCAGCTACGGCATGGCCTGCAAGGCCATCACCGATGCGCTGCTCGACGCGGACGCCACGGCGGTAGCCGCCTACGGCGCCCGCTTCGCGGGCGTGGCGTACCCCGGCGAAACGCTTCAGGTCAACATGTGGAAAGACCAGGGCCGCATCGTTGGCGGCGTTGTCGCGCCGTCGCGCGACAACGCCGTCGTGCTCAGCGGCATCGAGCTGGTGCCCGCCTAGGGCGTGTCTACTCTTTCGCCTGGGCGTGACCGCAGCGTCACGTTCGAGGCCGCGTGTGACTGCAGCGTCACATTCGAAGCGCACGGGCAGCGCGGACGCGGCGAAGAATCTCAGCGGGCCGATCACCCGCGACTACCCTGACCACGGTCCAGCCGCGACGGTCGACCAATTCCAGCCGTCGAACATCCCAGGTGTACTGTCGCCTATCAGTGCGATGTTGCTCGCCGTCGTACTCGACCGCGACTTTGACGTCCTCCCAACCCATATCGAGGTAGGCATTAGCATCGCCGAACTCGTTGAGCACCGGAATTTGCGTTTGTGGCCGCGGTAACCCTCCCTGCACCAACACCAACCGCAGCCACGTTTCCTTCGGGGATTGTGCGCCCGCGTCGACGAGATCGAGCGAGACACGAGCACGCCTCAGTCCACGACGCCCACGGTGTCGGGCGGCCAGCAACTCTACGTCGGCCACCTTGAACTCGGTCGCGCGGGCAAGGGCGTCGAGAGCGGCGACCGCTGCTGTCGTTGGATGCCAGCACGCGAGGTCAAGAGCAGTACGCGCGGGCGTCGTAATCGGAATGCCGTCGATCAGTTGGATCTCGTCATCCTCAAGCCGGTCGCCCCAAATTTGCAGGCCCGGCAACGGGTGACGGTTGTCGTGAATGATGTCCACTGGCCGGTCCTCGTCCACCCAGCTACTGCCATGCAAAGCCACGGCGGTGAAACCCGCGACGACCCCGCGGCGCTTCGACCAGAGCCAGGCCGCGCGCGCCCGCACCGCCTGCGTAAGCTCGGTTCCTTCGCTGACATAGACGTCGCGAAACACCCGCGTATAGCGACGCCGCAACTGGCTAGCTGACGTGATGCCCGCCGCCACTGCCTCACTGCCGACAAAGGGTTCCCCCATGAAACGAGCAGTGTGCCAGCGACCACCGACACGACCGCCAGCGTGACGCTGCAGTCACATTCGAACCCGAACGTGACTGCAGCGTCACGCCCGCAAACCCCGTGCACTAGCGCATCATGACAGCATCACTGGTGACGCTATGATTGCATGATGCGGACCACCGTGACGCTGGATCCAGATGTCGTCGCTGCGCTACAGCACGCAGCCCGTGAGCGGGGCTTGTCGTTCAAGGCGGTGCTGAACGACGCGGTGCGGCGTGGATTGAGTGGTGCACCCACCCGTCGCGCCTATCACACGCCGAGTCGCGACCTTGGACTGCGGGCGGGAGTCGACATCGACAAAGCGTTGGCGTTGGCCGCGGGAGACGAGGACGCGGAGACCTTGCGCAAGCTTGCGCTGCGCAAATGAAACTGCTTGACCTTAACATCCTCATCTATGCAATCGACGAGTCGACGGCTCGTCACAAGGCGGCACGCGAGTGGCTGGATGACACGTTGTCGGGTTCGGCGACCGTCGCTTTCGCCTGGCACGCCCTCGTCGGTTTTGTCCGGTTATCCACCCGCGCAGCGATATTCGAGCGGCCCTTGACCGTCGACGAGTCCTTCGACGTCGTCGCCGGATGGTTGGCCCAACCGTGTGTCACGGTTGTACATCCCACGGATCGCCACGCAGCCGTCCTTCGCGGCTTGCTTACTCCGCTTGGTACGGCGGGAAATCTGACCAGCGACGCGCATCTGGCCGCTTTGTCTATCGAGCACGGCGCCGAACTGTGTTCCACCGACGTCGACTTCAGTCGCTTCTCAGGTGTGCGGTGGACCGATCCGCTACAAACGTAGACCCACGCACACCAGACCAAGCATCGTCATCACCGACGGGCCGTCGCCCCGAGCCCCGCGCGGCGTAATGGCTTCGCATAGGCCACCAGCGGGGATCTCAAACCGGCCATCGACGTTCGAGAACCTGGATACCATTTCCTAGCTGTCCTGACGTTGTCGGGCCATCGGGGATTGGAGCGGCCGATGTCGTCGTACGTGATCACGGCGCCCGAGGCTATTGCCGTGGCATCGGGGGATCTGACCGGAATCGGTGAGGCGATCAAAGGGGCCGCCGCTGCGGCGGCGCCCTCGACGACCGGACTTATCGCGGCGGCCGGTGATGAGGTGTCGGCGGCCATCGCGAGTCTGTTCGGCGGCTACGCCCGGGAGTTCCAGGCGCTGAGCGCGCAGACGACGACGCTGTTTCAGGCCGAGTTCGTGCGTGCGTTGACCACGGCGGGGGTCGCCTATGCGGCCGCTGAGGCCGCGAATGTGTCACCGCTGCAGACGCTGGCGCAACAGGCCGAGCGACTGGGGGTTTTCGCGCCCGTCGAGCGGCTGATCGGCCACCCGCTGTTCGGTAATGCAAACACTGGCAGCAATCAGCCCGCCACATTGCTGAACACAGCCACCAACGAGGCGGGCCTGTCCGGGGCGGTGAACTACGCCGCCACCGAGGCCCTCGCTGCTCCGGCCACCAACGGGGTGACCGGGGTCAAGTCCGGCTTCTCTTTCCTGCAGATTCCGATCGGCCCGTCCTCCTTCCTGGGCTTTACCATTCCTCAGTTCAACTACCCCGCCCCCGCGCACTGGTACTTCCCGACGCAGGCGGACGGTTCGGTGAATGCCACCGGTGTCATCTATCTGCAGCACGGCTTCGGGGCGATAGGTTGGTTCTACGAGCCGCTGGCCGTGCAGTTGGCGCAGCAGACCAACAGCGTCGTGGTCGTTCCCACCGTGCCGTCAATTCCGTTGCCGTTCGGCCTATGGATCGGCAGCCCGCAGATGCAGCAGGGCGTGGCGTCGTTGTTCCTCGGACCGGAAGCGGCGCTGAACATCAGCGCGAACCAGGCCGGATACCAGGGCACGCTACCGCAGGATTTCATCCTGTCAGGACACTCCGCCGGTGGTGGCCTCGCCACGATCGCCGCCGGCAACTACCTCGCAGACCTCGGGGCGAACACCAACCAGCTGCGCGGGGTGGTGATGTTCGACGGGGTCGCCAACAACGCCACGGCCTTCGCGGCGGCGATAGCCAACCTGCAGTCGGCGAGCGTCCCCGTTTATGTGGTGGCAGCGCCACCCCAGCCGTGGAACGCCTTCGGTGGCACCACGAATCAACTGGTCAGTCTGTACCCGGGGCAGTTCGTCGGGGTCGAGATTGTCAACGGCTCGCATGTCGATTCGATGCTGGGCGGAAATCCCTTGGTCGACTTCGCCGCCCAGCTGCTGACTGGTTTCTCCCCGCCCGGCGCCACCGCCGCGGTGTACACCCTGTCTTCGGGTTGGATCAACGACATTTACGCCGGGGCAGGCCCGCTCAGCCCGATGTACGGCGTCTACGGGCCCACCGGCGGCTACGTCGCCCCCGGCGGCCAAGCGATCTTTCTGGGCCGGGCCAGCGGGATCGTCCTGCCGGCGTAATCACCGGGGTCAGGTACAGCTACCCCAAAATCAAACCCGACGTGGGCACGCCCGTCCCCGCGGTGACCAGCACGTGCTCGACACCGGGCACCGGGTTGACCGAGGAGCCGCGCAGCTGCCGCACACCTTCGGCGATGCCGTTCATACCGTGAATGTAGGCCTCCCCGAGCTGACCGCCATGGGTGTTGATCGGCAGCCGTCCACCCACCTCGATCGCGCCGTCAGCGATGAAATCTTTGGCCTCGCCGCGGCCGCAAAATCCCAACTCCTCCAACTGAATCAGCGTGAACGGGGTGAAGTGGTCGTAGAGCACGGCGGTCTGGATATCGGCCGGCGACAGGCCCGACTGCGCCCACAGCTGCCGGCCCACCAGCCCCATCTCCGGCAGGCCGTCCAGTTCGGGCCGGTAGTAGCTGACCATGGTGTACTGGTCCGGGCTCGACCCTTGCGACGCCGCTTCGATGACGGCGGGCCGCTGCTTCAGATCACGCGCGCGCTCCGCCGACGTCACCACGATCGCCACCGCCCCGTCGGTCTCCTGACAGCAGTCCAGCAACCGCAACGGCTCGGCGATCCATCTCGAATTCTGGTGGTCTTCAATGGTTATCGGCTTCTGATAGAAGTAGGCTTTCGGGTTGTTGGCGGCGTGCCGGCGGTCGGCCACCGAGATCACGCCGAAGTCCCGGCTGGTCGCACCCGACAGATGCATGTAGCGGCGGGCGATCATGGCGACCTGCGCTGCCGGCGTCGAAAGCCCGTGCGGATACGAAAAAGAATTGTCAGCTGATGTCGAATCAGCATGCGCCCCAGCAGTTCCCACAAGGCGGGTCTGCACCTGGCCGAACCGCATGCCGGATCGCTCGTTGAACGCCCGGTACGCCACCACCACGTCGGCCACCCCGGTCGCGACGGCCATCGCCGCGTGCTGGATGGTCGCGCACGCGGCGCCACCGCCGTAGTGGATCTTGGAAAAGAACTTCAGCTCACCGATGCCCACCGCCCGCGCCACCGCGATCTCGGTGTTGGTGTCCATGGTGAACGTGGTCAACCCGTCGACGTCCGCAGGGCTCAAGCCGGCATCGTCCAGCGCATCCAGCACCGCTTCCGCTGCCAGCCGCAGCTCGCTGCGGCCGGAGTCCTTGGAGAAGTCGGTAGCGCCGATGCCGACGATGGCGGCCTTACCGGACAACACTAGGCATCCCCCATCGTCAGCTTGACCGTCGCGATCACGTGATCACCAAGACTGTTGCGGCCCAGCACCTTTACCGTGATTAGTCGGTCCGCCACCGCGGTCACCTCGCCGGAGAACGTGACCGTGTCATAGGCGTACCACGGCACCCCCAGCCGCAGCCCGATCGACTTGATCAGCGCCGACGGCCCCGCCCAGTCGGTGACGTAACGTTGTACCAGCCCGGTGTCGGTGAGGATGTTGACGAAGATGTCCTTGGAGCCCTTGGCCTGTGCCTTGTCCCGGTCATGGTGGACGTCCTGAAAGTCACGGGTGGCCAACGCTGTCGAGATGATGAACGTGGGGTCGCCATACAGTTTCAGCTCGGGCAGCTGCGCGCCTACTGATACAGCCGGGGCGCTCATGCGTCCGGCTCCCAGGCGTAGAGAGTCCACTCCGGGCCGGAGGCACCAGCCGGGAAGTCGATATACATTGCCCGAACCGGCATTCCGATCTCCACTAATGACGGGTCGACGTTGCGCAACTCACCCAGCATGCGCACGCCCTCCTCCAGTTCAACCAGCGCAATCACGAAAGGCAGGGTGCGGCCGGGCACCTTCGGTGCGTGATGCACCACGAAGCTGAACACCGCGCCGCGACCCCTTGACACCGCGTAGTCGATCTGCGCGGACGGCTCCTGCCACACCGCCGGAACCGGAGGATGCTGCAGGCTGCCGTCGGGCCGCCGTTGGATGCGCAACTCGTGAGCCGCAACGCCTTCCCAGAAGAACGCGGTGTCGCGCGACAACGACGGCCGCATCATCGCACCGGGGTCCAGATCGTCGGGAACCGCCGCATCGGCCGACGCGGCAGGCCTGAATTTCAAAATGCGCCAATCCATTTCGGCAACGTCCTCGTCGCCGACGCGCCAGACGGTGCGCTGGTTGATGAACCAGCCCTCGCCGAGCGCGGTCTGCTTGGGCCCGACGACGTCACCGAGCTCGGCGGTGATGGCGACGTGCTCGCCGGGCCGCAGGTACCGGTGATAGGTCTGCTCACAGTTGGTGGCAACCACGCCGATATAGCCGGCCTCGTCGAACAGCTTCATAACCGGACCCAATGGGTCGTCCTTCGGACGTTGCCCGCCCAGCCCGTACATCGTCCAGACCTGAATCATCGCCGGGGGCGCGACGATTCCCGGATGGCCGGCAACGCGGGCGGCATCGTCGTCGACATAGATCGGGTTGCGGTCGCCGATGGCCTCCACCCAGTTGTTGATCATCGGCTGGTTCACCGGGTCCCGGGCGGCGCGCGGCTTACCGCTGCCGGCCGCCGTGATTTGCGTGATGGCTTCGCGGATATCGGTCATCGGGGCACCCTCGGCACCTTGAGGCCCGATGCGGCGATCATCTCTCGCATCACTTCGTTGACGCCGCCGCCGAAGGTGATCACCAGATTGCGTTTGGTCTGCGAGTCCAGCCACTCGAGCAGCTCGGCGGTGTCCGGTTCAGCGGGGTTCCCGTATTTGCCGACGATCTCCTCGGCGAGTCGCCCGATACGCTGAACACGTTCGGTGCCAAACACTTTCGTCGCCGCGGCATCGGCCACGTTGATGTCCTCGCCGGCTGCCGCCACCTGCCAATTGAGCAACTCGTTGATCCGCCAGGTCGCGTGGATCTCACCGAGTCCACGCTTGACGTCGGCGTGGTCGATCGGTGCGACGCCGTCGGCGGCCGGCTTGCACGCCCAGGTGTGCACCCGATCGTAGATGCTGGCGAAGCGGCCGGCCGGGCCCAGCATCACCCGCTCGTTGTTGAGCTGGGTGGTGATCAGCCGCCAGCCGCCGTTCTCCGCACCGACGAGCATGTCTACCGGCACCCGCACGTCGTTGTAGTACGTGGCGTTGGTGTGGTGGGCGCCGTCGGACAAGATGATCGGCGTCCACGAGTAGCCGGGATCCCTGGTGTCGACGATCAGAATCGAAATGCCTTTGTGCTTAACGGCTTCCGGATCGGTGCGACATGCCAGCCAGATGTAGTCGGCGTCATGGGCGCCGGTGGTGAAGATCTTCTGGCCGTTGACGATGTACTCATCGCCCTGGCGCACCGCGGTGGTACGCAACGACGCCAGGTCGGTGCCCGCTTCGGGTTCGGTGTAGCCGATCGCGAAGTGCACCTCCCCCGCCAGGATCGCCGGCAGGAACTTCTTCTTCTGCAGCTCGCTGCCGTATACCTGCAGGGTGGGCCCGACGGTCTGCAATGTCACCGCGGGCAGCGGCACGTCGGCCCGATGCGCCTCGTTGACGAAGATCTGCTGCTCGATCGGGCCAAAACCGTGGCCGCCGAACTCCTTCGGCCATCCGACGCCGAGCATGCCGTCACGGCCCATCCGCCGGATCACCGCGCGATAGGCCGCGCCGTGCCGGTCCTTCTCCATCTCTTTGGCCTCGTCGCGCGAGATCAACGTCGAAAAGTATTGCCGTATCTCGGCTTGCAGCTGCCGCTGCTCCGGAGTCAGGTCGATAAACATTGCACTCCCACGGGGTCGCTCGCACCCGGCTGCGCCGTGCCCGGGTTCGCCGCGCTTGCGATCGTCACGAGCTCGAGACGGTGCGACGGCCCGCCCAGCAACCGGGTCAGGTCTTTGATCGTGGAGTAATACCGGTGCATCGGATAGGTGATGTCCATTCCCATACCCCCGTGCAGGTGATGACAGATCTGCATCACCGGCGGCGCCTGAGACGCCAACCAATATCCGAGCACGTCGAGGTCGTCATCGGCATCGCGATCTTCGGCCAGCCGCCAGATCACCGACTTGGCCGCCAAATCGATGGTGCGCGAGGCGATATAGACCTCGGCGAGCTGCGCGGCCACGGTCTGGAAGGTGGACAGTGGCTTGCCGAACTGCTTGCGGTTGGCCACGTAGTCAGCGGTAAGCCGCAACGCACCAGCCACCAGCCCGTCGGCATACGCACCCACCATCGCCAAAGCCAGCTGGTTGACCCGGTGCGCCGAAGCGCCCACCAGCACATCGGATTCGGCAACCGTCACGTCACTGAACGTCACCGTGTACTCATCGGAACCGTTCGACGTCGGCGTGCGCACCAGTTGCACGCCTTCGGCTTTCGGTGACACCACCACGACCGCCTTGTCGGCGGTAACGACCATCCAGTCCGCCTGGCCGGCATACTCCACACCAATCTTGGTGCCCGACAACCTGCCGCCTACAAAACTGGTCCTCGGTCGGTCGGGCAGCGGGGCGCCCGGCTCGTTGAGCGCCGCGGTCAGCACCGACCCCTTGGCAACCCCGGCCAGGTAACGGTCCTGCTGCTCATCGGTGGCCAGCTCGAGCAGCGGCACCGCACCCAGGCCCAGCGTTGCCAGTCCCGGTGTGACTGCACCGTGCCGCCCGGCTTCGGTCAGTACGGTCCCCACCTCGAGCAGCCCGACGCCGTCGCCGCCGAGCCGCTCCGGCACCGGCAACGCCGTCACTCCGCCGTCGACCAACGCAGCCCAGGAGGCATCCCGCTGCAGCACCGACGTGACCACGTCGGCAACCGCCTGCTGTTCCGGGGTGAGATCGAAGTCCATTACCGCGCCACAGAACTCGAGACGCCGCCCGCCACCGCACCGGGTGTAGCGGCGGCTACCGGACACTTGCCGGCGTAGTCGACCTGCCAGTGCTTGATGCCGTTGAGCCAGCCCGACCGCAACCGCTGCGGAGCCGAGATGGGCTTCAGGTCCGGCATATGGTCGGCGATGGCGTTGAACATCAGGTTGATGGTCAGCCGGGCCAAGTTGGCTCCGATGCAGTAGTGCGCCCCGGTACCGCCGAACCCCACATGCGGGTTGGGGTTGCGCAAGATGTTGAACGTGTAGGGGTCTTCGAAGACCTCTTCGTCGAAGTTCGCCGAGCGGTAGAACATCACCACCCGCTGGCCCTTCTTGATCTGCACACCAGACAACTCGTAGTCCTGTAGCGCGGTCCGCTGGAAACAGGTGACCGGAGTGGCCCAGCGGACGATCTCGTCGGCGGCGGTCTCCGGACGCTCGTTCTTGTACAGCTCCCACTGCTCGGGGTGGTCCGCAAACGCCATCATGCCCTGGGTGATGGAATTGCGACTGGTCTCGTTGCCGGCCACCGCGAGCATCACCACGAAGAAGCCGAACTCGTCGTCGGAGAGCTTTTCGCCGTCGATGTCGGCCTCGATCAGCTGCGTCACGATGTCGTCGCCCGGATTCTTGGCCTTGTCCTCGGCCATCTTCATCGCATAGCTGATCAACTCCACCGAGGACGCCTTTGGGTCGACATGCGCGAATTCCGGGTCTTCGGTGCCGGTCATCTCGTTCGACCAGTGGAACAGCTTCCCGCGATCCTCCTGCGGCACACCCAGCAGACCCGCGATGGCCTGCAGCGGTAGCTCACACGACACCTGCTCGACGAAGTCGCCGGAACCCTCGGCCGCGGCCGCTTTGGCAATCTTGTGGGCACGCTCGCTGAGTTCGGCCTCCAGGCGTCCGATGGCCCGCGGCGTGAACCCGCGCGAAATGATCTTGCGCAACCGAGTGTGGTGGGGCGCGTCCTGGTTGAGCATGACGAACCGCTGCACCTCGATGTCCTCGCGAGCGATGTCATTGTGGAACCGCGGGATCACGGTGTTCTCCCAACTGGAGAACACGTCGCTGCGCCGCGACACCTCCTTGACGTCCTTGAGCTTGGTGATCGCCCAGAAGCCGCCGTCATGGTAGCCGCCGCCGTGGCCGGGTGCCTGCTCGTTCCACCAGATCGGCGCGGACGCCCGCAGTTCGGCAAACTCGGCGACCGGAAGCCGCTCGGCGTAGATGTCGGGGTCGGTGAAATCGAACCCGGGTGGAAGATTGGGGCAAGGCACGATACTTCTCCTAACTGCAGTCTTCGTTGACCAACATGCGCAAACCGTGCGCCAGGCGATCCATGGATAACTAGTGTCACTAGTTGTCCTAGTGATGCTCTATTGCCAGTAAAACATGCCTTCACCGCAGACAAAAGGCACCTACCCATCGTCGCTTGTCATAGTAATGAAACGTGTTCTAGCCTGGCTCCATGGGTAACCCGGTAATCGTCGAGGCCACACGCAGCCCAATCGGCAAGCGGAATGGGTGGCTGTCAGGTTTGCACGCGACCGAGCTGCTGGGAGCGGTGCAGAAGGCACTGGTGCACAAGGCCGGGATCGACGCGGGAGAGGTCGAGCAGGTCATCGGCGGCTGCGTGACCCAATTCGCGGAGCAGTCCAACAACATCAGCCGCACCGCGTGGTTGACCGTGGGCTTGCCCGAACACGTGGGCGCCACCACCGTCGACTGTCAGTGCGGCAGCGGGCAGCAGGCCAATCACCTGATCGCGGGGCTGATCGCAGCCGGCGCGATCGACGTCGGCATCTCCTGCGGAATCGAGGCGATGAGCCGGGTCGGCCTAGGGGCCAACGCGGGGCCGGACCGCAACTGGCGGGCGGCGTCGTGGGACATCGACATGCCCAACCAGTTCGAGGCCGCCGAGCGAATCGCCAAGCGCCGCGGGATCACCCGCGAGGACATCGACACCTTCGGACTCCAGTCACAGCTACGCGCCAAGCGCGCCTGGGACGAGGGCCGTTTCGACCGGGAGATCTCGCCCATCGAGGCGCCGGTGCTCGACGAGCAGAAGCAGCCCACCAGCGAGCGCCATCTGGTCGGTCGCGACCAGGGCCTGCGGGACACCACCATGGAGGGGCTCAGCCAGCTGAAGCCGGTACTCGAAGGCGGCATTCACACCGCGGGCACGTCATCGCAGATCTCCGACGGCGCGGCCGCGGTGTTGTGGATGGACGAAGACAAAGCCAAGGCGCTCGGTTTGAGGCCGCGCGCGCGGATCGTCAGCCAGGCGCTCGTCGGCGCCGAGCCGTACTACCACCTGGATGGCCCGGTGCAGTCGACGGCAAAGGTGCTCGAAAAGGCCGGCATGAAGATGGGCGACATCGATATCACCGAGATCAACGAGGCGTTCGCCTCCGTGGTGCTGTCCTGGGCGCGGGTCCACGAGCCGGACATGGATCGGGTCAACGTCAACGGCGGCGCGATCGCATTGGGCCATCCGGTGGGGTGCACCGGCAGCCGGCTGATCACCACCGCATTGCACGAGCTGGAGCGCACGGACCAAAGCACCGCGCTGATCACCATGTGCGCCGGCGGTGCCCTGTCCACCGGGACCATCATCGAACGAATCTGATGACGGTCTCCGACGAAGACCGCGTTGCCGCGGCGCAGGCCTACATCGACGCGCTGGTCAGCCATGATGCCGACAAGGTGCCGTTCGCGCCCGGCTGCACCCGGGTCGAGCAGGGTGTCAAGAACGGGTTTTCCGGCGCTCACCTGCGGCGCAGCCTCAACCGGGGACTTCAGTACCGGGTGATCGCCGATGCGACACCACCGGACTATCGCATCGTCGGCGATGAGGTGCACGCGACCTACGACGTGCTAACCAAGGCCGCCTTCGCCGGCCGGCGAATCGCCTCACGAGTCAACGAGACGTTCGTGATTCCCGCCGATAGCCCCAGCGGGAAGGCCGAGATCGCGCACATCGTCGTGCGCTTTCGCCCGTTCATTCAGCGGTAGCGCGCCCGTAGGATGTCGTCATGCCGAAGTCGCCGCCGAGGTTTCTGAATTCGCCGTTCACCGATGTTCTGATCAAGTGGATGTCGCGCCTCAATACCTGGATGTATCGACGCAACGGCGGCGAGGGCCTCGGTGGCACCTTCCAGAAGATCCCGGTCGCTCTGCTGACCACCACCGGTCGCAAGACCGGCCAGCCGCGGGTCAGTCCGTTGTACTTCCTGCGCGACGGCGACCGGGTGATTGTCGCCGCCTCCAAGGGCGGCGCCGACAAGAACCCGATGTGGTATCTAAACCTCAAGGCCAACCCCAAGGTTCAGGTGCAGATCAAGAAGGAAGTTCTCGATCTCACCGCGCGCGACGCCACCGACGAGGAGCGCGCCACGTACTGGCGGCAGTTGGTGGACATGTATCCGACCTACGAGGATTATCAGTCCTGGACCGACCGGGCCATACCGATCGTGGTCTGCGAGCCGTAGCGACGGGCGCTGAGGGCCGCTTCGGCCGGTTGTCGCGTTGGCCGGCTGTGACGGGCGACCCGGACAAAGAATTTCACCGCGCCAACCGGCCGGCTACGTCAACCCGTCAGAACCGTTGACGCCCAAGAGGTTTCCTCCGGTACCGCCGGTCCCGTGAGCGTCGAAGCAATACTGGCCAGATCCGTTGCGGCCGAATCCAGGAGCTCGGGCACCGCGATCAATGTTGACATCTGACACCTCCCGATGGGCCATGACATCCCTGCTGGTGTCCGAGTACCCGCGACATGGTCGGTATTAGGGACGCACCGTATCGCGGTTGAAAGCAGCGCGTCCTGGACTTCGCCAGGATTTCCGGCGTCGCGTAGCCAATGCAACCGCAAAATAACTCAGTAGATGAGTCCGGCCATCAACGGCAGCAACGCCAGCGGCAACGACGGCGTCTTCCCGGTCGCCGGCAGGAACGTGTACCGCGTCACCCGGCGCAACCCCAGATGCTGGCTCTGCTTGTACGCCGCCGAATTGATCGCCTCCCGGGGGAACAACAACGACTCGAGGAGCTCCGGCTTGAGCGACGGTCCCGGCTCGCCGCCAACCAGCTGGCCCACCACAACGGCTGCACTGTCGAGCACCGGCCACGGCCCGTCGCCGTCGCAGACCAGTTGAGCGAGCACGCTGTCGTCGGACCCGAATACGGTCACATCGTCCTTCTTGCGGACAGTCTTAGCGATTTGCCGCCGGTCGGGATCGCTGAGCGTCACCGGAGCCGGCTTCTCGTTGATCGAGCTGATCCGGGCCAAGACCGCACCGCCCGCGCCGCGCACCTCGACGTGGATGTCATTGCCGACATCCATGCCCGTCAAGGTCACCAGCTTCCAGAACTTCTGTGCCGCTTTGCCGCCGCTGTGCACTCGGGCGGTACGGGCCAGCAGAGCGTTATCGGTTCCGCGGAGTTCCCACCGGTGGCCCAGCGGGGAGGCGCCGGCGCAAAAGACGGCCGAGAGGCCGCTGGGCCGAGCCAACTCGCCGAGCGATAGTGCCACGGGTTCATCCATTGGCAATCAGGCCCCGTAAACCGGTACCGGTGGCCGCGACTTGGCCAGCAGGTCGGCGACGACGGGCCCCAACTCGGCGGGATCCCATCGCGCGCCCTTGTCGACCTGCGGGCCGTGCGCCCAGCCCTCGGCGACTCGGATGATGCCGCCCTCGACCTCGAACACCTTTCCGGTGACGTCGCGGGCTTCGGCGCTGCCCAGCCACACCACCAGCGGGGAGATGTTCTCCGGCGCCATCGCGTCGAAACCCTCGTCGGGCTTGGCCATCATCTCGGCAAAGACGGTCTCGGTCATGCGAGTCCGAGCCGACGGTGCGATGGCGTTGACGGTAACGCCGTAGCGGCCCATCTCCGCGGCGCCGACGAGTGTCATCGCCGCGATGCCCGCCTTGGCGGCGCTGTAGTTGCCCTGCCCGACGCTTCCCTGCAGGCCCGCACCGGAGCTGGTGTTGATGATCCGGGCGTCAATAGCTTCCGGGGCTTTCCCCGCCTTGGACAGTCCCCGCCAATATGACGCGGCATGCCGCATCGTGGCGAAGTGGCCCTTGAGGTGCACCGCGATGACGGCATCGAACTCCTGCTCGCTGGTGTTGGCCATCATCCGGTCGCGCACGATGCCGGCGTTGTTCACCAAAACGTCGAGGCCACCGAAGGTTTCGACGGCGGTCTGGATCAGGCCGGCCGCCTGGTTCCAGTCCGAGACGTCGGATCCGTTGGCGACCGCTTCGCCACCGGCCGCGGTGATCTCGTCGACCACGCCCTGCGCCGCGCTGCCGCCGCTTGCGGGTGAACCGTCCAGCCCCACCCCGATGTCGTTGACCACCACGCGCGCGCCCTCGGCCGCGAAGGCCAGCGCATGCGCGCGACCGATACCGCCGCCCGCTCCGGTGACGATCACCACCCGCCCGTCGACCAAACCCATACCCTGACTCCTTGATTAGTTACTTGTTGGCGCTCGAGGCGGCCAGATACGGCGGCGGTTCCCCGCCGCCGTGCACCTCCAGCGTGGCGCCGCTGATATACGAAGCCACATCGGACGTCAAAAACGCTGCGGCCCAACCGACGTCGACGGGTTTCGCCAGCCGGCCCATGGGCACGGTGGCGGCGACGCGGGCAACCGACTCGGCATCTCCGTAGAACAACCCGGATTGTTCGGTCTCGACCATGCCGACCACCACCGCGTTGACCCGGACCTGCGGAGCCCATTCCACGGCCAGTGTGGCAGTGAGGTTTTCGAGCCCAGCCTTGGCCGCCCCGTATGCGGCGGTCCCCGGAGTGGGACGCCGACCGCTGACACTGCAGACGTTCACGATCGCCCCGCCGCGGTGCTGCTGTCGCATCAGCGCGTTAGCCTGCTGCGAAACAAGCAGCGGCGCAAGCACATTGAGTTCGACGATCTTGCGGTGAAAATTGTGCGTGGCCTCGGCCGCCAGCGCGTACGGCGACCCTCCCGCGTTGTTGACCAACACGTCGAGGCGGCCGTGGCGTTCGGCGATGGCGCCCATCATCCGGCCCACCGAGTCCTCGTCGCGAATGTCGCAGGCGTGGAACTCATACGGCAGACCTTCGACGACTCGTCGTGCGCAGGTGATGACGGTCGCGCCTTGTTCGGCGAAGACCGCGCTGATGCCGGCGCCTACCCCCCGAACACCGCCGGTCACCAACACCACCCGCCCGGCCAGACCTAGATTGATGGCTTCTCCGGCCAGAGGGCCTGCGTCGGCACGGGTCACTGTGCTAGCGTACCAAGCAAGTGCTTGCTCAGGTACCCGGGTTCTCGACAGGAAGTGCCAATTGCCAATCACATCCGCCACCCTGGAGCCGGGCATAGTCGCGGTCACCGTCGACTACCCGCCCGTCAACGCCATCCCGTCACGCGGCTGGTTCGACCTCGCCGAGGTCATCACGGCCGCGGGCGCCGACCCCGAAACCCACGCGGTGATCCTGCGCGCCGCGGGCCGTGGCTTCAACGCCGGTGTGGACATCAAGGAAATGCAGCGCACTCAAGCTTCCCAGGGGTACACCGCGCTGATCGACGCCAACCGCGGCTGCTTTGCCGCATTCCGCGCCGTCTACGAATGCGCGGTGCCGGTGATCGCCGCCGTCAACGGATTCTGTGTGGGCGGCGGCATCGGCCTGGTCGGCAACTCCGATGTCATCGTGGCCTCCGACGACGCCAGATTCGGGCTGCCGGAGGTGGAGCGCGGCGCGCTCGGTGCCGCCACTCATCTGTCGCGGCTGGTGCCGCAGCACATGATGCGGCGGCTGTTCTTCACCGCCACCACCGTGGACGCCGCCACGTTGCACCACTTCGGCTCGGTGCACGAGGTGGTGCCCCGCGCCGAACTCGACGAGGCGGCCCTGCGGGTGGCGCGTGACATCGCCGCCAAGGACACCCGGGTCATCCGCGCCGCCAAGGAGGCGCTGAACTTCATCGACGTGCAACGGGTCAACTCGAGTTACCGCATGGAACAGGGATTTACCTTCGAGCTCAACCTGGCCGGGGTGTCCGACGAGCACCGCGACGCGTTCGTGAAGAAGTCATAGCCGCCGGCGACGATGCAGAGCGAAGCGAGGATGAGGAGCGGCGCATAGTGCCCGACAAGAGAACCACGCTCGACGACGCCGTCGCGCAGTTGCGCAGCGGCATGACCATCGGCATCGCCGGCTGGGGTTCGCGGCGCAAACCCATGGCTTTCGTGCGCGCCATGCTGCGCACCGATGTCACCGACCTCACCGTGGTCACCTACGGCGGACCGGACCTGGGACTGCTATGTGCGGCCGGGAAGGTCAAGCGGGTCTACTACGGGTTCGTCTCACTGGACTCGCCGCCGTTCTACGACCCCTGGTTCGCCAAAGCCCGGACCAGCGGCGCCATCGAAGCCCGGGAAATGGACGAAGGCATGCTACGGTGCGGGCTTCAGGCAGCCGCCCAGCGGCTGCCGTTTCTGCCGATCCGCGCCGGCCTGGGCAGCTCGGTTCCGGACTTCTGGGAGGGCGAGCTGGCCACCGTGACCAGTCCCTACCCGGCCCCCGGCGGCCCGCACGAAACCCTCATCGCCATGCCGGCGCTGCGCCTGGACGCCGCCTTCGCCCACCTCAATCTCGGTGACTGCCACGGCAATGCGGCCTACACCGGCATCGACCCCTACTTCGACGACCTCTTTCTGATGGCCGCCGAAAAGCGGTTCCTGTCGGTCGAACGCATCGTCTCCACCGAGGAGCTGGTCAAGGCCGTTCCACCGCAGGCCCTACTAGTGAACCGGATGATGGTCGACGCGGTGGTCGACGCGCCCGGTGGGGCCCACTTCACCACCGCCGCACCGGATTACGGCCGCGACGAGAAGTTCCAGCGGCACTATGCCGAGGCGGCGTCCACCGAGGACGGCTGGCGGGAGTTCGTCGCCAACTACCTTTCCGGCGGCGAAGACGACTACCAGGCCGCGATACGCGAGTTTGGAGCGTCGTCATGAGCACCCGGGCCGAAATCTGCGCAGTCGCCTGCGCCGAGTTGTTCCGGGACGCGGGCGAAATCATGATCAGTCCGATGACCACCATGGCCTCGGTCGGGGCGCGGCTGGCGCGGCTTACCTTTTCCCCGGACATCTTGCTCACCGACGGCGAGGCGCAGCTGCTCGCCGATACTCCGCCGCTGGGCAAGACCGGCGCCGTCGAGGGCTGGATGCCGTTCGGCCGGGTATTCGAGACGCTGGCCTGGGGCCGACGGCATGTGGTGATGGGCGCCAATCAGGTTGACCGCTACGGCAATCAGAACATCTCGGCGTTCGGGCCGCTGCAACACCCGACCCGGCAGATGTTCGGGGTCCGCGGATCGCCGGGCAACACCATCAATCACGCCACCAGTTACTGGGTCGGCAATCACTCGAAGCGGGTGTTCGTCGACGCCGTCGACGTGGTCTCCGGCATCGGCTACGACAAGGTCGACCCCGGGAATCCGGCATTCCGGTTCGTCAACGTGCACCGGGTGGTGACCAACCTCGGCGTGTTCGACTTCGGCGGCCCGGACCACACCATGCGCGCGGTGTCCCTGCACCCCGGGGTATCGCCCGACGAGGTCCGCGAAGCCACCTCGTTCGAGGTGCACGGGCTTGGCGGCGCCGGTGAATCCCGGCAACCGACCGACGACGAGCTGCGGCTCATCCGCGAGGTCATCGATCCGAAGGCGTTGCGCGATAGAGAGATTCGATAGTGCGGCTCAAGACCCCGCTGACCGAGCTGGTCGGCGTCGAGCATCCGGTGGTGCAGACCGGCATGGGCTGGGTGGCCGGCGCCCGCCTGGTGTCGGCCACCGCCAACGCGGGCGGCCTCGGCATCCTGGCGTCGGCCACCATGACCCTGGACGAATTGGCGACGGCCATCGGCAAAGTCAAGGCCGCCACGAACAAGCCGTTCGGGGTCAACATCCGCGCCGACGCCGCCGACGCCCCGGACCGCGTCGAGTTGATGATCCGCGAGGGTGTCAAGGTCGCCTCCTTCGCCCTGGCGCCCAAACCCGAGTTGATCGCTCGGCTTAAAGAGGCCGGCGCGGTCGTCATCCCGTCGATCGGCGCGGCCAAACACGCCCGCAAGGTCGCGGCCTGGGGTGCCGACGCGATGATCGTGCAGGGCGGCGAAGGCGGCGGCCACACCGGACCGGTGGCGACCACGCTGTTGCTGCCGTCGGTCCTGGATGCCGTGCAGGGCACCGGCATCCCGGTGATCGCCGCGGGCGGTTTCTTCGACGGGCGCGGTCTGGCCGCAGCACTGGCCTATGGCGCGGCTGGGGTCGCTATGGGCACCCGGTTTCTGCTGACGTCGGATTCCACCGTGCCCGACGCGGTCAAACAGCGCTATCTTCAGGCCGCACTGGACGGCACCGTCGTCACCACCCGCGTCGACGGCATGCCGCACCGGGTGCTGCGCACCGGTCTGGTCGAGAAACTGGAAAGCGGTTCGCGGATAAGGGGTTTCATCGCGGCGGTGCGAAACGCCGGCAAATTCAAGAAGATGTCGAAGACGAGCTGGCGATCGATGATCCGCGACGGCCTGGCCATGCGCCACGGCAAGGAGTTGACGTGGTCGCAGGTGGTGATGGCGGCCAACACCCCGATGCTGCTCAAGGCCGGCCTGGTCGACGGCAACACCGATGCCGGGGTGCTGGCGTCGGGTCAGGTTGCGGGCATTCTCGACGACCTGCCGTCGTGCGCGGAATTGATCGAGTCGATCGTGCGCGACGCCGTCGCGCACCTGCGAGCGGCGTCGGCGCTGGTCGCGGACTAACAGCGTCTTTGGGCCGTATTGATTATCATTGACGCTGACGATCAAATTTAGGTGCTAACCTTCATAAATGGCTGAAAGTCGTTTGGGCATTACCGCGTTGGATGAACGCATTGCGTTTCTGCTCTCCCAACTGGGTTCCTACAGTGATGCGGAGTTCCATCGCCGACTGGCTCCCACCGGAGTGGAACCACGGTCCTATGCGGTGCTGTTGGCGCTGGCATCCGACGATGGTCAATCTCAGCGCCAGCTGTCAGCGCGGTTGGGGATCCACCGCAACGTGATGGTGACCGTCATCGACGATCTGGAGCGCAGGCGGCTGGTCAAGCGATTGCGGCACCCCGACGACCGGCGGGCATTCGCGGTAACCCTGACCGACAAGGGTCGCCGCCTGCTCCCTACTCTCGATGAATCGGGTCGGGAGCTCGACGAAGAGATGTCTGCGGCGCTGTCATCCAACGAACGCGACACACTCCGAAAGCTCTTGCAGCGCATGGCCGCCGGAGCCGGACTCATCCCAGGAGTTCATCCTCGAATGTCTGACCGCGGTTAGCAATAACCCTTCGGATGCCGTTGGGCAGGTGGCGTCGGGAGTGCAATGTCCGGTGCGGCGCTACCAGTTCCAGGCAGCCTGGTCGTTCGACGGATATTCTCCGCAGATGTCGGTGGTGTGCGCGGCGACGCCCTTGTTGTTGAAGAACAGCTTGGCGTAATTGGGCCACGCCACGGTAAGTGGATCGGCGAAGTGCGTCACCAACTGCTCCGAATACGCTCGCCGGGCGGCGGCATCGAGCGAATAGAACCAGTGCATCTGGTCGCGGGTTGCCTGCTGAATCTCCGGCGAATGGTTATGGTAGTCAATCAGGTACCGCTCGTAGTAGACGGGTTCCACATCTCGCGCGGCGGACATGATTTGTTCAGCTGTACACGTCGTGACGATCATCCGGTGGGGTATCGGGTAATCGTCGGTTGCGTCGGCCGACGCGATACCGGGCGCTCCTGCGATGCCGGCGCCCATGGCGAGCATCGCCATGATCACCCCGATTCCATTGTGACGGCGGTTGCTGCGATCCGGACTGCTCATCAAACATCCTTTCCGGCATACGTTTTAGATTTAGAATGCCCGCGGACATCAGCGCTGCCGTTCCGCGGCGCGCCGCAGGACCGCTGCCCGGTCCGGGCAGTAATTGCCGACCGCGGCGGCCAGGAATTGCCAGGCTTGCGCGGTGGTGCTACCCCGGGGAAGGTTGTCGGACACGAACCCCGCCGACCCATCGGCGTCGGCATCGATACCGTGCTCCAGTCGCTCGCAGGTGATCTTCGCTATCCAAGCGTTGTAGTCGCGAGAGCCGTAGATACCGTATGCGCGCAGTTGATCTGAGAAATCGGTATCGACATCTGCGGACGCGGGCGCGGCGAAGACGAGTCCCACGGCGGCCACCGCAGCGGCGAGGCCGGCGGCAAGTCCTATGGTCGGGGCGCGCCGGCTGGCATAATCAATGTTGTTGCGGTGCATCATATTTCCCGATATCCGCTTAGGGCCAGTTCCGGCTCGGCTGGCCGTTGCCGAGGCGGTGTTGACGCGTTATCAGCCCGCGGTGGGCGGCTTCGGACCGCTAGCGGCCACCAAAACCAGCGCCCCAGTAGCGCGGCAATCGATGGTGTCATCAGAGAACGCACTACCAAGGTGTCGAACAGCAATCCCAGCCCGATCGTGGTGCCGCCCTGCCCGATTGCGCGTAGCTCGCTGGTCACCATGGCGGCCATCGTGACGGCGAACACCAGGCCGGCTGCCGTTACCACACCCCCGGTGGCCCCCATGGATCTGATAATTCCGGTTTTCAGTCCCGCGCCGATTTCTTCTTTGAACCGGGACACCACCAACAGGTTGTAGTCGGATCCGACAGCCAGCAAAACGATCACCGAAAACGCCAGCGTCATCCAATGCAGTTCGATGCCGAGAATGTATTGCCAAAGCAGGATCGAGAGACCAAATGACGCGCCGAGTGACAGCACCACCGTCCCGATGATCACGACGGAGGCGAACAGCGCGCGGGTAAGCACCAGCATGACGATGAAAATCAGCGTTATCGCGGCTACCGCTGCGATCAGGAGATCCCATTTTGCGCCGGTTTGTATATCTTTATACGTCGCGGCGGTACCGCCAAGATAGAATCGCGCACCCGCCAGCGGCGTACCCTTCACCGCTTCGCGTGCTGCTTGGAGCTCGGCGTCGACATGCGAGATCCCCTCCGGTGTCGCCGGGTCGGTGTCGTGGGTGATGATGATCCGTGCGGACTTGTTGTCCGGTGAGACCATCAGTTTGAGCCCGCGCTGGAAATCCGGATTCTGGAAGGCCTCCGGAGGCAGGTAGAAAAAGTCGTCGTTTTTTGCCGCGTCGAACGCCTGTCCCATAGCGGTCGCGGTATCGGTCATCCGCTCGATCTGGGTGATCATCCCGTCGAAACTGCTGTACATGGTCAATAGCGTTGTCTGCATGCTCTTTGATACGGCGATCATCGGTGGCAGCTGGTCGAGT
This sequence comes from Mycobacterium persicum, assembly GCF_002086675.1. Taxonomy (GTDB): domain Bacteria; phylum Actinomycetota; class Actinomycetes; order Mycobacteriales; family Mycobacteriaceae; genus Mycobacterium; species Mycobacterium persicum. Next base: position 28,655 of record NZ_MVIF01000009.1, read on the forward strand.
AGCTGCGGCATTACCGCGTCCATGCTCTTCACATCGTTCAACAGCGAGCCGAGGCTGTCGGTCAATTCGTCCACGCCGTCCAGACCGTCGAACACCGATCTCATCGACCAGCAGATCGGTATGTTGAAGCAATGTTTCTCCCAATAGAAGTAGCTCCGTAGCGGCCGGAAGAAATCATCGAAATCGGCCAGATGGTCCCGCATCTCGTTGGTCGTGGCCTGCATTTGCTCGGTGTCGCCGACCATGTGATGTGTGGTGTCGGCAAGCTGGCGCATCAGATCCATCATGCGCTCCATCGCCGCAACCATTATTCCGAAGTCGTCGCTCATCTTTTTCATGTCGGCCATGCGGTCCTTCAAGAATTGCATGTTTTCGGTCGTGGAGACGGACTGCATGCCGATCTGGAACGGTATCGAGCTGTGCTCGATCGGGGCGCCCAGCGGCCTCGTAATGCTCTGCACTCTGGCGATACCCGGCACCCGGAATATATTCTTGGCGATCCTGTCCAACACGAGCATGTCGCTCGGATTACGCAAGTCGTGGTCGGTCTCCACCAACAACATGTCGGGGTTCATTCGCGCCGCGCCGAAATGGCGTTCCGCGGCCGCGTATCCGACATTGGTTGGCAAATCGCCGGGGATGTAGCGGCGATCGTTGTAGTTCGTCCGATATCCGGGCAGGGCGAGCAAGCCGATGAGGGCGATCGCTGTTGCCCCGGCGAGAATGGGGACCGGCCACCTGATGACCGCGGTGCCGACTCGCCGCCATCGTCGCGTCTTGATCTTTCGCTTCGGGTCGAGCAGGCCCAGACGGCTGCCCACGGTAAGGACAGCCGGCCCCAGCGTGAGCGACGCCGCGACGACCACGACCAGACCGATGGCGCTGGGTATGCCCATGGAACTGAAGTAGTTCAGTCTGGTGAAGTGCAAGCACAGCATTGCGCCCGCAACGGTCAGTCCCGATCCCAAGATCACGTGGGAGACCCCGCGGTATGCGGTGTAGTAGGCGGTTTCGCGATCTTCGCCGGCCTGACGCGCCTCCTGGTATCGCCCGACGAGGAATATTGCGTAGTCCGTGCCGGCGGCGATCGCCAATGACGTGAGCAGGCTGGTGGCGAAGGTCGACAGCCCCAGCATGCCGGTGTTTCCGATTACCGCGACAACTCCTCGCGCAGCGGACATTTCGACCACCACCACCGTCAGCACCGTCAGCAGGGTCCCGATGGACCGATACACGATCAGCAGCATGACGGCGATGACCCCAAGGGTGATCACGGTGATCTTCACCAAGCTCTTCTCACCGGCATCGGTCAGGTCGGTGGTAAGCGGTGCTTGGCCGGTCACGTAGGCCCGCACCCCGGCCGGCGGATGGGACCGCGAGACGATCTTTCGGACCGCCTCGACGGATTCGTTCCCCAGCGGCTGGCCCACATCACCGGCGAGGTTCAACTGCACATAGGCAGATTTCCCGTCGGCGCTCTGCGAGCCTGCCGCCGTGATCAGGTCACCCCAGTAGTTCTGGACGTGTTGAACGTGTTTCACGTCCTGCTCGAGTCGGCGAACCAGATCGTCGTAGTAGCGGTGCGCGGCGTCGCCCAGTGGTGCATCGGCTTCCAGAACGATCATCGCCACGCTGTCGGAATCAAATTCGCGAAACGCAGCGCCCATGCGTTTCATCGCGATCGTCGACGGCGCATCCTGGGAGGTCAAGGAAACCGAGTGGTGCCTGCCGACGATTTCCAACTGGGGGACAACGGCGTTGCTGACTACGGTCAGTGCCAGCCATACCAGGATGATCGGCACTGCCAGCACGCGAGTGGCCCGCGCGAGGAACGTTCGGGCCGAATTCTGGTCGCTCATCCGGACTTCACCAGGCAGAAGGTTTGGGCGTTGACTTCGTTGGCGTACTGCTGTTCCTTGAGTTCGCCGTTCACGGTGATGCGGCATCCGATGGTGTTGCTGTTTCCCTGCGCAACGATATTGGCGAAAACGGCCGGAATGGTCGTGGTGAAAGTGTGTGTCCAGGGAAGCGTCGTGAAGCCGGCGCGCTGCGGCTGGGCGTTCTCATCCAGGTAGCTGATGCTTCCGCTAGTCCCTTGCGGGCCAACAACTTCGTACTCCACCCGTTTGGGATTGAACGGTACGATCTGGTCGAAACTTTCGCCGCTGGCCGCTGAGATGCTGTGAGCGCCGAAGATTCCGTGGAGTCGATAGACGGTGAAACCGCTGGTCGCCATCGCTACCACGACGACCAGGGGTATCCATAATCGCCTCAGCGCGTCGAGAATCGAAATCATCGCTTTGATCCCCCTGTCAAGGTCAAGTGGTTATGCATCCCGCCGTGTGCTGGTGGCGTCGGCGCCATGGTTCATGAATGCGCGGGGTGCTGCCAGCTAACGCGCGCCCAGGTGCGCACTGAGCAACCAGCCTGGTACCGACTTGCGTCCATGTGGTTCATCGCGCAGGTCACCCAGCGGCAGTGCTGAGAAGCTCTCCGGCAGGTTGCCGTGCAGCCGGGCCGGTTTGATGTCGTCGATCGCCCAGTACTTTCCCACGGCAGTGCGCAGTTCCTCGCCGGTGACGGCGTTGGCTGGGCCGTCGGGCATGCTTGCGCGGTCGAAAACCAGCACAAAATATGACGCCCCGGGGGCGGCGGCGCGAGCGATCGACTGCAGATAGCCCTCGCGCGCCTCGACGGGAATCGAGTGAAACAGCGTGCTGTCGACGATGGTGCCGAACCGGCCCTCCGATCCCGGCGGGTAGTCGGCGAAGTCGCTGATGTCTGCGACTTCGAAGGTAGCGTTGGTCAACCCGCGTTTGGCGGCCTCGGCCCGGGCCAGCTCAATGGCGCTTGGCGAGAGGTCGAGACCGACTGTCGTGAAACCGAGTTCGGCCAGGCGGATCGAGATCGCCGCCTCGCCGCAGCCCACGTCGAGGACGTCGCCGTGGAACTTGCCCTGCTCGATCAGTGCGGCGAGCTCGGGCTGCGGTTCGCCGATGCTCCACGGCGGCTTGGGACCGGCGCCTAGGCTGGGCACCTCACCACGGTAAGCGGCTTCGAAGGTGAAATCTTGTGGTGCGGTCATGGTTAACCTCCTTGCGATCTGGTGAACAGTGCCCGATGGTCGGCGACCCAGGCGGCGAACGATTGAGCCGGGCGGCCCAAGATTTTGTCGATCTCGCGTGTTACCGCGGCTGGTTTGTCGACGGTGGCCGCAAGGAAACCGATATAGGCATCCGCAAATGCGGTCGGAAACCCCAGTGCGACAAAGCTGTTGCGCACCTGCTCCACCGAAACCTCCTGATAGCGCAGCCGCCGGTTCACCACCGTGCCGATCGTCGCCAGCAGTTGCGCGTTGGTGAACGCCTGGGGCCCGGTCAGTTCAACCGTTCGGCCGACAAGCCTGTCGGTCAGCAAGGCCTGCGCGGCCACCGCCGAGATGTCCCGTTCGACGATCGGGGCGCTCGAGGCGGCGGCATACGGCCCAGCGACCACATCACCGGATTGCAGCTGTGTCGACCACATTCCAGCCAGATTCGAGACAAACATTGTCGGCCGCAGACTTACCCACGAAAGACCGGACTCGATGGCCAGCTGTTCGACCTCCTTGTTGCGGTCGCCGCGGAAGCGTGATGGCTGGATCGCGAAGTCGTCGTCGGCGTTGATCGCCGAGAGAGCCACCAGGCGTGTCACGCCTTCGTCGCCGGCGCGGTCGACGACCGTCGCAAGGTCATCGGCCAGTGCGCGAGAGTTGAGGAAGACCGCGTCGGCTCCCCGAAGCCCCTCGGCAGCCGAGGTCACCACCTCGACACCGCGGGGAAAGCCGGCAGTGCCAGGCTGGCGAGTGACGGCGCGGACGGTCGCTCCAGCCTCGACCAGTTCGGTGACCAGCGGTCGCCCGACATTGCCCGTGGCACCAGTGACCACAACCGTCGTCATGATGAGTCCCTTCCGGGTTGCGGCGCCGCGGCGTCGTGACCGCAGCCAGCAGCACGAACGCCAGTACGGCGCTGGTGGTGCGGGCAACGTGGGCCGCCTGCCAGCGATCGCGCACTGCCGACCAGTCGCCCGGTGGCGCCAGCACCGACCAGCCTTGTTGCGCGGTGTTGATCGGGACACTGATGGCCGCGCTGATCACCAGCGCAGTCAGCAACAGCAGCAATGCCATCAACGCCAGCCACCTGCCGCTGCCGCGCCGCCTGGTCACCGACACTGTCAATGCCGCAGCCGCCGCAATGGCAGGCACCAGCAGCAATGCGGCAAGGCCGCCGAGCCGGTCGAGTTCGATCAGCCGCACCTGGGTGTAGACCGACGCCCCGAGACCGCGCAAACTACTTTCGAAAACCGCCACGGTCACCAGGAACCCCGCGAACAACCCGCTGGACAGCACCGCGGCATAACCGGAACTAGTTTCAAACCGGCCCGGAACTCGTCGCGTTGACGTAGCAGCAGGGCTGATGTCGGTGCACGACGTCACTGATTCACCTCCGTTAGCGTGGTGGGTCAAGCACTTTCGGCAGGGCAACGCCCCGGAAATCAGCCGGCTTCCCGGCGGATCATCTGCCACAGACTCGGGGTGTTCTCGGTAGTCGAGACGACGACGGTCTGGCCCGCCGTGGAGGTATCGGCGGCGATCGCCACCAGGTAGTCCGCCAGGTCGATCCGAGCGGTGAACGCACCCACCGGGTCGACGCTTCCGGACACGTACTTTGTCGGGGCGGGTAGGTCGAATAGACCCGACGGGCGGACGATTGTCCAATCAAGACGGCTACCGCGGACGACGGTTTCCATGCGCCGGATGTCGTCGTAGACCGTCTTACCGACCGTGCGGCTGATGACCGGCTCGATGAACCGAAGCGACACGGGTGCATTGCGGCGCCGCATCGGATACGCCGCGGTGGAGCTGACGACCACCAGGCGTGGCACGCCGGCATTTCGCATCGCATCCACGATGGTGCGGGTGCCGACCGAGTACGTGTCGACCGGCTCGCGTGTGAATGACGCTCCCAGCACCGAGACCACCGCGGCTGCGTCGTGCACAATCGGCGCGACCGCCGTCGCGTCGCGCGCATCGGCAGCAGCCACCGTCAACCGCGCTCCGGCGATCGGGAATTCGAGCGGCCGGCGTGTCACCGCGGTGACGTGGTGTCCCGCCGCCAAAGCCAGCGCGGTCGCCAGCCGACCCGTCTGGCCGTTCGCTCCGAAGATCACCAGTTTCATAGCCCCTCCCAACCTGTAAGCATCGTTTATGATTGTCACTGTAGGTGATGGTCTTGGGATGTGCAAGTAGCTGATGCACCGTTTGTGATTGTCTCAGTTAGTGATAGTCTTTGGATTGGTCGATCGCGTCTCGAGCGCGTCGACGAACCGTAATCCTTTGGAGGCCAGATGAAGATCACCGTTTTCGGCGCCACCGGCGGCGTTGGCAAACACCTGGTAACACAAGCACTGCAACGCGGTTATTCCGTCAATGCGGTGGTTCGCGATGCCGCCAGACTGCCGATCACCAGCCCCGGGCTGTCGGTAAGCACCGTGCCGGGGCTGGAAGAACCAACGCTGCTGCGGCCAGCGCTGCGGGGAAGCGACGCGGTGCTGTCGGCGGTAGGCCCGCACGGCCGAAAAGACACTGCGGTGGCCGCGACCAGTACCCGCAGCATCGTGCGAGCCATGCAGGCTACCGGCGTCGAGCGACTGGTCGCGGTGAGTGCGGCCCCGGTCGGGCCGGTGCCCCCCGGCGAAAGTCTGCTCACGCGCACGGTGGTCCTGCCGATCCTCACCACGGTGCTGCGCAACGTCTATACCGACCTTGCCGAGATGGAAGCCGAGTTGGGGCGCAGCCGCATCGCTTGGACCGTCGTGCGGCCGCCCAAACTCTCAAACAAGCCGCTGACCGGAAGCTATCGAACGGTATTGGGCGGCAATGTCCCTCGCGGCTCGGCGATATCTCGCGCCGACGTCGCGCACTTGATGCTGACCGCGCTGGATCAATCCGCGACGGTCCGGCAGGCCATTGGTATCGCCTACTAGCAGAACGGAATTCCTACCATGACACCCACTTACGTCGCTGTCACACTGGGCGCTGTTGCGGCCAACGGTTTCTCCGGGGTAGCCGCTCTGCTTCACTTCAAGCCGATACTTCCCGGCATGGCCAGGGCGGGCGTCCCCGAGTCGTGGCTCACCTTCCCCATCGGCACGCTGAAGACCGCAGGCGCGATCGGCTTGGCGGTTGGCGTGGCCGGACTACGGCCGGTCGGTGTCGCCGCGGCCGTCGGGCTCGTCCTGTTCTTCGTATGCGCCATCTACACACACCTACTCGCCCGCGATTACAGCCCCCAGTTCGCCCTCGCCATCGGCTTCTTGACGCTCAACGTCGCATCACTGGCGCTGGTGCTCAACGCGCCGTGAGTTGCGGCTGATCTGCGTGCAGCGTCAACGCTGGTGGAGTAGTTGACGCGTGTCGACTACGCTACTTCAGCTATGTCGACCATCGGCACCGTAGACCAAGCGGCACCCGACTCATCCGCACATCATGCCCTGCCCGATCCCGGGGAGTCGGTACCCAGACTCGCGGTGCCGACCGTCGGGATCTTCCTGGGCGCATTGACGGCATTCGTGCTGTCGACCGTCGGGTACATCAACGGCTGGGTGCCGTTCTGGGCGACAATTCCGGTCAACGCCGCGGTGACCTTCGTGATGTTCACCGTCGTGCATGACGCGTCGCACTACTCGATCAGCTCGACCCGCTGGGTCAACGGGTTGTTCGGACGACTGGCGTGGCTTTTTGTCGGGCCGGTGGTCGCCTTCCCGTCGTTCGGGTACATCCACATCCAGCACCACCGGCACTCCAACGACGACGAACAGGACCCGGACACGTTCGCGTCGCACGGCTCGCCATGGCTGCTGCCGCTGCGCTGGCCGATGGTCGAATACTTCTACCTCAAGTACTACCTGCCCCGGGCCCGCAGCCGACCCGTCGCCGAAGTCGCCGAGACGCTGGTGATGTTCACCCTGAGCGTCGCCGGTCTTGCCGTCGCCATCGCCACCGGAAATTTCTGGACTCTTGCGGTGGTGTTCCTGATCCCGCAGCGCATCGGACTCACCGTGCTGGCATGGTGGTTCGACTGGCTGCCCCACCACGGGCTGGAGGACACCCAGCGCAGCAACCGGTACCGGGCGACCCGCAACCGCGTCGGCGCGGAGTGGCTGTTCACCCCGGTGCTGCTGTCGCAGAACTACCACCTGGTGCACCATCTGCACCCGTCGGTGCCGTTCTACCGGTACCTGCGGACGTGGAAGCGCAACGAAGAAGCCTACCTGGAGCGCAATGCGGCGATCTCGACAGTCTTTGGCCAGCAACTGAATCCGGACCAGTTCCGGGAATGGAAGCAGCTCAATGGCCGGCTCGCCAAGCTGTTGCCGGTGCGGATGCCGGCCCGGTCCAGCTCCCCTCACGCGGTGTTGCACCGCATCCCGGTCGCCTCGGTCGACCCCATCACCGCCGACAGCACATTGGTGACGTTCGCGGTACCCGAAGCGCTGCAGGACGCGTTTCGCTTCGAGCCGGGCCAGCATGTGACCGTGCGTACCGATCTGGGCGGCCAAGGAATTCGGCGCAACTACTCGATCTGCGCTCCGGCCACCCGTGCCCAGTTGCGGATTGCCGTGAAACACATTCCCGGAGGCGCTTTTTCGACGTTCGTTGCCAACGAACTCAAGGCCGGCGACGTGCTCGAGCTGATGACTCCGACCGGCCGGTTCGGCACCCCGCTGCACCCGCTGAACCGCAATCACTACGTGGGCCTGGTGGCGGGCAGCGGGATCACCCCGGTGCTGTCGATCCTGGCGACCACGCTGGAGATCGAGACCGAAAGCCGGTTCACGCTGATCTACGGCAACCGCACCAAGGAATCCACCATGTTCCGCGCCGAGCTTGACCGCCTGGAGTCGCGCTACGCCGACCGGCTGGAGGTGCTGCATGTGCTGTCCAACGAGCCGTTGCACACTCCGGAACTGCGGGGCCGCATCGACACCGAAAAGCTCAACAAGTGGCTGACCGGCAGCCTGCAGCCGGACAGCGTCGATGAGTGGTTCATTTGCGGCCCAATGGAAATGACCGTCGCGGTGCGTGAGTCGCTGATTGAACATTGCGTGGACCCGGAGCACATTCACCTCGAGCTGTTCTACGGCTATGACACGTCCGAGGCACCCCAACGTTCCTATGAGGCAGCGACCGTCACGTTCACGCTGTCCGGACAGACGGCGACGTTCGACCTGGTGCCTGGTGACTCGATTTTGGAAGGGGCGCTGCAGGTACGCGACGACGCGCCGTACGCCTGCATGGGAGGTGCATGCGGAACCTGCCGGGCCAAGCTGATCGACGGCAATGTCGAGATGGACCACAACTTCGCTCTCGGCCAGGCCGAGCTGGACGCCGGTTACATCTTGACCTGCCAGTCGCACCCCATCACCCCGTTCGTATCCGTCGACTACGACCGCTAGGCGCTCCCGAGGCTCTTTAGCTGATAGCTTAATCAGACAGAAGTTAAGCTATTATGTTCACATGGATGCTCTGAAGAATTGGGCTTCACTTCGGGCCACGATGATCGGCGACGTGGTCGGGTCCCGCCGCGCCGCTGACCGTTCGGCGCTGCATACCCGAACCGCAACGGCTTTGCGGCAGGCCGCCGACGGCGCGATCGACGCACCGGCGTTCACCGTCGGCGACGAGTTCCAGGGCAGCTACCCTACTGTCGGCGCCGCCATCGACGCCGCAATGCGAGTGCGGTTGCTGCTGGCCCCCGAGGTCGACGTCCGTTTCGGGATAGGGTGGGGCGCGGTCACCATCCTCGACGCGGACGCCGGGATCCAGGACGGCCCGGCGTGGTGGGCGGCGCGAGACGCCATCCGTCATACCGCCGACATCCAGCAGCGGCCCGGCTTTGCGCTGGTGCGGACCACATTTCGGGCGCCGGATGATGCCCGCTCTGATGTCGCGGCGGTCAACGCGGCGCTGATTTGTCGGGACCATCTGCTTGGATCGCTCGATGAAAGGTCATTGCGGATTGTGAGGGGCTTGATGGACGGGCTGACCAAGAAGGAACTCGCCGTAGCCGAGGGTATCAGCGCGTCGGCGGTGTCCCAGCGCGCAAGCCGTGACGGTTTGGACTTGATTGTCCTTGCCGCCCAATATCTTCGGAGTATCACGTGAGCGCCGTCGCGGTACTGCTGATCGCTGTTGGCATCGCCGATGGGTGGCGGCGGTTATCGAGGGCGGTGTGGTTGCCGCTGGTCACCGGACCGGCGGTGGTGGTGGCCTGTGCGGCGCTGTGCGGGCTGTGGCACGCCCGCGACATCGTGCCCCTGGGGTTGGCGGCGCTGGCGGCGGTGGCCTGGGAGGTGTCGTGCCTGCGCAGCGAGCGCACCGGTAAGCACCAGCGTCGTGCGCTGGCCGTCATGGTGGTCGGGCTTGCGGTGCTAACCACCCTGTCCGGGTTGGGATCTCACGCGGGTGGCGTTGCCGCCCGCTGGGCGCAGTGGGTGGCCCTGCCGTTGGGCACCGTCACGCCTACCCGGCTGCTGATGGTCGTCGGCGTGGTGCTGCTCCAGCGCGTCGAGCCGTTGCACCGCCCACAACCGGGTTGCCGCGCGCCGCCGACGTCGAAGGTCGTACGGGCGGGGCTGGTGAGCGGGATTCCGTCGACCGTCAGATCTCGGTGGGAAGCACCGTCTCGGTATGCACGGTGATACCAGCCGGCGGCCGTCGATTGTCATGCGCCAACTCGGCCGGCGCCCGCGGGTCCACCTACCTCGCGCCGAGTAAGTCCGCCGCCGAATTACCGGCGACCACGCCGCGCCGCCGCGACCACAACCATGCCGCGCATGCGCGCTGGCTGGCGATCAGCTCGGCGCCGGACGGGACGTAGACGCCCGGGTAGAGGGACTCGTAGACCAGCCGCATGGTCCGCTCCGGAATGGCCCTGGTGGCCAACGCCTCCGAACCGAGAAAGGGCCACGGGACGTCGCTCATGGCCGAATAGTGACAGCACCCACCGACAGCCCCACGACGCCGAGCGCCGACTGTGCATCCCGCGACGCGACACGCCGACGAAGCGTCGCGTGGTTCACACTCGGCGCCCCGAAGGTCAGAGGCGTTCGATGATCGTCACGTTGGCCGTGCCGCCGCCCTCGCACATGGTCTGCAATCCATAGCGACCACCGACGCGCTCGAGCTCGTTGAGCATGGTGGTGAACAGCTTTGCGCCGGTGGCTCCCAATGGATGACCCAGCGCGATCGCACCGCCGTTGGGATTGACCTTCTCCGGGTCGGCCTTGATCTCCTTGAGCCAGGCCAAAACTACCGGCGCGAATGCCTCGTTGATTTCCACGACGTCGATGTCGTCAATGGAAAGCCCGGTCTTCTCCAGCGCATAACGGGTGGCCGGTATCGGGCCGGTCAGCATGAACACCGGATCGGCGCCGCGTGCACTGACGTGGTGAATGCGCGCCCGCGGGGTCAAGTTGTGGTCCTTGACGGCTCGCTCGGAGGCCAGCAGCACCGCGCTGGCGCCGTCGGAGATCTGGCTGGCCAGCGCCGCGGTAAGCCGGCCGCCGTCGACGAGGGTCGGCAGTCCCGCCATTTTTTCCAGTGATGTCTCACGAGGCCCCTCGTCGAGGCGGAAGTCGCCCACCGCCACGATCTCGTTGTCGAAATGTCCTGATCTGATTGCGGATAACGCACGCTCGTGGCTGCTGAGCGCGAACCGCTCCATCTCCTCACGGGACAAATTCCACCGCTCGGCGATCATTTCGGCGCCGCGGAACTGCGAGATCTCCTCGTCGCCGTAGCGGTGCTGCCACCCCTTCGACTCGGCAGTCGGCGAGCTGAAACCGAACTGCTTGCCGACCTCCATGGCCGAAGAGATCGGGATCTGGCTCATGTTCTGGATTCCCCCGGCCACGATGATGTCGGCTGTCTGCGCCATAATCGCTTGTGCACCAAAGGCAATCGCCTGTTGACTGGAGCCGCATTGCCGGTCGACGGTGACGCCGGGAACCTCTTCCGGGTACCCCGCGGCCAGCCAGGCCAGCCGGCCGATGTTGCCGGCCTGTCCGCCGACGGCGTCCACACAACCGACGATCACATCCTCGACCGCAGCCGGGTCGACGTCGACGCGCTCGAACAGGCCTCGGAATACGCCGGCCCCCAGGTCGAGCGGATGCACGCCGGCGAGTGCTCCGTTGCGCTTGCCGACCGCTGTCCGCACGGCCTCAACGACGTACGCCTCGGGCATGTCACACTCCTTCTCTCGTGATCCCGCCAAGAACGATGGCGAGGTATTTCTGGCCCACCTGCTCGGCGGTGAGCGGTCCGCCGGGCTGATACCAGCGCACCGATACCCAGGTGGTGTCCCGGATAAAGCGGTAGACCAAATCGACATCGAGGTCGGGCCGAAAATAGCCCTCCGCGATGCCTTGCTTGAGCACCTCCACCCACATCTTGCGTTGCTGCTTGTTGCGGTCCTCGAGATAGGAGAACCGCGGCTGCGACGACAGTCGCTGGGCTTCGTCCTGGTAGATAACGACTTGGGCGTGTCTATGCTCGATCGCCTCGAACGAGGCCATGAACAGCCCCTTGAGCCGTTCCAGCGGATTGGGCTGGGTGTCCACGATTTCGCGGTAGCGATCAAACAGCCAGTCGAGGAACCCACGCAGCAGCTCGTCGACCATCTCCTCTTTGGAGGAGAAATGGTGATACAGGCTGCCGGAGAGGATGCCGGCACCGTCGGCGATGTCGCGCACGGTGGTGGCGCGCAGGCCGCGCTCGGCGAACATGGCCGCGGCGAGCTCCAGCAACTCATCTCGCCGGCTGATAGCCTGACCGGCCACTCGGTCCATCCGACCACACTATCAACCAAGCGCTTGCTCGGCCAACCACGACGGACTTCGTCGACACCAACTAAGGTTTGCCCCGAGGCCATCGGTAGCGCCGCCTCCACAGAATTCCAGCATGAACGATTCGTACGGAAAACGGATGTCGGCCCAGCCATCGTCGTAACATCTCTGCCATCGGAGTACTCGATCAGGAAACGATCGAGAGTCCCCCGCGCCTAGGACGCGAACACCGTTGGGAGCCGCACGATCGGGCAACGATCGCTTCGGGCGGCAGCCGCGGACCTGGGTAGGAGGTCAATATCGTCAAGATTGCGGTGCCGCCGCCGGAGATCAATTCCTGGCGAATGTGCAGCGGTGCGGGTTCGGCGCCGATGCTGCAGGCTGCGGCCGCCTGGCAGGGGATCTCATCGGAGTCGGTGGCGACGGCAACGTCGTTCTCGTCGATGACGTGGGGGCTGGTATATCAGCTAATGAACACTTTTCTCGGGTTTCTCGACTCGGCCAGCGGAGCCCCAATACCTAACGGTCAAACTTCCAGCCTAGCCTCCGGTGGCGGCACTCCGGGGCGTATGTCCGGCTTCTTCAACACGGCCAGCGGCGGCACCGGGCAGAGCGGCGTGACCTCGTGCATCGGAAACACCAGCATCCCGGGCGTCCTCGGTCCCACCGTAGCCGCGCCGGTAGGCGGGGGGTCGCCGCGGATTAGCCTGGGCCGCAACGACTTAACTCCATCCAACTGGCGATGGCGACCAGAGTGCCCGCAGCGCCGTCATCGGCCCACAGCGCCGCGGGCATCGATCTGACCGATCAACGATCCAAGGCCGGCCGGCTTTGCCTGAAACCCCTTCTCCACCGCGCAATTGGCGTAGCATCCGTAAATTGCCCACCAGGTATCAGTCGCGTCGGGGCGGCCGAGCGGAAAGTGTTGGAGGTCGACATGGTCAGTTTTCCGATGCTGCCGCCGGAGATCAATTCGTTGCTGATGTTCAACGGTGCCGGTTCAGCGCCGATGGTGCAGGCGGCGACAGCGTGGGGCGGGCTGGCCGATGAACTTGGGACAGCTGCGAATTCATTTGCGTCGGTGACCTCGCGTCTGGTCGGCCAGGCTTGGCAGGGCCCGGCGTCGGCGGCCATGGCGGCCACGGCCGCGCCGTACGCGGGGTGGCTGAGCGCGGCGTCGGCACAGGCTGCCGGCGCCGCGGCGCAGGCCCAGGCGGTGGCCGGCGCATTCGAAGCGGCGCGGGCGGCGACGGTGCATCCGTTACTGGTGGCAGCTAACCGCAACGCCTTCGTGCAGCTGGTGCGGTCGAATTTCCTGGGGCTCTTCGCGCCGGCGATCGCCGCCGCCGAGGCCCAGTACGAGGAGATGTGGGCCGCCGACGTCTCGGCGATGACGGGCTATCACGCCGGTGCGGCGGCGGCCGCCGCCGGGTTGAACCCCTTCGAGCAGTTGTTGGCGCTCTTGCCCAGCATCGGCATCGGCAACAAGGGGGGCAACGGCAACATCGGCAACTGTTTTTTTTTTAATGATAAGGTGTGTAGCGTTATCTACTGAAGGTGTATCGTCGGCAGCGGCAACGGCAGCTCCGCCATCACGAGCAGCGGAAACATCGGCGACGGAAACCAGGGCAACAACAACTTCGGCAGCGGGAACTTCGGCAACCAAAACATCGGCTTCGGCAACACCGGGGACTCGGGCACCAGCTCCAACCCCGGCGCGAACCTGGGCATGGGCAACTTCGGAAACGGAAACGTCGGCTTCGGAAACATCGGCAACGAGAACATCGGCGGCGGCAATACCGGCGTCGGAAACCTCGGCGCTGGCAACTCCGGGATCCGCAACTTCGGCTTCGGAAACACCGGCAACAACAACATCGGGATCGGGCTCACCGGCAACAACCAGGTAGGCATCAACCTGCCCGGGCTGCTGAACTCCGGCAGCGGCAACATCGGGTTCGGCAACTCCGGTACCAACAACATCGGCTTCTTCAACTCCGGCCACGGCAACGTGGGTATCTTCAACGCGAGCCCGACGCCGTCGACCAGCCTAGGCAACTTCGGCATCGGAAACGCAGGCGTCGGCAACGTCGGCCTCTTCAACTCCGACATCGGCAACTTCGGCCTCGGCAACAGCGGTCTGGTGAACACCGGCCTCTTCAACTCGGGTGAATTGAACACCGGCTTCGGGAACGGCGGGACCCTCAACACGGGGTCGTGGAATTCGGGCGACGGAAACACCGGCTCCGGCAACTCGGGCGAGACCAACACAGGTTTCTGGAATTCGGGCGATGTGAACACCAGCATCGGGTCGACCACCGACACCGGCCTGGTCAACTCCGGTTTCAACAACACCGGCGATGGTGTCTCGGGATTCTCCAACACTGCGACCGGCACTGCCGCCGGCGCCATCTCGGGCTTCTTCAACCAGGCCAGCGGAGGATCAGTATTCAACGGTGCTATCTCCGGCATCGGCAACATGGGTGTCCCGAGTACGGGCCCCGCAGTGAGCGGCTTCAACAGCGGCTTCTTCAACACCGGCACCGCTCTGTCGGGCTTGTTCAGCATCGAACAACTGTTGAAACAACTGACGTAGCCGGAAAGTTCGGCCAGGCATCCCGAATCGGCTATCGGCGATCAGGGTCATGGTGATTCGAGATGCCTTGTCCGTCTGGCAAGTACGAGGTGACACGGACAGCCGGCGTCTCGGCGATGCCGGGCTATCAGGCTGTGTCCCGGTGGGGTGAGAGAGAAATCGCGTGCTGGTGCGGTTGGGTCGGTGCGCTGATGGCGCCAAGTGTGCGCTGGCGGCGCCGAGTGTGCCGTCAGGGCGGCCGATCGTGGGCGTTCCCCCGTCCTACATGCACAGTCAAACCCGTCACTGCACACTCGATACGGCGGCATGGCCACCGATACGGTGAGCTGCGGTATCGGCGTGCCGAAATAGAGCCAAGGTGTGCCGAAAACAGAGCCAGGCATTCAAGGCTGCGCAAGAAGACATCGTTGACCAGCCGCATTCGTGGTCACTATGAATTCGAGTGAGACAGGCCAAGGCAATACCACTCCCGATCACCAACCGCCTACGGGTGCTGGTTCGATACCGAAATAACCTCGCCCGTAAGGTAACTCGAGTAATCACTGGCCAGAAACGCGATGGTGGCCGCGACTTCCCAGGGTTCGGCGGCACGGCCGAACGCCTCTCGGGCGGACAGCCGGTCCAACAGCTCGGCCGAGGTGGTCTTGTCCAGGAACTTGTGCCGGGCGATGCTGGGCGAGACGGCGTTGATCCGAACCCCGTACTCGGCGGCTTCTATTGCACTGCAACGGGTGAGCGCCATAACTCCCGCTTTGGCGGCGGCATAGTGTGCCTGCGAGTGCTGGGCTCGCCAGCCGAGAACGCTGGCGTTGTTGACGATCACTCCGCCGTGCGGGGCGTCGCGGAAGTACCGCAACGCGGCCCGGGTAGCCCGGAACACCGACGTCAGGGAGACGTCCAGGACGCGGTCCCACTCGTCGTCGGTCATGTCCGCGACCGGCGTCTGGCCACCGAGGCCGGCGTTGTTGACCAGCACGTCGAGCCGGCCCATGCGTGCGGTGGTCGAGTCGATGAGGGCGTCCACCTGCACACTGGACGCCACGTCGCACAGCACACTTTCGACTCGGCCGAGCCCCAGCGCGGCCAGTTCGGCGGCGGTCTCCCCCAACCGTCGCTCATGGTGGTCGGAGATCACCACGTCGGCCCCCTCGGCCAGCGCGCGACGCGCGGTGGCCGAGCCGATGCCGGTACCCGCGGCCGCGGTCACCACCACCACTTTGCCGTCCAAAAGTCCATGTCCGGGAATTTCTTTCGGCGCGACGGACAAATTCATCCCTTGACCTCCCGCGGCAGGCCGAGCACCCGCTCGGCAATGATGTTGCGCTGAATCTCGTTGGAACCGCCGTAGATGGTGTCGGCCCGGGTGAACAGATACAGCCGCTGCCATTCGTCGAATTCACCGCCGGTCAACGCGAGACCCGGCTTGCCGATCACGTCCATCGCCAGCTCCCCGAGAGAACGATGCCAGTTGGCCCACAACAACTTTGACACGTTGTCCTGGCCGGGTTGCTCAGCGGCCGGCCCTTCCATGGTGGCCAGTGCATAGCTGCGCATCGCCCGCAGCCCGGTCCACGCCCGGGTCAGCCGCTCCCGGATGAACGGGTCGTCGGCAGCGCCGGTACGCCGCGCGAGGTCGACCAACCGCGAAAGCTCACGGGCATAGACGATTTGCTGGCCCAGCGTGGACACGCCGCGCTCAAAGGTCAGCGTCGCCATCGCCACCCGCCATCCGTCACCCGGCCGGCCCACCACCATGCCGGCATCGGTACGCGCGTCGTCGAAGAACACCTCGTTGAATTCCGACGTTCCGGTGATCTGGACGATCGGCCGGATCTGCACCCCGGGCTGATCCAGCGGCACCAGCAAATATGACAGCCCGGCATGCCGTTTGGAGCCCTTCTCGGTGCGCGCCACCACGAAGCACCACTGCGACAGGTGCGCCAGTGACGTCCACACCTTCTGGCCGTTGATCACCCACTGGTCGCCGTCGCGCTCCGCAGTGGTCGACACGTTGGCCAGGTCACTGCCCGCGCCCGGCTCCGAATAGCCTTGGCACCACAGCTCGGTGACGTCGAGAATGGGCGGCAGGAAGCGCTGCTGCTGTTCGGGCGTCCCGAACGCAATCAGGGTCGGGCCCAGCAGCTCCTCGCCGAAGTGGTTGACCTTCACCGGAGCGTCGGCGCGGGCGTACTCCTCGTAGAACGCCACCCGGTGCGCGGTCGGCAGTCCCCGTCCACCGTGTTCGACCGGCCAGCCCAAGCAGGTGAGCCCGGCGGCCGCAAGATGCTGATTCCATGCCCGGCGTTCTTCGAACGCCTCGTGCTCGCGTCCCGGCCCGCCGAGCCCCTTCAGAGCTGCGAATTCGCCGACCAGATTGTCCGCGAGCCACTGGCGGACCTCGGCCCGGAACTCCTCGACGTCCTGCATGACCTGTAGGCTAACCTACCAAGCACTTGCTTTGTTAGGCCGCCGGTGAAGGGCGCCGCGTGCCGCTTAGAGGAGCATTCGATGACCGACGATCCGCGTACCGTGCCCGCGGCTCTGGATCGTCTCGCGGCCATGTTCCCCGAACACGACGTCTTGATCACCGACGACCGGAGCTTCACGGCCACCGCCCTGCGTGCCGAGGTGCACCGGGCCGCGGCGGCGCTGATCGCACTGGGCGTCGAGCCCGGCGATCGAGTGGCCATCTGGTCGCCGAACACCTGGCATTGGGTGGTGGCCTGCCTGGCGATCCAGCACGCCGGCGCGGCCATGGTGCCGCTGAACACCCGCTACACCGCCGAAGAGGCCGCCGACATCCTGGGCCGCACGCGGGCGCCGCTGCTGTTCGCGATGGGCCGGTTCCTCGGCGCCGACCGGGCCGCCGGCCTGAACTCGCAAGCCCTGCCCGCGCTTCGGCACATCGTGCGAATTCCGATCGAGGCCGACGATCCGGTCCACGGCACCTGGGACGAGTTCATCGCCCACGGCACCGACACCCACGCCGTCGAACTGCGCGCGGCCGCCGTCACGCCCGACGACGTCAGCGACATCCTGTTCACCTCGGGAACCACCGGCCGCAGCAAGGGCGTTCTGTGCGCGCACCGGCAGTCGCTCGCGGCCTCGGCGTCGTGGGCGGCCAACGGCAAGATCACCGGCGACGACCGCTATCTGTGCATCAACCCGTTCTTCCACAACTTCGGCTACAAGGCCGGCATCCTGGCCTGCCTGCAGACCGGGGCGACGCTGATCCCACATCTGACGTTCGATCCGCTGCACACCCTGCAGGCGATCGAGCAGCACCGGATCACGGTGTTGCCCGGGCCGCCCACCATCTACCAGACCCTGCTGGACCATCCGGCGCGCCGCGACTACGACCTGAGCTCGCTGCGGTTCGCGGTGACCGGCGCGGCCACCGTGCCGGTGGTGCTGGTGGAACGCATGCAGTCCGAACTCGATATCGACATCGTGCTGACCGCCTACGGTCTGACCGAGGCCAACGGCATGGGGACGATGTGCCGCCCCGACGACGACGCGGTGACCGTCGCCACCACCTGCGGGCGCCCGTTCGCCGGCTTCGACCTGCGTATCGCAGACACCGGAGAAGTCCTGTTACGCGGACCCAACGTCATGCTGGGCTATCTCGATGACCCGACGGCGACGGCCGCGGCCATCGACTCCGACGGCTGGTTGCACACCGGCGACATCGGTGCCGTCGACGAGGCCGGCAACCTGCGCATCACCGACCGGCTCAAGGACATGTACATCTGCGGCGGATTCAACGTCTACCCCGCCGAGGTCGAACAGGTGCTGGCCCGGCTGCCCGGCGTGGCCGACGCCGCCGTGATCGGTGTTCCCGACCAGCGGCTGGGAGAAGTCGGCCGAGCCTTCGTGGTGCCCAGGTCCGGCGCGACGCTCAACGAGGCGACGGTAATCTCGTACACCCGTGAGCATTTGGCGAACTTCAAGGCGCCGCGGTCGGTGCGGTTCGTCGATGCCTTGCCCCGCAACGCCGGCGGCAAGGTGGTCAAATCACAACTGCGAGAGTTGGCCTGAATGGACCTGGCATTCGATGAGGAAACCCTGGCTTTCCAGGCCGAGGTGCGCGAGTTTCTGGCGGCCAACAAGGACTCGATCCCGACGACGTCCTACGACAACGCCGAAGGCTTTGCCCAGCATCGGATTTGGGATCGGGTACTGTTCGATGCCGGACTGTCGGTGATCACCTGGCCGGAGCAGTACGGCGGCCGCGACGCCCCGCTGCTGCACTGGGTGGTGTTCGAGGAGGAATACTTCCGCGCTGGCGCGCCGGGTAGGGCCAGCGCCAATGGCACCTCGATGCTGGCGCCCACCCTGTTCGCCCACGGAACCCAGCAGCAGCTGGATCGGATTCTGCCGAAAATGGCCAGCGGCGAGCAGATCTGGGCCCAGGCCTGGTCGGAGCCCGAATCCGGCAGCGACCTAGCTTCACTGCGGTCCACCGCCACCAAGACCGAGGGCGGCTGGCTGCTCAACGGGCAGAAGATCTGGAGCTCACGGGCGCCGTTCGCCGACATGGGCTTTGGGTTGTTCCGGTCCGATCCGTCGGCCGAGCGGCACCGCGGCCTCACCTACTTCATGTTCGACCTGAAGGCACCCGGCGTCACGGTGCGGCCCATCGTGCAATTGGGCGGCGACACCGGCTTCGGCGAGATCTTCCTCGACGACGTCTTCGTTCCCGACGAGGATGTCATCGGCACCCCGAACGACGGCTGGCGTGCGGCCATGAGCACGTCGAGCAACGAACGCGGCATGTCGCTGCGTAGCCCCGCTCGCTTCCTGGCGGTGGCGGAGCGGCTGGTGCAACTGTGGAAAGCCAACGGCTCCCCACCGGAATTCGCCGACCGCGTCGCCGACGGGTGGATCAAGGCGCAGGCCTACCGGCTGCAGACCTTCGGCACGGTCACCCGGCTCGCCGGCGGCGGCGAGCTGGGCGCCGAATCGTCGGTAACCAAGGTGTTCTGGTCGGAGCTCGACGTGGAATTGCATCAGACCGCGCTGGACATCCTGGCAGCGGACGCAGAGCTGGCCGGCCCGTGGACCGACGGGCTGTTGTTCGCCCTGGGCGGACCAATCTATGCGGGCACCAACGAAATCCAGCGCAACATCATTTCGGAACGGCTGCTGGGCCTGCCGCGAGAGAAGAAGTGACCGTGGACTTTGCCCTTGATCAACAACAACGTGATTTCGCCGCCAGCATCGACGCGGCGCTGGGTGCTGCCGATCTGCCCGGCGCGGTTCGCGCCTGGTCGGCCGGCGATGCGGCGCCCGGCCGCAAGGTGTGGCAGCAATTGGCCAACCTTGGCGTCACCGCACTCAACATTCCGGAGAAGTTCGACGGTCTGGGGGCCGATCCGGTGGACCTGGTGGTCGCGCTGGAACGGCTTGGCCGCTGGTGTGTTCCCGGCCCGGTCGCCGAATCCATCGCCGTGGCACCGGTTTTGCTTGCCACTGACGATCAGGCCGAGCGCTGCGCCGGCCTGGCATCGGGTGAGCTGATCGCCACCGTCGCACTACCGCCGCAGGTGCCGCGGGCCGTCGACGCCGACACCGCGGGGCTGGTGTTACTGGCCGGTGAGGCCGGTGTCGCCGAAGGCACCCCGCGCCGGCGCCATGCGTCCGTCGACCCCAGCCGTCGCCTCTACGACGTGGCGGCGACCGGCGAAACCTGGCACGCAGACACCAACCGCGCCTACGAGTTCGGCGTATTGGCCACGGCGGCACAACTGGTGGGCGCCGCCGAAGCACTGCTGAGCGCGGCCGTCGACTATGCCAAGCAGCGGACGCAGTTCGGCCGGGTCATCGGCTCGTATCAGGCGATCAAGCACAAACTCGCCGACGTCCACATCGCGGTCGAGCTGGCCCGTCCGCTGGTTTACGGCGCGGCGCTGTCGTTGGCGCCGCGGGACGTCAGTGCGGCGAAAGCAGCGGCATCCGAGGCGGGTCTGCTGGCGGCTCGCTCGGCGTTACAGACTCACGGCGCCATCGGATTCACCCAGGAACACGACCTGTCGCTGTGGCTGCTGAAGGTGCAGGCGCTGCGTTCGGCCTGGGGTACACCGGAGGAGCATCGACGGCGAGTGCTGGAGGCGTTATGACTGACGAACGGCAGATGCTGCGCGAGACCGTCGCCGCCCTGGTGGCCAAGCACGCAAGTCCAGCCGCGGTGCGAGCGGCGATGGAGTCAGACCGCGGCTACGACGAGGCGCTGTGGCGGCTACTGTGCGAACAAGTCGGCGCCGCCGCTTTGGTCGTCCCGGAGGAACTCGGCGGAGCCGGCGGCGAGTTAGCCGACGCCGCAACGGTTTTGCAAGAGCTGGGCCGGGCGCTGGTGCCGTCCCCGCTGCTGGGCACCACGCTGGCGGAACTGGCGCTGCTGGCCGCGCCCGAGCCGGACGCCGAGACGCTGACCCGGCTTGCCGAGGGTACCTCGATCGGCGCGCTGGTCCTCGACCCCGACTACGTCGTCAACGGTGACGTCGCCGACGTCGTCGTCGCCGCGAACGATGGCCAACTGAGCAGCTGGACTGGCTTCACCGCGCAGCCCGTCGCCACCATGGATCCCACCCGTCGGCTGGCCCGCATGCAGCCGCAGGAAACCCGGCCGATCGGCGCCGACCCGGGACTGGCCGGCATAGCGGCAATTCTGCTGGCCGCCGAGCAGATCGGTGCCGCGGAACGCTGCCTGGAGCTGACCGTCGAATACACCAAGAGCCGAGTGCAATTCGGCCGCCCGATCGGCAGCTTCCAGGCACTCAAGCATCGGATGGCCGATCTGTACGTGACGGTCGCCGCGGCGCGGTCCGTCGTCGCCGACGCCTGCAATGAACCCACACCCGCCAATGCGGCCACCGCACGACTGGCTGCCTGCGAAGCGCTCAGCGCCGTGGCCGCCGAGGGCATCCAGTTGCACGGTGGCATCGCGCTCACCTGGGAACATGACATGCACCTGTATTTCAAGCGGGCGCACGGCAGTACGCACCTGCTGGATTCACCACGAGACGTGCTGCGCCAGCTGGAGTCCGAGGTGCTTCCCGCACCATGACCGATCGTGTTGCCCGGCGCGCGGGCATTCCACCGTTTCACGTGATGGACGTCTGGCTGGCGGCCGCCGAGCGCCAGCGCACCCACGGCGATCTGGTCAATCTCTCGGCGGGTCAGCCCAGCGCCGGCGCCCCGGAACCGGTACGCGCCGCGGCGGCCGCCGCCCTGCATCTCAACCAGCTGGGTTACACGGTGGCACTGGGTATTCCGGAGCTGCGTGCCGCGATCGCGGCGGACTACGAGCGCCAGCACGGCATCACGGTCGGCCCCGACGCGGTGGTGGTCACCACCGGTTCCTCGGGCGGCTTCCTGCTCACCTTCCTGGCATGCTTCGATGTCGGCGACCGGGTCGCGATGGCCAGTCCCGGCTATCCCTGTTATCGGAACATCCTGTCAGCGTTGGGATGTGAGGTGGTGGAGATACCGTGCGGGCCGGCGACCCGGTTTCAGCCCACCGTGCAGATGCTCGCCGAACTCGACCCGCCGGTGCAGGGGCTGGTCGTGGCCAGCCCGGCCAATCCCACCGGCACCGTCATCCCGCCCGCCGAGTTGTCGGCGATCGCGTCGTGGTGCGACGAATCCGGGGTCCGGCTGATCAGCGATGAGGTCTATCACGGCCTGGTGTACGAAGGGGCACCGCAGACCAGCTGCGCTTGGCAGACCTCACGGAACGCGGTGGTGGTCAACAGCTTTTCCAAGTACTACGCAATGACCGGCTGGCGACTGGGTTGGCTGCTGGTGCCGACGGAGCTGCGCCGGGCGGTTGACTGCCTCACCGGCAACTTCACCATCTGCCCGCCGGTGCTGTCGCAGATCGCCGCGGTATCGGCGTTCACCCCCGAGGCGACCGCGGAAGCCGACGGCAATCTGCGGCACTATGCGCTCAACCGCTCGATGCTGCTCGACGGCCTGCGTCGCATCGGAGTTGACCGACTGGCTCCCACCGACGGCGCGTTCTACGTCTACGCCGACGTTTCGGACTTCACCACCGACTCGTTGGGCTTCTGCTCGAGGTTGCTGGCCGACACCGGCGTAGCGATCGCACCAGGGGTCGACTTCGACACCGCGCGGGGCAACTCGTTTGTCCGGATGTCGTTCGCCGGGCCGACCAGCGACATCGAAGAAGCCCTGCGCCGAATACAGTCCTGGCTGCCGGGGAGCTGATTGTTCGCCCGCGACGGGCTCGCCCTTCAGTTGTCGCCGAAACAGACTTGGTCGATGCGGGCTTCGAGGGCACCGCGTTCGCCGACATCTGCCACGTTGATGCCGAAGCGCCCGCTCAGCGCGTCGACAACCGCGGCCGCGTCCTCGAGCACGGTCTTCTCGGTCCGGCCGCCGCGATGGACCGCCAGGATCCGGCCCGTCAAGTTCCACCGCGCGTCCTCGGTCACGGTGGCAGCCATCAAGCCGGTGACAAAGTGCGACGACGGGTGTGTCGAGACAAACCAACTGCCCACCTTCAGGTCGATCGGCGGCCGGCTGATCGTGCTGAATTCATAGAGCGGCTGCCACTCGTCGCGAACCAGCGCCTGCAGCACTAGCCCGTCGCCACGGTCATCGAGCCGGTACGGTTCATGCGTCGTTTGCTGGACGCATCGGGTCCGCAGCCGCAGCGGCGACGTCGGCGTCTGCCCCCCGAAACCGGCGTCCACCAGATACGAACCGTCCGAACCGGGAAAACTCACCGCGAGCACGGTGTGCGTCTGTGCCGGCAGCGGCGCATCCGGCGGCGCCATCCACACCACCCGCCCGGCCAGCCGCCGCGGCCGAAACCCGAGTTCGGCCAGCACGTTGCCGATCAGCCCGTTGTGCTCGTAGCAGTAACCGCCGCGGCGCCGGTGGACGAGCTTGTCCATCAGCGATTCGGGGCTCAGGTCGTCAACCGGCACCCCCATCAGCGGATCGAGGTTCTCGAACGGAATCGCCCGGGTGTGGGCGCTCACCAGCTCCCGCAACACCGCCAGGGTAGGTTCGGTGGGACCGCGATAGCCGATGCGTTCGAAGTACGCGTTGAGATCCAGCGCCATAGCCCCATTTTGCTGGCTGGCGCACGACTTCGACAGCCGTATACCCAAGGGGGTATTATGGCGTTAGTTCGCCCGAGATCGGGAAAGTTGCAGAAGGAGGAGCCAGTGGCTGACGTCGAGCTCTACATCGATCCGGTATGCCCCTTCGCCTGGGCCGCTTCGCGATGGCTGCTCGATGCCGCGCACAAGACGGACACACCGGTCACGCTGCGGCAGATGAACCTGGCCGTACTCAACGAGGGCAACGACCTCAACCCGAAACAACAGCAGATGATGGATCGATCACGACGGCTCGGTCGGCTGTTCGCCGCGGTCGCCAGCCAGCACGGGCCGGACGCATTCGCACGGCTTTACGACTCGGTCGGCGCCCGTATCCATGTGCGTGGGAAAGAAATGTCCACCGATGAGGTCCGCAAATCCCTGACCGAATGCGGACTTGACGAATCACTTGCCGAATCGCTAGACGACAGTGCACTCGACGAGGCCGCCAGGCGCGCGCACCAAGCCAGCCAGGACACTCTGGGCGGCTCGGCCGGCAGCCCGATCATCGCGGTCGACGGGCGCGGGTTTTTCGGGCCGGTGCTGACCGGGATACCCGGCAGCGACGACGGCGTCCGCCTGCTCGAGGCCGTCATCACCGCCGCGACCACGCCCGAATTCGCCGTGCTGCAACGGCCTTACCAGGGGCCGCCCGTTCTCGAGGAGGCTCGCTGAATGTGTCACGCCGTCAGGTGCCGCACCTGCGGGAAAGTGACGTGGGCCGGTTGCGGCGCGCACGTTGATCAGGTCCGCGCGGCGGTGCCGGAATCGCAGTGGTGTCCAGGTCACCCGAACCAATCCCCCAGGCGCTTGTGGCATCCACGGCGCACCTAGCCGCACCAGCAACCCGGCTCTAACTACTACCTACGTACGTAGGTAGTATTTTGGTGACCACCGGCCGCGAAGTCTCGCCAATCGACGGAAAGGGATCACCATGCAACGGCGCCTAACCGCCTCGCTTGCCATCACTGCTGCTGCCGCGATGATCGTCACAGCCTGCGGCTCTTCCGGAGCACGATCTGACCCGGCCAATACGCTGACTTCGTCATCCAGCAGGCCCACCGGCCAGAGCGCACGCGTACCTGCCCAACTGCAGTTCACCGCCAAAACTATTGATGGGCACACGTTTTCGGGTGACAGTTTGGCGGGAAGAGCCGCGGTGTTGTGGTTCTGGACGCCCTGGTGCCCAAAGTGCCAGCATGAAGCACCGATCGCGGCGGACGTCGCCGGGGCGCACCCGCGCGTGACGTTCGTTGGGGTGGCCGCGCGGGACCAGGTGTTGGCGATGCAGGGCTTCGTAGACAAATACAAATTGAGCGGCTTCATTCAGCTAGCCGATACCGACGGGGTGATCTGGGCAAGATTCGGCGTAACGCAGCAACCGGCGTGGGCGTTCGTGAGCGCCAACGGCGACGTCGACGTCGTCAAAGGTTCGCTGACTCAGTCTGAATTGAACGAGCGGGTCGACAGGCTGGTCAGCCGGTGATCGATGCCACAGCACTGAGCTTTGCCCTGGGCGCCGGACTGGTAGCTGCCCTCAATCCATGTGGATTTGCTTTCCTGCCAAGCTATTTGGGCTTGGTGATCGCCGGTAGTCAGGGAGTCTCACGTCCGAGAGCCCTGATCCGCGCCGGCGCCGCGACCGCGGGAATGTCCGTCGGATTCCTGACGGTCTTCGGCATTTTTGGGCTACTCGTCGCACCGGTGATCGCGTCGGCGCAAAGGTACCTGCCGTTTGCCACCGTGGTCATCGGGATCCTCCTGGTGGCTTTGGCTGTCTGGTTGCTGGCCGGAAAGGACGTCAGCATCATCCTGCCGAAACGCGCGGGTGGTACGCCGACAAGGCGGCTTACCTCCATGTACGGCTACGGCGTGGGTTACGCGATTGCGTCACTTTCGTGCACCGTCGCACCGTTTCTCGCCGTCATCAGCACCACGTTCAGGCAGGGTGCGGTGCTTTCGGGCGTGCTGGCTTTCGTCGCGTACGCAGGCGGAATGACGATCACGGTGGGGGTGGCAGCGCTGACGGTTGCCCTGGCCGGCTCCGCGGCCACCGCGACGTTTCGGCGTGTTCTGCCCTTCGTAGGCCGAATAGTCGGCGTAATCGTGCTGCTGACCGGGCTATATGTCATGTATTACGGCTACTACGAACTGCGGCTCTATTTTGCCAATGCCGAAGCCGATGACCCCGTGATCGGGGCCGCTAACGCCGTGCAGGAGTGGCTGATTCAGTTGGTCGACGGGCTGAGCCCATGGTCCCTCGTCGGCGCCTTGGTTGCGCTGGTCGCCGTGGGAGTGTGCTGGCATACCCTGCTTCGATGGCGCGCCCCGAACCGCAATGCGCTCGTCACAGATGACAGGCCAGCCCGACCGCCAACGGAGTGATTACCGCAAAAGCAATTGTCGTAGCGAGAATTACCCGCTCATGCAAACGCCTGCGGCGCGATATCGGGTTGGTTAGCCGGCTCGCGCGGGCCAGCGTGGCGGTGCCCGCCGCGCCGAGCGCCGTCGACGCCATCGCCGGCGGCGCCCCTGTCAGCGCCAGCAGTCCGCGTAGCAATGCCATCTTCCCGTGACGCCGCACCGCGACATCATCAGCACACATCTCCAATAGGTCCGCGACCATTTCCGCTGCCGTGCAAAACAGTGTCAATCGCGGCAGGCTCGCAGCAATTGCCCGCAGCACCATGAGCAGGTCATGATGGCGACCGGCCAAGTGAGCGTACTCATGCGCCAGCACAGCCGCCAGCTGCGGCTCGTCGAGGCGGTCCAGGGCAGCGGTGGTGACCACCACGACAGGGTCGGGGCGAGCGGTTACGCAATAGGCAGCGGGATGCGGCGCCGGAACAACTACCAGGTCAGGCCGCCCATACCGGTCACCGCCGCCTCCGATCACCCGAGCAGCAGATGCGTGCAGGAGACTGCGTGATCGTTGCCGCAGCCACTGATGTGCGACGCGCCAGCTGACGACGGTGGTGGCCAGCAGGCTGGCAAACAACAGGCCCATGGCCATGGCCGACGCAATTGCGTGCGGCAATCCCAGCTGGCCGGTGACCCCTAACGCCTTGAAGCACAAAGTTGGTTCCCGGTGGCGCCAGATGCTGTCGAGCACTGCGGCGCAAAGGAACACGAGCGCAGCCAACCACGCTGCAATAGCGGCAACCACCGCTGTCAGCCAGGAGGCCACGGCAAGCTGAGGCCGCACACCCGTGCCGGTGACACGTCGTAGCAGCAGGGGGCCCAGCCACGTCAACATCGACGCATAAAGGAGCAACAAAAGAGCCGCGTTCACGATTCTTGCCGATCAATGAACCGACGCAGCGCGTCGCGGACCCGCGCCGATTCATCCTCGTCCATCTGCTTGAGAAAAAACGCCAGCACCAAGTCCGAATCTCCCCCGGTATCGAAGGCATCGCGCATCAATCTCGCCGAATGTTCCTCGCGGGTCATAGTCGGCCAATAGCGGAAAGCCTTGCCCACCCGTTCCCGCTGCAACCAGCCCTTGCGGTGCAAGTTGTCCATGGTGGACATCACCGTGGTGTAGGCGATCTGGCGATCATGCGCCAAGTCGTCAAGAATATCGCGCACGGTGACGACCTCGCCGCGGTTCCACACGCGGTCCATGATCACTGCCTCGAGCTCGCCGAAACGCCGAACCTGCACAGCTTTCTCTCTCGTACCCCTGGAATTGTCGACGGCTACAACAGTAGCCACATATCTCGCGGCTCGCTCAGCGTCGCCCCGAAAAGCCCCTGAGCACTGGGCGATTCTCGCGTAACCCGGACCACAATTGATTTCAGCGAGCGCCAAGGCGCCGTGTCGTCGGTCGACCGGCACTGCGAAAGCGATTCGGCAACGATTGCCGTCGAACAGTATGCCCGTGAGTTCATATTCGCTACGCTTGACTCGCGACTCTCACGGCATGGAGGTAGAGCGCCAAGACATGGCTGAAGACCCGGGGGCTGCCGGCTCGGCACCCGCACAGAGCGGGATCGCCGCGGAGTTGGCCTCCGCCGGATTCGAGGACGCGCGCCAGGTGGCTCGAGGCGGCGCCGGAGTGGTGTACCGCTGTCGCGAGACGGCGCTGGGACGAAATGTCGCGGTCAAAGTGCTGCCGTCGCATTTCGACGACGACAGCAGGGAACGTTTCCTGCGTGAGGGCTACGCGATGGGCGGGCTCTCGGGGCATCCAAACATCGTCAACATCCTGCGGGTCGGCATCACCGAAAGCGACCGGCCCTACATCGTGATGCCCTACTACGCGGCGGATTCGCTGGCGGTACGGTTGCGCCGGGAGGGGCCGATCCCCTGGCCGGAGGCGTTGGAGATCGGCGTGAAATTGTGCGGGGCGCTGGAAACCGCGCACCGGGCCGGCACCTTGCACCGCGACATCAAGCCGGCGAATGTCCTGGTCAACGACTACGGCGAGCCGCAGCTGACCGACTTCGGGATCGCCCACATCGAGGGCGGCTTCGAAACGGCGGTCGGGTTCTTCTCCGGCACAATCGACTACACCGCGCCCGAGGTGATGACCGGTAATCCGGCGACGGTCGTCGCCGACGTCTACTCGCTGGGCGCCACACTTTATGCACTGATCGCGGGCAGCGCCGCACACGAACGCAAGAAGGGCGAAGACCTCGTCGCGCAATACCTGCGGATCAGTTCCACCGGGGTTCCGGACCTGCGTCCGGACGGAATCCCGGATGCGGTGTGCTCGGCGATCGAGAAGGCGATGTCCATCGACCCGGCCGAACGGCCCGTGTCGGCCGCCGAACTCGGCCGTGAGCTGCAGGCGGCGCAGCGCCGCAACGGCTTGAAGCCCGCGTCGATGGCGATCACCAACATGCGTGCGCGCACCACCGATGCCTCAACGGATGTCCCGGAAACGCCTCCAGTATCGCCCGCGATACTGAGCCCGGAAGCTCAGGTGCCGCTGCGCACGTCTTCGACCGTTCCGCTCAAGGGTCCGCAGCCCGCCGCCAGGGCGGGCGGCGCCGCTGCGCTCCAACCGCCGAGCGCCGCGGGGCAACGGCCGTCCTCGTTGCTGCCGTCGCAGTCCGTCGATCACCGGCGGTCACCGGGAACAGACACCGCCTTTGAGCCCGGGCACCTCGGTGACACCCAGGCGCAGCTACGGGCCTCGTCGAGCAGGGCGGAGTCGCCCCGGCAGCCCGCGGAATGGACCGGCGCCACCCCGCCGATCGAGCCGCCGAAGGGTCCGGGGCAAGAGGGCCCTGCGGGTCCGGCCGCGCCCGACAGACCCGGCGTAGGGAAGCCCCCCCGGGGACGGGTGGCGTCGTGGTTCGCCGAGCCGGACAGGAAGCGCAACCGCATCCTGTTGACCGCGGCGGCGGCCGTCGCCGTGGTGCTGTTGGTGGCCGGCGGAGTCTTCCTGGTGGCATCGCACGACAACGGCGCCCACCAGACCGTCTCTGGTCAACCGGGCACCCAGGCGCCGGTTCAGTGGAAGCCGATCACCAATGCGCGGGTCGCCCGCGATGCGGCGGCGACCACCCAAGTCGACGGCACGATCTGGATCTTCGGCGGGGTTCGGGCCGACGGCACCGTCACCGGTCTGCACGAGGGCTACGACCCCGTGATCGACAGCTGGAAGGGCGGCGACGACTTGCCGGTTCCGGTTCAGCACGCGATGGCGGTGACCTGGCAGGGCAACCCCATCGTCCTGGGCGGCTGGCGCACTGAGGGCTCCAAAAAGGTTGCTACCGACCAAGTTTGGCGAGTGGTCAATAGCCGCTGGGTGGAGCTGCCGCATCTGTTGCAGCCCCGGGCGGGCGCGGCCGCGGCCGCGGTGGGAGACCGCATCGTCGTCACCGGCGGGGTGGACGCCAACGGCGCACTGCTGAACACGACCGAGGTCTTCGACGGCAACTCCTGGACCCTTGGCGCTCCGATACCGACGCCGCGGCAGATGCTGGCCGCGGCCTCGGACGGAAAGCTGGTGTACGCCGTGGGCGGAAACGACGCGAAGTCCGACCTGGCGACGGTCGAGGCATACGATCCGGCCGCGAAAACCTGGACGCCGCTGCCCGAGCTGGCGCAACCACGCAGTGACCTCGGCGTCGCGATCACCGATGGACGCCTGGTGGCGGTCGGCGGGATGTCGGCCGGACAGGCCCTCAAGAGCGTGGCTGTGTTTGATCTGATGACCAGAACATGGGCCGGCTTGCCCGATATGGAGACCGCACGGCACGGGATGGCGGTCGACACGGTCGAGAAGTCGGTGTATGCGATCGGCGGTTCGACCGCCGCAGGCGACGACCAGGCGACCTCGTCGGCCGAAATGCTGAAGCTGCCCGCGCGCAAAATCCAGCCGGCGGCGCAGTGGCGGACGTTGCCGGACGCACCGACGGCCCGCCTGATGATGGCGTGGGCCGTACTGGACAACAAGATCTGGATCATGGGTGGCGTGCGGGAAGGCGTTGGGCTCACGACCGTCGAGAGCTACGACCCGCACACCGGATCCTGGCAACCCGGGCCGCCGCTGCCCATCCGGTTGCACCACGCGACGGCGGCGACCTACCGGGGCGAGGTGGTGGTGCTCGGCGGTGCGAGCGAGAACCTCGCGGATGCCTCCAACAAGGTGTTCGCCTTGCGCGGCAACAGCTGGGTGGAGTTGCCGAGCCTCAGCCACGCTCGGGCGGCGGCGGCAGCGGCGGTGGTTGGTGACAAGCTCGTCGTCGTCGGCGGGCAAAACGCCAAGCAGCTCGTCGCGCAGACCGAGGTTTTCGACGGCAGTTCGTGGAAGGATGCGCCCGACCTGCCAACGCCCCGCGAGCATTTGGCTGCGGTGTCAGACGGCACTTACGTGTATGCGATCGGCGGGCGATTCCTGTCGGCCGACAAGAACTCCGCTGCCTTTGAACGCTTCGACCCGCAAGCGGGTAAGTGGACCAAGTTGGTGGGCATGCCCACCCCGCGCGGAAGTTACGGCGCCGCGTTCATCGACGGGCGAATCGTGGTGGTCGGCGGCGAAGAGCCCACCCGCGTGCTCGGAGTTGTCGAGATGTATGACATCGCGGACGGAAAGTGGAGCACGCTACCTGCGCTGCCGACCCCGCGGCACGCCGAGGTGGTCGCGACCGTGGGCAACACCGTGTACTGCATCGGCGGCGCGGACCGGCCCACCCACGAAGGCCCCATCGCCAACGTCGAGGCCCTCGACTTCATGTAGCGGCCGTCGCTTCGCGGGCGGTTGTGTGGTGGCGGTTGCCGGGCCGATGTGATCCGGCCAGCTACCAACGGCTTTCCATGTCGGCTCGGTCACCACGTACAGCATGCGTTCAGGCGACGTCTGTTTCCGGCACGTCGATGCCCCGCGACCTCGGTCAAACCTCGTGTGATGGCGGGTGTCTCGGGTTCGGGGGATGACTCACGTGCTCACCGGGACGACTGGCATGGCCGCGGCGTCGAGTGTGCGGTGACGGCTTTGACTGTGGATGTAGGGCGGGGCACGCCCACGATCGGCCGCCCTGACGGCACGCTCGGCGGTCGGGTGGCCGGAGGGGATTGCACCCTCCGGCTCCCACAGATCCGGACGTGAACCTCTCGATTCATCCGGCTCTTGTCATCTTGATCACCAGACGGCGGGGACGGTGGTGGTCCATTGCCAGTGCGCGAGGAAACGCGGGTACTGCGTGGTGACCCGCTGCCATGCCTGCTGGAACGCACCGCGGCTCCGATACCGCCGATATTTGTTGCGGACCCAACGCATCAGGTAGGCGTTGATGCGCGCCAGGAGAGGATGCAGCGCCGACCGGAAGAAGGCGCCGTAGTAGTTCATCCAGCCCCGCACGATGGGGTTGATCCAGCGTGCAAGGTCAGCGAAGGATCGCCCGGTGCGATGGTGCAGTCGCCAGGACCGCACCTCCCGGCCGATCTTCGTCAAGGCGTCCCTGCTGATCGCGGGCAAAAACGACAGGAACGTGTGTCCGTCTTTGGCCCGCATCCCGCGCGGACGGAACGTGAAACCCAGAAACGTGAACGACGTGTGCGCATAGTCACCACGCCGGTTAGCGTCCTTGCAGTACACGATCCGGGTCTTGTCGGGATGCAGCCGCAACCCGACCTCGCCCATCCTGTCGTGCAGCGCGGCCAACACCTGGTGGGCTTGGCGCTCGGTGACACAGTGCACCACCGCGTCATCGACGTAGCGTTCAAAGCGGACACTCGGGAACTCCCGGGCCATCCACATGTCAAACGCATAGTGCAGAAACAGGTTGGCCAGCACGGGCGAGACCGGCGACCCTTGTGGGGTGCCCCGGTCTCGCTGTTGCAGGGTGCCATCAGGCAATGCCACCGGAGCTTGTAGCCACCGGCGCACATACAGCATCACCCACGGCAGATCGGTGTTGACCGCCACCGCTTTTAGCATCAGGTCCCAAGACACGCTGTCGAAAAACTTTTGGATGTCCAAATCGATCACCCAGTCGGTTTTCCAACACCGCTGCCGGCATACTCCCACCGCGTCGATCGCTGAGCGGCCCGGCCGATACCCGTAGGAGTCCTCGTGAAAGAGGGCTTCCGCCACCGACTTCAGCTCCTCGGCCACCACCGTTTGCGCCACCCGATCGGCCACCGTAGGCAGCCCCAGCATCCTGGTCCCCCCGCCATGCGGCTTGGGGATTTCCACCGCACGCACCGGAGGCGGAAAGTAGCTACCCGAGGACATCCGATTCCACACCTTGTACAAATTGTTGCCCAGGTCGGCCTCGAATGCCTCGATGGTTACCCCGTCTATGCCCGGCGCGCCCTTGTTCGCCTTGACCTTCTCAAACGCCTCCTGGACCGCCCACTTCGAAATCTCGAACGGCTTGCCCGGCGACTTCAACTCGCCCATCCGACTCCTCCCGAACCCCAACGGGTCTCGGTTGATCCAACGAACACAGCCACAGATGACCCGGCCCCTTCGCTCCACCCCCATTACAAGAGCTTCACCACTACTACGAGCCGGTCCGCCAACCGGACCCGCGACGGTACTCACACCCACGACAAGCGCGGGCTACTCCCTCTCGCCCACCCGAAAAACCCGGACGGGCAGTGTCGAATCCGGTCTTCTCCCGTTCCATGCAAAAGCCGCAGATCGGGCTCGCGTCGCCTCCATGCCGGACACCGCCTGGCCAATCAACGGGCACCCGCCAGACTCATCCCGGGATATGACGGACACCCCGGTTTCGATGTCATCTATGTGCATTTCGACACGTCAACAGCGAATCGCTTGCGCTCGCCTTCCCGATCCCCACCTGACACATCGACCTGTGCCTTTTCCACATCGCTCACCACAATCACGTCACCGCTCCTGCAGCATGTGGCGGTTTGAAGCCACCCCCCGCAGGGCGACTCCGAAGGGCCAACAATCCTTCATCTCCTGCACAGCACCGCTTCGGAAAGCTCTACCTACATCGAACTCCCTTCCACGCTCGGGACACACCCATCAGTGCACACTCGAGACCGTCTGAGCACACTCGAAACCGTCAGCGTCAAGCCCGACCACACATCCGGCGCACCAGCCGCGGAGCCCCCCGAACGCTTAGCGACAAATCCGTTGCACGCCTGCTTTTGCCGCTACAAAGTGGGCAAACCGGGAACCGGCCCAGCCCGAGGCCTATGTGAACGATGCGACTACGGCACGCAGTGGCTCCGCGGAGCGCGTCGGCTAGATCAGCACCGCCCTAAGGCCGTCAATACCGCGCATACCGGGTCGCAAACACCTTCGCTTCGGCTGCGGCGGTCTCTTCCGGTGTCGCGACCCTCATGGCTTTGGTCACGAATTCCACCAGGGCGGGACGACTTTCCGGGTCCTGAAGGGGCGTTTCGGCCAAGGTGTCGAGCAGCAGCGTGTATTGGGCGGACCGGGCCCGTTGCCGCGCGAGGTGCGCGATGACCAAGATCTCGTCGGCGAGTTCTTGCTCCCGCATGCTTGTCGCCCCCGCGGACAGTTCGACCCGATGGATTCTGCCACCCATATCGGTCGACACCAACACGGTCCCTTGCGGATTGGCCACCGACACCAGGCCGGACTCATGCTCTGCCGTCGTCTCGGCCGAGGGCGCAAGCGCATCTGGATCGATATCGGCGATCTCGGCCTCGACCCGTGTTTCACCGTGAATGCCGCCGCCGGTGGAAACCCGGCGCTTCGGGCGGCCGTACAAATCCAGGGTGGACAGATCATCGAGGCAGTCATCGGTTGCGGACCAGCTCATCAGATCGTGGGTATGGCAGCCAGTCGGCTCTTGGCGCCTTGGGCGCCCGTACATATCCAGGGTGGTCAGATCATCGAGGTAGTCGTCGGTGCTGGGCCGCTCCATCATCGGGTCCTTTCGGATTGCTAGTGGCGAGGTCGACAACATCGTTGACAACTGCCGCAAGGGAATTGAACGTGCTCAGCTGGAAAACTTGATCCTCTCGACAACCTTCGCCAAGACATCGTCGGCTTCGCTATAGGCCTTGGCTGCGATACGCAGATTCGAGGCAACCTCACCGGCAAGTGTGTACAGGCTGGTGCCCACAGAGTTGCGGATGGTCACCAGCGCTGTCAGTGTGGTATTGAACTTCGACGTATACGAACCGTGGGTTGTCTCAACATCTTCGCCGATGCCTGCGACCGCTTCCGTCGCGGACTGGACATATGTTGCCGCTTGGTCTTGCGCGGTTGCGAGCACGCCAAGAAATTCCGGGTTGACGGCTAACGAATCGGACACGGCGAATTCTCCTCACGCTGAATAGTGATGCTTCCGAGTGCTTTCCGGCATCCGAGCCTGATGTTCGACGGCCGATCGCATCAAAGGCTGCGCTGTTGAGTCGGTTTGGACCCGGCCGCACTGACGGGTGCACGTTCCGCACCGGCCGCACCGGCGGCCGCACCTTTCTGGCCCTCGGCCTCCTTCGTAGAGCGGCGCACCAGGCCCGGAGGCATGCCGGCTTGCGGGCTCTGCGACGATTCGTCGGCCAGCTTGCCCAACGCACCCAGCTGACCGGTTGTCTGGCCGGATGTGGGCAAGCCGGTATAGCCGGCAAACCGAGTCAATAGTCCGGGCGAAATGGCCGAGCCCGACGACGCGGCCACGTCGGACAATGCGGTCGAACCCGACAACGCGTTCGAGCCCGGCAACGAGGTCAAGTCAGACAACGCGGTCGAACCGGACAACGAGGTCAGGCCGGACACCGACACCAAGGAAGACAAGGAGGAAAAAGCAGACAAGTCCGACAGTGAAGACAAATCTGACAAGGACAGGTCGGACAAAGACAAGTCGGATATTTCTGACTTCAACGCCGAGACAACCTCGCTGACTTCGGATTTCACTTCAGAGACAATCTGGCTCACCTCGGATTCCACATCGGAGACCACATTGGAGACGAGGTCGGAAATTTCGGACTCCATGCCGGAGAGCAGGCCTTCCAACAGCGCAGCCAGGTCTTCGGTGAAGTCACTCGGCAATTGCACCAACAGCTCGACTATTTCTTCGATACGTTCGACTAGTTTTTCGGCGTTTTCAAACGTCGTGAGCAGTAATTCCAGCAAGGCGATGCCAACGGCCGTCATGGCGACGGCAGAAACCGCGGCCTGGAAGACGTACGAGTCGGGTATGGTGACGACGGCGTTGTAAAGCGCTTTAGCATAGGGCTTGCAGTCCTCGAGGAAATTTATCCACTTCTTGAGAGTCTTACGCGCCTTTTCGACCGCCTCAGCCTGGTCCGAGACCAGTGTTCCGGTAATATAGTCGACGTCGGCCATAATCTGCTCGGCGTCCTGAAGAGTTTTGCTCTTCTCCGAATATTTTTCCGCCGCAGTGCCGACCCAGTTGTCACTCAAAACGGCCGACGCTTGCGTTTCGATTGCCTCGCGGAACGTCGAGGAACTGGTGTCGAATACCTCTCCGGTGACCGGGGTTCCGACACCAAGGGTCGTATACAGGGACTCGATAAAACTTATCGTGGAATTGAGGATGACAAGTGCACCCATTTTATGTCCTCACACACCTTGATCCGACGGGGTGAGCATTGAAGGCGGCGGCGCCGTTGGCCCCTGACTGCGATCGACGCATGCGGCAACACTCCGTAACACTGCAGACGAACCCGTTCACAATCACACGCCGCCGGAGCGCCCTGCGGCAATCGAACGGCAGTGGGGAATCACCATGGTGTCGAACCGGTTTCACACTACGGGCCGACGGGCTGTGGCGACTCCTACCCGACACAAAGGCTACAGTTACCCACGACGATAGTCAAGGCTGGTTGACATTAATCGTGGGTCGCGTCGCCGGCCGAATGCCGCCACGGCTGTCCGGCCATCGGCACGGAATCGGTTTCAGGCCGGCATCACCGCTGCCCAGCGTGGAAGGGCCTAGAGCCAGGTGTCCTGGGTGGTGGTGGTGAGGAACGCTTCGAGGTCGTCTCGCCACTGCGCCGGCGTGGTCTTGTCCGGCTCGATGCCGGTGTAGTCCCCGCGGTAGAACAGCAGTGGCCGCGGCTTGATCTTAGGGACTTCCGACAGGGAATTGACCGCGCCGAACACGACGAAGTGATCCCCACCGTCATGTACCGAGGCAACCGTGCAGTCGATGTAAGCCAGCGACCCGTCGATGATCGGCGACCCGAGTTCTGAAGGATGCCAATCGATCCCGGCGAACTTGTCGGGCTCCTTGGAGCCGAATCGCGCCGACACGTGCTTCTGCTTCTCGGTCAGCACGTTGACGCAGAACCGGCCGGTCGCCTCGATCGCCTTCCAGGACCGTGACACCTTGGTCGGACAGAACAGCACCAGCGGCGGCTCCAACGACAGCGCCGCGAACGACTGACAGGCGAAGCCGACGGGCACCTCGTCGTGCACGGTGGTGATCACCGTTATTCCGGTGCAGAACTGACCCAGCACGTTTCGGAACGTGCGAGGGTCAATCGGCGCGGACATGGCTAGCCCTGGGCACCGACCGTGAAGTCATGCCCCCACAAACTGACCGCGGTGCTCTCCCGGGCGATCCACTCGTCGTCGTCGACTTGCCTACCTTCGCAACCGAACTCGACGTCGAAACCGCCGGGCGTCTTCATATAGAAGGACAGCATCAGGTCGTTGACATGCCGGCCCAACGTCGCCGACATGGGCACCTTGCGGCGCAGCGCCCGGTCCAGGCACAGGCCCACGTCGTCGGAGTTCTCCACCTCGACCATCAGGTGCACGATGCCAGACGGTGTCGGCAACGGAAGAAAGGCCAACGAATGATGGCGGGGATTGCAGCCGAAGAAGCGCAGCCAGGCCGGCGGTCCCTCGGCGGGCCGGCCGACCACCTGCGGCGGCAGCCGCATCGAGTCACGCAGCTTGAAGCCGAGCACGTCCCGGTAGAAGTGCAGCGCCTCGGCGTCGTCACGAGTCGTCAGCACCACGTGACCCAACCCCTGCTCGCCGGTGACGAACTTGTGCCCGTACGGGCTGACGACCCGGCGATGTTCGAGCGCGGCGCCGTGGAAGACGGCCAGCGGGTTACCCGACGGATCGGAGAACAGGATCATCTCGTCCACGCGCCGATCCGCCAGTTGTGCGGCGGTCGCTTCCTTGTACGGCGTGCCCTCCACCTCGAGCCGATCGCGGATCTCCTGCAGCCCTGCGGCATTCGCGCATTCCCAACCGGCCTCCGCCAACCGGTCCCGCTCACCCGGCACGATCACCAACCGGGCGGGAAAGTCGTCCATCCGCAGATACAGCGCCCCCTCGACGCTGCCCTTGCCTTCGACCATGCCAAGCACTTTGAGACCGTACTCGCGCCAGGCGGCCATGTCGGTGGCCTCGATGCGCAGATAGCCCAGCGACCGAATGCTCACTTGGCACCTCCCAGGAAATCGATCGTCAGCTCGTTGAACTCGTCGAACTTCTCCACCTGAGCCCAATGTCCACACTGCCCGAACACGTGCAGCTGCGCACGGGGAATGGTCTTCAGCGCGACCAGCGCACCGTCGAGCGGGTTGACCCGATCCTCGCGGCCCCAGATCAGCAGCACCGGCTGACGCAGCCGATACACCTCGCGCCACATCATGCCGAGCTCGAAGTCGGACCCGGAGAACGACTTTCCCATCGCCCGCGTAGCCGCCAACGACTCCGGCGTGCTGGCCAGTTCGAAACGCTGGTCCACCAGCTCGGGAGTGATCAGCTTCTGGTCGTAGACCATGACCCGCAGGAACGCCTCGAGGTTTTCCCGGGTGGGTTGGACCGAGAACTTCCCCAGCCGCTTCACCCCTTCGGTCGGGTCAGGGGCGAACAGGTTGATGCTCAGCCCCCCCGGGCCCATGAGGACCAGGCGTCCGGCGCGGTCGGGGAAGTCCAGCGCGAACCGCACCGCGGTGCCGCCGCCCAGCGAATTACCTACCAGCGGAACCCGACCCAGCCCCAGCTGGTCGAAGAGCCCCTTGAGCGCCGTGGCGGCATAGCGGTTGAACTGCCCGTGCTCGGCCCGCTTGTCGGAGTGGCCGTATCCGGGCTGGTCGACGGCCAGCACGTGGAAATGCTTGGCCAGCACCGCGATATTGCGGGCGAAGTTGGTCCAGCTGGACGCGCCCGGCCCGCCGCCGTGCAGCAGCACCACCGTCTGGTCGTTGCCGACACCGGCCTCGTGGTAGTGCAGTTTCAGCGGTCCGTCGACGTCGACTTCGGCGAAGCGCGACGTGGATTCGAAGGTGACTTCCTGCGTCGTCGCCGTCATCAGACCATCGTGTCGCCGGGCGGTAACCCGAACTCGTGGTTTCCGAAGATCACGTACGCCCGCTCCGGATCGTTGGCCGCATGCACCCGGCCGGCGTGCGCGTCACGCCAAAAGCGTTGAATCGGAGCCTCGTTGGACAGCGCGGTGGCGCCGGACGCCTCGAACAGCCGGTCGATCGAGGCGATCGACCGCCCGGTGGCGCGCACCTGGTCACGCCGGGCCCGGGCCCGCAGCTCAAACGGAATCTCCTTGCCGGCGGACAACAACGCGTATTCGTCACCGACGTTGCCGATCAGCTGGCGCCAGGCGGCGTCGATGTCGCTGGCCGCCTCGGCGATGCGAACCTTGGCGAACGGGTCGTCCTTGGCCTTCTCCCCGGCGAACGCCGCTCGCACCCGCTTGCCCTGGTGCTCCACGTGCGCCGCGTAGGCACCGTAGGCCATGCCCACGATGGGCGCCGATATGGTGGTGGGATGCATTGTGCCCCAAGGCATTTTGTAGACAGCAGCGGTGTTGGTCTGCAGTCCACCGGCGGTGTGGTCATTCATCGCCTTGTAGGACAGGAATCGGTGCCGCGGCACGAACACGTCCTTGACCACCAGCGTGTTGCTGCCGGTGCCCCTAAGGCCGACCACGTACCACACGTCGTTGATCTCGTATTCGGTGCGCGGGATCAAGAAGCTGCCGAAATCGACCGGCCGGCCGTCCTTGATGACCGGTCCGCCGACGAACGTCCAGGTGGCGTGGTCGCAGCCCGACGACCAGTTCCATGACCCGTTGACCAGGTAGCCGCCGTCGACCACGACGCCGGCGCCCATCGGGGCGTAAGACGACGAGATCCGCACATTGGGGTCGTCGCCCCAGACCTCTTCCTGGGCCCGTTGGTCGAACTGCGCCAGGTGCCAGTTGTGCACGCCGATGATCGAGCTCACCCAGCCGGTGGAACCGCAGGCGCTGGCCAGCCGGCGGGTCGCCTCGAAGAACAACGTGGGATCGCATTGCAGCCCGCCCCACTGCTGCGGCTGCAGGAGGGTGAAGAAACCGACTTCTTCGAGTGCCTTGACGGTCTCGTCGGGCAGGCGGCGCAGGTCTTCCGTCGCCTGTGCGCGCTCCCGGATCTGCGGAAGCAGATCATCGATGGCAGCCAACACCGCCTGCGCATCACGCTGTTGAATGGACGTCACTTACGTTTGCCTCCTGGGAGTGCGGCCTGTTCGACGACCGGAGTGGACCTAGAGAAAGACTAGAACACGTTCCGATTTGTGTCGAGCAGGGTAT
The DNA here is from genome assembly GCF_002086675.1 of Mycobacterium persicum. Classification (GTDB taxonomy): domain Bacteria; phylum Actinomycetota; class Actinomycetes; order Mycobacteriales; family Mycobacteriaceae; genus Mycobacterium; species Mycobacterium persicum. Next base: position 68,254 of record NZ_MVIF01000009.1, read on the forward strand.
TCCTGCGGCTGGTAGCGGCGCCAAGCGCGTTTTCTATAACATGTTCTAGTTAGGACACCGAGTGGCGACAGGGAGGCAGGGTATTGACCGAGGCAATCCCTGACGAACCACTCGGCAGCCACGTCCTGGAACTGCAGATCGCCGAGGTCGTCGCCGAAACCGACGAGGCACGCTCGCTGGTGTTCGCGGTGCCGGACGGAGCAGACGATCCGCAGATCCCGGCCGAGCGGCTGCGCTACGCACCCGGCCAGTTCCTGACGCTGCGCGTTCCCAGCGACCGCACTGGCTCAGTGGCTCGCTGCTACTCGTTGTGCAGCTCGCCGTTCACCGACGACGCGCTGACCGTGACGGTCAAAAGGACTGCGGAGGGATATGCGTCGAACTGGTTGTGCGACCACGCGCACCCCGGGATGCGGATCCACGTGTTGGCGCCGTCGGGCAACTTCGTGCCCAAGACGCTCGACGACGACTTCCTGCTGCTGGCCGCCGGCAGCGGGATCACGCCGATCATGTCGATCTGCAAGTCGGCGCTGGCGCAAGGCGGCGGACAGGTGACACTGGTCTACGCCAACCGCGACGATCGCTCGGTGATCTTCGGTGACGCGCTGCGCGAGCTGGCCGCCAAGTATCCCGACCGCCTCACCGTCGTGCACTGGCTGGAATCGCTGCAAGGGCTGCCCAGCGCGACGGCGCTGGTGAACCTGGCCGCCCCCTACACCGAACGACAGGTCTTCATCTGTGGACCGGGCCCGTTCATGGACGCCGCGCGCGAAGCCCTGGCGACACTGAAAGTGGCTGCCCCACAGGTGCATATCGAAGTGTTCAAGTCGCTGGATTCCGATCCGTTCGCGGCGGTGAAAATAGAGGATGTCGGCGGCGACGACACTGCGCCACCGGCCACCGCGGTGGTGGAACTCGACGGCGAAACCCACACGGTGTCCTGGCCGCGCAACGCCAAGCTGCTCGACGTGCTGTTGGCCGCCGGTCTCGACGCGCCGTTCTCCTGCCGGGAAGGCCACTGCGGCGCCTGCGCCTGCACACTGCGCGGCGGCAAAGTCAGCATGGAAGTCAACGACGTTCTTGAGCAGCAGGACCTCGACGACGGGCTGATTTTGGCCTGTCAATCTCATCCGGAATCTGATTCGGTAGAAGTGACCTACGACGAATAGTCGCGGGGACTAAGTTTCATCCGGGCGGAAGGATGCGAGATGAAGCGGCTGCTGCCGGGTGCTCCGATAGTCGCGGCGATCGCCGGGGCGCTGCTGGCCTTCGCGCCCGCCCCGCATTCGCCGGCGGCAAGCAACACGGCCAGCACGCTGTTCCCCATCGACGACACCACTCAGCTCGAGACACATACGTTTGTCAATTGCCACCAGAACGGCAGCTGCGACTTCGTGGCGGGGGCGAATCTGCGCACACCCGACGGCCCGGCCGGATTCCCGCCTGATCTGTGGGCCCGCCAAACCACCGAGATCCGGCCCACAAACCGGCTGACCTACCTGGACGCGCACGCCACCGGCCAGTTCGAGCGGGTGATGAAGGCGGGCGGCTCCGACGTGATCACCACCGTGTACTTCGGTGACGGCCCGCCGGACAAGTATCAGACGACCGGCGTCATCGACTCGACCAGTTGGTCGACCGGCCAGCCGAGCACCAACGCCGGCGTCATCGTGTGCACCCACATCCAGGTGGTCTATTCCGGCGTGAACCTCACCTCGCCCAGCACCTGCGCCCAGACGAACTTTTCCTAGCGCTGCTGCGTGCCGCGTCGCCGCCCGTCCGCTGGGAGGGTCCGGCGCTGACCGAACGCGGTCAGGTTTTCATTCTGCGCTGAGAGCGACGAAATCGCGGTCAGCAGCGCGCTGGGCGCAGTCTGGACGCACTGGATGCAGACTCGCGCGGCAGCCGGCCCGGAACGACGGGCGTCCTACCAGCCGTTGCCCGGGGACTTATCACGGCGCCGTCTCCGGCGCACAATTCAGTAGTTCGTTCGACGGAGCTGTTGGCGGACACGTTGACGCCGAAATTGCCGCCATGGCTGTGGTATTGGAAGACATTCGACCTTTCGACAGCCGTGACGGCAATCTGGGTGGGTTACCTTCGCTTGTGACGCCCGCCGGGGCGTCCGCCCCGCGTCCGCCCGCATGGAGATGGACGTGGTGTCGCGAACTATGTTGCATCACTTCACTATTGAACCACCGCCGCGCGGCGAAAAGTGTAGTCCCGCGGCGGGGCTCAGGCGCGTAGCCGGACGGGGAGGCGCTTCAGCGAGTTATTCAGGTTTCGACCGAACCCGGACGGGCTCACCACTGATCTCGAGGCGCGGAAAAGCAGCGAGCAGTTCATCAAAAAACACCCGCCCCTCGAGTCTGGCCAGGTGCGCGCCGAGACAGAAATGACCACCCATCCCGAAGGAGAGCTGCGGGTTGGGGTGGCGGTGAATGTCAAAACCTGCGGATCGCTGAAAACGGTTTCGTCCCGATTGGCGCAGGTGTGGAGCCATCACCGATGTCGACGAACGGCAACTCGTCGGCGCCGATGTGCACCGCCGCCGGGACATCAACCATCGTCATGGACAAACCTCCCGTAAGTGACGCCACGTCATTGCCCCTGGCCCGGCGAATAGGCGGGTTGGCCGTCGAACCGATACAAGCCCTCGGTCTTGATGACGTCGAATCCGGCGCGATACAGGTGGTGCAGCAATTGCAGTATGTGGCTGGGTGCGGCCGCTCCGGGGAAGGGAGACTGAAACCGCGCCCGCCAGTGATCCGTGCAAAAAGTCTCGGGGAATCCGTCCGGCCACACCTTCACACCACGGTTGGTGATCATCTGCAGTCGCAGCCAGCCGTCGCCGGCGGCCGAGACCAACGCGGCGGCCAGGCCGTCCGGGCGAGCATGCGATGCGTGCAGGAACACATCGACGCCGTCGAGGGTCTTCTTCGCCCGTACCGCCGGGCGCGGAGCAGCGGCCGACCGGCGTTCGACGACGGGGTAGTCAACAGCCGCGAGCCGCTGCGGGCGGTGGCCGAGATGAGCGATCACCGCCTTGGCGAAGTCGCGGGTTCCCAACGCCGCCCGTCCTGGCCCTGCGATGTCATAGGTCGCGGCCCCCGTCTCGAGGGCCGTCAGCCAGGCGTTGTGGACCGTTGCAGCCACGTCGCCCTGACCGATGTGCACCAACATCATCACCGCTCCGAGCAAGAGGCCTGACGGATTTGCGACGTCTTGACCGGCTCGACGCGGCGCCGACCCGTGAATGGCTTCGAACATGGCGACGTCATCGCCGATATTCGCCGATCCCGCCATACCCACCGAACCGGCGATCTGGGCGGCGACATCCGAGAGGATGTCGCCGTACAGGTTAGGCATCACCACCACGTCGAAGTTTTCCGGAGTGTCGGTCAGCTTCGCGGCGCCAATGTCGACGATCCAGTGCTCGGCCGCGATGTCGGGGTAGTCGCCGGCCACTTCGTCGAATACCCGGTGGAACAGTCCGTCGGTCAGCTTCATGATGTTGTCCTTGGTGAAGCAGGTGACCTTGGACCGGCCATGCCGGCGGGCATATTCGAAGGCGTAGCGGCAAATTCGCTCGCAACCGGGCCGGCTGATGAGCTTGAGACATTGGGTGACTTCGTCGGTCTGGCGGTGCTCGATGCCGCCGTAGAGATCCTCTTCGTTCTCCCGGACGACCACCACATCCATGCCGGGGTGGCGGGTCGGCACAAACGGCGCGTAGGCCACGCAGGGACGCACGTTGGCATAAAGGCCCAGAGTCTTACGTACGGTAACGTTCAACGACTTGAATCCCCCGCCCTGAGGCGTGGTGATCGGAGCCTTCAGGAACACCCGGGTACGTCGCAGTGATTCCCAAGCCGCCGGCTCGATGCCGGAGTTCTGACCGCGCAGGTAGGCCGCCTCACCGATCTGCACCTCTTCGATGGCTAACCGGGCGCCGGCTTCGGAAAGTACATCCAATGTCGCCCGCATGATCTCGGGTCCGATGCCGTCGCCGTGGGCGACCGTGACCGGCGCCGCGTTCGGTGTGGCCGGCGCGCTTACCGGCTCGGACAGGTCAGATACGCGGCATTCAGTGGTCATGGTTGCGGTGCTCCCGACTCGGTGGAGTAATACGAAAACAATAACCGGTAATCTAAAACGTGTAATCGCTTTCATAGAAAGTCCACAACTGGGCTGCGAGAACCAGAATCCCGCCTACTAATTGAGCTGAACTCAACTTATGCTGGGCCCCATGCCGGTAGGCACGACACCGAGGGCGTCGGCGACACAGCAGGCATTGCTGGACGCCGCGGTCGCAGAGTGGGCGGAAACCGGCGAGCTAGAGGTTGCCGCCGTCGCGCGCCGGGCGGGAGTCAGTGCCGGTCTGCCGTACCGGTATTTCGGCACCCGGTCCGGATTGCTGATCGCGCTGGTTCAAGATTTCTATCAACGACTCGGCGCCGCCGTCACGCTCCGCAACTATGACGCGCCGACGTGGGCGGGACGTGAGCGCCGGCGCATTCGTGACTGGTTGGCGTTTCTCTACGCCGAACCGTTGGCGCCGCTGATGTTGGGCGGGCCGCTGGGCGACGGCGCGGTTGTCGCCGAGAACGCACGCTTATTGCAGGAGCTGGCCGACGTCGCCGCGCACAACATCATGCACGCTCAGCGCCTCGGTGAGCTGCCGGCCGACCGGGACCCGCACCTGCTGGCCGTCGCGACGTTGTCCGGTGTCCATGCCATGGGCACCGTCGCCCTGAGCCGATCGCCTCGCCCGCCCGCCGACGAGGTTGCCGAACAGGTGTGGGTGTTTGTGGCCGGCGCTGTCGGCCTTGCCATCGAAGGGATCTGGGAACATGACCGCGAAGAGCGACATGTCAACGCTTGACGACCTGACTGGCGACCTTGCCGGACGCTACCGCTGGACGCCGAGCGCCGGCGCCTCGGTGGAAAGCGATTTGGTTGACGCCGACTTGGCAGCGCTGGCCCGCGACGGCTTCGTAATATGGGAAAACCTATTGAGCGACAACGAATGTCGAAAAATCCGCGACGCGCTGGCCCCGATGCTCAGCTACCACGGGCGCAACTCGTTTGAGGGACACCGTACGCAGCGGCTATACAGCGTCCTGTCCAAGACCCGAGCATGCGACCGGCTGGTGGATCATCCCCGACCCCTGGCCGTTCTCGACCGGCTGTTGATGCCCAATTACCTGCTCTCTGCGCTGCAGGTCATCAACATTGAGCCGGGCGAATCCAGCCAGCTGTTGCACTTCGACGATGCCTTTTACCCAATCCCCCGGCCCCGGCCCGCGCTGGGAGCGGCCACCATCTGGGCCATCGACGATTTCACCGCGGCCAACGGCGCCACCGTGGTGATTCCCGCCAGCCATCGCTGGGACGACCGCCGGCCTACTCCCACCGATATCCGCAAGTCCGTCATCATGCCGGCCGGCTCGTGCATCTTCTTCCTGGGAACCCTCTGGCACGGCGGCGGGGCGAACAACAGCGAGGCCGCCCGCTTGGCAGTGACCGCACAATACTGCCAACCCTGGCTGCGACCACTCGAAGCCTTCACGCTGTCGGTGCCGACCGACATTGCCAAAGTGGTCTCCGCGGATATCCAACGCATGCTTGGCTACAGCATCCATCCCCCATTTGTCGGGGCCGTCGACGGCCAGCATCCGCTTCGGTTGCTCGAGCAGCCCGCCGGTGCGCAGCGGCAGTCTCTGATCAGCCCGCCGGCTAAGACTCCGAATTCGACTCCTCATCGCGGAAATTGATTGGCCAGGAAGCGATCCCACATCCGATCGGTCATCAAGCCCGGGTGCCGATGAGCGGTTTGCGCCCCCGTAAGCGAAGTTGTGGGTTGCACTGGGTGGCCGGCAAACAGCTACCGTGGCCCCATTCGGGAGATATCCGAGACGGGAGATTCGATGCCCTACGTCAGATCCGCCGTGCGCAGCAAGCAGGCAGTGGCTGCCGCGCGCGTCGTGCTGATGCGTGACGGGGTCGGCGGCACCACGATGCGCGCTGTGGCGGACGAAGCCGGCATACCGCTGGGGACGCTGCAATACGTCTTCCCGAGCAAGCAAGGCCTGCTGCGCGCGGTCATCGAGGATGTCGTGGAGGAGATTGCCGACCTGCTGAAGAGTTCAGCCGAGCTCGAGGCCGGGCTGGAACACGCGATCGGGTGCGGGTTGCGCAATTTCTGGGAAAAGCTGGTCGTCGACCACCGCGATCTGCAACTCGTTCAGTACGAACTCGTCACCCACGCGCTGCGTACGCCCGGCTTGGAGGCGCTGCCGCGCTGGCAATACGAGAGGTACACCGAGATCGTGGCGCAGTGGTGCCAGGAGGCAGCGACACGGGCCGGGGAGACATCCGCGCTTCCCTTCGATCGGCTCGCTCGAGTGCTGGTGGCCAGCATCGATGGGCTGATCCTGCAGCACATCGCCAACCCGGACGTCAGGCGCTCCGCGCAGGACCTCGAGGCCCGTGATCGGGTCGCGGGCCGCAACTTTGGCGGGTTTCTGAGCAACGGCGTGCAGGTCGAGATGGGCGGCCAGTGGGTGGGGCCGAGCCAGCACGCGGTACTCGAGCTGATCGACGAGCTCGGACTGGAGACGTTCCCTACCTACGACACCGGCGACGCGATCTCGTGCTACGACGGACAGGTGGTCCGGTACTCCGACGCGACGTTCGGCCTCCCGCCCGACAGCCTGGCCGAGGTCGGTCGCCTGTTGGGGGTTATCGAGACGCTCGCGGGCTCGATACCCACCTCGGCGCCCTGGCGAGCGGACGACGCGGCGGAGCTGGACCGACAGAATTTCGACACCTGGCTTGCCGCGAATACGACTGACACCGTGGCACTTCGGTTCTTCCGGCTGATCGTGCCGACGCTGTTCTCCGCGGAAACACCCGAGCTTTCGTTTCTGCACTTTCTGTTCTACATCCGCTCGGGCAACAATTTGGCGACCATGCTCGCCGTCACCGGAGGCGCACAGGAGAGCCGCGTCGTGGGCGGGACGCACCGGATCTCCGAGCGGATGGCCGAGGATCTTGCTGATCGGGTCCAGCTTGGGGCGGTGGTACGCACGATCACCCAGGACGGGCAGGGTGTCATCGTCTGCTACGAGGACGCCGACGCCGGCCAGACGGGCAAGATCAGGGCCGGCCACGTGGTGGCCGCGATCCCGCCTACGCTGGCGGGCCGGATCCGCTACTTGCCGCCCCTGCCCGCCGTGCGCGACGGCCTCACCCAACAATTCCCGGCGGGGTCGGTGATCAAGTTCCAGGTCGGCTATGAGACCCCATTTTGGCGCGAGGCCGGTCTCAGCGGCTTTGTGACCAGCCTGGACGACGCGTTCAACGTCGTCCTGGACAACTCTCCTCCCGACGCCGCCTGCGGTGTGCTGGTCGGCTTCTTGGAGGGCGCCCACGCCCGCGAAGCGGCGGAGCTGCCGACCGAGCAGCGCCACCAGCTCGTGATCGATTCGCTGGTGAAGTATTTCGGGCCGCAAGCCGCTGAGCCGTTCGACATCGTCGAACAAGACTGGGCTGCTGAGGAATTCACGCGTGGCTGCTACGGTGGCCGGCTCGGCGCCGGCGCGCTGACTCAGTATGGCAAGGCGCTGGCCGCGCCGGTCGGCCGCATCCACTGGGCCGGAGCGGAGACGGCCCAGGTGTGGAGTGGCTACATGGATGGCGCGATTACCTCGGGTCGCCGCGCCGCCGAGGAGATCCTCGCCGCGGTTTGAGAGTGCGCTTACTCCACCGACCGCAGGCGGCTGGATCACCGATGCACTCAACGAAATTGGACGATGATGCCGGATCCCGGCCAGGAAACGAGATAGTCGAGTTCCTGGCCGGGGATCCGATCAGCAGTGCTGGGTGGCTCGCCGCGGCGCAACTATGCCGGTGGCATCAACACGGTGTCGATCAGGTACACCGTCGCGTTGGCGGTGGGTACCCCGCCGCAGACCACGCCGGCGTTGTTCACGCTCAGGCCGTTGCCCTGGCCGTTGACCATGACGTTGGCTCCCTGCAGCGTCTTGTGCTGGCCGACCACCCTGGCCGGGCTCAGCTGACCTTGCACCACGTGGTAGGTCAGGATGCGGCTCAACAGGTTTGAATCGGTCTTGAGCTGGTCGATCGTCGACGCCGGCAGCTTGCCGAACGCGGCATCGGTCGGCGCGAACACGGTGTACTGCCCATTGTTGAGCGTGTCGACCAAGTTCACCTGAGGGTTGAGCTTGCCGGATACCGCCGACGTCAGTGTAGTGAGCATCGGATTGTTAGAGGCCGCCACCGCCACCGGAACCTGCGACATGCCCTCCACCGATGCCGGGCCGCTGGGGTTGGCGGCCGCGTAATCCGCACATCCCGGCCCGACCAAATCGGCCGCGGCGGCACTTGGCGAGGTGGCTACCGCCAGACCCACGACGGCCGCTGCCACCAAACCTGTTGCTGCAATTGAACTTTTCATCGCTAATCGGCTCCTTCAGTATTGTCGACGACAACGTTGTCGTGCCGTCTCATTCATGCCGGACATTGGTGATTCGGAGCCGCACCGGATTTGGATTGGCGATCACCGAAAATCAGCCATAGGTGAAGGAGTACACCTGCAACCCCTTGGTGGGACGCACCTCCAAGGTGTCGCTCTGGACCCGGTCGCCGCCGACGATCTGGTGCGACGTCGGCGGTCCACTGATCGGCACCGTGGTGGTCTGGCCGTTCCGGGTCACGGTGAGGGTTCCGCTTCCGCCGACGACGACGTAGACGTTCCTGGCGTGGTAGTTGAGTTTGATGCTCGACTCGTCGCTTTCGGCCGTCGCGCCTTGGTAGTCCAGGGACCATGGCCCGCGCAGCGCGAAACTGTCGGCGGCCAGGGTTGGCGGATAGTCGAATGTCGCCGAGCCTTCGTCGTACTGACCGCCGCCGTAGTTGACCACCTTGCCGACCCCGAAGTAGGTCTCGGGAGTGGTTTGTTGCCGCGGGGTGAGATCGGTCGCGTCCACCGGCGCCGGGAGTTTGACCCCGGGGTTGGCATTGACAAGCAACTGCCTGATCAGGTTCTCGGTGACGTCGTAGTCGCCTTCGCCGAACTTGATGTGTCGCACAGTGCCGGTGGCGTCGATCAGATACTCCGCGGGCCAGTACCGGTTGCGGTAATTGGTCCAGGTGGAGTAGTTGTTGTCCAGCGCAACCGGGTATTTGATGTCCAGCTCGGCGGCGCCCTTGGCGACGTTGCCGGGCACCTTCTCGAACGCGTACTCCGGTGTGTGGACTCCGATGACCTCGAAACCCTGGTCCCGGTAGGCGTTGTACCAGCCGACGACGTGTGGGATGGCCCGCTGGCAATTGATGCAGGAGTAGGCCCAGAAGTCGACCAGGACCACCTTGCCGCGCAGCGATCGCAGGTCGAGCGGTTGGCCGCCGGGCGTGTTCAGCCAACCGACAATGCCCTTGAGATCTGGTGCCGCGCCGCAATTTTCAAGTTCATTGCCGCCGTTGCTGCAATTCGACAGCTGCGCGTTCTGGTCGTTGACGATGCCGCCGAGGTTGAGCTTTTCCCGGATCTGCCGATCACTGCCCAGTCTGTCCTGCAGCGAGCTGGTGTAGTCGGGAATGGCCCGCTGCAGCACCGCGGGCAGGTTGAACACCAGCGCCACCGCAAGCAGAATCGTCACAATGCCTGCGGTAGCCCGGATTTCCCGCTGCCGACGCCGAAAAGCGCTCACCCGCTCGGCCACCCGCTGGCCGGCCAACGCGAAGAACAACAACGGCAGCGCCGCGCCGGACGCGAAAGACAGCGTGAGAACGACGGTGCCCACCCCGATTTGCGCCGTCGCCCCGGCCACCACAATCGCGGCCAGCACGGGCCCCGCGCATGGGACGTAGAGCACACCCAGCGCCAGGCCCAGGCCGAACCCGTTGCGGCGGTTGCCGACCTGCTTTTGCGGGATCCGGGAGAACGGCCGTTGCAGCAGCTGCTCGAATGCGGGAAACATCAGGCCCAGCCCGATCGCCACCAATGCGACCAGCGCGATCCAGCGAATCGCGTCCTGCGGCAGATGCAGCAGCGACAGCAATGCCGAGCCGGTCAAAGTGACCACACTGAAACTGAACACCAAGCCGCCGATCACCCGGTAGGGGCGCAACGTCTCCGAAAGCCCGCGTCGCGGCTTCGTCGCCACAGCGACGTCGCCGTCAGACGCGTTGCGCGCAGCCAACTCTGGGCCGCCTTGCTGTGCGCCGGCGAAGAAGATCACCGGTAGCACCGGGAGAATGCACGGTGATATGCCGGTGATGAGGCCCCCGACAAAGCCAATCAGCGCAAGTGTCAACATGTTTGGTATTCGACGCCGAACCACGATTGGATTGGTGCAAAGGGGCACAACAAAACAGCCCGGCCGGGGCCGGGCTGTTTTGGGTAGAGCTGGCAAAGCCTACTGGTTCGGCGGCATCAGCACCGTGTCGATCATGTACACGGTCGCGTTGGCGGTATGAACGCCACCGCATACCAGCCCGGCGTCGTTGACCTTGAGGTCGTTACCCTGGCCAGTCACGGTCACGTTGGCCCCTTGCAGCGTCTTGTGGGTGCCGTCGATCTTGCTGGGGCTCGCCTGACCTTGCACCACGTGATAGGTCAGGATGCTGCGCAGCAGCGCTGAATCCGTCTTGAGCTGATCGATCGTGGCCGCGGGCAGCTTGTCGAAGGCCGCGTTGGTGGGCGCGAACACCGTGTACTGGCCGCTGTTGAGGGTGTCGACCAGGTTCACGTTCGGGTTCAACTTGCCCGACAGCGCCGACGTCAGCGTCGTCAACATGGGGTTGTTCGACGCCGCGGTCGCCACCGGGTCCTGCGCCATGCCGGCTACCGACCCCGGACCGCTGGGATTCTGCTTGGCGTACTCCGAGCAGCCCGTACCGATAAGGTCAGCCGCCGGATCGGCCATCGCCGACGTCGACGCGGGCGCCGCCATGCTGGTCGGCGCGCTGCTGCTCGTCGATGGTCCACTGGCCGACTTATTGCTCGAACAAGCCGCGAAACCCCCGATTGCGATCGCCGCGAGGCTAGTCGCCGCGACTGTTCTGGCCCAAGCGTTCATCATGTGCGTTTCGACTCCTTCGTCACCAGACGGCCGTGTGCCGCTCCTGTCGGACATAAGCCATTCGGAGACACGGCCGCCCCGGACGGGTGCAGTTGGGTGCGAGATCCGCGAACCGGCGACGGATACTTAACGCGGCAGGCCAAGCAGCCGCTCGGCGGCCAGCGTGAGCAGTATCTGCTCGGTACCGCCGGCGATGGTGAGGCAGCGGGTGTTGAGGAAGTCGTAAACCGCTTGGTTTTCCACCAGGCCGCCGCCCTCGGACACGTCCATCATGAACTCGGCCAGCTCCTGGCGGTAGCGGACCCCGATGAGTTTGCGCACGCTGGATTGCGCGCCCGGATCCTGACCGCCGACGGCCAGCTGGGCGATGCGCTGATCCAGCAGCGCACCACATTGAGCAATGACGATCAACCTCGCCAGCCGATCCTGCTGGGCGACGTCGGGTTCCGTCTCGGCCAGCACCTCGAGCAGCTTCTCCATGGGGTTGCCCAGCGCGGTACCGGTGGCCATCGCCACCCGCTCATTGGCCAGCGTGGTGCGTGCCAGCCGCCAGCCGTCGTTGACCGCGCCGACCACCATCTCGTCGGGCACGAACACATTGTCCAGAAAGACCTCGTTGAACAGCGCGTCGCCGGTGATCTCGCGCAGCGGCCGGATCTCGATCCCGGGCGACGTCATGTCCACCAGAAAGTAGGTGATGCCCTTGTGCTTTGGCGCGTCCGGGTCGGTCCGCGCCAGGCACACCCCCCACCTGGCCAGGTGCGCCTTGGACGTCCACACCTTCTGCCCGGTCAGCAGCCAACCACCCCGAACTCCGGAGGCGCGAACCGCCTTGGTGCGCAGCGACGCCAGGTCGGACCCGGCGCCCGGTTCGGAAAATAGCTGGCACCAAAGGAATTCGCCGCGCAGGGTGGCCGGAACGAAGCGCTCGATCTGTTCGGGCGTGCCATGCTCGAGAATGGTCGGCGCCGCCCACCAACCGATCACCAGGTCCGGCCGCACCACGCCGGCTGCCGCCAGCTCCTGATCAATCAGCAACTGCTCGGCCGCGGATGCGCCGCGTCCATACGGCGGCGGCCAGTGTGGCGCCAACAGCCCGGCATCGGCCAGGGCCGCCTGCCGCTGCTGCTCCGGCAACGCCGCGACTCCGGCGACTGCGGCGGCGATCTCGGGTCGCAGCTCCCGCACCCCGGTCAGGTCGATAGTCAGCCGGCGGCGAACGCCGTCGCGGGTGAGCGCGGCAATGCGGCGCAGCCAGCGCTCGGCACCACCGAGGAACCGGCCGTTGGCGTGGGCCCGGCGCAGATACAGGTGCGCATCGTGCTCCCAGGTGCAGCCGATGCCGCCGAGCACCTGGATGCAGTCTTTGACGTTGGCTTTTGCGGCGGCGATACCGAGGCCGGCGGCCACCGCCGCCGCGATGGCGAACTGCCGGCTGTCGGGGTCCCCAGCGGCCCGGGCCGCATCGGCGGCGGCCACCTCGGCCTGCTCGGCGCGGCACAGCATCTCCGCACACAGGTGCTTGACGGCCTGGAAGCTGCCGATCGGCTTGCCGAACTGCTCCCGAACCTTGGCATAGGCCACCGCGGTGTCCAGCGCCCACCGGGTCACTCCCGCGGCCTCGGCGGCCAGCAGGGTGGCGGCCAGGTTCTCGACGCGCTCCCGGGAATCGGCGATCACGCTGGCCGGCGCCACCGGCGCCGACGTCAACACCACTTTCGCCACCGGCCGCGAAAAGTCGGTGGCCCGCAACGGCTCCAGGTGCACGCCGTCGCCGGCGGTATCGACCAGCAGCCACCTGCCGTCGGCCGGCAACAGCAGCACGCCGCCGGCGACGGCGCCCAGCGCCCACGGAACCGTGCCCGATACTCGTCGGGTCTGGGCGTCGAACTGCACATCGCCTTCCAGCGCGAGCCCGGCGACGCGTTCGCCGGCGGCCAGCGCCGCCAGCAATTCGGGATCCGGCACCACCAGGGCGGCCAGCGCGGTGGTCGCCACCGGCCCCGGCACCAAAGCCTTGGCGGCCTCTTCGACCATGGCGCACAGGTCCTCGATGCTGCCGCCGGCGCCGCCGCGATCCTCCGGGACGGCAACGCCGAACAGCCCCAATTCGGCCAGGCCGGTGAACACCGGTCGCCAGGCGTCGGGGTCGCCGTGTTCGGTGGCTTCCATGGCGCGGCTCGCCGCCGTCGCAGCCTCTCCGGAGGCCGAGGTGCGAGCCCAGTCGCGCACCAACTCGCGAGCCGCGAATTGTTCGTCGGTGACGGTCGCTACCACCTTCAGCCCCTCCCGTAGTGAAATTCACCCGGCCAGAAACATCCGAGGAACATTCAAAGCCACTAGAACGTGTTCTAATAGTGAAAATGATCAACCGTCAAGTCGACAGCTATTAGGCCAGTACACGACGTTGTCCCCGCGACCGGGAGGTGGGAAATTCACGCACAACATGCGTATCGTTTGGCGACCAACCGCCCGGGAGGGGAGTTACGCGTTACATGTCTGCAGCGAACACGAGTCCGGGCCGCGTTTCTGACACTCAACCGCGCGAGGTCATGAACGTGGCGGTATTGGCTGAGTCCGAGTTGGGTTCGGAGGCACAGCGGGAGCGTCGCAAGCGCATCCTGGACGCCACCATGGCCATCGCGTCGAAGGGCGGTTACGAGGCGGTGCAGATGCGCGCGGTCGCCGATCGCGCCGATGTCGCGGTCGGCACGCTGTATCGGTACTTCCCGTCGAAGGTGCATCTGCTGGTGTCGGCGCTGGGCCGGGAATTCAGCCGCATCGACGCCAAGACCGACCGCTCCGCGCTGGCCGGCGGCACCCCGTATCAGCGGCTGAGCTTCATGGTCGGCAAGCTCAATCGCGCGATGCAACGCAATCCGTTGCTCACCGAGGCGATGACGCGTGCCTACGTCTTCGCCGACGCTTCGGCGGCCACCGAGGTCGACCACGTGGAGAAGCTCATCGACAGCATGTTCGCCCGCGCCATGGCCGACGGTGACCCGACCGAGGATCAGTACCACATCGCCCGGGTGATCTCGGATGTGTGGTTGTCGAATCTGCTTGCGTGGCTGACCCGTCGCGCATCGGCCACCGACGTCAGCAAGCGACTGGACCTCGCCGTGCGGTTGTTGCTCGGTGGCCAGGAGAGTGCCTAACAGCTAGGCCTAAGCGGGGGGCCCGCAGGTTCGGCCCCGGATCAGCTCGGTGGCGAGCAGTTCGACGACGGGCAGACCGGACCGCGGCGGTCGATGCAGCAGTTCGCCGGCCCGTCGGCCCTTCTGCAGACTCGGCTGCGACACCGTGGTTAGCCCGCGGCCGATGGCTTCCGGCACGCCGTCGAATCCGGTCACGGTCATCTGACCCGGCACGTAAATGCCATGTCCGCGAAGGTAATCCATGGCCGAGAGCGCCAAGATGTCGGCGGTGCACATCAGCGCGGTGATCCGCGGGTTGGCGGCCAGCGCCACCTTGGCGGCAGCACCGCCCGACGTCGGCAGGTGCTCGTAGCTTTCCACGACGGTCAGCGAATCCGGGTCTACCCCGGCCGCTGTCATCGCATCCCAGACGCCGATGATGCGCTCACGCTGCACGTCGAAAGCCGGCGACTTCAGCCGCTCCGCGTCGACCAGGCCCTGGCGCCGGTCATGGCCCAGCCGCATGGTCAGCAGCCCGATGTCGCGATGCCCCAACCCGAGCACATAGTCGGCGACCTTGCGCATCGCCGCCCGATCGTCGATGCCCACCCGGGACACTCCCGGCAGGTCCTTCGGCTGGTCGACCACCACAACCGGCAACCGCCGCTGCAGAACCACCTGCAGGTAAGGATCGTCGTCGCACACCGAATACACGACGAAGCCGTCGACCCCGGCGTTGAGCACGGCGGTGGTGCCGTCCTCCAGGCTGCGGCTGGCGCCCACGGCGACCAGCAGCAGGCCCTGCCCCGGCTCCTCGCACGATTGCGCGACCCCGGCCACGAAATCGCGCGCCGCCGGGTCGCTGAAGAAGTAGGTCAACGGTTCGGCCATCACCAGGCCGACGGCGCCCGCTTTGCGGGTCCGCAGGGATCGCGCCACCGGGTCGGGTCCGGCGTAACCCATCCGCTTGGCGGTGGCCAGCACCCGCTCCCGCAGTTCGGCGGAAAGCTGATCCGGTCGGTTGAACGCGTTCGAAATGGTGGTGCGCGACACCTTGAGCTCAGCAGCCAGCGACGCCAGAGTCGCCCGCCGGCGAGGTGTGGAGCCCACGTTCGGTGAGGCTACAGCGGCTCCGTCGGCGCGGCTACGCGGCCGTTTCGCCGAGGGCTCGCGCGGGCCTCGACGTCTCGGCCTTTATGCTGGTCGCACCTGGTCCCGAGGCGGTTGGCACGGCGCCGGCGCAGCGGGTTCAGGCGTCGCAAGGTTCGCGAGGGGGCTAAGGCCGCTCGGCACTGACCGGGCCTCGTCGGCCATCCCGCAATAAGCTGGGCGGGTGGCTTCCATCGACCTCAATGCCGACCTCGGTGAAGGATTCGGCGCCTGGCAGCTCGGTGACGACGACGCCATGCTCGAGATCGTCACCAGCGCCAACGTGGCATGCGGCTTCCACGCCGGAGACCCGGCCGGACTGCTGCGGGTCTGCCGGTCCGCCGCCGAGCGCGGCGTGCGCATCGGAGCCCAGGTCGGCTACCACGACCTGTCCGGGTTCGGCAGGCGCTTCATCGACGTCGACCCCGAGGACCTGCTTGCCGAAATCGTGTATCAGATCGGCGCGCTGCAGGCCATCGCCCAGGCCGGCGGCTCAACGGTGTCCTACGTCAAACCCCATGGCGCCCTGTACAACACGATCGTCACCCACCGCGAGCAGGCGGCCGCGGTGGCGACGGCGGTGCGGATGGTCGACCCGGCGCTGCCGGTGCTGGGTATGACGGGTTCGGTGTTTTTCGACGAAGCTAGCCGCCTCGGCCTGCGCACGGTGGCCGAGGCGTTCGCCGATCGCGCCTACCGGCCCGACGGGCAACTGCTGTCCCGCCGGGAACCCGGCGCGGTGCTGGTCGACCCCACGGCGATCGCCGAGCGCGCGGTCGCCATGGTGGCCACCGGCGCAGTCACCGCGGTCGACGGCACACCCGTGCCCGTCACCGTGGAATCGCTTTGTGTGCACGGAGATTCGCCGGGAGCGGTGCAGATTGCGACCGCGGTGCGAGAGCGGTTGGCGGCCTCCGGCGCCGAGATCAAGGCGTTCTGCTGATGCGGCTGAAACTCGGTCGTCCCAACCTCACCCGTTATTCCGGCCGGTTCAATGTCCCTGCGGCCCAACCGGATTCGCCGTTGTCGGTGCTCTGGATGGGCGTGAGCACGCTGCTGCTCGACGACGGCTCGTCGGCGTTGATGACCGACGGCTACTTCTCCCGCCCCGGGCTGGCGCAGGTGGCCGCGGCCAAGGTGGCGCCGTCGCCGGCGCGGGTGGACGGCTGCCTGGCCCGCGCCAAGGTGTCGCGGCTTGCGGCCGTCATCCCGGTGCACACCCACATCGACCACGCGATGGACTCCGCGTTAGTGGCCGACCGCACCGGCGCGCAGCTGGTCGGGGGCGAGTCGGCGGCCAACGTCGGGCGCGGCTACGGGCTGGCCGAAGACCGGCTGGTGGTGGCGGTCCCCGGACAGCCGATCGAGCTGGGCGGCTACGACGTCACGCTGGTCGAATCGCGCCACTGCCCGCCGGACCGATTCCCCGGGGGGATCAGCGCACCGGTGGTGCCGCCGGTGCGGGCGTCGGCCTACCGCTGCGGTGAGGCATGGTCGACGCTGGTGCACCACCGCCCGTCGGGCCGGCGGCTGTTGATCCAGGGCAGCGCCGGTTTCGTCACGGGCGCCCTGGACGGGTACCGGGCCGAGGTCGTCTACCTCGGTGTCGGCCAGTTGGGCCTGCAACCGCGGTCTTATCTGGTCGACTACTGGACCGAGGTGGTGCGCGCGGTCGGCGCCCGCCGGGTGATCCTGGTCCACTGGGACGACTTCTTCCGTCCGCTGTCAAAACCGTTGCGCGCCATACCGTATGCGGCCGACGACCTGGACGTGTCGATGCGCATCCTCGACGAGCTGGCCGCGGCGGACGGCATCTCGTTACAGCTGCCGACGGTGTGGCGGCGCGAGGACCCGTGGGTTTGACGCAGAACCTGCCGTCGCGGCCGTTTCCGGCATCGCGACCAGATAGAGCGCAAAGCCCGCGCCCGCGATGGCGCCCAGTGCCATGAATGCCGCGTCGTAACCGGCCGCGACCACGATCCTGCCGGCAACGAAATTCGACAACGCGGCACCCACTCCCCACGCGGTGGTTATCGCCCCCAGGCTGACGTTGAACCGGCCCGTTCCGTGTGTGACGTCCTGGACGACGACGGGAAACAATGCGCCGAAAATGCCGGCTCCCACACCGTCGAGAAGTTGCACACCGACAAGCCAGTACGAGTTGTCCCACAGCGGGTACAGGAACGCGCGGACGGTCAAGACCGCGAAGCCGGCCAGGAAGATCGGCTTTCGTCCCCAGGTGTCGGCCTTGAATCCGACGACATATGCGACGGGCACCATGACAACCTGTGCGGCGACGATGCACGCCGACATCAGCGCCGTCCCGACCTGCTTGTTGTGCAACGCCAGCTTCTGCCCGACCAGCGGCAGCAAGGCCGCGTTGGCGAAGTGGAAGGTGAAGACCACCACGGCGAAGATCATCAGTCTCCGGGCGTGCAGCAGCACCGAGAATCCGGACGGCTGCGCGTGCTGTATCCCGATAGCCCGGTCCAGACCGCGGGCCAGGTCGTTGTCGATCGCGTCGGGCGGGACCCGTAGCGTTGCCCCGACGCTGATCACCGCCATGGCGGCCAGCAGCCAGAACACCACTACCGGGCCGAACAAGTAAGCGAGACCGCCGGCTGCGGCAGCTGCCGCCGCGGTACCGGCATGCCGGAACGACTCGTTACGACCAATCCGTCGAGACAACATCCGCGGCCCGACAATGCCGAGTGTTATCGCGGCCAATGCCGGATTGAAGATGGAGCCGGCGATCCCGGTAACGGCTTGCAGGAACGAAATCGAGTAGAAGCCGGGAAACAGCGGCATTGCCAATGCTGCCGCGGCGATCGACACCGCGCCGACGATGACCAACGCCCGTTTCGCGGTGGTCCGGTCCACCACGGCGCCAACCGGCGTTTGCGCGACGACTCCCGCGAGACCGCCGACCGCGATGACGAACCCGATGGAGGCCTGGTCCCAGTGGTGAGTCAGCAGCAGATAGATCGAGAGATAGGGAGCTAACCCATCGCGGACATCGGCCAGTGAAAACGCCAATAGGTCCAGGGCGTGCGCGGTTCGTCGGGGAAGCGGACCATCGGTGCTCGGATCGATCATTGACAATTCCGTTCCCCGGTGCGGTGACGGGGACCCACCCGTCGACTCCACGTTAATCAAGGCTCAGCAGCCCACCCGGGGAAGGCACACCATGGTGTGCCTCGACGGTGCTGACGGCGGCTGCGCCGACGGCGGGTAATATCCGCTGAGATCGCTTCCGGGTAGACGGCGCGCCTGCCAACAGAGCACTAGGCGCTGTCGCTCAAGCTCCGTCCAGTTCGCCGCCAGTCCGCCGATAGCCGCCGATAGGTAGCCATGCCGCTGACAACGTCGCCACGTCGGTGCGGACCGTTGGCAGGCTGGAACGTGACCGCGTGCGACCGTCGCCGACTGCGCAGTGGCGCGAGAACCCTCGTTCCTGAAGGTTTTTGAACGTTGCCCCTCGTCGTTGCGCTGCTGCTGCTGGCTGTGGTCCTGGGTTTCGCGGTCACCCGTCCGCGCGGTTGGCCCGAGGCGCTGGCGGCGGTCCCGGCGGCCGTCATCCTGATCGGGATCGGGGCGATCTCGGTCCATCAGGCGGCCGCCCAGGTTGCCGGGCTGGCACGGGTGGTCGCCTTCCTGGGTGCCGTATTGGTATTGGCCAAGCTGTGCGACGACGAGGGCCTGTTCGAGGCCGCCGGTGCGGCGATGGCGCGAACCAGCACCGGGTCGGTCGGGCTGCTGCGGCACGTGTTCGTCATTGCCGCCGTCATCACCGCGGTGCTCAGCCTGGATGCCACCGTGGTGTTGCTGACACCGGTGGTGCTGGCCGTCGTGCGGCGGCTGCGACCGCCGGTGCGCCCCTACGCCTACGCCACCGCGCACCTGGCCAATGCCGCGTCGCTGCTGCTTCCGGTGTCGAATCTGACCAATCTGCTCGCCTACCACGTCGCCGGGATCTCGTTCATCAAGTTCACGCTGGTGATGGGACTGCCGTGGCTGGCCGCGGTGGCGGCGGTCTACGCGGTGTTCCGGTGGTTCTTCGCCCGGGACCTGCGTGTTGCACCGGACCCCGAGCAACTCGGGCCGCCGCCGCGGCCGCCGGTGTTCGTGTTGGTGGTCGTGGCGCTGACCCTGGCAGGGTTCGTGATCGCCGAGGCGGCGGGGGTGGCGCCGGCGTGGGCCGCATTGGCCGGCGCGTCGCTATTGGCGCTGCGCAGCCTCGGCCGTGGGCACACGTCGGTGACGGAGATCGTGCGCTCGGCCAACGTGGCGTTTCTGGTCTTCGTGCTGGCGCTGGGCGTCGTCGTGCAGGCGGTCATGCTCAACGGAGTGGGTAGGGCCATGTCTACGGTGCTGCCGTCGGGTTCCGGGCTGCCGGCGCTGCTCGGTATCGCGGCGGTGGCCGCCGCGCTGGCCAACCTGGTCAACAACCTTCCGGCGACCCTGGTGTTGTTGCCGCTGGTCGCGGCCGGCGGGCCGGCGGCGGTGCTGGCCGTGCTGATCGGGGTCAACATCGGCCCCAACCTGACCTACGTCGGTTCACTGTCCAACCTGCTGTGGCGGCGGGTGCTGCGCAGTCACCACGTCGAGGCCGGCGTCGGCGAATACACCCGTCTGGGGCTCTGCACAGTACCCACCGCGCTGCTGGCGGCGGTGCTCGCGCTGTGGGCGAGCGCGCAGCTGCTCGGTGTCTGATTTCTGTGCCGATTCCGCCGACGCGCCATACTTGACGGCATGCCGCAGCCTCGTCCGGCCAGATACCTACTGCGTGCCAAGGATTTCGTCGACGCCCGCTACGCCGAACCGATCACCGTCGATGACATGGCCGCGGCGGCCGGGCTGTCACGCGCTCACTTCAGCCGCATGTTCACCCGGACATTCGGGGAATCTCCGCGCGCATACCTGCAGACCCGGCGGCTGGAGCGGGCCGCGGCGCTGCTGCGCTACACCGACAGGTCAATCGCGGAGGTCTGCGTCATGGTCGGTTTGCAGAGCGTCGGCTCCTTCACCAGCAGCTTCGCCCGGGTGTACGGCAAGCCGCCGGCCGCCTACCGCGCCAGCCTGCCGCCGGCGGCGCTGCACGCCCGAGTGCCGCACTGCATCTTGCGGGCACATACCCGGCCGCCGGCCGATAGCCGGGTGGTGCCCCAAGACAGCACACGGGGAGAAGACGCCGGGCGCGGTGAGCACCTAGCGTCTTCTGCATGTTGAAAATCGCAAGCGCCCAGCTTTGGGTACACGACCAGGACGAGGCACTGAAATTCTGGACCGAGAAGGTCGGCATGGAAGTGCGCCAGGATGTTTCGCTGCCGGAACTCGGCGGCTTCCGCTGGCTGACCGTCGGACCGCCCGGTCAAGATGACGTGTCAATCGTCTTGATGGACGTTCCCGGCCCGCCGATGCTGGACGAGCCCACCCGCCTACAAGTCCTGGATCTGACGGCAAAAGGCTTCGCCGGCACGGTGTTTCTCACCACCGACGACTGCCAGGCCAGTTACCAGGAGCTGACGGCTCGTGGCGTCGAGTTCACCGAGCCGCCCGAACAGCGGCCGTACGGCATCGACTCCGGCTTCCGCGATCCGTCGGGCAACAGCATCCGACTGACCCAGTTGACGGACATGTCGGCCTGGGCCAGCTAGCTGACTGCCCGCGTTCGGTTGATGGTTAAGGGCCCAACAGCTCTCGGGTGCCCGGCGGGCGGCAACCACCACGACGTTCGGCCGCGGTCCCGGGCGGGTCGCGCCGCCCGCCTCGGGATCGCCAAAGGTGATCGCATTACTCCGAACGGGCGCCGCCCTCGCGATACGGTGAGGCGTGCTGCGGGTCTGTCTCGTGGTAGCTCTCTCCTTGTTCTCGGGGAGGCGATAGCTATGCACGAGGTGTTGGATGTCGTTTCTGATCACGATTCCGGAGATGGTCGCAGCGGCGACCGACGATGTGGCCAGAATCGGCTCGGCGCTTACGACGGCCAATGCGGCGGCGGTCGGTCCCACCACCGGGATATCGGCCGCGGCCGCCGACAAGGTGTCGACCGCGGTCGCGGAACTGTTTTCCGGTCACGCCGGGCGTTTCAGACGCTGACCGCTCAGGCGGCGGTATTTCACGATCATTTCGTCCAGGCGCTGAGCACCGACGCGGCCTCCTACGCCGGCGCAGAAAACGCAAACTCCGCCCTGCAGACCCTCCGGACAGGACATCCTGGGCGTGATCAACGCTCCCACCCAGGCCGTCCTGGGGCGCCCGCTGATCGGCAACGGCGCCAATGGCGCACCGGAGACCGGCCAAAACGGCGCGCCCGGGGGCATCTTGCTCGGCAACGGCGGCGCTGGCGGTCGGCGGCCAGGGCGGTAATGGCGGCAGTGCAATCTGATCGGCAACGGCGGTAACGGCGGGTTCGCCAAAGACTCCGGGTGCGGGTGGCGGCGCCGGCGCGGGCGGACGGCTGCTGGGCCAGAACGGACTCCACGGTTTGCCCTGATCCTGACCCCCGCGCCTAGTGGCGAGCAGACGCAAAATCGCAGTATTCCATGGCGATTTGGGCGATTCTATGTCTGCTCGCCGTGTTAAGTCCGGCGCTGGCGGGCGATTTCGGCAAGCACCACGCCGGCGGCCACCGAGGCATTCAGCGACTCCGCACGCCCGGCCATCGGTATGGACACCACCTCGTCACAGTTCTGCCGCACCAGCCGCGACAGCCCTTTGCCCTCGGAGCCGACGACCACCACCAACGGGTCACTACCGTCCAGGTCGTCGACTCCGGTCTCACCGGCGGCATCCAGCCCGATCACCCGCAGCCCGCGGTCGGCCCAATCCTTCAGTGTCCTGGTGAGATTGGTAGCCCGAGCCACCGGAATACGGGCGGCAGCGCCCGCGCTGGTACGCCATGCGACCGCCGTCACCGAGGCCGATCTGCGCTGCGGGATCAACACGCCATGGCCGCCGAAGGCCGCCACCGAGCGCACGATCGCACCGAGGTTGCGCGGGTCGGAGATGTTGTCCAGCGCCACCAACAACGCGGGCGGCGTGTCCATGGCTGTCGCGAGCAGATCGTCAGGATGGGCGTAGTGATACGGCGGCACCTGCAACGCGATGCCCTGATGCAAGTGGTTGGCCGTCATCCGGTCCAGATCGGCACGCGGCACCTCGAGGATCGAGATCCCCGAATCAGCGGCCCGGGCAACGGATTCGGTCACCCGCTCGTCCGCTTCGGCGCCGAGCGCGACGTACAACGCGGTGGCAGGCACTCCGGCGCGCAGGCATTCCAGCACGGGGTTACGGCCAAGAACCGTCTCGGCTTCGTCGATCCGACTCCGTACCGGACGGCGCGGCGCCGCCTTGGCCCGCTTAGCGGCGGGATGGTTGGGCCGCAGATGCGCCGCCGGGGTGGGACCGCGGCCCTCCAGACCGCGACGGCGCTGCCCGCCCGACCCGACAGGGGCGCCCTTCTTGGTGCCGGATTTGCGTACCGCCCCCCGGCGCTGCGAGTTACCCGCCATTTACTTGCCGCCACCGCCCAGCGTCCACTGCGGCCCGTCGGCGGTGTCGGTGACCTCGATGCCGGCGTGCTTGAGGCGATCCCGAATCTGGTCGGCAAGTGCCCAGTTACGCTGCTCGCGCGCCTTCTCACGGTTGTCCAGCTCGGCCTGTACCAGTACGCCGACAGCCGCCAGCGCAGCCGTTGTCTCGTCCCGCGATTCCCAGCGTTCGTCGAGCGGATCGCAGCCCAGGATTCCCATCATCGTGCGGATCGAACCGGCGCTTCGCACTGCGGCTTCATGGTCACCGGCGTCGAGTGCCCGGTTGCCTTCTGCGCGGGCGTGGTGAATTTCGGCCAGCGCTATCGGAACCGACAGATCGTCGTCGAGCGCCTCGGCGAAACGCGGCGTCCATTCGCCGGGCAGCACGGCACCCACCCGGCTGCGCACCCGGTGCAGGAAATCCTCCACGCCGACATAGGCTTTGACGGCGTCCTGGAGGGCAGTGTCAGAGAACTCGAGCATTGACCGATAGTGCGCGCTGCCCAGGTAATAGCGCAGCTCGGGCGGCCGGACCCGCTGCAACATCGCCGGTATGGCCAGCACATTGCCCAATGACTTGCTCATTTTTTCCCCGCCCATTGTCACCCAGCCGTTGTGCAGCCAGTAGCGGGCGAACCCGTCGCCGGCGGCGCGGCTCTGCGCGATCTCGTTCTCGTGATGCGGGAAGATCAAATCCATTCCGCCGCAATGGATGTCGAATGCAGGCCCCAAGTAGGTACGGGCCATTGCCGAGCATTCCAGGTGCCAGCCGGGACGGCCCCGGCCCCAGGGCGTCGGCCAGGACGGCTCTCCGGGTTTTTCGCCCTTCCACAGGGTGAAGTCGCGCTGGTCGCGTTTGCCCGCGGCCACGCCTTCGCCCTGGTGGACGTCGTCGATCTTGTGCCCGGACAGCTGGCCGTAATCCGGGTAGCTGAGCACATCGAAGTAGACGTCCCCGTCGCCGGTATAGGCATGGCCGGTTTCGATCAAACGTTGGATCAATTCGATCATCTGGGTGATGTGCCCGGTGGCTCGCGGTTCCGCGGACGGCGGCATCACATCCAGGGCGTCGTAGGCGGCGGTAAATGCCCGTTCGTAGGTGGCCGCCCATTCCCACCACGGTCGGCCGGCGGCGGCGGCCTTGTTCAAGATTTTGTCGTCGATGTCGGTGACGTTGCGGATGAAGGCGACGTCGAAGCCGCGTGCGATCAACCAGCGCCGCAGGATGTCGAATGCCACCCCGCTGCGGACGTGCCCGATGTGCGGCAGGCCTTGCACGGTGGCGCCGCACAGATAGATCGAAACGTGTCCGTCGCGCAGCGGAACAAAATCGCGCACGGCGCCGGCCGCCGTGTCATGGAGCCGCAAGCGGGCGCGATCGGTCACGACGTGCCAGCTTACTGCCTACGACCGCAACGGCCGCCCGGCCCTACTTGGCCGGGAACGGGTCGCGCAGCGAAATCACCAATGCCGTGGCGATGGCGGCCCGACCCTCACCCCGTCCGGTCAGGCCGAGCCCGTCGGTGGTGGTGGCCGACACCGATACCGGCGCATTGAGCAGCCGCGACATCACGGCCTGCGCCTCGAGACGGCGCCAACCGATCTTGGGCCGATTGGCGACCACCTGCACGGCGGCATTCCCCACCCGATAGCCGTGCTGCGTGATCAGCTCGACGACATGACGCAGCATGGCGGCTCCGCTGACACCTGCCCACCGTGGATCGTCGACTCCGAACACGTCGCCGATGTCGCCCAGCCCGGCAGCCGACAGTACGGCGTCACACAACGCATGCGCCGCAACGTCGCCGTCGGAGTGTCCGGCGCAGCCGTCGGCGCTCGGGAACAGCAGGCCCACCAGCCAACATGGGCGTCCGGGTTCGATCGGGTGCACGTCGACACCCAAACCCACCCGCGGCAGTCCGTTCACCCGCGCACTACCGCCTGGGCCAACAACAGATCGAGTCGGTTGGTGATCTTGAACGCCAGCGGATCACCCTCGACCACCTGAACCTGGCCGCCGATGTGCTCGACCAGTGATGCGTCGTCGGTGAAGTCGGCGGTGCCCGCGTGCTGATAGGCGCGCAGCAGCAGATCGCCGGCGAACCCCTGCGGGGTCTGTGCCGCCCTGAGGCCCGCCCGTTCTGGGGTACCCAAGACGACCCCGTTGGCGTCGACCGCCTTGATGGTGTCGGTAAGTGGTAACGCGGGCACCACGGCGGCGTGGCCGTCCCGCAATGCGTTGACCACTCGCGTGACCAACGAAGGTGGCGTCAACGCCCGCGCTGCGTCATGTACCAGCACAAACGACGGCTCAGAGGTCTCCAGCGCGGAGAGCGCCAGACGCACGGTCTCGGTACGGTTGGCGCCGCCGGCAACGATCATGGCCTTATGCCCGAGGATCAGCTTTGCTTCGTCGGTTCGATCCGGCGGGACCGCTACCACGACATTGTCGACGACCTTCGATTCCAGTAGGCCCTCGACGGCGCGCTCGACCAGGGTCTGCCCGTCGAGTTGATAAAACGCCTTGGGTACGCCGACTGCCAGCCGCTCACCCGACCCTGCGGCCGGAACGATTGCGACTACGGCGCCGTTGGCTCCAGTCACCCGGAGTCTCGGGGTGTTCAGGACGCGGCGGCCAGAACCTCGTCGAGGATGGTCTCCGCTTTGGCGTCGTCGGTGCTCTCAGCCAGCGCCAGTTCCCCGACCAGAATCTGCCGAGCCTTGGCCAGCATCCGCTTCTCGCCTGCGGACAAACCCCGCTCCTGGTCCCGACGCCACAGGTCACGCACCACTTCGGCGACCTTGTTCACGTCGCCGGAAGCCAGCTTCTCGAGGTTGGCCTTGTAACGGCGTGACCAGTTGGTGGGCTCTTCGGTGTGCGGGGCACGCAACACCTGGAAAACCTTGTCAAGGCCTTCTTGGCCGACGACGTCGCGGACTCCAACGTACTCAGCGTTGTCAGCCGGCACACGAACGGTCAGGTCGCCCTGCGCCACTTTCAAGACGAGATACTCTTTTTGTTCCCCTTTGATGGTTCGGGTTTCGATCGCCTCGACTAACGCTGCACCGTGGTGTGGATAGACGACGGTGTCACCGACCTTGAAGATCATCTGATTTGAGCCCCTTTCGTCACTCCATGCTAACACGCCTCCCTGACGCGTGCGGATCAACGGTGCAGGTCAGGGGCACCGCGGCTGGAGATTGGGGGTTGACAGGCGATGCAAGACGTGCATCGCCGCGCCGATTGCCGCCGGTCGCCGCAGTCTCAGCGCGCTCGGTGGTGCGGTAGCCGATGGCCCACCCGTCGGCAGCTTTACCGGCTCCAGACCGGCTCCAGCCGGGTGGGATGAGACCCCGCTGACCAACTCGACGGCGCATGGCCACCCGGTGCCGGCAGGTTGGTCGACACTGCCGGGAGAGTTCGAGTGCCGCCGGAATTAACCAGAGGCGCCCGCCTGACCGTCTGCGCCCCGGACCCCGTTGGCCCCGGACCGGCCGTCGGCTCCGTCAGCACCTTTGCCGAAGAAGGGATCGGCATTTTTCCCGCCGGTGCCGCCGGCACCACCGTCGCCGCCGGACCCGCCGTCGCCGCCGGAGCCGGCCTGACCGCCGATGCCGTGGCTGCCCGCAATCCCTGCCGTTGCCGCGCCGCCGGCACCGCCAGCGCCGCCATTACCGCCGGCACCACCGTTACCGCCCACACCGCCGTCACCACCGGCACCGCC
Source organism: Mycobacterium persicum (assembly GCF_002086675.1). Lineage (GTDB taxonomy): Bacteria > Actinomycetota > Actinomycetes > Mycobacteriales > Mycobacteriaceae > Mycobacterium > Mycobacterium persicum. Next base: position 94,911 of record NZ_MVIF01000009.1, read on the forward strand.
CACGCCCGGGGTGGCGTCTGGCGCGGGTATTTTGCCGCTCAGGAACAGGCGATAGGTGTCGCCGCCGCCGCCGCCATTGCCACCGCGCCCGCCACCCGCACCGTCGCCGCCCTCGCCGCCTTGGCCGCCGTGGCCGCCCGCACCGCCGTTGCCGGATTCCCATCCGCCGGCACCACCGGCTCCGCCCTTACCGCCGGCCCCGCCGCCAAAGGCGGATGCACCTGCGCCGCCCTGGCCGCCTACGCCACCTTTGCCCCCATAGGCGTGAACGGCGTCGGCGTCGCCGCCCTTGCCGCCGTCGCCGCCCCTGGCGCC